>WOYS01000096.1:0-14569 GCA_011620645.1 Mycobacterium sp.
TAGTCGCCGCCGAGCTTCTTGTAGACCGCGCCGACGATGGGTGTGACGATCGCGCGTGGGCCGTACCCGGTGGCCGCCGACATCGCCTTGGACGTCAGGCCGGGCACGATGCGCATCTTGTTGCTCTCCAGCCCGTCCAGTGACAGCTTCGCGGTGTATTCGGTGTTGATCCACAGGAAATCCGGGATCAGCCGTTCGACGAGGGACTGTTCGGACACATCGGGCAGATCGGTGCGCACCGGCCCGGGCGCCAGCAGCGTGACGTGCACCCCGGTGCCCTTGAGCTCGCCGCGTAGCGACTCACTGAAGGTGTTCGCGAACGCCTTGGTCGCCGCGTAGGTGGCGTTGTTGGGAATCGGGGAGTTGCCGGCCACCGAGCCGGAGATCAGGATGCCACCGGCCTTGCGTGCCAGCATCCCCGGCAGCACGGCAAGGCAAAGATCGTGCACGGCAAGCGCATTGAGCTGAACCTGAGCCTTCTCGCCGGCCGGGTCCAGCTTGGCCACCGGGCCGAACGTCGCCGTCCCTGCGTTGGCGCACAGGATGGAGATGTTGCGGTCGGCCAACTCCTCGCACAACACGTCGCGGGCGGCGGGGTCGGCCAGGTCGGCCGCCCGCACTTCGACGGTCACGCCGTGAAGCGAGGTGATCCGTTCGGCGAGCTTGGTGAGCACGTCACCGCGGCGCGCGGTGATGATCAGGTGGTGGCCGCGGGCGGCCAGATCGAGGGCCAGCGCCTCACCGATGCCTTGGGAGGCACCGGTGACGACTGCGCGGGCGTCGGGGTGGGGCGCGGGTACGGGCATGCCGAAATCGTAAGGGCCATTAGGGTTGCGGCCATGAGCAGCCCCGGGTCGGCGCCCGATCCGGCCCGGCGGTCACAGGTTCTTTCGTGGGTTCTCTACGACTGCGGGGCCACCGGCCTGAACGCGATCGCGGTGACTTTCGTCTTCTCCGTCTATCTGACCAGCGCGGTCGGCGAAGATCTGCCCGGCGATACGACGCCGGCCAGCTGGCTGGGCCGGGCGTTGATGGTGGCGGGTGTCATCGTGGCACTGTTGGCCCCGGTCACCGGCATCTGGGTGAACGCCCCGCACCGACGTCGTCGCGCGCTCGCGGTGCTGACCAGCGTCGTCGTGATGCTCGCGGCATCCATGAGTCTGATCCGGGCGGATTACCACTATCTGTTCGCGGGGCTGGCCCTGCTGGCCCTGGCCGCGGCCTGCAATGACCTGGCGACCGTGCCCTACAACGCGATGCTCGGCCAGCTCACCACACCGAAGAACTCCGGCCGCATCTCCGGTGCCGGGTTGGCGATCGGTTACGGCGGAACCGTCGGGCTGCTGCTGATCGCGTACGTCGCATTCATCTCAGGGGACGGCGGCATCCTCGGGCTGCCCACCGATGACGGTCAGAATGTCCGCGCCGCGATGCTGCTGACTGCGGCTTGGTTCGCGGCGTTCGCGCTGCCGCTGCTGTTCACGGCGCCCTCACCGCCGCCGGACAGCGGTTACCGCTCGATCGGGTTCTTCGCGTCCTACCGGGAGTTGTGGCGTGAGGTGCGCGGCGAATGGCACCGGGACCGCAATGTCGTGTACTACCTGGTGGCCAGCGCGGTATTCCGGGACGGGCTCACCGGCGTGTTCACCTTCGGTGCGGTGCTGGGCGTCAACGTGTACGGCATCTCCCCGGCGAGCGTGCTGCTGTTCGGGGTGTGCGCGTGCCTGGTGGCGGCCGCCGGCGCGGTGGCCGGCGGACTGCTCGACGACCGGTTCGGGGCCAAGCCGGTGATCATCACCGCGCTGACGCTGATGATCGGCGTCGGGCTGACGTTGATGACGTTGTCGGGGCAGCTGGGCTTTTGGATCTGCGGGCTGCTGCTGTGCCTGTTCATCGGGCCGACCCTGTCGGCGGCGCGCACCCAGATGCTGCGGATGTCGACCGCGGGTAAGGAAGGCATCGCGTTCGGTCTCTACACCACGACCGGCCGGGCCGCCGCCCCCCTGGCGCCGTGGCTGTTCTTCGTGTTCATCGACGCGTTCGGCACCGACCGAGCCGGCATGGGTGGACTGTGCGTGGTGCTCGGCCTGGGGCTGATTCTCATGCTGGGGGTTCGCGCCCCTCGCGTCGACCGGGCGGTCTAACCGATGGGGCTGCAGATCGTCAGGCCCGACCCTTTGCGCTGCTGAATCTGTGCGCCGGCAATGGTGATCGAGCAGTTCACCTGGCGGCCGACATTGATGATGCTGACGCTGGCCGAGTTCTTGGCCGGCTGAGTCAGGTTGACAGTTTTGCTCCACGGCAGCAGCACGTTGAACTCGGTCTGCAGGACACCACCATTGTCGACGTAGGTGATGTTGATGGCCCGCCCCGGGCCGGTGACGTCGTAGGTCACCGTCTCGGTGACGCCGGGGGTTGCCGATCCGCCGGGCGCCGAAGGTGTGGTGGTCGGCGGGACGACGGGACGGGGCGTGGTCGTCGGGCGGCGCGTCGTGGTCGGCGGTGTGGTGCTCACCGTCGGTTCGGACATGGTCGGAGCGGAGAGGGTGGGCACGGGTGCGACCACGGTCTGCTGGGGTGAGCTGTTGACGATCACCAGTGCAATGACCAGACCGATGACGGTGACCACGGCGATGGCGGCGACGATCCACAGCCAGCGTGGTGTGCCCGGAGGTTCCGGGGGTTCTCCACCCGCGGGCGGGGGTCCGCCGTACGGGCCGTACGGACCGCCTCCGTATTGACCGCCTCCGTATTGACCGGTGGACGGGTCGTATCCATAGGCCGGGTAGGCGGGCATCGGTTCGGTGGGACGTGCGCCGTACGGAGGTTGGGCCGCATAGGCGGGATCGGTATAGCCCGAATAGCCGGATTGGCCACCGCCGAGCCGCTGCGTCGGCTCGTCTCTGCGTGGAGATTCGGTCATTGCCACCTCATGTGCTCACACGCTACCCGCGCGGACTGGCAATGGGTTGCGACCCATCGGTCGGTGTAGCGGAGGGCAACTCAGCGTGCGACGGCCAGTGCGGCGACTGTCATGGCGCGCAGAGCGCTGCGGGAGGCATGGTCTGTACTGGGCATTTTGACGCTGTGCGGGGTCGAGTTGAGCAGACCGAAGACGGCATGTGCTTTCAGTCTGGCCTCGGTCTCGTCCAGCCGATCATCAGTCTGTCTCAGCACGTCCACCCAGATCTCGACATACTGCCGCTGCGCCTTGCGGACCTGGCGTTTGGCCGACGGCGGGAGGTGCCCCAGATCGCGGTCCTGGATACGGATCAGGTTTGATTCGCCGAGGGCGAAGTCGAGGTGAAAGTCGATCAAACCGTCCAGCGCGGCGCCGGCATCGGGAGCCGCCGAGACAACCTCGCGCGCCCCGGCGAGCAGTCGGGTGCTGATGCCGACCAGCAATTCGACCAGCAGGGCTTCCTTGTTGGGAAAGTGCCGATAGATCGCCGGACCACTGACACCTGCCGCCGCACCGATGTCCTCGAGGCGCACCGACAGATAGCCGTACTCGGCGACCAGTCGTTCGGCGGCAGCGACGAGCTGTGTTCTGCGATCGGATTTCGCCCTGCTGCGCGGAGTCTCAGTGGTCATGTCCGGTTCCGTCCCACCATAGACATTTGAGTTAGTGGCGATTAACATCATATGAGTTAGTCGTCATTAACTCAAGTGGAAACGGTTCAGCGATGACACATCGCGACGCGCACGTCGCCCTGGTGACCGAACTGCGCGCCAAGCTGGCGGCAGTGGCGCTCGGTGGTCCGGAGAAGGCACGAGAACGCCATGTGGGACGCGGAAAGCTGCTTCCGCGTGACCGGGTGGACGGCCTGCTCGATCCGGGCAGCCCGTTTCTGGACGTGGCACCCCTGGCCGCCGACGGCATGTACGACGATGACTGCCCGGGCGCGGGATTGATCGCGGGCATCGGCCGCGTGTCCGGGCGCGAGTGCATGATCGTGGCCAACGATGCGACCGTCAAAGGCGGGACCTACTACCCGATCACCGTCAAGAAGCATTTGCGCGCCCAGGAGATCGCCGCGCAGAACCGATTGCCCTGCATCTATCTGGTGGATTCCGGGGGTGCCTTCCTGCCGCGGCAGGACGAGGTGTTCCCCGACCGTGAGCACTTCGGCCGGATCTTCTTCAACCAGGCCACCATGAGTGCGCAAGGGATACCGCAGATCGCGGCCGTGCTCGGATCCTGCACCGCCGGCGGGGCCTACGTGCCGGCCATGAGCGATGAGGCCGTCATCGTCCGCAATCAGGGCACCATCTTCCTGGGCGGACCGCCGCTGGTGAAGGCCGCGACCGGTGAGGTGGTGACCGCAGAGGAACTCGGCGGCGGCGACCTGCACTCCAAAACCTCCGGTGTCACCGATCATCTGGCGCACGATGACCGCGATGCGCTGCGCATCGTGCGGCGCATCATCGCCACCTTGGGGCCCCGACGCGATCCGCCGTGGGAGGTGCGGCCCACCGTCGAACCGGTCGCCGAACAGTCCGAGCTCTACGACGTGGTGCCGGTCGATTCACGGGTGCCCTACGACGTGCACGAAGTGATCAACCGCGTCGTCGACGGACCTTCCCCCCGCGCTTCGCCGGCCCAAGGTGGCGAATTCGCGGAGTTCAAGGCCGAGTACGGCGCCACGCTGGTGACCGGGTTCGCCCGCATCCACGGTCATCCCGTCGGCATCATCGCCAATAACGGTGTGCTGTTCGGAGAGTCGGCGGTCAAGGGCGCCCATTTCATCGAACTGTGCGACAAGCGCAATACACCGTTGGTGTTCCTGCAGAACATCGCCGGGTTCATGGTGGGCCGCGACTACGAGGCTGGCGGCATCGCCAAACACGGCGCCAAGATGGTCACCGCGGTGGCGTGCGCGCGGGTCCCGAAGCTGACGGTGGTGATCGGCGGCTCCTACGGCGCCGGCAACTACTCGATGTGCGGGCGAGCCTATTCACCGCGGTTCCTGTGGATGTGGCCCAACGCGCGTATCTCGGTGATGGGTGGCGAGCAGGCGGCATCGGTGCTGGCCACCGTGCGCCAAGATATGACACCGGAGCAGGAAGAGGCCTTCAAGGTGCCCATCCGGGAACAGTACGAACGCCAGGGCAACCCGTATTACTCGACCGCACGGCTGTGGGATGACGGTGTGATCGATCCCGCCGACACCAGAACCGTTCTGGGACTTGCCTTGTCAGTTGTCGCACAGGCTCCGCTGGAGCCGGTGTCCTACGGCGTCTTCCGGATGTGAATCAAATGTCTACTCAGCTGTTCAGGACGGTGCTCGTCGCCAACCGTGGCGAGATCGCGGTGCGGGTCATCCGTACGTTGCGCGGCATGGGAATCCGCTCGGTTGCGGTCTACAGCGACGCCGATGCCGGTGCGCGGCACGTCAGCGAAGCCGATACCGCCGTCCGGATCGGTCCGGCATCCGCGCGGCAGAGCTACCTCGACATCAGCGCCATCGTGTCCGCCGCACAGCGGACCGGCGCACAGGCGGTGCACCCGGGATACGGATTCCTCGCCGAGAACGCCGAATTCGCGGCCGCGCTGCATGCGGCCGGCATCGTGTTCATCGGCCCGCCGGTGGC
This sequence comes from Mycobacterium sp., assembly GCA_011620645.1. GTDB lineage: Bacteria > Actinomycetota > Actinomycetes > Mycobacteriales > Mycobacteriaceae > Mycobacterium. The sequence continues at coordinate 5,596 of WOYS01000096.1, forward strand.
GGCCATCAGAACCATGGGCGACAAGATCGCCGCCAAGGCGGCGGTGTCCGAGTTCGATGTGCCGGTGGTTCCGGGCATTTCGCGGCCGGGGCTGACCGACGATGACCTGGTCGCAGGCGCACCCGAGGTCGGCTTCCCGGTGCTGGTGAAGCCGTCCGCCGGCGGTGGCGGCAAGGGTATGCGGGTGGTCCACGACGCCGCGGGACTCCCGGCCGCACTGGCCAGCGCACGCCGTGAGGCAGCATCGGCTTTCGGCAACGACACGCTGTTCCTGGAACGATTCGTCTTGCGCCCCCGCCACATCGAGGTTCAGGTGCTCGCCGACGGACACGGCAATGTCATCCACCTCGGCGAGCGGGAATGCAGCCTGCAACGGCGGCACCAGAAGGTCATCGAGGAGGCGCCGTCCCCGCTGCTGGATGCCGCCACCCGCGCACGCATCGGCGAGGCGGCCTGCAACACGGCTCGCAGCGTCAACTACACCGGCGCGGGAACCGTCGAGTTCATCGTGTCCGCGGATGCGCCCGACGAGTTCTTCTTCATGGAGATGAACACCCGCCTGCAGGTCGAACATCCGGTCACCGAACTGGTCACCGGGGTGGATCTCGTCGAACAGCAGGTCCATATCGCCGCAGGCGCGACGCTGCCCCTCAGTCAGCACGACGTTCATCTGGCCGGGCACGCCATCGAGGCCCGGGTCTACGCGGAAGACCCCGCCAATGGGTTCCTCCCTACCGGTGGCACGATCATCGACGTCGTGGAACCGTCCGGCGGCGACGGAACGGTCCGTGTCGACTCGGGCATCTACGCCGGCACCGTGGTCGGCAGCGACTACGACCCGATGCTGGCCAAGGTCATCACCCACGGGCCGGACCGGGCCACTGCGCTACGCGGTCTGGAGCGCGCGCTCGCCGAGACCGCCGTGCTCGGCGTGACGACCAATATCGACTTCCTGCGCTTTCTGCTCGCCGACGAGGACGTCGCGGCGGGTCGGCTTGACACTGGCCTGCTCGACCGGCGCACACCCGATTATGTTGCGCCCCAACCCAGTGACGACGAACTGATTGCCGCGGCCGCCTACCGGTGGCTGGAGCGCTGGTCACAGGCGTCCGACAGCCTGTGGTCGGTGCCGTCGGGTTGGCGCACCGGTATCCACGCACCGACCGTCATCAGGCTTGGTGCGGGGGATCGGGTCGACCATGTGCGGGTCACCGGCACCCCGCACGCGGCGGTGGCCGAGGTCGAACACGGCGCCGCCTACCGCATCGGCGCGACTCGTCGGGGTCGCAACCTGCGCCTCACCCTGGACGGATTGCGTTCCGACTATGTGGTGGCCGCCGACGGCACGCATATCTGGCTGACCGGACCGGACCGGACCATCGCCGTGCGCGAGGTCCGCGAGTCCCCGGTGCGCGCCGATGACGAGCACTCCGGAGATGCGGAACTGCTCAGCCCGATGCCGGGTTCTGTTGTCGCCGTGGGTGTCACCGACGGCGCCAAGATCACCTCCGGCACCGTCGTGGTCACCGTCGAGGCGATGAAGATGGAACACGCATTGTCCGCGCCGGTCGATGGTGTGGTTGAACTTCTCGTCGCCGTGGGCGACCAGGTCAAGGTGGGCCAGCCGCTGGCCCGAATCATCGCTGCAGAAAAGGAGGCTCAAGCGTGAGCGACTATCTCTCGACCGGCGCACTGCCGGACCACTACGCCGAGCTGGCCAAGACCGTGCGCTCCTTCGCGCAGAGCGTCGTCGCACCCGTCGCTGCCAAACACGATGAGGAACACAGCTTCCCGTACGAGGTGGTGTCCGGGATGGCCGATATGGGGCTGTTCGGACTGCCGTTCCCCGAAGAGTACGGCGGGATGGGGGGCGACTACTTCGCCTTGTGTCTGGCCCTGGAGGAACTCGGCAAAGTCGACCAGAGCGTCGCCATCACCCTGGAAGCAGGTGTCTCACTGGGTGCGATGCCGGTGTACCGCTTCGGAAACGACGCGCAGAAGCAGGAGTGGCTGCCGCTGCTGGCCAGCGGTAAGGCGCTCGGTGCGTTCGGGCTCACCGAGGCCGGCGGGGGCAGCGATGCCGGCGCCACCAAGACGACCGCGAAAGCGGATGGCTCCGACTGGGTGATCAACGGCTCCAAGCAGTTCATCACCAACTCCGGCACCGATATCACCAAACTGGTCACCGTCACCGCGGTCACTGGGGAGACCGGCACCGGAAAAAAGGAGATCTCCGCCATCCTGGTGCCGGTGCCGACCAATGGCTTCACCGCCGAACCCGCCTACAACAAGGTCGGCTGGAACGCCTCGGACACCCACCCGCTGAGCTTCGACGATGTCCGCGTACCCCGGGAGAATCTGCTGGGTGAGCGCGGCCGCGGTTACGCCAACTTCCTGAGCATCCTCGACGAGGGCCGCATCGCGATCGCCGCGCTGTCGGTCGGCGCGGCGCAGGGTTGTGTCGATGAGAGCGTGAAATACGCCAGGGAGCGCGAGGCGTTCGGAGCGGCCATCGGCAGCTATCAGGCCATTGCCTTCAAGATCGCCCGGATGGAGGCTCGCGCCCACGTGGCTCGCACCGCCTACTATGACGCCGCCGCGCTGATGCTGGCGGGCAAGCCGTTCAAGAAGGCCGCGTCGGTCGCCAAGCTGGTGGCCAGCGAGGCCGCGATGGACAACTCGCGCGATGCCACTCAGATCTTCGGCGGGTACGGCTTCATGAACGAGTATTCGGTGGCCCGGCACTACCGGGACTCGAAAATCCTCGAAATCGGCGAAGGGACGACCGAAGTGCAGTTGATGCTGATCGGGCGGGCGCTGGGATTGTGACCGAAAAAAGAATCGTTGAGCAGCGTGGCCTGTGGTTCGAAGAGTTCGAGACCGGTGTGCTGTATCGGCACCGGCCGGGCCGCACCATCACCGAGGCCGACAACGTCCTGTTCACCACGTTGACCATGAATACCCAGGCACTGCACCTGGATGCGGCGTTCTCCGATGCGCTGCCCCCGTTCAACCAGAGGCTGGTCAACTCGATGTTCACGCTGTCGACCCTGGTTGGGCTATCGGTCGCCCAGCTCACCCAGGGCACCGTCGTGGGCAACCTCGGATTCTCCGACATTGCCTTCCCCAAGCCGCTGTTCCACGGCGACACGCTGTACGCGGAGTCCGAGGTGATCGACAAACGGGAGTCCAAGAGCCGGCCCGGTGAAGGGATCGTCACCTTCGCTCATACCGGCCGCAACCAGCACGGTGACGTCGTGGCGATGGCGTCGCGAAAGACCATGGTGCGCAAGAGACCTCAGGAGGACTAGTGTCGCTCGACAACATCGGGCCGGCGTGGATCTTCTGCCCGGCCGATCGTCCGGAACGGTTCGAAAAGGCTGCTGCGGCGGCCGATATCGTCATCTTGGACCTGGAGGACGGCGCCGGCGACAAGCCCGCGGCCCGCGAAGCCATCGTCAACACTACGCTGGACCCGGCCCGCACCGTGATCCGGATCAATCCGCACGGCACCGAGGAGCAGCGGCTGGATCTGGAAGCGTTGCAGCGCACCGACTACCGGACCGTCATGCTGCCCAAGTGTGAGGCCGCCGGTGAGGTCACCGCCCTGGCGCCGCTGGACGTGGTGCTCATCGTCGAAACGTCCCTCGGTGCGCTGAAGGTCAGCGAGAGCGCCTCCGCGGCCAACGCCATCGGCGTGATGTGGGGAGCAGAGGATCTGTTCGGTTCTCTGGGTGGCACCGTCAACCGTTTTCCCGACGGCAGCTACCGCGGAGTCGCTCTGCACGTCCGTTCACAGTCCCTGCTGGCGGCCAAGGCCTACGGCAAGCTGGCGCTGGACTCCGTGTACATCGATATCAAGGATCTCGACGGGCTGCGCCGGGAGACCGACGACGCCGTTGCCGTCGGCTTCGATATCAAGGTCGCGCTGCATCCCACCCAGGTGACCGTCATCCGGGACGGCTACGCGCCGTCAACCGAGCAGGTCGACTGGGCGCGACACGTGCTGGCCGCCGCGACCGACCGACGGGGCGCTTTCGCTTTCGAGGGCATAATGGTGGATGCCCCGGTACTGCGGCGGGCGGCGCGGATCGTCCAGCTTGCGCCTCACCCCGGTAGTTAGCTGGCGCCCCTGACCAGGGGGTCGCACCGACCGCAGCCGTGCCGAGCACCTCGTGGACTGGCGGCCGAACATGCCGCCACCTCAAAGGAGGCGGTATGGCTGTGTTTGATGGCGTCGATGACGGGTTCGATGGCGTCGGTGACGGGCTGGTGCAATTGCTGCGGCCCGACGGGACGCTGAGCGACCAAACCGGGTACCGCCGCGACCTGCCGCCCGAAACACTGGGCTGGCTCTACGAACTGATGGTCCTCACCCGCGAACTCGACACCGAGTTCGTCAATCTGCAGCGCCAGGGCGAGCTGGCCCTGTACGCACCCTGTCGTGGGCAGGAGGCCGCCCAGGTCGGTGCGGTGGGATGCCTGTGGAAGACCGATTGGCTGTTCCCGCAGTACCGCGAACTCGGTGCGTTCCTGACCCGCGGTATCGCTCCCGCGCAGATGGGCGCGGTGTGGCGTGGCACCTGGCATGGCGGGTTGTCGTTCACCGAGAAATGTTGCGCACCGATCTGCATCCAGATCGGTGCGCATGGCCTGCACGCGGTCGGTGCGGCGATGGCGGCACAGCGCCTCGGCGAAGACTCGGTGACGGTGGCGTTCATGGGTGATGGCGCCACCTCCGAGGGTGACGCCCACGAAGCGTTGAATCTGGCGGCGGTGTTCAAGGTTCCGTGCGTGTTCTTCGTGCAGAACAACCAGTGGGCGATCTCGGTTCCGGTCGAGCGTCAGCACGCGGCGCGGTCGTTGGCGCACCGGGCCGCCGGCTACGGCATGCCCGCGGTTCGCGTGGACGGTAACGATGTACTGGCCTGTTATGCGGTGACGGCACACGCCGCGCGGCGCGCCCGAGAGGGCGGTGGACCGACGTTCATCGAGGCGCTGACCTACCGGATGGGACCGCACACCACCTCTGATGATCCGAGCCGGTACCGATCGGAAACGGACGTCGTACACTGGGCCGCCCGTGACCCGATCGCCCGGTACGCAACCTATCTGGAATCGGCGGGGGTGCTGACAGAGCGGCTGTCCGAGCGGGTCGCCACCCGCGCGAAAAGGGTGCGCGGCGAGTTGCGCGACGCGATCGTCGGCGCGCCCGATATGGACATCGCCGATGTGTTCGGCACCGTCTATCAGGAGATCACCCCGGAGTTGGCAAGGCAGCGCGACCAATTGCTCGTCGAGCTCGGGAAGGGCTGAGGCCATGACCCAGATCATCGAACGGTCCGCGATGCACGGCGACGATCTGCCCGAACCCCGTCCCTCCCTGCTGACAATGACGATGGCCCAGGCCATCACGCAGGCTCTCTTCGATGCGATGGCAGCTGATGATCGCGTACTGGTGTTCGGAGAGGATGTCGCGACGCTGGGTGGTGTGTTCCGGGTGACCGACGGACTGGCCGAAAGCTTTGGATCTCAGCGGTGTTTCGACACTCCGCTGGCTGAATCGGCCATCATCGGCATCGCGATAGGGATGGCGGTGCGCGGATTCGTTCCGGTGCCCGAGATCCAGTTCGACGGTTTCTCGGCCCCCGCCTTCGATCAGATGGTCAGCCACTTGGCGAAGTACCGGATGCGCACTCACGGTGATATCGACATGCCGGTGACGGTTCGGATCCCATCCTTTGGCGGTATCGGTGCGGTGGAACACCATTCGGAATCCACGGAGAGCTACTGGTTGCACACCGCTGGGTTGAAGGTGGTGTCGCCATCCACCCCGTCGGACGCGTACTGGCTGCTGCGACAGGCGATCACCTGTCGGGACCCGGTGATCTATCTGGAACCCAAACGACGCTACTGGACGCACGGCACCGTCGACACCGAGGCGCCGGTGCTGCCGTTCTGTCGAGCATCATTGGCGCGCAGGGGATCCGATGTCAGCGTGCTCACGTATGGCGGTCTGGTGGACACCGCGCTGAGCGCTGCGGAGCTGGCGGCCGAGCAGCACGGCTGGGGTCTTGAGGTGATCGACCTGCGGTCGCTGAACCCGCTGGATTTCGACACGATCGCCGACTCGGTGCGCCGCACCGGCAGATGTGTGGTGATGCATGAAGGTCCGCGCACCCTGGGCTTTGGTGCCGAGTTGGCGGCGCGGATCTCCGAGGAGCTCTTCTACGACCTGGAAGCGCCGGTGTTGCGTGTCACCGGGTTCGACACGCCCTATCCGCCGGCGCGGTTGGAGAAGATCTGGCTTCCCGGCGTTGACCGACTGCTGGACTGTGTGGAGAAAGCGATGGGGCAATGACGGAGCTATTCGACTTCCGGGTCCCCGATCTCGGCGAAGGCCTCGAGGAAGCCACCATCACCGGATGGTCGGTCGCCGTGGGCGATGAGGTAACTCTGAACCAGACGCTGTGCACCTTGGAGACCAACAAGGCCGAAGTGGAGATACCGAGCCCGTACGTGGGGCGCGTCGCAGAACTCGGCGGACGCGAGGGTGACACGCTGGCAGTCGGCGCGGTCCTGGTGCGCATCGCCGGGCAGGCGCAGAAGTCGGTTCTGGTCGGCTATGGCACCGATGACCGGATGGACACCTCGCGTCGCGCGCGGGCCAAGCCACCGGTGCGCAAGCTGGCCCGCGAACTGGAAGTGGACCTCACCGCGGTGGCGCCCTCGGGCCCGGACCGCATCGTTACCCGCGATGATGTGCTGGCCGCGTCAGCCACCCCGGACATGCGGGCGCTGTCGGGCGTGCAGGCCGAGATGGCCAAGCGAATGGCATTGTCCCGTAAAGAGATCCCTGATGCGCACGCCGGCGTGCAGGTGGATTGTGCGGCGTTGCTGAGGCTGCGGGAGCTACTGCAGATCACGCCGTTCGTGCTGACCCTGCGACTGCTGACCGTCGCGCTGCAACGTCACCCACTGCTGAACTCGACGTGGGTGGACACCGCCGACGGTCCCCGCATACACGCGCATTCGGCCGTGCACCTGGGAGTCGGAGTCGCCACCCCGCGCGGTCTGCTGGTGCCGGTGGTCTCCGATGCGCAGCGGCGCAGCACCCGTGAGCTCGATACGGAGGTGCGCCGGTTGATCGAGGGTGCGCGCGGCGGCGAGCTTCGTCCGACGGAGCTGATGGGTTCGACGTTCACCGTGTCCAATTTCGGTGCGCTCGGTCTCGATGGCGGGGTGCCGGTCATCAATTCCCCGGAGGCGGCGATCCTGGGCATGGGGTCACTCAAACCCCGGGCAGTGGTGATCGATGATGCGGTGGTGGCGCGTCCGACGATGTCGCTGACGTGTGTCTTCGACCATCGGATTGCCGATGGCGCGCAGGTCGCGGCGTTCCTGGGTGACCTGCGTCAGCTGATCGAGACGCCCGAGTTGGCGCTGGCCGATCTGTAGCCTTGCCCACCTGCGACTTCGGAGCGCTCACGTTCGCTCAGTGCGCGTGAACGCACCGAACCGTCAGCTCTTCTTGGCGGAGGCCAACCGGCGCTGGAACTCCGGTGATTCGATCGATCGTGCCTGCGGGGTGATCTCGACATCGACCGCGATCGCGTGTTGTGCGGTGTCGATGAAGCCCGGGTTGGCGGTCGCCCGCATCGAAGCCTTGGTGGCGATCACCACGTCCCGCGGCGCGGCGGCCGGGCCGGCGGCGAGTTGTTGTGCCGCGGCGACGGGATCGTCGGCGACCTCGAGTGCCAGCCCGTAGCGCACCGCCTCGGCCGCATCGAAACACTTCCCGAACAGCAGTGCCGCGCGGGCAACTTGGGGCCCGACGCCGCGCTGCAGCATCCAGGTCGCACCGCCCCCGGGATGGATGCCGAGCTTCTGGAATCGCGGGTCGAAAAGCGCTGCGGGCCCGGCGATTCGGACGTCCGCGGCGAGCGCGAGATTGAGTCCCGCACCGACTGCCACACCATTGACGGCGGCGATCGTCGGAAGGGTGCAGTTCGCCACGGCCAAGAAGCCGTCATAGATGACGCGCAGTCCGTCCTCGGAGGCTTCACCAAGTGCCGTCAGGTCGGCGCCCGCACAGAACGCCTTGCCGGCTCCGGTCAGCACGACGGCATGGACGTCGGGGTTGGCTTCGGCGGATTCGACCGCGGCGCGCAGGGCGGCCGAGATCTCGGCGGTCACCGCGTTACGCCTGTCGGGATCGTTGACGGTGATGGTGGCGACGTGATCGGTGACGTCGACGAGAACGAGGTCGGACATGGCATCAGGCTACGGGTCGGTCGGCACACCCGATTCCGGAGGTCGAGGATGCGCTCTGATGCCTGATCAGGCGGCTCGAACCTGGTATTTCGCCCCGTTCTGTCACAGCCCCGGATCTCCTTGGCATCGGAACGGTAACCCCCCGATCCGTCGCGCAGGGAGTTGCACCCACGTCATTTACCTTCGTTCCTGACTGCGAGGTCAATTCATAGCGCTTGGGGATGACATGGTGAGTAAGTCAAATCGTCTGGCTGTCAGCATTTTTGCGGCGGCGGCATTGTGCACGCCGCCGCTGCTGCCGAGTGCGGTGGCCGAGGCGCAACCGGCGTTTCAGTCGAGTGCCGGCGGTGTGCCGTGTGTCGGCATGGTGCAGCAGCTCGCTGCGTCCCCGCCTGATGTCGGGCAGTCCCTGCAGGGCATCGCCGCCCCGTTCACCGGCGCTGGTGGCGGTCCTGCCGTCATTCCGCCTGCCACGGCCGCTGGCGCCGGGGCACCTGTTGGAGCTGGTGTGCCCGTCGTAGGTGGAGCGCCTGCGGGTGGAGGTGCACCGCTCGCTGCGGGCGGGCCGGGCGCGTTAGGCGGCCCTCCGGCCGGAGTGGTGGAGACTGCAGGCGCGCGGATTCCCGGTGGGGGCGGTGCGCCCGTCGCCGGGGCACCTGTTGGAGCTGGTGTGCCCGTCGTAGGTGGAGCGCCTGCGGGT
>WOYS01000096.1:14669-15241 GCA_011620645.1 Mycobacterium sp.
GGGCCGGGCGCGTTAGGCGGCCCTCCGGCCGGAGTGGTGGAGACTGCAGGCGCGCCGATTCCCGGCGGGGGCGGTGAGGGTGCGTCCATCGTGGATGCAGCTGCGCACGTCGGACAGGGCGGTGCCGGCGGTGGTGCTCCCGGCGGGGGCGGTGTGCCCGGCGGTGGAGAAGGTGGCGGTCTACCCGGCGGAGAGGTGATCCATCCTGCGGCCGCGAATGTCGGGCCTGTCGGTCCGCCCGCAGGCCCGCTCGTGGATGCCGCTGCTGTCGCCCCGGCCGCTGGCGAGGGAGCAGTCCCGGCGGCCACGGTCATCGACGGCGCCGCGGCAGTGCCAGCGGCGGCAGCACCTGTGATCGGCGGCGGCGAGGCTGCGGTCCCCGCCGCGGCAATCGGTGGTGGTGACGCCGGTGTTGGAGCAGGTGGGGCCGGAAGCGCTGGTGGAGCAAGCGCCGCAGGTGGTGGCGGTGGCGGTGGTGCTGCCGGCGGCGGTGCTGGTGGGGCAGGCGCGGGTGGCGGTGGCGCCGCAGGTGGTGGCGCGGTTCCAGTGGGCGCGGTCGTCGACGGCGGCGG
>WOYS01000128.1 GCA_011620645.1 Mycobacterium sp.
ACGCAGCCGGAGACAACGCAGCCGGAGACAACGCAGCCGGAGACAACGCAGCCGGCAACGTAGTACTACCGGTAGTACTCGATTTTTGGTAGTACTGCGGGTAGTACTACGTTCCCGAACCCGTTGTACCTTCTGGCACGGTACTGATGTGAAAACTGTTGTTCAGCCGTCGCTTCCGATGAGACGCTCCGTGAACAGCTCGTCTGAACGCCGTCGGCACACACGCCGCACCAGTCCCAGACTGACACGGACCGGCCGGTACCGAATTTGGTACCAAATCGGGTATGGTCGGAACGTGCCTTCGCTGAACGTGGAATTCGATGATGCCGAGATGGAGCAGATCCGTGCCGCTGCCCGAGCGGATGACTTGTCGTTGAAGAAGTTCGTGCACGCGGCTGTGATGGACCGCGCCAGCATGCACAAGCGCCGGGTCGCGGAAGCAGCGCGCGTAGTGGCTGAGCGTTCAGCTGAGCTCAACCGTCGTTTGGCATGACGGACTACCTGGACCGCGAAGACGTCCTCACGGCGGGCTCGATCGCGTTCGGTGGAGAGCTGAAGGTCCGTGATTACGGGTTGCTCGACGCCGCAATAGCTCGTCCCCGAGCCACCGTTTTCGGAGTCGACGCGTACCCGGACCTACTCGACAAGGCCGCGGCGCTTCTGCAATTGCCGGCGCGAAACCACGCGCTGGTCGACGGGAACAAGCGAACCGCTTGGGCGGCGGCGTGGACCTTCTTGATCATCAACGGTTTTGAATTGGCGGCTGACTTTGATGTCGACCGCGCCGAGGATCTGATGAACGAGGTGGCAACGGCCGAATGCAGCCTGCGCTACATCGCAGAAACGCTGGCCGGCTTCGCCGCTACCCGTCCGCCGCAGCCACCAGCGACCGCAGCTTGATGTTCGGGTTGTCCCGCTCGAATCCCTGCAGCCGCCACGGTGTGGAGAACAACACCAACAGCACCCCGTCGGTGCGGGTCAGCACCTCCGCGGACACCTGCTTGTTCATGAACTCCGCGTCCTCCGGGTCGACGACCCGCGCGATTTGATACGGCAGCGATTCCATCACGATCGGTGCGCCGATCTCGGAGGCCATCCGGTGCGCGGCCACCTCGAACTGCATCGGCCCGACGGCGGCGAACACCGGGGCCTGCTCGCCACGGCGATCCGAACGCAGCACCTGCACCACGCCCTCCTGGTCGAGCTGCTCGATACCGCGGCGGAACTGCTTGTGTTTGCTCGGATCGGTGCCACGGGCCACCGCGAAATGCTCGGGGGAGAAGCTCGGGATCGGCGGAAACGACACGGGCACATCGCGATACAGCGTGTCGCCGGGGCGCAAAGCGGCGGCGTTGGCCAGCCCGATCACGTCGCCGGGCCAGGCATCGTCGAGCGTGGTGCGCTGCTGGCCGAACACCGACTGCGCGTACTTGGTGACGAACGGCTTGCCGGTCCCGGCGTGGGTGAGCACATCACCGCGCTCGAAGGTCCCCGATACCACCCGCGCGTAGGCGATGCGGTCGCGGTGCGAGGAATCCATGCCGGCCTGCACCTTGAACACGAACGCGCTGAACGGCGACTCGGGGGTACGCCGCACGCCGTCGACGTCGACCGCGCCGGTGGGTGAGGGCGCCAGCCCGACGAGCACGTCGAGCAGCTGATTCACCCCGAAGTTCAGCGCCGCGGAGGTGAACAGCACCGGCGAGGACTCCCCGGCCAGGAAGGTGTCGGGGTCGTAGTCGGAGCCGTCCATGCTCAGCAGCTCGGATTCCTCGACGGCGGTGTCCCAGTCGGTGCCCGCCGCAGCATGGGCGGCGTCGGCCGGGATGTGCTCCTCGGGTGCGGCGGTGGCGCCACCGGCGGTGCGGGTGAACTTGATGTAGTTGCCGCTGCGCCGGTCCAGCACGCCCTGGAAGTCGCCGGCGATGCCGACGGGCCAGGTCAGGGCAGTGGTGCGCAGCCCGATCCGTTCGTGGATCTCGTCCATCAGCTCCAGGGCGTAGCGGCCCGGACGGTCCCATTTGTTGATCACGGTGATGATCGGAATGCCCCGGTGCTTACACACCTGGAACAGCTTCAGTGTCTGCGGCTCAAGGCCTTTCGCGGCGTCGATGAGCATCACCGCGGCGTCGACGGCCGTCAGCACGCGGTAGGTGTCCTCGGAGAAGTCGGCGTGCCCCGGGGTATCGAGCAGGTTGATGACGCAGTCGCGGTAGGGGAACTGCAGCGCGGTCGAGGTGATCGAGATGCCGCGGGCTTTCTCCATCTCCATCCAGTCCGACACGGTGGACCGACGACCGGCCTTGCCGTGGATGGCGCCGGCCTCGGTGATGACCCGCGCGTGCAGCGCCAGCGCCTCGGTCAGCGTCGATTTACCCGCGTCGGGGTGGCTGATCACGGCGAACGTGCGGCGCCGGCTCGCCTCTGCGGTGATCCGGGCGGCTGAGCGGATGTCGGCAGTGGTCAGGGTGTTCTCGGTCATCTCACCGTCGATGATATTGCCCAGGAGGGTAAACCGATAATCGCCGGACCACGGGTCCGTTCCGGCGCTCACGGTCTCCCACTTGGCGATCTCGCGCCAGATGTCCGGCGATACGCGGGACGATGGTCGCCTGGTAGGGGGCCGCGGATCATCGGTTTCAGATACGGAAGTAGTAGGGCTATTGCGTCAGGCCAAGCGCAGCACGCAATCGGGTGACATCCATGCCACCGCGGATGTCGGTCGGGAAACTGTTCAGCAGCTTGATGAGGTCACCGCGACGGGTCGGGTCGTCGGCAGCTTGACGCGGTGTGACGCCGTGCAGTGCGGGGATCGGCTGATCGATCCAATTGGCCTCGTAGGCGCGAACCTGTTCGTCGAGCAGTGCAAGGATCGCCGGATCACCGTGGTCGAAGTCGTCCTCGCCGAACGGCTCCTGCGTGGCCATCTCTCGGACATCGCTGGCCGGTAGCCGCTCATCGTCGACGATGGTCATCGTGGGATCCAGACGGGACAACGCAGCCAGTGCATCGTCCATACGTTCGTTGCTGTTGGTGCTCACCCGCAAGGTGTCGCCGTCCAGGTCAAACGACGACCGAACCTGTTGCATGCCATGCACTGTCACGTGTTCGATCCAGTGCTCGGCGGGTCCGCTGCGGTCATACTGTGCATCGAGCGCATTCCGCAGCCGATCAGGATCGGTGATCCGCACGAGCGCTTCGCAGATCACCACAAGGTGGCCCTCGGTGTTGGTCAACGTCAGTGGCGCAAAGCGTTGACTCAGGAACGCCACCAACTCCGCCGGTTCGGGTCCAGCATCGAGCAGGGATATCAGGTCGTCGCGCTCGTGCAGCGCGACCGGCTCCAGAGCACTGACGAATCGCAGCATCTCGCCGACCGGCAGCACCCGCGTGCAGACCAGATGCCCGGGCTTGAGCTGTCGGCTGGCGATTCTGTCGTGTACCGCGTGTGTGTCGCCGGTGCGCAGATCGCGCAGGGTCACGCCGTCGCCCGGGCGCGACTCCTCGATCTCGAATACTGACCGGTCCACGAGCAACCACTGCTCGGCCAACAGGCGCTCGTCGTCGGGCAGCAGGTAACCCCGACTCTCCAAGAAGTCGGCGAACGCCCCGCCTTCGAACAGCACTGCATCCATCGCCAGCGGATCTGCGCTGTCGGGATCGACGTCGTAGGGGCGTTCGAGCGCGACTTCGTCGAGCAGCTCGTTCCAGTCGGTCAGCAGCACATGCTGGCTGGCCTTCATATATAGCCACACCAAGCGCTCGGACAGCGGGAGCTGCTCGTTGCCCAGATGGCATTTCTTGTACTTGCGGCCAGACCCGCACCAGCACGGTTCGTTGCGGCCGAGGTCCGTGCGGGCCTGCGGACGAACAGCTTCCAAGAGGCCGATCAAGGGGTGTTCCGGAACAGCGCCGGCGCGGCGAAGGAGCGCGAGGCCACGTTCGGCATCGCCGCGGTCGGAGGCGAAGCGCGCGAGGTCCAGCAGGGTGAGCGGCCAGCCGATGTCCATGGCCTCCGCTGCCAGGAATTCACGTTCGGCATCCTCGACCGCGCCGATCCGTTCCAGGGCGACGGCACGTAGCCATCGACAGGCGACCCGCGCGGCACGCGGGACTTTGGCTTCCAGCGTCTCGGCGAGCAGGCCGAGGGCGGCCGGGTGCACTGCTCTGCCGAGGGTCTCCTCCACCAGAGTCCGTGCAAGGTATGGGTCGGCGAGCACTGCACCAACGTCGGCCATCATCTCGTCGACAGGGATGTCTGCAGCGATTGGCGCGCCTGGTTGTTCCGGGATGTCATCGGAGTCGGCGTGCGCGAGTAGCTCCGCCATCTGCTCGCACTGCTCGACCAACACCCATATCGCCATCGCCTCGTCGGGCTCGATGTCGTGGCGTTGCGCCAGCGATGCACACTGAAGCTCGAATCGCCAACGGCCGAAATCGAATCCGCTGGGCGCCAGCAGATCTTGTTGACTGATCAGGTCGGCGCTGTCGATGATCTCCGACAGTGGCGGCGTCGGTGCGGTGAACAGCTGCGGATCGTTCAAACACAATGTCCACACCGCCGCGTCGACGTGGACTGGCTGGTCGGGATTCAATTGTGCTGTCAGCATTGCCCCCAACGGTGCGTCGGCGGTTGCTGTCACAACATCGATGACAAACCCCTGCGGGCCAAACCGAATCCCGACCAGGTCGCCGGTTGAGGCACCCAGATCGCGCAGGGTTCCGGCCGGCAACGCCAAGATCCCACCCTCGGGAACCGACTCGTCAGGAACACCTCGCTCTTCGAGAATCTCATCGTCGAAGCCGGCGATCAGAACCATCGTCTGTGACCCGTCCGCGAAATGATTGTGCGGCTCAAATTCGAACAGTTCAATGATCGGGTTGAAGTCCGGAGACACGGTGAGTATGTCGCGGGCCACCTCGTCGTGGCTGAGACGATGCGTGAAGACCCGGCCGGCCGCCATGGTCGGCAGCCAGATCCAGCGGCCGTCAACCAATTGAGCTGCCGGACAGTTCATCAAATGGAGCGCGTTCCAGATGACCGACTCGGCGTCGCCCACCCCACCTGCCCGCAGTCGAACCGCGATCTCATCCTCTGACAGGGGACCGTCTTCGGCGAGCATCGTCGAGAGCGCGTCAAATGCTTCGTTCACATGGGTCACGGTACCGTGAGCGGGCCCGCCGCCAGATTGCAGTTATCGAGGGAAGGTGCGAGTAGCGACTCCGATAACTGCAATCTCGCGGATGGCGTCAGCGGCCGAACCGGTCCAGTACGCGCCTGAGCAGCCCGTCTGAGGCCGCGGGTGGCTGCCGTCGCACGTAGGGCCACGGGTTGTTGCGCTCCGGCACCGCATCGGCCCGCACCTGCTTGAGCTGGGTCCGCAGCAGCGCCCGCACCTCGTGCAGCGACGGGTCGTCCCAGCGGTTGACGGCCTCGGAAGGATCGGCGGTCAGGTCGTAGAGCTCCCACTGATCATCGAGCACATCGCTTCGATACCGCTGCGCCCCGCGGCCGGTGTAGGCGAGCTGCCGCACACCCGGTTCGGTCCAGGTGCCCGGATCGTCGAAGGTGCGCACCAGCTTCCACAGCCGATCATCGACCCGCACCACCAAACCCTCGAAGTTGGCGGCGACCTGCTCCGGCACCCGGATCCGCAGCGGTGCAGGCGGATTCACATCACGGCCCAGCTGACGCGCAAGGCCCGACGCGCCGGTGTCACCTTCGAGCACATTGTCGCGGGTCAGCAAGTACACCGCCCGGCTCTCGTCGGCTGCTGCGCCGTCGACCACCGGCATCAGATCCCGGCCGGGCAGTGGATGCACCTCACTGAACGTCGACGCAAGCTCCGCGGCGACCGCCGGCACGTCCACGCCGGCCGCACCGAGCAGTGTCGGCACCAGATCCACATGCGAGGTGGGTGCGGTCACCGTGCGCGCCGCGGTGGCCTGAGCCCCGATACGCGCGATGACGAACGGCACCCGCGTCGCCTCGTCGTACAGGTTGAACCACTTCTGGTGCAGCCCGCCGTGCGCACCGAGCAGCTCGCCGTGATCGGACGTGCGCACCAGCACCGCCTCCTGCGAACCGTCCGTGACGGCGCGGCGCACCCGGTCCAGCGGGCCGTCCACCTCGGCGTGCAGTCGGTAGTACAGGTCGCGATACTCCTGCGCCTTGCGGCGATACGTCCGGGCGACCGCCGCGGCCGGGCCGTACCCGGAGTAGTAGGCATCGCGGAACGCGGCCTGCGCCGCAGGCTTGCTGTGCAGGTCCTCATCCGCGGTGGGTGCGGCCGGGACGTGCGGGGGATCCAACGGTGACGCCGACAAGGGGCTGCGCCGCGACCACGCCGGAAACAACACGATGTCATGGGGATTGACGAAACTGGCCACCAACAGGAACGGCCGCAGCGCCTCGGCATCTCCGGCGCGCCGCCGGGCGTAACGGTCTTCGAGCCACGCCACGACCCGGTCGGCGAACAGCGGATCACGCCGAAAACCGCTGTTGGCCATGGCCGCTCCGTGCGGCTCGGGGCCCACCCAGCCGGAGAAGCCGTAGGGCTGCAAGGGATCGGCATCCAGGTAGGCCTGCACGGCCGTGGCGTCGACCACGCCCTTATCGTCATTGGTGGCCAGGATCTTCCCGGTTGCCGGATCTTCCAGATCGGCGTGCGAGATATGCCACTTGCCGTCGTAGTGGGTGTCGTATCCGGCTGCGCGGAACCAGTTTCCGAGGGTCGGGACCTCACCGCGACGCAGCCACCGCAACCGCGAGTCGTCATAGCGCTTGCCCAGGCCGTCGGTCTGGGTGACCCCGTGCAGATCCGGGTACTGGCCGGTGAGCAGCGTGGGCCGGCTCGGCACGCAGGCCAGCGATCCGGTGTAATGCCGGGTGAAGCTGACGCCGTGCTCGTCGAACCAGCGCCGCCCGCTCAGCGTCCGCTGCCGCCAAGCCAGCACCTCCTGCGATTCATAGGCCGGCACCGCGCGTTCCTCGTCGGTCATCAGGATGACGATGTCGGGCTTACTCATGCCTTCATCCAACACCGAATCATTGTCGGCCGTAGACCTCCACATCGGTGGTGTCCATGTCGATGGTTTGACCGCGACCATTCCCGCGTTGCCGGTCACCGACGGATCCGAGTGGCCGATACGAACACGCCCCTGCCAACGCTTCTCCGCCCCCTTTCCTTAGCGTATTCTGCTCACCAGATGGGTGCCTCTCTGCGTCACCGCGACAATCCGTCATAGACAAGCGAATTGTCCCGGGCCGCAACGGCATCCATCGTCAGTTTCAGGCGCCCGTCACACGCTTGTTCGCGGATCCAGGTCAGAGCACTTGGCATCGGGTCCACGACATCGCGCGTTGCAACTCGGCCGAGAGGAGAGCCGTGACCGACGTCATGACGCCCGGGCTTTCGGCCGCGGAGGCCGCCGAGCGGCGCACCCAGGGTGGTCCCAACAAGCTGCCCGCGGCGAGGCGGCCGTCCACCGCCCGGCGCCTGCTCGGGGAGCTGACACACTTTTTCGCCCTGCTGCTGTGGGCGTCTGCAGCCCTCGCCTTCCTGGCCAGGCTTCCTCAACTCAGTGCCGCGGTCATTGCGGTGATCGTGCTCAACGGGGTCTTCTCGTTGATCCAGCAAGCGCGGGCCGACCGGGCCGCCGATCGACTCCAGGAGATGCTGCCGACCCGCGTCACGGTATGGCGCGACGACCGTCGGCAGATCATCGAGGCCGAAGACGTCGTTATCGACGACGTCGTGCTCCTCGAAAGCGGTGACCGGGTGCCCGCCGACGCCGTGGTGCTCAGCCAGAACCGGTTGCTCGTCGACTCCTCGATGCTCACCGGCGAGAGCGAGGCCGGCTCCGTCGCCGAAGGCGATGCGCTCTTCGCGGGCACCTTCGTCTTGGAGGGCGACTCGCGGGCCTTGGTCACCGCGATCGGGCAACAGACACGCCTGGCCGGCATCACCAGGCTGACGACGATGACCGCCAAACCGGACACTCCGTTGACTCGCGGGTTGCGCGGCGTCGTGCGGCTCATTGCGGCGATCGCGATCGGCGTGGGCCTCCTGTTCCTGCTCGTCTCGGTGCTCGTGGGCAATCCGATCGAGCAGGCTTTCGTCTTCGCCATCGGTGTCACCGTGGCCCTGGTTCCCGAGGCGCTGTTGCCCACCGTGACGCTTTCCCTCGCCTGGGGCTCGGAGCAGATGGCGAAGCGCAACATCCTGGTCCGCAACCTCGAGGCCGTCGAGACGCTCGGCTCCACGACATTTATCTGCACCGACAAGACTGGAACCCTCACCAGCAACCAGATGACGGTGGTCGAAGCCTGGACGACCGCCGGCTCACTGACGATCGACGGCGCCGGCTACGGCCCGACGGCCCGACTCGCGTGGTCCTCCCCCGCCGCTGAGGGGCCCGTTCGCCAGCTCGCCCTGGCCGGGCAACGCTGCTCCACCGGGTACGCCGAAGAGGTGGACGGGCAGTGGCGAGCCCATGGTGACCCCATGGAGGCCGCCCTGGACACCCTCGCCCGGCGGCTGAGCATCGACACCGTCGAGGACCGACGTACCGGTTCGGCAAAACTGCGATTCCCGTTCGATCCCCGGCTGCGTCGCATGGCAGTGGTGCTGGCCGACGAGATCGTGGTGAAGGGAGCGCCGGACGCGGTGCTTCCGCTCTGCGGTGATGACCCGGCGGCACGCCAGGCGATGGACATCCTTACCGCCCGTGGATTGCGACTACTCGCCATCGCCGCGAGCCCGAGGAACGGCCGTACGCCCCGGGACCAGCAGGAGTGCGACCGTGGGTTGCGACTGCTCGGCCTCGTGGCGCTCGAGGACCCGCCGCGTGACGACATCTCCGAATCGCTCGACTCCTGCCGCAGGGCCGGGGTGAAAGTGGCGATGGTGACCGGTGATCATCCGGCCACCGCCACAGCCATCGCCAACGAAATAGGCCTTCGGGCCGCCGATGCACCGGTGCTATGCGGGACGGACCTCCCCGAGGACGACCAGCAGCTCGCCGCCTTGATCGACCACGACGGCGTGGTCATCGCCCGGGTCTCTCCCGAAGACAAACTGCGCATCGCCCGTGCGCTTCGCTCGCGGGGCCACGTGGTGGCGATGACGGGCGACGGGGTCAACGACGCGCCGGCGCTGCACGAAGCCAACATCGGCGTGGCCATGGGCAAATCCGGCACCGACGTCGCGCGCGAAGCGGCCGACCTGGTGCTCCTCGACGACTCCTTCGCCGGCATCCTCGCCGGCATCGAGCAGGGCCGCGCAACTTTCGTCAACGTCCGTCGATTCCTGACCTATCACCTGACCGACAATGTCGCCGAGCTCGCACCCTTCCTGGTCTGGGCGCTCTCGGGCGGCCAGTTTCCCCTCGCGCTCGGCGTTCTGCAAATCCTCGCACTCGACCTGGGCACCGACACCCTGTCCGCGGTCGCGCTCGGCGCCGAGCCGCCCGCCAGGCACCTGCTCGAGGGGCCACCCGTTCGCGGTCGGCTGATGAATCGCACCGTGCTGCGGCGAGCCTTCGGCTTGCTCGGGCCGCTCGAGGCCGCGCTGTCTCTCACCGCCTTCGTAATCTCACTGCTAGCGCTCGGCTGGCGTCCCACAGACCCTTTCCCCCTCGGGCATGACCTGGCGAAGGCCTCCGGCGCGGCATTCATCACCGTCGTCTTAGCCCAGACGGCGAACGTGTTCGCCTGCCGGTCCTCCTCCCGCTGGCCCGGCGCGCTGGGCTGGTGTACCAACCGACTCTTGGTGCCAGCAGCGCTGATCGGGCTGACCTTCTCCCTCCTGGAACTGTGGGTGCCACCCATCGCGCGGTTGCTCGGCCAGTGGAATCCACCCCTGTGGGGCTGGGTTGTCGCCCTCGTCGCGGCTCCGATCCTGTTGGGCGTCGATGCACTGGATAAGTACCTGCGGGCGCGTCGCCAGCGGCGACATACCTGCGGCCCTACCCCGTTGCAGCAGAACGAGCGGTAACCCCACAGACCGGCGGCGGGAAACTTCGGTTTCCCGCCGCCGGCGTTGGGGCAGAATCGAATGATGTCGACACTGCCGCCCGAACCACCGCGCGATCCGGTGACCCGACGGCTACCCAGGCCACCCCGGCCAGACGTGCCGACGCAGCGCATACCGCGGCCCGAGCCGCCCACCCAGAAGATCCGGGTGCCCGATCCCGCCACCCAGCAGATCCGGGTGCCCGATCCCGCCACCCAGCAGATGCGCGTGCCCGACCCGGCCACCCAGCAGATCCGGTTACCCCCGCCGCCGATCCCGGCCCCGCCGCTGCGGCCGCCGGGAATGCAGCCGCCACCACCTCCGGCCAAACGCAATCGGCAGAGCATCGTCCTGGCCGCCGTCATCGTGGTGTCGGCGCTGGTCGGCATCGTCGCCGGGGCGGAGCTGTACGCCCGGCACCGCGCAGGCAACGTCCTGGCCGGCATCACCGACTGTCTGGTGGAGGACAAGGCCGACGTCTCCTACGCGGTGACGCCGCCCTTCCTGTGGCAGTACCTCACCGACCGCTACACCGACATCTCGGTCATCACCGCGGGCAACCAGCTCCAGGAAGCCAAGGGCATGACGGCCGACGTCACCCTCAGCGATATCAAGCTGCAGGACGCCACCGACTCCAAGGGCAGCATCGGCTCGGTGACGGCGACACTCGCGTGGACCGCCAACGGCATCAAGGAGACGGTGGCCGAGAACCTGCCGGTCGTCGGCAACCTGGTCACAGATGTGCGCACCGACGCGGTGGCGGGCACCCTCATCCTGGAGGCCAGCGGCGGCACCAGCATCACCGCGAAACCCGTCGTCACCGACGGCAACCTCGAACTTGCCGTGCTCGACGTCGCCGGGCCATTCGGCAAGGACACCGTGCAGACCGCACTCAACGACCTGACCACCAAGCTCAACGACAACTACCCGCTCGGTATCAAGGCCGACAGCATCGAGGTGACCGACACCGGTGTGGTCGGTAAGTTCTCCAGCACCGACGCGACGATTCCCAGCGGGGAAAGCGACTCCTGCTTCGCGGATCTTTAGAGCACCAGCGCTGCATCGGCAGGCGCTGTCCTACGCCACCCCGACGATTGCCGCTGAAACCACGGGCGCGCTGAAACCACGGGCGCGCTGAAACCACGGGCGCGCTGAGCCCTACAGCACATCCTTGATGTCGTTCTTCAGCGCCTCGGCCGCGGTGCCGAACACCGCCTGGACGTTGTTGCCAACCTCGATGACACCGGCCGCACCGAGACTCTTCAGCCTGGCCTGATCCACCCTTGCCGGATCGGTGACCTCCATGCGCAGCCGGGTGATGCAGGCGTCCACGTTGACGAGATTGTCCCGGCCGCCGAACGCGGCGATGACCTGTTCGGCCCTGGTATCGGCACGCGCCGGCGTGGTGGTGGTGGCCGATTCGTCCACCTCACCGAGATTCGCGGCCTGCTCGGCCTCGAACTCGGTTTCGGGTTCACGTCCGGGGGTGCGCAGGTTCCACTTCGTGATGGCGAACCGGAACAACAGGTAATAGATGACGAAGAACACCACACCCATGCCGACGAGCAGCGGGATGTTCTTCGCAGCCGGTGCTCCGCCGTAGAGCAGCAGGTCGATCAGGCCCGCCGAGAACGAGAAGCCCAGATGGATATCGAGCACATAGGCGATCGCCAGGGACAGCCCGGTCAGCACCGCGTGGATGACGTAGAGCGGGAACGCCACGAACATGAACGCGAACTCGAGCGGCTCGGTGACACCGGTGAGGAACGCCGTCAGCGCCGCCGCGGACAGGATGCCGACCGCGACCTTGCGCTGTTTCTTGTTGGCCACCTGGATCATCGCCAGCGCGGCGGCGGGCAGGCCGAACATCAGGATCGGATAGAACCCCGCGGTCAGATGTCCGCCGGTGGGATCGCCCGCGGCAAACCGGGTGAGCTCACCGGTCACCACACCGTCGGGAGTCTCGTAGTCGCCGTAGAGGAACCAGATGTAGGAGTTCGGAATGTGGTGCAGCCCAACCGGTATCAGCATGCGGTTGGCGAATCCATACACCAATGCGCCGAGCGCACCGGCTCCGCCGATGAACCGGCCGAGGCTGGTCAGCCCGGCATCGAAGATCGGATAGAAGTAGCTCATCCCGAATGAGACGAACAGGCTGGCCAGCGACACCACGATCGGGACGAACCGCCGGCCGCCGAAAAAGCCAAGGTAGGAAGGAAGTTCGATGGTGTGGTACTTGTCGAACAGCCAGGCGGTCAGTAGTCCGATGACGATACCGCCGAACACGCTGTAGTTGATCTGCGCCTGCTCACCGGCCTTGTCGAGCACACCTTCGAGCACGAACGGCGACATGGTCTCGAACACCTTGTCCATCACCAGGTAACCGACGACCGCGGCCAGTGCGGTGGAGCCGTCGGCCTTCTTCGCGAAGCCGATCGCCACACCGACGGCGAACAGCAGCGCGAGGTTGTCGAACAGCGCGCCACCGGCGGCGCTCATGGCCTGGAAGAACGGCCCGATGACCGGGGCCTCGATGCGGCCCAGCAGGTCAGGCTGGCCGAGTCGCAGCAGGATGCCCGCGGCCGGCAGTACCGCGATCGGCAGCATCAGGCTCTTGCCCAGCCGCTGCAGTTGCGCGAAGCCCGGGACGTTCAATCCCGATTTACCCGACGTGCCTGATGCTTTCGTCATGTCACTCATCGTGGACCCCTCCCGTGCTGTGCGCAGCTTGAATCGGAACCCGTGAAGCCCAAGACCGTGTTCGGCGAGGCTCGTAGTGTTGAGCCATGAGCACCTCAGTTCTCGCCCCCGTCGCCGGGCGCGTGGTCGCCCTCAGCGATGTCCCCGATCCGGTGTTCTCCCGGGGCATGGTCGGTTTCGGTGCCGCGATCGACCCACCGCACGAGGTGGTGGACGCCGTCGCGCCGGTCAGCGGCAAGCTGCTCAAGCTGATGCCGCACGCGTATATCGTGCTGACCGTCGACAATGTGGGTGTACTGGTGCATCTGGGCCTGGACACCGTCGCGCTGAACGGTGCGGGATTCACCACGCACCTTCAGCAAGGTGAGCAGGTCAGCGCCGGCCAGGTGATCATCACCTACGACATTCCGGCGATCATCGCCCAGGGGCTCAACCCGATCGTGCCGGTGGTGGTGATGGACGAGCGTGAAGCGGCCAACATCTCGGTGTCGGCGATGGCCGGCGCAGCGATCACAGCCGGTGCGGACCTGTTCGTGGCGAGTCGCTGATGGAAGTCGTCATCCTTCCCGGCCCACCCGAGATCGGCGCGCTGGCCGCCGACGCGATCAGTGCCCTGGTGCATCGCAAGCCCGGCGCCGTGCTGGGCCTGGCCACCGGGTCGTCGCCGCTGGCGATCTACGACGAACTCGTGACCCGTTGTGCGGCAGGGGAAATCTCGTTCAGCCAGGTCCGGGGATTCACCCTCGACGAGTACGTCGGCTTGCCCGCCGAGCACCCCGAGCGGTACGGCAACGTGATCGACAGCGTGTTCGTCTCCCGGGTCGACTTCGCGCCCGGCGCGGTGCAGGGCCCCGACGGGCTGGCCGATGACATCCCGGCGGCCTGCGCGTCCTACGAGGACGCCATCCGCGCGGCCGGCGGCGTCGACCTGCAGATCCTGGGAATCGGTACCGATGGGCACATCGGTTTCAACGAGCCCGGATCCTCGCTGGCGTCGCGCACCCGCATCAAAACCCTTACCGTGCAGACTCGTACGGACAATGCCCGGTTCTTCGACGGCGATATCGCCGCGGTGCCCACGCACTGTCTCACTCAGGGGCTGGCCACCATCCTGGACTCCCGGCACGTGATCCTGGTGGCCACCGGCAGCCAGAAGGCCGAGGCCATCCACCACCTCGTCGAGGGAGCGGTGAGCGCCATGTGGCCGGGGTCGGTGTTGCAGCATCATCCGCACGTGACGGTGCTGCTCGACGATGCCGCCGCCCGTCGGCTGCAACTCGCCGACTACTACCGCGAGACCCACCGGTCCAAACCCGACTGGCAGGGCTACTGAGTGCTGCTGGCCGCCGACACCCTGATAACCGGCGCAGAACTGTTGCGGCCCGGCTGGATTGACATCGCGGGCACGACTATCCGCGCGGTCGGCGCCGGGGCGCCGCCCGGCCCGGTGGATCACGATCTCGGTGCGGCCACCGTGGTGCCAGGTTTCGTCGACACCCACGTGCACGGCGGGGGAGGCGCGAACTTCTCGGCCGCCTCGGCGCGGGAGACGGCGACGGCCGCTGCGTTGCACCGTCGGCACGGCACCACCACACTGATCGCGTCCCTGGTCACCGCCGCACCCGACGAATTGCTGGTGCAGGTACGCAGTTTGGCCGCCGACGTGCGCGCCGGAGTGCTGGCCGGCGTTCACCTGGAAGGGCCGTGGCTCTCGGTGCACCGCTGCGGGGCGCACCAGCCGGCCCTGATGCGCGACCCTGATCCCGCCGAGATCGGTCGGGTGCTCACCGCCGGCGACGGCGCCATCCGGATGGTGACGCTGGCTCCGGAGCGCCCCGGCGTATTGGCGGCCATCGGGCAGCTCGCCGCTGCCGGTGTGGTGGCCGCCGTCGGTCACACCGAGGCCACCTACGCGCAGACCCGGTCGGCCATCGACAGGGGTGCCACCGTCGGCACCCATCTGTTCAACGCGATGCGCCCGATCGACCGGCGAGAGCCGGGTCCGGTCGTCGCGCTGCTGGAGGACGCCCGGGTGACCGTCGAGGTCATCACCGACGGCGTGCACATCGACCCGGCGATCTACCGTCATGTGACGAAAAGCGCAGGTGGGCAACGGGTTTCACTGATCACCGACGCCATGGCGGCCACCGGAATGTCCGACGGCCGCTATGAGCTGGGGTCGCTGGGAGTCGACGTGGTCGACGGGGTGGCTCGCGTCGCAGGCACCGACACCATCGCAGGCAGCACCGCGACAATGGACCAGGTGTTCCGATTCGCCGTCGCGCACAGCGGGCGGGCGCGCGATGAGGCGCTGCTGCTCGCCGTCGGCCAGTCCTCGATCAACCCGGCCCGCGCGCTCGGCCTTCCGGCCGCCGGTCTGCTGGCCGGGGCGGTCGCCGATCTGGTGGTGCTGGATCAGAACCTAGC
>WOYS01000006.1 GCA_011620645.1 Mycobacterium sp.
CCGCAGTCATTTCCGATCGATGGATATCTGGCAGACGGCGTCGCCATCCGAACCGGTCTCGACCGGTTGGATCGGGCGTTGGCTCGACGCTACCGGGGACGACCCGTTGCGTGTCCTCAATATCGGGGCGGTGCTTCCCTTGCTCGTGATGGGAGAGAAGCACACGGCTTCGGCGCTGACTGGTGACAGATCGCCGGTGACCGGCGACATCGAACACATCCTGGCCGAACTCGGCTCCAGCGATCCGCGCGATACCCCCCAAATGTCGGCGATCTGTGCGGCCTACCGCGCCACGCGGGACGTGGGTGTGGCGCTGGCGCCGGTGCTCGGCACCGGTACTCCGACGACGACATTCGACCCGAGCGCCGGTGGCCTGAACTTCACACCCGGCACCGGGGCGAACCCGTTGGCGCGGCGCCTGCAGACGGTCGGGGCGTGTATCAAGGCGGGAGTTCCGACGCGGGTGTACACGGTGGCGCTCGGCGGGTTCGATACGCACTCCGAGGAACGCGGACCGCAACGGCGCCTTCTCGAAATCCTCGATACGGCGCTCACACCGTTCCTTCACGAGATGGGCGGGGACAAGTTCGGCAAGGGCGTGACAGTCATGGTGTATTCGGAGTTCGGTCGACGTGTGGCGGCCAACGCGTCCCAGGGGACCGATCACGGAACGGCGGGACCCGTGCTCATCGCCGGTGCGCCGGTCAAGGGCGGGTTCTACGGCGAGGAACCCAGCCTGGTCGACTTGGACGACGGCGACCTGAAAGGGTCGGTGGACTTTCGTGACATCTATTACGAGCTGTTGGCGCACCTTCTCGTCACCGACCCCGAGCCGTCTGTGGGTAGCGGTAGGCGAGAGCTGGGATTCCTCGCGAGCTGAACGCGCGATACCGACAAGACGCTTCACGTAATGCAACCATGTTTGACCTGGCATGGTTTGACCTGGCATCTTTTCCGGGCGCGTATAGTCATCGGGTGCGTAATGAGACGTGTCGGTGCGGCCACGAGCGAACCGCGCACGATCATTACCGCTCCGGGTCCGAGTGTGCGCTCTGCCCGCCGGGGGAGTGCGCACACTTCAACCGACGGAGCAAGGGGCGGCTTGCCGGCTGGTTGATCGGCCTGTTTCGCCACTCGTCTCGTGATGCCCAGGTCGGTGATTCGGCCGAAGAGCGACGCAAAGATGGTTCGAGCGGCGCCAGCGCCAGCATCGACATCACCACCGCAAGCTGAGCAGGCGTGGTCTCGGTACTCCCGGCGACTCACTCCCCGCAGCGTCCCGCCATGGGAAATTACGTGACGGCCACCCCTGGAGTTACGTGACCGCGGACGACTCGGTGGGGTCCAGCGGGACGGCGATGGTGGCCAGCAGTGCGCGATGATCGGAGCCGGGGATGTCGACGGTGTGGATCGACTGCGCCGACGCATTGCGGGTCAGCACATGGTCGATGGTGATCAGCGGCGGGATCCAGGGGCGCGGTGAGTAGGTGGGGGAGAAGCCCGCTCCGGTCTGGTTGACCGCGTCGCGGTAGCCGTCGCCCAACAGGTCGCGGTATTGGCGCATATCGGGCGTCGCGTTGAAGTCGCCGGCGATGATCACCGCCGCCGGGCCGGCGGTTTTGGCGTAGTCGGCGAATTCGGACCTGGCGGCGGTGATCCGGTGGTTCCACTGCGCGAAGGTGTTGGCGCCGCCGGCGAGCGGCGACATCAGGTGCACGCTGGCCACCAGCGGCTCGTCGGTCACACCGGGGACTCGCACGCGGGCCGCGATGAAGTTGCTGTCAAACTTCGACGTCGGGAGTGCGGTCAGCGGATACCGGCTCCACAATCCCATACCGCCGGCACCGGGCCGCGGGACCAATATCGAATAGGGAAAGGTCTTGCGGATACCGGCCTCCCCGAACCGCGTGACGGCCTCGGCGGTCAGCTCGGACACGGTGATGACATCGGCGCGGCCGACGGCGAGCGCGACGAACGCCGTTGGGTCGGCCCATCCCCTCCGAATGTTCGACGACAACACCCGGACCTCGGTGGTGTGCGGGCCGGCATCGGGCGCGCGCCCGAGATAGAGCCAGGGAACCTGGACCGCGACCGAAGCCGCCAGCAGTACCGCGGCGGCGACAGAAAGCAGCTTCTTGCGGCAGAGCGCCGTAGTCACCAGGGCACCAAGGGCTGCCACGGGAACGTAGGGCGAGCTCGCCACGAGTACCACGCCAGGCAGATTGGTCAGAGGCAGCGTGCGCGCGATCAGAGCGGCGATGCCGTAGAGCAGCACGACGAGCGCGAGCGCGGTCGGAACTGACGGACCGCGGACCTGGCGGGACTTACGGCGCCGGTGGCGCGTTGGTGAGCCCACTAGGGACGGCAGAGTTCGAGGACGGGCGGCAGGAGCGCGGCGATCTGGGCGCCGATCGCCGCGAAGACCTCCGGGCTTTGGCCGATCGGGTCACCGATATCGGGTGCGTCGGCAGCGCTCAGCAGGGGCCGAAGATCAGCGAGATCTGCGATCGTCTGTGCTCCCAGTGTCAGGACGAGTTGGGCCGCTTCGGTCAGGCGGAACGTCCTCTTCAGCTTGTGCGGAGCGATCTCCAGCACGTGGTCACGGTGCGCCGCGGTCATGGTGAGGATCAGATCGGCACCTGATGCGATTTTCGGAGTCAGCTGCCGGGCAGCGAAGCCGGAGGCGTTCCCGCCGAGCCCTTCGAGAACGTGTGCCGCGTCGCTGTGCATGGGGTGCGCTATGACGGCGCGGGTTCCCGCGCTGGACGCGACGAGGCCCGGTATCTGATGCTCGTCGCAGTAGGTGGTCGCGAGACGTTCCGCGGTGGGGGAACGACAAATGTTTCCGGTGCAAACAAACAGAATGTGCAGGAGAGTCTCCTCGTTCCAGATGAAGCTGCCGACGGCCACCGGACAGGCGTCGCGCCAGGATCGGCTGCGGTTACGCCGCATGACAACCTGGAGCATGCAGTCAGCTAGCGTGTGCCACGATAACCCCCGTGAAGGGAATTATTCTGGCGGGCGGGTCGGGATCGCGGCTTCATCCGATCACGCTAGCGGGAGTTTCCGCCTTAGGTAGTTGATCGGCGTGTCTTGTGTTGCGGTGC
>WOYS01000026.1 GCA_011620645.1 Mycobacterium sp.
GCGCTGCATTCCTGAGAGTTCGGGTACGACACCGAAATTCCACACGGGTGGCTTACACCGAAGCCTTCAGGTCGTCGACCTTGTTGAGCTGCTCCCAGGGCAGTTCAATATCAGTGCGGCCGAAGTGGCCGTAGGCGGCGGTCTGCGCGTAGATCGGGCGCAGCAAGTCCAGATCGCGGACGATGGCGCCCGGACGCAGATCGAACACGCTGCTGATGGCCTTCTCGATGCGGGCCGGGTCGACGGTCTCGGTGCCGAACGTCTCGACGAACAACCCGACCGGGGCAGCCTTGCCGATGGCGTAGGCGACCTGAACCTCAACACGCTCCGAGAGACCGGCGGCGACGACATTCTTGGCCACCCAGCGCATCGCGTAGGCCGCCGAGCGGTCCACCTTTGACGGATCCTTGCCCGAGAATGCGCCGCCACCATGGCGGGCCCAGCCGCCGTAGGTGTCGACGATGATCTTGCGACCGGTCAGGCCGGCGTCACCCATCGGGCCGCCCAGCACGAACTTGCCGGTCGGGTTGACCAGCAGCCGGTAGTCGGAGATGTCCAGGCTCTCGTGGCCCAGATCCTCCAGAACCGTATTGACGACCTTCTCCCGGATATCCGGGGTCAGCATGCCGTCCAGATCGATATCGGCCGCGTGCTGCGTCGAGAGCACCACGGTGTCCAGGCGGACCGGCGTCTTGCCGTCGTACTGGATGGTGACCTGGGTCTTGCCGTCCGGGCGCAGGTACGGCAGCACGCCGTTCTTGCGGACCTCGGTGAGGCGACGGGCCAGCCGGTGCGCCAGCGCGATCGGCAGCGGCATGAGCTCGGGGGTGTCACCGATGGCGTAGCCAAACATCAGGCCCTGATCGCCGGCGCCCTGGGAGTCCAGCGGATCGCCGGCACCCTCAACCCGCGCCTCGTGCGCCTTGTCGACGCCCTGGGCGATATCCGGGGACTGAGCGCCGATGGCGACGTTCACGCCACACGACGCTCCGTCAAACCCCTTGGTCGACGAGTCATAGCCGATCTCCAGGATGCGCTCCCGGACGATCTTCGGGATATCGGCGTAGGCCGACGTGGTCACCTCGCCGGCGACATGCACCTGGCCGGTGGTGACCAGTGTCTCCACCGCGACCCGCGATGCGGGATCCTGCTCCAGCAGCGCATCGAGCACCGAGTCGCTGATCGCATCACAGATCTTGTCGGGGTGTCCTTCGGTGACCGACTCACTGGTAAACAGCCGACCTGCGCTCACGTGGCATCCCCCACTAGTTAGACAGACGAATCATTGATGTGTTCACTGGCAGCCAACCGTGTAAACCCGATTGGCGCAACCGTTACCCGCACACGGTCTCACCCCTGCAGGAGTGCTCCGATCGCGTCCACGATACGGCTGGCCATCAAAGTCTTCGAACCGTGCTCCAATGCGGTCTCCGTTCCATCGGCGGCCAGAATCCAGCCGTCGTTGTGATCGACCTCGAATGCCTTGCCCTCGCCGACGGCGTTGACGACCAGCATCTCGCAGCCCTTGCGCTTGAGCTTGGCCCGGGCATGGAACAACACATCGCCATTGGCGTCGCCGGTCTCGGCGGCGAACCCGACGATCGCCCGCATATTGGGCAGCTGGCCGTCGACGCGGGCGCGGACGGCACCGGCGAGCACGTCGTCGTTTCGTACGAGCTCGACGGACGGCGCGTCCGTGTCGTCGGCGCTCTTCTTGATCTTGGCGGTCGCCACCTGGGCGGGCCGGAAGTCGGCGACGGCCGCCGCCATCACCAGCACGTTAGCAGCGGGCGCGTACTTGGACACCGCGTCGCCGAGGTGAGCGGCCGATCCGATGTGCACGACGTCGACCCCGGCCGGATCGACGAGGCCGGCGGTGTTTCCGGCGATCAGGGTGACCTCGGCACCGCGCTGGGCCATCACCCGCGCCACCGCATAGCCCTGCTTGCCCGAACTCCGGTTGCCGATGAAGCGCACCGGATCCAGCGGCTCACGGGTGCCACCGGCAGTGACAAGCACCTTGACGCCGGCCATGTCGTAGGGCAGCGCGTCGGTGCGTTCGAGCAGCAGCCCGGCCAGCGTGGTGATCTCCTCGGCCTCGGGCAGCCGGCCCGGGCCGGTATCGGCGCCGGTGAGGCGCCCGGATGCGGGTTCGAGCACGACGGCACCACGGCGCCGCAGGGTGGCCACATTCTCGACGGTGGCCGGATGGAACCACATCTCGGTATGCATGGCCGGCGCGAACAGCACCGGACAGCGGGCGGTCAGCAGCGTCGCGGTCAGCAGATCATCGGCGCGCCCTGCGACGGCACGGGCCAGCAGATCGGCCGTGGCCGGTGCCACCACCACCAGGTCGGCCTCCTGGCCGATCCGGACGTGCGGCACCTGGTCGACGTTCTCGAACACCCCGGTGTGCACCGGATGCCCCGACAACGCTTCGAAGGTGGCCGCGCCGATGAATTTGAGCGCCGACTCGGTCGGAAGGACGCGCACGGAATGCCCGGCCTCGGTGAGCTGCCGCACGACGGTGCACGCCTTGTATGCGGCGATGCCCCCGGCAACGCCGACGACAATCCGCTTACGCTCCATCAGCAGCGCGCCATACTACTCGCCCTCGGTATGCTCAAGCAGGTCGGCGTGGATCTCGCGCATCGCGATCGACAGCGGCTTCTCCTGCAGACCCGGCTCGACCAGCGGGCCCACGTACTCCAGGATCCCGTCGCCGAGCTGGTTGTAGTAGTCGTTGATCTGGCGTGCACGCTTGGCGGCGTAGATCACCAGTGCGTACTTGCTCGACGCGCGGTCGAGCAACTCATCGATGGGCGGGTTCGTGATACCCAACGGAGTGTCGTAGGCGTTGGCGGCGTCGAGATTCTCGACAGGCGTGCTCACTAGGGTTCTCCCGGCTGTAATCAAAATTCGGTGTTAATCGGTGTTAAAGACGATGCAGTTGATAGCTCAGAGCCCTTGGATCGCTGCGCTCAGAGCCCTTGGATCGCTGCGCTCAGAGCCCTTGGATCGCTGCGCTCAGAGCCCTTGGATCGCTGCGCTCAGCGAGCCACCAGCAAGGATACCAATTCTGCGCACGCAGACTCCAATTGAGTGTTGACGACCACCACATCGAAGTCATTCTGGGCGGCCAACTCCTCGCGGGCGGTGCTCAGGCGCCGGGCCTGCACCTGCGGGCTCTCGGTTCCGCGGCCGATCAGACGCTGCTCCAACACCGACCAACTGGGCGGGGCGAGGAAGACCGTGATGACCTCCGGCATGGCGGCCTTCACGGCGCGGGCACCGGCCAGATCGACCTCGATCAGAACCGGAACACCGGCGCCGGCGGCGCGGCGTACCGGAGCGGCCGGTGTCCCCGAGCGGTGCAATCCGCCGTGGATATCCGCCCACTCGAGGAGTTCGCCGTCATCGATCAATCGCTGGAACCGCTCGGCCGAGACAAAAGTGTAGTCCACGCCGTCGACCTCACCGGGTCGCGGCGCCCGTGTCGTGACGGACACGCTGAAATACAGGTTGGGAATGCGGTCGCGCAGACAGCGCACCACCGTGGACTTCCCGACAGCTGAGGGACCGGACAGCACGACGACGTGCGTCATGACCGTCCGGCCCCTCGGCCGGCGTTCAATTCTTGCCTAATCGCTGGTGAAGTCGAACTTCTCCAGGAGGGCCTTGCGCTGGCGATCACCGAGGCCGCGCAGGCGGCGGGTCGGAGCGATCTCCAGTTCGGTCATGATCTCCTGCGCCTTGACCTTGCCGACCTTCGGCAAAGCTTCCAGTAATGCGGAAACCTTCATCTTGCCCAGGACCTCATCGGACTCCGCGTCCTTGAGAACCTGCTTGAGGTTGGTGCCGCCGCGCTTCAGCCGATCTTTGAGCTCGGCTCGCGCTCGACGTGCGGCAGCAGCCTTCTCCAACGCTGCCGCGCGCTGTTCGTCGGTCAACTGGGGAAGGGCCACGGGGTTCCTCCGTCTCTCGCCATCTGTTGTTTCATCACGGCTGGATCACATAACCAGCCAGCGACGACGACCGTACCCACGCATCCTGACGAAAGCTAACCCCACCCCCGGCTAACGGGGCAAAAGGCCTGCGTGTACGGCGTGGCCACCCGATGCCGGTTTCCCGGGTCTTCGTGCCCATGCGGTGGGGTGAGTTTCTGATCTCCCTGCATATCAAGGGTTTTCATACCTTCGGCAGGTGGGCGGGCATTTCACCGACCGGGCACGAGTTCGCTGAAACCCAATTTCTGGCGGTCGAATGAGAAATTTTCGCTGGTCACGGCGTGTCGGGCGTGTCGGAGGTCATCCACAGATCCGCCGCGCCGTCCGGGAATCGCAGGTGCCTAGCCTACCTAAACAATATGAGGCTACCGAGGAGTAGGATGCCGCCGCCAGCGAACTTCGCCACCCGCCCCGCGCGCGGAGGCGGATATCAGGCCAGGTAGGCGACCTGGTCCCGCAGCGTCTCCGCGGCAGCCCGCAGCGCGTCGGCGTCGGGTCCGGCGCGCAGGATCTCGCGCGACACCGCGGGCAGCACCCGACTGCCGAGCCGGCCGAGTTCCTCGGGGCGGCCGCCCTGGGCACCCACACCGGGGGCCAGCACGGGCCCATCGAGCGCCCCGAGATCCGGCAGCTGATCCAGCGTCGCACCGATCACCACGCCCACCGAGCCGCGGCCGGTGGCCCTATTCTCGGCGCCGGCCGCATCCACGATGGACTGCGCCACAGTGCGCCCGTCCGCAGTGGCGCGCTGAACGCTCGCGCCCTCCGGATTCGACGTCGCGGCGAGCACGAACACACCCCGGCCGTTGGCCGCCGCGACGTCGAGCAGCGGCCGCAACGACTCGAACCCCAGATAGGGCGATGCGGTCACCGCATCGGCGGCCAACGGTGAATCCCCCGCCCAGGCCTGCGCGTAGGCGGCCATCGTCGAGCCGATATCGCCACGTTTGGCATCCGCGAGCACCAGCACACCGGCCGCTCGCAACGCCGTGATGGTCCGCTCCAGCACGGCGAACCCGGCCGAGCCGTACGCCTCGAAGAACGCGACCTGGGGCTTGACGATGGCGAAATCCGCGAAGGCCTCGACGCAGATCTCGCTGAACGTCGCCAGGCCCGACACATGTCTGGGCAGGCCCCAGGCCGACAGTAGTTCGGGGTGCGGATCGATGCCCGGGCACAGCGGGCCCCGGGCGGCGACGGCGTCGGCCAGACGCGCCCCGAAGCTGGTCACGGCCGGCCGTTCCCCAGCTGGCTGTGCAGCTCCTGCAGCGAACGCACCCCGATGTCACCGCGGATGCCCGCCTCGATGCCCTGCACCGCGGCCGACGCACCCTGCACCGTCGTCACGCACGGAATGTTCACCGACACGGCGGCCGAACGGATCTCGTAACCGTCGATACGCGGTCCGGAATTGCCGTACGGGGTGTTGATCACCATGTCGATCTGACCGGCACGGATGGCATCCACCGCGGACATCGCGGGCCGGCCCTCACCGGGCTCCTCGAAGTTCTTTCGCACCACTTCGCACGGAATACCGTTGCGGCGCAACATCTCCGCGGTCCCCTCGGTGGCCAGCACCCGGAACCCCAGATCGGCCAGCCGCTTGACCGGGAACACCAGCGACCGCTTGTCCCGGTTGGCGACCGACACGAACACGGTGCCCGACGCCGGCAGCGAACCGTAGGCCGCGGCCTGACTCTTGGCGAACGCGGTACCGAAGTCACGATCGATACCCATCACCTCACCGGTGGATTTCATCTCCGGTCCGAGTAGCGAATCCACCTGTGTGCCATCGGCTTTACGGAAGCGGTGGAACGGCAGGACGGCTTCCTTCACCGCAATGGGGGCATGCGCGGAGACGGTGGCCCCGTCACCTTCGGCGACCAGCACCCCCTCCTCCCGCAACTGGGCGATGGTGGCGCCGAGCATGATCCGCGCGCAGGCCTTGGCCAGCGGGATCGCCGTGGCCTTGGAGACGAAGGGCACGGTGCGGCTCGCCCGGGGGTTCGCCTCGAGCACGTAGAGCACATCGTCCTTGAGGGCGTACTGCACGTTCAGCAGGCCGACGACGCCGATACCGTGCGCCAGGGCCTCGGTGGCCGCGCGCACCTTCTCGATATCGGTGCGGCCCAGCGTGACCGGCGGCAGGGCGCATGCCGAGTCACCGGAATGGATGCCGGCCTCCTCGATGTGCTCCATCACACCGCCGATGTAGACCTCGACGCCATCGCACAGCGCGTCGACGTCGATCTCGATGGCGTCCTCGAGGAAACGGTCCACGAGCACCGGGTGCTCGGGCGACAGTTCGGTGGCACGGGTGATGTAACCCTGCAGGGTCTCCTCGTCGTACACGATCTCCATCCCGCGCCCACCCAGCACATAGGACGGCCGGACGAGCACCGGATAGCCGATATCGGCGGCGATCCGGCGGGCCTGATCGAAGCTGGTGGCCGTACCGAACCGCGGCGCGGGCAGTCCGGCCCGGCGCAGCACCTCACCGAACTCGCCGCGATCCTCGGCCAGATGGATGGCCTCGGGCTTGGTGCCCACGATGGGGACGCCGGCCTTCTCCAGGCGCTCGGCCAGTCCGAGTGGCGTCTGACCGCCCAGCTGCACGATCACGCCCACCACACCGGGACCTCCGGCGCCGGAAGCCTGTTCGGCGTGATAGACCTCCAGCACGTCTTCGAATGTCAGCGGCTCGAAGTACAGCCGGTCGGCGGTGTCATAGTCGGTGGACACCGTCTCGGGGTTGCAGTTGACCATGACGGTCTCGAAACCGACCTGGCTCAGCGTCGTCGCCGCATGCACACAGCTGTAGTCGAATTCGATGCCCTGCCCGATCCGGTTGGGCCCGGATCCCAGGATGAGGACCTTCGGCCGCTCGCTCTGCGGGGCGACCTCGGACTCGGCGGACGGATCCAGCTCGTAGCTGCTGTAGTGATACGGCGTGCGGGCCTCGAACTCCGCGGCACAGGTGTCGACGGTCTTGTACACCGGACGGATGCCCAGGCGTTCGCGCAGCGTCCGCACACCGGCCTCGCCGGCCAGTTCCGGCCGCAGTGCCGCGATCTGGCCGTCGGACAGCCCGCTGTGCTTGGCGAGACGCAGCAGCGTCTCGTCCAGGACCGGCGCCTCGACGAGCTTGGCGCGCAACCCGACGAGCGTGGCGATCTGGTCGACGAACCAGGGGTCGACCCCGGAGGCCTCGGCGACCTGTTCGACGGTGCCGCCGAGGCGCAGCGCCTGCTCGATGTCATAGACGCGGCCCTCGGTGGCGGTGCGCAGGGCGGTCAGCAGCTCTTCGAGGGATGCCTCGCGGTCGGGCTTTGTCCAGAAACCGGCGCGGGTGGTCTCCAGTGAGCGCATCACCTTGCCGAGCGCCTCGACGAAGTTGCGGCCCAGCGACATCGCCTCGCCCACCGATTTCATGGTGGTGGTCAGCGTGGGGTCGGCACCGGGGAACTTCTCGAAGGCGAACCGCGGGGCCTTGACCACGACATAATCCAGGGTCGGCTCGAAACAGGCCGGGGTTTCCTTGGTGATGTCGTTGACGATCTCATCAAGGGTGTAGCCGATGGCCAGTTTCGCCGCGATCTTGGCGATCGGGAAGCCGGTCGCCTTGGAGGCAAGTGCGCTGGAGCGCGACACCCGGGGGTTCATCTCGATGACGATGAGCCTGCCGTCGCGCGGGTTGATCGCGAACTGGATATTGCAGCCGCCGGTGTCCACCCCGACCTCGCGCAGGATGTCGATGCCCACATCGCGCATCTTCTGGTACTCGCGGTCGGTCAGCGTCATCGCCGGGGCAACGGTCACCGAGTCACCGGTGTGCACACCCATCGGATCGAAGTTCTCGATCGAGCAGACCACCACCACGTTGTCGTGGTGATCGCGCATCAGTTCGAGCTCGAATTCCTTCCAGCCGTAGATGGATTCCTCGATGAGCACATTCGCACTCGGTGAGGCCGCCAGTCCGTCGCCGGCCATCCGCTCGACGTCCTCGGTCGAGTAGGCCATCCCGGAACCCAGCCCGCCCATGGTGAAGGACGGCCGCACCACGACGGGCAGCCCCAGCTCGACCACCGTCTCACGGACCTCGTCCATGGTGAAGCAGACCCGCGACTTCGCGGACTCACTACCGACTTTGGCGACGATGTCCTTGAACTTCTGCCGGTCCTCGCCGCGCTGGATGGCCTCGAAATCGGCGCCGATCATCTCGACGCCGTAGCGCTCCAGGATGCCGCCGTTGTACAGGTCGACGGCGGTGTTCAGCGCGGTCTGACCACCCAGGGTGGCCAGCACGGCGTCGATCTTGTTACCGCGCTCGGCCTGCTGGGCGAAGATCTTCTCCACGAATGCCGCCGTGATCGGTTCGACATAGGTGTGATCGGCGTACTCCGGATCGGTCATGATGGTCGCCGGGTTGGAGTTGATCAGGCTGACCTGCAGGCCCTCGGCACGCAGCACGCGGCAGGCCTGAGTGCCGGAGTAGTCGAACTCACAGGCTTGGCCGATGACGATCGGGCCGGACCCGATCACCAGGATGTGGTTGAGGTCAGAGCGGCGTGGCACGTTACTTCTCCCCTGCGATCAGGCTGACGAACTGGTCGAACAGGTACTCGGCGTCATGCGGGCCGGCGGCGGCCTCGGGGTGGTACTGCACCGAAAAGGCGCGCCCGTCAACGAGTTTGATGCCCTCCACGACACCGTCGTTGGCGCAGGTGTGGCTGACGATCGCGCGCCCGAACGGGGTGTCGAACTCCTCGCCCGCCTCGCCTTCCAACGCAAACCCGTGGTTCTGCGCGGTGACCGCGACGCGGCCGGTGGCGTGATCCATCACCGGGATGTTGATACCGCGGTGCCCGAAGGTCATCTTGTAGGTGGACCGGCCCAGCGCCCGCCCCAGGATCTGATTGCCGAAACAGATGCCGAACAACGGGATTCCCGCACCCAGCACCTTCCGGGTCACCTCCACGATGTGGTCGGCGGTGGCCGGGTCCCCGGGACCGTTGGACAGGAAGACGCCATCGGGTTTCAGGTCGGCGATCTCGTCGAAGGTGGTGGCAGAGGGCAGCACATGGCTGCGCACCCCGCGGCGCGCGAAGTTGCGCGGTGTGTTGGTCTTGATGCCGAGGTCGATCGCGGCGACCGTGAAGCGCGGTGCGCCTTCGGGTACTCCCTCTGCCTCAACGAGATAGCGCTCTCGGGTGCTGACCTGACCTGCCAGGTCCGCGCCCAGCATGGACGGCTGGCTGCGCACCCGGTCCACCAGGGTGTCGACCGTGGCATCGGCCGCGTCCCCGGAGAATACCCCGGCCTTCATCGACCCCACCGTGCGCAGGTGTCGCACCACCGCGCGAGTGTCGATGCCCGCGATGCCGACGATGCCCTGGCGCACCAGTTCATCGTCGAGGGTCCCGGTGGCGCGCCAGTTCGAGGCGCGCGGCGATGGGTCGCGAACGGCGTATCCCGCCACCCAGATCTTGTCGCCCCGACTCTCACCGTCCTCACCGTTCCAGCCGGTATTGCCGATCTGCGGTGCCGTGGCGACGACGATCTGTCCGTGGTAGCTGGGGTCGGTGAGCGTCTCCTGGTAACCGGACATGCCGGTCGAGAACACCGCCTCACCGAGTGTCTGGCCGATCGCGCCGAAGGCTGTACCGGTGAAGACCCTGGCGTCCTCCAGAACCAGGACTGCTCTTTCCGTGGTCGTGCTGACACCGCCGCGCGATCCGCTTCGCTTCTCGCTCACATGTCCTCCTTGACCCATTCGCTGATGTCGTCGCGTTCATCGGCCCGGAAGCCGGTGTCGATGTCGGTTCCTGATGGCAGCCGCCAGCGGATAGCGACGATGCCGTCGTGAGTGAGCGCCTTACCGGCGATCGCCCGTTCAATGCGCACCGCGACGATGGACTCATCGGGGATCCAGATCGGCCCGGTTCCGCTGCGCTGCAGCATAATTCCCTCGGGATACCGGGCGAGCACCGCCTTGGCGCGGAACCCCAGTGCGGCCGCGGCGACCTTGTCGTTCCAGTGCGGCGCGATGGTGCTACCAACATAGAGGCCCTTCGTGGGCCCGGTCAGCAACGGCCCGACGGTGTCCGGCAGCGCGGGAAGATTGCCGATCAGCTCGGCCTGTCGCTCGATGCGATGCCGCCAGCCGCGCAACAGTTGCCGGATGAAGAAGCCGATCAGCAGGGCGATCGCCGCGGCCACCACCAGCGACCCGATCAACGTCTGGTCATTCACTGTGCTGAATCCCGGGTCGCTGCGCTCCAGCCCTGCGACGGGGTCACCCCACCGCGCGCAGTGACCTTGCCCCGCAACAATGTCAGCGTCACCGAAGCCGGCAGGTCCATCGACTCGAACGGGGTGTTGGCCGAACGGCTGGCCAGTTCCGAACCGGTGACCGTCCAGGTGGTGTCGGGGTCGACGACGGTCAGGTTGGCCGGCTCCCCCAACTCCAGCGGGCGGCCCTGATCCGGCAGGCCGACGATCGCCGCCGGCGCCTCGCTCATCACCCGGGCGACATCCCGCCAGCTCAAGAGGCCGGGCACCACCATGGACGCAACGACCACGGACAGGGCCGTCTGCAACCCCAGCATGCCCGGGCGCGCGTTGGCAAACTCGCAGCACTTCTCCTGCTCGGCGTGCGGCGCGTGATCGGTGGCGACGCAGTCGATAACGCCCTCGGCGAGTGCCTGGCGCAGTGCGGTGACATCGCTGGCCTCCCGCAACGGCGGGTTGACCCGGTTGCGGCCGTCGTAACTGCTCAGCCGGCCGTCATCGAGCAGCAGGTGATGCGGCGTGACTTCCGCGGTGATCGAAATTCCCTGCGACTTGGCCCATTTCAGCAGTTCGACGGTGCCTGACGTGGAGGCATGGCAGATGTGTACCCGCGCTCCGGCATCGCGGGCCAGGATCGCGTCACGCGCGACGATGGACTCCTCGGCCGAGCGCGGCCAGCCCGCCAGCCCGAGACGCGCCGCGTTGGGGCCCTCGTGCGCCACGGCGCCGACAGTCAGCCGCGGTTCCTCGGCATGCTGGGCGATCAGCACACCCAGTCCGCTCGCGTACTCCAGCGCGCGACGCATGATCAGCGGATCGTGCACGCAGATACCGTCGTCGGAGAACATCCGGACCTGGCCGGCCCCGGCGGCCATCAGTCCCATCTCCGTCAGCTGTTTGCCCTCGAGGCCGACGGTGACCGCGCCGACCGGATGCACGTCGACCAGTCCGACCTGCTGTCCGCGGTGCCAGACGTGATCGGTGACCACCGGGCTGTCCGCCACCGGATCGGTGTTGGCCATCGCGAATACCGCGGTGTAGCCACCCAGAGCGGCTGCCGCCGAACCGGTTTCGATGTCCTCGGCGTACTCGCGACCGGGTTCGCGCAGGTGGGTGTGCAGATCGACGAATCCGGGAAGTAGGATCTGGCCGCCGGCCTCGATGAGCTCCGCAACGTCATCGCTGAGTCCGGTCCCGATCTCGGCGATCTGACCGTCGGCGATGCGCACGTCGACCGGATCACCCTCGCCGTAAAGCCGTACGCCCTTGATCAGCACACTCACACCGTCACCTCTGTCCCGGCGCCTACCAGTAGGTGGAACAACACCGCCATCCTTACGTGAACTCCGTTCGAAACCTGTTGCAGCACAGCCGACTGCGATGAATCGGCCACCGAGTAGGCGATCTCCATCCCGCGCACCATCGGCCCGGGATGCAGCACCACGGCGTTCTCGGCGAGCTTCGCCCGGCGTTTCTCCGACATTCCGTAGAGCACCGAGTACTCCCGCGCCGACGGGAAGAAGCCGCCGTTCATCCGCTCGGCCTGCACCCGCAGCATCAGCACGGCGTCGGCGGCCGGCAGCTCGGCGTCCAGGTCATGGGACACCGACACAGACTGGATGTCGCCGGCCCTCCGGCCCCCCGGCCACCCTTCCACCCCGACCGGCAGCAGGGTGGGCGGGGCCACCAGCACCACCTCGGCGCCGAGCGTCGAGAGCAGTTCGACATTGGAGCGAGCGACCCGGCTGTGCAGCACATCGCCGACGATCACCACCCGCTTGCCCTCGATCGAGCCGAAACGCTGACGGATGGTCAGCGCATCCAGCAGTGCCTGGGTCGGGTGCTCGTGGGTGCCGTCCCCGGCGTTGATGATCGCCGGACCACCCATTCCCCCCGGTCGCTGCGCTCCTACCCCCAGGGAACCGTCGTCCTCCCGCGTCCACTCGGAGAGCTGTTGTGCCGCACCCGAAGCCGGATGCCGGATGATCAGCGCATCGGCGCCAGCGGCCCGCAGTGTCAGTGCGGTGTCGCGCAGCGATTCGCCCTTGGACACCGAGGATCCCGAGGCGCTGACGTTGATGACATCGGCGCTCATCCACTTGCCCGCGACCTCGAAGGACACCCGGGTGCGGGTGGAGTTCTCGTAGAACATGGTGATGATGGTGCGTCCGCGCAGGGTGGGCAGTTTCTTGACCTCACGGCCCAGCAGTGCCTCCCGGAAGCGGTCGGCGTCATCGAGGATCGCGACAGCCTCGTCACGGGACAGGTCGGCTGCGGCGAGTAGGTGTTTCATCGCGACTGCTTCCTCTTCGCGCAAGCGCTCATCGGCGCGGTCCTCCGTACGGTGCGATCCTCACGCTGTCCTGCCCGTCGGGCTCCTGAAGGCGCACCTTGACGTTCTCAGCACGTGAGGTGGGGACGTTCTTGCCGACATAGTCCGCACGGACCGGCAGCTCCCGGTGCCCGCGGTCTACCAGCACGGCCAGCTGCACGATGCGCGGCCGCCCGATATCGCGCAGCGCGTCCAGGGCCGAGCGCACCGAGCGCCCGGAATACAGCACATCGTCGACCAGGATCACCAGTGAGCCGTCGATCCCGCCGGCCGGAATGGACGTCGACTCCAGCGGGCGCGGGGGCTTGAAGTTCAGGTCATCGCGGTAGAGCGTGATGTCCAGGGCGCCGTGCGGCAGATCGATACCGGCGAACTCTTTGACCTTCTCGGCGAGCCGGGCGGCCAGCGTCACTCCGCGGGTCGGGATACCCAGCAGCACGACACGGGGGGCATCCGGCGCGTCGAGCGCGGTCTTCTCGATGATCTGATGCGCGATACGCGAGATCGTCCGGCTCACATCCGCGGCGGACATCAATTCCCGGTCGGGGCTGGGCGAGCCTGCACTACCCATGATCAACCTGGACCTCCTTCTCCGCCTCTCGGGACGGATCGTTAAAGGACGTCGAACTGCCGGTTACCTTATCAGGATGAATCTCGACAACAACCGCGCCTCCATCTCCGAGGCCATCGACGGCGGACTGCTCGCCGGGGCGGTCACGCTCGTGTGGCATGCCGGCCGGGTGGTGCAGGTCAACGAGTTGGGTTACCGCGACATCCAGGCCCGCCTCCCCATGCAGCGCGATACGGTGTTCCGGATCGCGTCCATGAGCAAACCCGTGACCGTGGCCGCGTCGATGACGCTGCTCGAAGAGGGACGCTTCGGCCTCGACGACCCGGTGGCGCGATGGCTGCCCGAGATCGCCGATCTGCGGGTGCTGATCGAACCCGGCAGCACCCTGGACGACACGAGCCGCTTACGCCGGCCCATCACCTTCGACGATCTGATGACGCACCGCGCAGGGCTGGCCTACCCGTTCTCCATCACCGGGCCGCTCGCCAAGGCCTACGGTCGGTTGTCGTTCCGGCAGAACGAGCAGCGTTGGCTGACCGAGCTCGCACAGCTGCCACTGGCCCACCAGCCCGGCACGCGGATCACCTACAGCCATGGCACCGATGTGCTGGGCATCGCGATATCCCGGATCGCGGGGAAGCCATTACACGAACTGCTGGCCGAGCGGATCTTTGAGCCACTGCGCATGTCCGACACCGGTTTTGCGCTCAGCCTGCAGCAGCGGCGCCGGATGGCGACCATGTACGGCCTCGACGAGGACGGCACCTTGCGCGACGATGTGATGGGGCCCCCGGCGCTGACGCCGCCCGAATTCTGTGCCGGCGGGGCCGGATTGATGTCCACAGCCGATGACTATCTGAAGTTCGCCAGGATGCTGCTGGGCGGCGGCGCGGTGGACGGGGTTCGGGTGCTGTCGGAGGAGTCGGTGCGGCTGATGCGCACCGACCGGCTGACCGCCGAACAGAAGGAACACAACTTCCTGGGTGTCCCGTTCTGGATCGGCCGCGGATTCGGCCTGAGCATGTCGGTGGTGACCGATCCGGCCCAGTCCGAGCGGTTCTTCGGGCCGGGCGGCCTCGGGACATTCGGCTGGCCCGGTGCGTTCGGCACCTGGTGGCAGGCCGATCCGGCCAACGATGTGATCGTGCTGTACCTGATCCAGAACTACCCGGATCGTACGGCCGACGTCGCGCAGGTGGCGGGTAACACCTCGATGGCCAAACTGCGGATGGCGCAGCCGAAATTCGTGCGGCGCACCTATCAGGCGCTCGGGGTTTAG
>WOYS01000104.1:0-4812 GCA_011620645.1 Mycobacterium sp.
AATCGGGCTGACGGCAAGCAGGTATCGCGCCAATCGACTTCCTTCGCTCGGTACATCTCTGGTGACCTGGTTACTCCCCGCTCAAACCGGCGGGCTGCAGCGACATCGGCCGCCCGGCCGCGCCGAGCACCACATGCACGACGCTACCCACTGAATGCCGGTGGGAGGGCATGCACAGCCGGCTACCGACACCGTCCGGGCACCCCGTCACTCGACGCTTAGAACTGGAAAAAGTGGGTAAATTCAGGCTCGATGACAGCACAAACCGAGGCCGCGACCCCGCCACCCATCGTCGCCGGCTCGAAGGACTCCCCGTGGCTGACACCGTTGCGCGACCGGGTGCTGGCTGCCGCGGCCGAGTTCCTCGACACCCGCTGCAGCGACTCCCTGCACGGCGCCCACGTCGATATCGCCGAGGGCGTACTGCGCCGCATGCTGGCTGAGGGCAAGTGCGTGCGCTCCAGTTACCTCTACCTCGGCTGGCAGTGCGGCGCGCAACCTTCGGAGGCGACGGTGCGGGCAGCGGCGAGTCTCGAATTACTGCACGCCTTCGCGCTGGTGCAGGACGATGTGATGGACCAGTCCGACATGCGGCGCGGCCGCCCGAGTGCCCACCGCGCGTTCGAGCGATGGCACCACGAGCGCGGTCTGCCCGGTTCGTCAGCCAGATTCGGCGAGTCCGCCGCCGTGCTGCTCGGCGATCTGTGCCTGGTGTGGGCGGAGCAGATGCTGCGCGAGAGCGGCGTGGGTGCGACCGCGCTGGCACGCGCCTGGCCGCGCTACGACGCGTTGCGCACCGAACTCGCGGTCGGGCAGTTCGCCGATCTGGTCAACGACAGTGCGGCGTTTCCCAGCCTCGCCGAGGTGCTGGACGTCGCGCGCCGCAAGTCGGGCAACTACTCGGTGCGCCGCCCGCTGGAGATCGGCGCCGCCCTTGCCGGATGCGATGACACGCTGCTCGGCGCGCTGGGTCGTTACGGCGGCGCGATCGGCGAGGCCTTCCAGCTCCGCGATGACCTGCTGGGTGTCTTCGGTGCCCCCGCGACGACCGGTAAGCCGACGGGCACTGATCTCATCGCGCGTAAGGCCACGACCGTGGTAATCGCGGGATACGAGCTGGCCGCTGGCGCCCAACAGCGCCAGTTCAAGGAATTCATGACGGCCGACCATCTGGGCTCCGAGGACGTGGCCCGGTGGCAGGCCCTGATCTCGGAGGTGGGAACGGTGGAGTGGATAGAGGACATGATCGATCAGAGATTCACGGTGGCAGTCGAGGCGTTGGGCAGCCTCAGCCGGACCGAGCTCGGTGCCGACGCCCGGTCGGCGCTCATCACCATGGCCTCGGCCTGCACCGAGCGGGCGGCCTGATGCGCACCGTGCCCGGGCGAACCGAGAACGTGGTCGTGGTGGGGGCGGGCCTGTCGGGCCTGTCGGCGGCGCTGCATCTGGCCGGACGGGGGCGGCAGGTCACCGTCGTCGAGCGCGGATCCCACCCGGGTGGGCGGGTCGGGCGCGCCGATGTGTCCGGGTACCGCATCGACACCGGCCCGACCGTCCTGACGATGCCCGATATCATCGATGAGACCTTCGCCGCGGTCGGAGAATCCACCGCGGACCGACTCGACCTGATGCCCGTCGACCCCGCCTACCGCGCCTCCTTCGCCGATGGCAGCAGCCTGGACGTGCACAGCGACATCCACGCGATGGCCGCCGAGATCGAACGGTTCGCCGGACGCGCCGAGGCCGAGGGATACCTGCGGCTGCGGGCGTGGCTGACCCGGCTGTATCAACTCGAGTTCGACGGGTTCATCGGTTCGAACTTTGATTCGCCGCTGTCCCTGCTCACCCCCCAGCTGGTGAAACTGGCGGTCATCGGCGGTTTCCGGCGGTGGGAGCCGATGGTGCGACGCTTCATCACCGACGAGCGGCTGGTGCGGGTGTTCACTTTCCAGGCCCTCTACGCCGGGGTGCCGCCCAAGCGTGCGCTGGCCGCTTACGCCATCATCGCCTACATGGACACCGTGTCAGGTGTCTACTTCCCGCGGGGCGGCATGCGTGCCCTGCCCGACGCACTGGCCGCCGCCGCGTCCGATGCCGGTGTCGAGTTCCGCTACGACGCCAAGGTTTCCGAGCTCGAGCGGTCCGGCTCGCGGGTCACCGCGGTACGCACCGACGCCGGTGAGCGATTCCCGGCCGATGCGGTCATTCTGACCACCGAGCTGCCCGACACCTACCGGCTGCTCGGGCGCACCCCCCGTAGGGTGGCCCGGCTGCGGCCGGCCCCGTCGGCGGTGGTCGCGCACATCGGTTGCCGCGCTTCCTCTCCCGCGGATGCCGCGTCGCATCACACCATCCTGTTCGGCAACGAATGGGATGCGACGTTCGACGAGATCATCGAACAGGGTCGCCCGATGGTGGACCCGTCGCTGCTCGTCACCCGCCCGACCGCCGGCGATCCGACCCTCGCCCCGGACGGACGAGACCTGCTGTATGTTCTTGCGCCGGCCCCCAATACCGATGTCGGAGGCAAGGATTGGGACACCGACCGC
The DNA here is from genome assembly GCA_011620645.1 of Mycobacterium sp. Lineage (GTDB taxonomy): Bacteria > Actinomycetota > Actinomycetes > Mycobacteriales > Mycobacteriaceae > Mycobacterium. Next base: position 2,550 of record WOYS01000104.1, read on the forward strand.
GACGACTACACCGCGCAGATGCTGGACACCGTCACCTCGCGTCTACCCCAGCTCGGCGAAGATCCCGAGATCCTGCACGTCGTGACACCCCAGGACTGGGCGAGGCAGGGAATGCTCGCGGGCACCCCGTTCGCGTTGTCACACACTTTCGGTCAGACCGGACCGTTCCGGCCGGGCAACACGATTCGCGGTATCGACAATGCGGTGCTGGCCGGCTCGTCCACCGTGCCCGGTGTCGGCATCCCGACAGCGATCGTGTCGGGTCGCCTGGCCGCTGACAGAATCACCGGAGTCGTATCATCGACCCGCGCCCGGACTGCGACTCGATGATGGGGGCCAGCACATGATCCACTCCGAACTGGATGCGGCGGGGGTACAGGGGGCGCAACTGCGGGCGGCCTACCAACGCTGCCGGGCGCTGAATGCCGCTCACGGTAAGACGTTCTTCCTGGCGACCCGGCTGCTGTCGCCACGACAACGCCCGGCCGTGCATGCGCTTTATGGTTTCGCCCGGCGGGCCGACGACGTGCTGGATGGATTCGACGATCGCACGACCATCGAGCGCGCCGACAGTTTGCAGGGGCTGTCCGATGCGCTGCACAGCCGGTTGGTGATGAAACGCGTGGAAGGTGACGATCCGGTGCTGGATGCGGTCGTCGACACAGCGCGCAACTACAACCTGGACTGGCAGCTGTTCGACGACTTCCTGGCGTCCATGCGGATGGATCTCACCGTCACCGACTATCCCGACCGGGCCGCGCTGGACAGGTACATGTACGGGTCCGCCGAGGTGATCGGCCTGCAGTTGTTACCCGTGCTGGGCACCGTTGTCCCCCGCGAGGAGGCGGCCCCGCACGCCGCGGCCCTGGGGAAGGCGTTCCAGCTCACCAACTTCCTGCGCGATATCGACGAGGACCTGACCCGCGGGCGGGTGTATCTACCCGCCGATGAGCTGGCCCACCACGGCGTGGACCGCGAGGTGCTGACCTGGTGCCAACAGAATCGCCGCACCGATCCGCGGCTGCGGGCCGCCCTGGTCGAGCAGCACGCGCTGACCCGGGGCATCTATGACCACGCCGAACGCGGTATCGCGCTGCTGGAACCGCAATCCCGGCCGTGTATCCGTGCGGCCTTGACGCTGTACTCGGAGATCCTCGATTGCATCGAGGAGATGAACTTCGAGGTCTTCAGCCATCGTGCGACGGTGTCCAACCGCCGCCGCCTGCAGGTGGCAGGCCGCGGACTGATCGATGCCGGGCGCACTCGCGCCCGCCACAGGGAGGTTTGAGATCGACGGCTACCAGTACCTGATCCTGATGGGTGCCTGCGTGATTCTGACGGCACCGCTGGAGATCTTCGGGGACGGTGTCTATCGGCAGTTGCGCAGAGCCGCTGCGGCGGTGCTGCCGGTGGCGGCGGTGTTCGTGGTGTGGGATCTGCTGGCGATCCTGGGCGACGTCTGGTCCTACAATCCGCAGTACGTCACCGGCTTTCACGTCGGTGTCGTCCCGGTGGAGGAACTGCTGTTCTTCATCGTCATCCCGCTGTGCGGCCTGCTCACCTACTCCGCGGTGACCAGTATCCTAGCCTGGGTGACGAGGCGTCGCGCCGAGCAGGAGGTCAACGGGTGACCGGCCTCGGCTATACGCTGCCCGCGGTGCTCGCCGTGCTGATCGTCATCTTCGGGGAATTGCGCGTGCTGCGCACGGGGCTGTTCCGTCAACTCGGATACTGGCTGTCGATGGCCATCGTGCTCGGCTTCCAGGTGCTCGTGGACGGCTGGCTCACCAAGCTCAGCGCACCGATCGTGCGGTACAACGAGCAGCATTCCACCGGCATCCGATTCCCCTGGGACATCCCTGTCGAGGACTTCCTCTTCGGTTGGGCGATGGTCACTGCGGTGCTGCTGCTTTGGGTCCGTTCGGCGAAGAAGACGGGTGGCGCATGAGCACAACGCTATACAATTACAATGTTCCCGAGGCCTTTGATGCCGGCGCCGATGCCTACGACGGGCTGGTCGGCGCCAACCCCGGCTACCACCAACACCTCCGGCTGTCCGCCGAGCGGATGCGCCTACCCGACGGCGGTCGAGGGTTGACGCTGCTCGATATCGGTTGCGGCACAGGCGCTTCCACCGCCGCACTGCTGCGGGCGGCGCCGCACGCGCACATCGTGGGCGTCGACGGTTCGGCTGGAATGCTCGCCTGCGCCCGCACCAAGACGTGGCCCGCCACGGTGTCGTTCATGCAGAGCCGGGCCGAGG
>WOYS01000104.1:4912-14364 GCA_011620645.1 Mycobacterium sp.
GCCCGCACCAAGACGTGGCCCGCCACGGTGTCGTTCATGCAGAGCCGGGCCGAGGATCTGGCGCAGGCCGGGGTGAGCGGGCCGTTCGACGGAATCCTGTCCGCCTATCTCGTGCGCAACCTGCCCGACCCCGACCCGGTGCTCCGCTCGCTGCTGGCCCTGCTGAAGCCCGGGGGCGTCTTCGCGGCCCACGAATACTCGGTGCGCGACTCCCGCCGCGCCACCGCGATGTGGAATCTGGTGTCCTGGGCAGTCATCATCCCGGCCGGGAAGATCCGTACCGGCGACGCGGAGCTCTACCGATACCTGCGCCACAGTGTCAACGATTTCGACGGCGCGGCCCGGTTCCGGGAGCGCCTGCGGCACAACGGCTTCGTCGATGTCCGCAGCGACACGGTGCCCGGGTGGCAGAACGGAATCGTGCATACCTTCCTCGGCAGGGCGGCGTCATGAGCGACACCCGTCGGGTACTGCATCCCGCTGCGCCGGGCCTGCCGCACGCCGCGTATCTGCCCGACCGTCCCACGGTGGCCGTCGTGGGCGGGGGTATTGCCGGGCTGAGTGCGGCGGCCGCGCTGGCCGAGCGTGGTGTCGAGGTGCATCTTTTCGAGCGGGAGTCCTATCTCGGCGGACGGGTGGGCGGCTGGACAGAGACCCTGCCGGATGGCTCGGCGGTGTCGATGAATCGCGGTTTCCACGCCTTCTTCCGCCAGTACTACAACCTGCGCAACCTGCTGCGGCGCATCGACGCCGATCTGTCCATGTTCAGACCGCTGGACGACTACCCACTCGTCGACGCAGACGGCCGGCGCGATACCTTCCGTGGGCTCCCCCGCACCCCACCCTTCAACGCCATGGCGTTCGCGCTGCGTAGTCCGACCTTCCGGCTGCGCGATCTGGTGCGCCTGGATGCCAAGGCGGCGGCCCCCCTGGCGGCGGTGTCGGTACCCGAGACCTACTGGCAACTCGATGACATCGATGCCGAGTCCTTCCTGCGGGGTATCAACTTTCCCGAGGCGGCCCGGCATCTGGCGTTCGAGGTCTTCTCCCGCAGCTTTTTCACCCGGCCCGAGGCACTATCGGCTGCCGAACTGGCGACGATGTTCCACATCTACTTTCTCGGCTCCAGCGAAGGCCTGGTATTCGATGTCGCCACAGCGAATTTCGATGTCGCGCTGTGGCAGCCGCTGGAGCGGTACTTGCGTGGCCGGGGCGCCCACGTCCACCTGGCGACCGCGGTCCACAGCGTGACGGTCACCGGTGACGGTTCGTTCACGGTGATCGACGATTCCGGTGCCGCCATCACCGCAGACGGCGTGGTGCTGGCGACCGAGGTGCCGGCGCTGCAACGCGTTGTCGCCGGATCGCCGGGTCTGGGCAACGGCGAATGGCGCGGCCAGATAGGCGATCTCGGTTCGGCGGCTCCGTTCGTCGTGCGCCGGCTCTGGCTGGATCGCCCGGTGAACGACGACCGGCCGGCCTTTCTGGGCACCGGCGGGCTGCCACCACTGGACAACATCAGCGTGCTGAACCGCTACGAGAGTGAAGCGACATCCTGGGCGCAGCGCACCGGGGGCTCGGTCGTAGAACTGCACGCGTACTCCGTCAGCGAGGACACACCGGAGCTGCGCGCGCAGCTCGATGCCCGGTTATACGAGTTGTACCCGGAGACGGCGGCGGCTGGTGTTGTCCACCAAAGCACGTTGTGCCGCAGCGATTGTCCACGCTTGGGCCCGGGGGATTTCGCGAACCGACCCACCGTGGCGACGACGCAGGATGGTCTCGCGCTGGCCGGTGACGGCATCCGGATCGATCTGCCGGTGGCGCTGATGGAACGCGCGGCAACCACTGGTCTCGCCGCGGCCAACACCCTCCTGGAACGCTTCGGCGTGCGGGGCCACAATCTGTACACGGTGCCGGTGCGCGGGCGCTCTGCCGTGCTGCGGAGCCTCGCAGACCGTGTGGAGCGGCAAGTGCGGACATGAAGGCCTGGCCTTTTCAACTGCTTCCGCGCATCGACTGGAACCGGCAGCGACCGACCTACGGTCAGGCCGCGCCTTCGCTGATCGCCGCCGCGCTGGCCAGGTCCCAGCGCAGGCCCAGCGGGAACTGGTACGTGGTCGGGGCCAGCACGGATATCGCTGGGAAGCCGTTCGGCGCGAGGGTGGCCGGAGCCGAGCTGGTGTGTTGGCGTGACGGCGAGGGCGAACTGCACGCCGGACCGGCGCGGTGTCCGCACCTGGGCGCCGACCTGTGCACCGCCGCGATCGACCGCGGACATCTCATCTGTCCGTGGCACGGGTTACGACTGCCCGGCCGAGGCCGGCCAGACTGGCCTGCGCTGCCGGCGTTCGATGACGGTATGCTGGTGTGGGTTCGGCTGGATCGGATCGGTGGTGAGCAACCCACAGAATCCCCGGTACTGTCGGCCCGCCCCGACGGTCCGCGTATCTCGGCGGTCGCCAGTGCGTCCGGTGCGTGCGAACCGGCCGACATCATCGCCAACCGATTGGACCCGTGGCACGGCGCCTGGTTCCATCCCTACTCGTTCGCCCGGCTGGAGGTGTTGCGCGCACCGGCTGAGGATCCTGATCTGGCCGAGGACGAGGACCGGTTCCTGGTGGCGGTCACGTTCCGGATCGGCCGACTCGGCGTACCGGTGATCGCCGAGTTCACCAGCCCCGAACCACGGACTCTGACCATGCGCATCATCGACGGTGAGGGCAGCGGTAGCGTCGTCGAAACCCATGCGACCCCCAACGGTTCCGGACCCGACGGTGTGCCGCGCAGCACGGTGATCGAGGCGGTCGTCGCCCACTCCGACCGTCCCGGGTTCGCGCGGGCGCTGCGGGCGCAGTCGTTGATCGTGCCGTTCATGCGCAACGCGGCGCATCGGCTGTGGCGTGACGATCTGGAATACGCGGAACGCCTGCAGGAGGTGAACCGCCAGGACGCCGATGGCACAGCGGAGTTGCTCAGGCCGCCAGACGTGCCCAGTCCGGCAGATCCGCAGCCTCCAACAGAGTCACCTGATCCTGCGCCCAGGGGCTGATCGCCCAGGCCAGGGCCGCGGCGGAGCGCACCTCGCTCCAGTTGACCCACACCATGTCCATCACCTCATGCGGTGCCGGTGCGGGGACGCCGTCGATGAGCGCGCAGAACACCGGGCATATCTCGTTCTCCACGGTGCCATCGGCTGCGCGGGCGCGATAGCGGAATTCCGGGAGCACGCAGTGCACATCGCGGACAGCCACGCCGAGTTCCTGGTAGCCGCGCCGGTGCACAGCGTCGACGATCGCTTCGCCGGGAGCGGGATGGCCGCAGAAGGAGTTGGTCCACACACCGGGCCAGGTCTGCTTGCCCAGCGCGCGACGGGTCAGCAGGACGCGGCCGGACTCGTCGAACAGGTAGCAGGAGAATCCCAGGTGCAATGGGGTATCCGTGTGGTGTACGGCGGCCTTGACGGCGCTCCCGATGGTGTTGCCTGCATCATCGAGCAGGACGACCTGCTCCTCCGGGACCACATTCACAGGGTTGGGGATAGCCGGTGGGACCGGTGCCGAAACCTGGCGGAGGTCACCGCAGGTGCTCCGCGCAGTTCGAGGTGAGGTTCGAGAAGTGCACCGCGGGATCGCCGTCGACGAGGACGGCGGCGGGCGCTGCGAGCAGGCAGTTCACCCTGGAAGACTAGCAACCCCGCCCCGAATTCACTGACAAGAGCCGGCAACACTGACCGAGCTGAGGAGCCCATGACCGTCACCGTCGACGAGATCCTGGTCGCGGACCCGCCCGAGGCCTGGACCGCGGCCGGGTTCAGCGTCTGCGACGGCCTATGCCGGGTGGGCAGCGTGGGTATCCGATTGGTCGGGCGTGACCACGGCACCGGGGCCATCGGGTGGTCGCTGCGCGGGGTCGACATGGATGACTTGGACGGCATTCCCACGGCAACATCCGATACCGCCCCGATGAAACCCGCCGAGCACGCCAACGGCGTCACCGGGATCGACCACATCGTGCTGCTGTCCCCCGACCTCGACCGCACGGTCGCCGCGCTGGGTGCTGTCGGTGTGCCACCGCGCCGGGAACGGCTCGGCGAACTGGGCGGTCGACCGATCCGGCAGATCTTCTTCCGCTTCGGTGCGGTGATCATCGAGGCCGTCGGCGCGCCGGACACGGCCAATGAGGGCACCTCGACTCTCTGGGGCATCACCTACAACGTCGCCGATATCGATGAGACCGCGGCGTACTTCGGTGGAAGAACCACGCGGGTCAAGGATGCGGTGCAACCCGGCCGCCGAATCACCACCGTGCATCATCAGGAGTTCGGTATGTCGGTGCGGACCGCGATGATCTCAGCACCTATTCTCAGCACATGACCGACGACCCGGTGGTGATCCACACCGACGGTGGCTGCCGCCCGAATCCCGGGCCGGGCGGCTGGGGTGCGGTGCTGCGCCGCCGTCATCATGTCCGCGAGATGTGCGGCGGCGAGCCCGGCGAGACGAGTAACAACCGGATGGAACTCACCGCGCCGATCATGGCGCTCGAGGCGCTCACCCGGCCAGTGCTGGTGCACGTTTACACCGACAGCACCTACGTCCGCAACGGCATCACCAAATGGGTGCTCGGCTGGGAACGCAATGGCTGGCTGACGGCCGCGAAGCAGCCGGTCAAGAACGTCGACCTGTGGCAGCGCCTGCAGGCCGCGTGCGCGCGGCATCAGGTCGAATGGTTCTGGGTGAAGGGACATTCCGGCATCGCCGACAATGAGCTGGCCGATGTGCTGGCGACCCGCGGGCTGCAGGAAGCCATCGCCAACGCGTGAGGAGGAGGAGGCGCGCGCTGCTGGACGCCTTCGCTGGTGCCGCGGTATCGCGCTATTCCCACACAACCTCATCCGGCGACTTGTCCGGCCGCAGCCCTCGCCAACTCGGCTGCCGCAGCCGCCCGTCCGAGGTGCGCTCGCTGTATCGCACCTCGCCCACCAACTCCGGGCGCACGAACGTGACACCCTTGGCATCAGGACCGGAAAGCCCTGCGGTGAAGGGTGACTCCGAAGTCTCCAGCGGCTTCAACATCGCCCGCAGATCCTTGAGCATCCTCTCGGTGAACCCGGTGCCGACGCGGCCGGCGAACTGTAGGCCATCGTCACCGGGAACACCGACGACCAGCGCCCCGATCCCGCTGGTACGCCCACCCTCCCCGGCACGCCACCCGCCGATCACGACTTCCTGTGTCCGCCAAAGCTTGTCCTTGATCCACGACCGGGATCGACGGCCCGGCTGGTAGGTGGAGTCCCGCTTCTTCGCGACCACCCCCTCGTATCCGTGCTTGCGCGCGTAGTCGAGAGCCTCGGCTCCGCTGCCGGGCAGTTGTTCGGGCACGATGAGTCCGCCGCCCTGGGCGAGCGCTTCGAGCAATTTTCGTCGCTCGGAGTACTTGGCCCGCAACAGGGATCGCCCGTCGAGCTGAAGAATGTCGAAGGCCCAGAACTCGACACGGGTGGACCGGACCCGGTTCTGCATCTCACCGAAGCTCGGCACCCCCGAGGAGTCCAGCGCGACCACCTCGCCATCGAGAATGACGTGATGGTCGGCCAGGTCGGCGGCCAGCGCCCGGAGTTGCGGATATTCTCCGGTCACGTCGCGGCCGCTGCGCGTGCGCAATTGCAGCTCACCGTGATCGGCGTCGACCAGCAGTCGGTAGCCGTCCCATTTTCCCTCGAACGCCCACACAGTCGGCGTCAACTTCTCCACCGACCCGTGGGTGGCCAACATCGGCGCCAGGTCCTGCTGTGCCAAATCCCGGGTCGCTGCGCTCCTGCCCTCCGATGCGACCGGCTGCTCCTTCATCCGGTGCGCCAGCCAGTTCTTGCCACCGGTTTGGATCAGTGCGTACCGGCCCTGGATCTTCGAGCCGTGCAGGGTGACGATGACCTCGCCCTTCTTGCCGTCGACGCTCTCACCTTCCACACCCGGATCACGGAACTTCTCGGTTTCGTAGGTGCCGGAATCCCAGACGATGACCTCACCACCGCCGTACTCCCCCTTGGGAATCGAGCCCTCAAACGTCGCGTACTCCAAAGGGTGGTCCTCGGTGTGCACGGCAAGGTGATTCACCGATGTGGTCTCGGGCAGGTTCTTGGGGACCGCCCAGGACACCAGCACCCCGTTGCGTTCCAGCCGGAAGTCATAGTGCAGCCGGCGCGCGTGGTGTTCCTGGATCACGAACGTGTTGTCGTTCCCGGTGGCCGGGGCCTTGTGCGGCACCGGTTCGGGTGTTTTGGCCGCGTCGCGCATGCTGCGGTAGGTGGTGAGTTTGTCTGGCAGCGGCGCACTTTCGTCAAGACCTTCGAGCAGGTCGCCGTCTCGCTCGACACGTGCCAGCACCTCGTCGAAGCGCAGATGCCGCAGGTCAGGCTCCGCGATCTCCTCCCAGGTCCGCGGTGCCGCGACAGTCGGCTCTTCTCTGCCGCGCATCGAGTACGGCGCGATGGTGGTCTTGGCGGCGCTGTTCTGGCTCCAGTCCAGGAACACCTTCCCGGTGCGCAGACTCTTGGTCATGGTCGCGGTGACCTGCTTGGGCATGGCCTTTTCCAGCTGCAGCGCAATCCGCTTGGCCAGCGCCGACGCGCCCTGCGAACTCACCGGGTCGGCCAGCGGCGCGTAGAGGTGCAACCCCTTGCTGCCACTGGTCAGTGGGTAGGCCCTCAGACCGATGTCCTCGACGTACGCGCGGACCTCCTGGGCGACCTCGCACAGTTGCCGGAATGTCACCCCGTCGCCGGGGTCGAGATCGAACACGATGCGGGTGGCCGGGCCGGGATTCCCGTGCGCGTCGAACCGCCACTGCGGGACGTGCACCTCCAGCGACGCCTGCTGGGCGATCCAGGCCAGCCCTTCCCGGGTATCGATGATCGGATAGGTGGTCGTCCCCGACCGATGCGTCACCGAACCACGGCGCAGCCAATCCGGGGCGGACGACGCCAGTTGCTTCTCGAAGAATTCCGGCTGTCCGACGCCGTTGGGCCAGCGTTTGCGGGTCACCGGCCGCCCGGCGATATGCGGCACCATCGCGTCGGCGATCGCCACGTAGTAGTCGAAGACTTCGGCCTTGGTCGTGCCGGTGGCAGGATAGAGCACCTTGTCGGGGTTGGTCAGTTTGACCCGGCCGTCGCGCTCCACCACAACAGGCTATTCCCGCCCGCCTCCCGACGGCAGTACCCGCTGTTACCGTTGACCATGCGATCAATCTGGAAGGGCTCGGTCTCCTTCGGTCTGGTCAACGTGCCGGTCAAGGTCTACAGCGCGACCGAGGACCACGACATCAAGTTCCACCAGGTGCATGCCAAGGACAACGGCCGCATCCGCTACAAACGGACGTGCGAGGTCTGCGGCGAGGTGGTCGAGTACCGCGACATCTCCCGCGCCTACGACTCCGACGACGGGCAGACTGTGATCATCACCGATGAGGACATCGCCACGCTGCCCGAGGAGCGCAGCCGCGAGATCGAGGTCGTCGAGTTCGTGCCGGCCGATCAACTCGATCCGATGATGTACGACAAGAGCTATTTCCTGGAACCGGACTCGAAGTCCACGAAATCGTATGTGCTGCTGGCCAAGACGCTGGCCGAGACCGACCGGGTGGCGATCGTGCATTTTGCGCTGCGCAACAAGACGCAGCTGGCGGCGCTGCGGGTCAAGGATTTCAGCAAGCGCGATGTCATGGTGATCCACACCCTGCTGTGGCCCGACGAGATTCGCGACCCGGACTTCCCATCGCTGGACAAGGAAGTCGACATCAAGCCCGCCGAGTTGAAGATGGCCGGGCAGGTGGTCGAATCGATGACCGACGATTTCGAGCCCGACCAGTTCCGCGACGATTACCAGGAGCAGCTGCACGAACTGGTGCAGGCGAAACTGGAAGGTGGCGAGGCGTTCACGGTCGGGGACCAGCCCTCTGATCTGGATGAGTCCGCCGAGGACGTGTCGGACCTGTTGGCCAAACTGGAGGCCAGCGTGAAAGCCCGCGGGTCCGGTTCGTCGAGCAAGGCCGAGCCCAAAAGAACTGCCGCCAGAAAGTAGCGGCGGCCGTCAGCCCGTCGCGGGCGCCGGTTCCCGCCATCTCGACCCTGATCCCCTTGACGTGGCTGTTTCGGCTATCCTAACTTTTCTATTCGACCGCCCGGATGAATGAGAAGGGGAAGCGTGCTGCACGACACCACGCCCACGCGGTTACGGCCGAGTTGGTATCTGCTCGGACCGGCGTTCGTCGCGGCCATCGCCTACGTCGACCCCGGCAACGTCGCGGCCAATGTCAGCGCCGGCGCCCAGTACGGCTTCCTGCTGGTGTGGGTCATCCTGGTCGCCAATGTGATGGCAGGCCTGGTGCAGTTCCTGTCGGCCAAGCTCGGCCTGGTGACCGGGCGCTCGCTGCCCGAAGCCGTGGCCGATCACTCCCGCACCCGGACCCGCGTCGCCTATTGGATCCAGGCCGAACTGGTTGCCGTGGCCACCGACCTGGCCGAGGTCGTCGGCGGGGCGCTTGCACTCTACCTGCTGTTCGACCTGCCGCTGCTGGTCGGCGGGATCATCACCGGCGCGGTGTCGTTGGGGCTACTGGCGATCCAGGACCGCCGCGGACAGCGGGTGTTCGAGCGGGTGATCACCGGCCTGCTGCTGATCATCGCCATCGGCTTTCTCACCAGCCTTTTCGTCGCACCACCGTCGGCTGCCGATGTCGCCTCAGGTCTGGTGCCCCGCTTCGACGGTGCCGAGAGCGTGCTGCTGGCCGCCGCCATGCTGGGCGCCACCGTGATGCCGCACGCGGTGTACCTGCACTCCGGGCTGGCCCGCGACCGCCACGGGCACCCCGATGCCGGGCCGGCCCGAAAGCGGCTGCTGCGCATCACCAAGTACGACGTGGGCCTGGCCATGTTGGTCGCGGGGGCGGTGAACCTGGCGATGCTGCTGGTCGCCGCAACCAACCTGCAGGGCATGGCGAATACCGACTCCATCGAGGGCGCCCATGCCGCGGTCAGCAGTCAGCTGGGCCCGACGGTGGCGCTGTTCTTCGCTATCGGCCTGCTGGCGTCCGGGCTGGCCTCGACCTCGGTCGGGGCGTACGCCGGCGCCATGATCATGTCCGGGCTGCTCAAGCGCAGCTACCCGCTGCTGTTGCGCCGGCTGGTCACCCTGATTCCCGCGCTGGTGATCCTGGCCGTCGGGGTGGACCCCAGCCGCGCACTGGTGCTCTCGCAGGTGGTGCTGTCGTTCGGTATCCCGTTTGCGCTGATCCCGTTGATCCGGCTGACCAGCAACCGGGCGCTGATGGGTGCCGATATCAATCACCGGGTGACCACGGCCCTGGGCTGGCTGGTGGCAGGTGTCATCACCGTGCTGAACGTGGTGCTGATCTACCTGACCATCCGAGGCTGACGACTATTGCTGCCG
>WOYS01000081.1 GCA_011620645.1 Mycobacterium sp.
CGTCCGTCCTGAGCACCGTCCGTCCTGAGCACCGTCCGTCCTGAGCACCGTCCGTCCTGACCTGCGTCCGTCCTGGTGACGCCCGGCCAGAATCGCCTCGATCTTGCGCTGGAAACCGTCAACTATCTGGCCCACTGCGGCGGTGACATCCGGTTGGCAGCCCTAGAACGCGGGTCACGAGACGGTGCCAGGGGGCGCGTCGCCTAACCTTGAGCCTCGTGCCAGTCAGGACCATCCGCCTCTTAGCCATCATCACGGGCCTCATCGGCTTCCTGCTCTGCGCACTCGTGCCGCTGCTGCCGGTCAAGCAGTCCACCGCCGCGATCCAGTGGCCCCAGTCAGCCGGGGCCGACGGATTCGTCAGCGGTATCACAGCGCCGCTGGTCTCGGGCGCGCCCAGGGCACTCGCGGTCACCATCCCGTGCAGCGCGGTCGCCACCCTGCCCGCCGAAGGGGGTCTGGTCTTCTCCACGATCCCGCCCGGCGGTATCGACTCCGGCCGCAACGGGCTGTTCGTACTTGCCAACGCCGACGTCGTCTACGTCGCGTTCCGGGACACCGTCGCGACGGTCGCCCCGCGCGACGCCGTCGATTCCGGCGCCTGCAGCGAACTTCGCATCTGGGCCGATATCGGCGCCGTCGGCGCGGATTTCGTCGGCATCCCCGGCGCGACCGGAACCCTGGGCCTGGACAAGCGTCCGCAGGTGGCAGGCATCTTCACCGATCTCAAGGTTGCACCGGACTCCGGGCTGAGCGCCCACATCGACGTCGACACCCGGTTCATCACCACACCGACGGCGCTGAAGACCGCCATGATGGTGCTCGGGGTGGCCGGTGCGTTGGCCTCGGCCATCGCGCTGGCACTCCTGGACCGCGCCGCGGGCCGACGACCACCCGGCGGTCGGCGCCGGCGGGTCGGCCCGGCGACCTGGCTGGCCGACACCGGTGTCATCGCCGGGCTGCTGGCGTGGCACATCGTCGGCCCGCAGTCCTCCGATGACGGCTACAACCTGACCATCGCCAGGGTGTCCGGCGAGGCCGGCTACATCGCCAACTACTACCGCTACTTCGGTGCGTCCGAGGCACCGTTCGACTGGTATCAGAGCGTGCTGGCGCACCTGGCCTCGATCAGCACCGCCGGTGTCTGGATGCGGCTGCCCGCCACCGCCGCGGCCATCGGCACCTGGTTGCTGGTCAGCCATTTCGTGCTGCCCCGCCTCGGCAACCGGGTGGCCCGCAATCGGGCCGCGGTATGGACCGCTGGCGCGGTGTTCCTGGCCGCCTGGCTGCCGTTCAACAACGGGCTGCGGCCCGAACCGCTGATCGCCTTCGGTGTGGTCCTCATCTGGGTGCTCGTGGAGATGACGGTGGCAAGGCGCATCCTGTGGCCCACCGCGGTCGCGATCGTCGTCGTGGTGTTCTGTGTGACGCTGGCACCGCAGGGCCTGATCGCGCTCGCCCCGTTGCTCGTCGGTGCCCGGGCGATCACCCGGGTGATCGCCGAACGCCGCCCCGCCCAGGGCCTGGCCGCCCAACTGGCCCCACTGCTGGCATCGGCCGCGCTGATCTTCGTGGTCGTGTTCCGCGACCAGACGCTGGCCACGGTCGCCGAATCCGCGCGCATCAAGTACGCGGTGGGCCCGACGATCCCCTGGTACCAGGAGTTCCTGCGCTACTACTTCCTGACCGTCGAGGACAGCGTGGACGGCTCGCTGACCCGACGGTTCGCGATCCTGATCCTGCTGCTGTGCCTGTTCGGCCTGTTGACGGTGCTGCTGCGCCGCGGCACCGTGCCCGGTGCGGTCAACGGCCCGGTGTGGCGGCTGATCGGCAGCACCGGGATCGGCCTGCTGCTGCTGACGTTCACCCCGACGAAATGGGCAGTCCAGTTCGGTGCGTTCGCCGGCCTGGCCGGTGCGCTGGGCGGCGTCACCGCATTCGCACTGGCCCGGGTCGGGCTGCACAGTCGCCGCAACCTGACGCTGTACGTGACGGCGCTGCTGTTCGTGCTGGCGTGGTCCACCTCGGGTCTCAACGGCTGGTTCTACATCGGCAATTACGGTGTGCCGTGGTTCGACAAGCAGCCCGTCATCGTCGGATTCCCGGTCACCACGATCTTCCTGGTGCTGGCGATCGCCGGCGGCCTGCTGACCGCCTGGCTGCACTTCCGCATCGATTACGCCGGCCACACCGAGGTCGCCGACACCGGCCGCAACCGCGCGCTGGCGTCGACCCCGCTGCTGGTGGTCGCCGTCATCATGGTCGTGCTGGAGCTGGGCTCGATGCTCAAGGCCACCGCAACCCGGTACCCCGTCTACACGACCGGTTCGGCCAACCTGGCTGCGCTGCGGTCCGGCCTTTCTGCGAACAGCTGTGCCATGGCCGACGACGTCCTGGTCGAGGCCGATACGAATGCCGGCCTGCTGCGACCCGTTCCGGGCCAGCGTTTCGGCGAGTACGGCCCGCTGGGCGGTGCGAACCCGGTGGGCTTCACTCCCAACGGTGTCAGCGACACCCTGGAGCCACCCGAACCGGTGGCCGCCAACCCGGGCACCCCCGACTCCGACGGTCCGGTCGACAAGCCCAATGTCGGCGTCGGTTACGCCGCGGGCACCGGCGGCGGTTACGGACCCGAGGGCGTCAACGGATCCCGCGTGTTCCTGCCGTTCGGGCTCGATCCCGAACGCACGCCGGTGATGGGCAGTTTCGACGAGAACACCGTCGCCGCCAAGGCCACCTCGGCCTGGTACGAGTTGCCGCCCCGCACCCCGGACCGCCCACTGGTCACCGTCGCCGCGGTGGGTGCGATCTGGTACTACGAGGAGGACGGTTCGTTCAACTACGGCCAGTCGCTGAAGCTGCAGTGGGGCGTGCACCGCCCCGACGGCAGCTATCAGGCGCTCACCGAGGTGCGGCCGATCGACACCTTCGCCCAGAAGGCCTGGCGTAACCTGCGCTTCCCCTTGGCTTCCGCGCCGCCAGAGGCCAATGTGGCCCGCATCGTCGCCGACGATCCGAACCTCTCCGACGATCAGTGGTTCGGGTTCACCCCGCCGCGGGTGCCGGTGATGCAGACCGCACAGGAATACCTCGGATCGCAGACACCGGTCCTGATGGACATCGCGACCGCATCCAACTTCCCCTGCCAGCGGCCGTTCGCCGAGCACCTGGGCGTGGCTGAACTGCCCGAATACCGGATCATCCCGAACTTCAAGCAGATGGTCGCCTCGTCGAACCAGTGGCAGTCCGCCGAGGACGGTGGCCCGTTCCTGTTCATCCAGGCACTCCTGCGCACCGCGACGATCCCCACCTATCTGCGCGACGACTGGTATCGCGATTGGGGCTCGATCGAGAGCTATCTGCGGGTGGTCCCGCGCGACGAAGCGCCAGATGCCGTCATCGAGGAAGGGACGACCAACGTGTTCGGCTGGAGTCGCGGCGGACCGATTAGGGCCCTGCCGTGAACGAAGTGAACGGGAGCAATCAGACCCCTGCCGTGAACGAAGTGAACGAAGTGAAGATCGCGCGCTGGGTCGCCATGATCGCCGGCTTGATCGGTGTCGTGCTGGCCGTCGCCACGCCACTGCTGCCGGTCACCCAGACCACCGCAACACTGAACTGGCCGCAGGGGGGTCAACTCGCCAATGTCACCGCACCGCTGATCTCGCAGGCTCCGGTGTCCCTCACCGCGACGGTGCCGTGCTCGGTGATCCGCGATATGCCCGCCGGCGGCGGCCTTGTCATGGGAACCGCGCCCGCCGAAGGGCGCGGCGCGGCGCTCAACGCGATGCTGGTCAACGTCACCGAAGATCGCGTCGACGTGATCGTGCGCAATGTCGTGGTCGCCAGCGTCGAACGGGACAGGGTCACCGGCTCACCGAGTTGTTCGCGCATAGACATCACCTCCGATCACGACGGCACCTACGCCGAATTCGTCGGGCTCACCAGGGACGACGGATCGCCGCAGCGCACCGGCTTCCCCGACCCGAACCTGCGACCAGCGATCGTCGGCGTGTTCACCGACCTGACCGGGCCTGCCCCACAAGGGTTGTCACTGTCGGCGGACATCGACACCCGCTTCACCACGCACCCGGCGGCGCTGAAGCTCGCGGCGATCGTGCTGGCGATCATCTCAACCGTCATCGCCCTGCTGGCATTGTGGCGTCTCGACCGTCTCGACGGCCGGCGCATGCACCGGCTGATTCCCACCCGATGGAAGACCGCGACCCCGGTCGACGGGGTCGTGGTCGGTGGATTCGCGCTCTGGTACGTCATCGGCGCCAACTCCTCGGACGACGGCTACATCCTGCAAATGGCCCGGGTCGCCGACCACGGCGGCTATATGGCCAACTACTTCCGCTGGTTCGGCAGTCCGGAGGACCCGTTCGGCTGGTACTACAACGTGCTGGCCCTGATGACCCGGGCAAGCGACGCCAGCATCTGGATCCGGTTGCCGGACCTCATCTGTGCGCTGGTGTGCTGGCTGCTGCTGTCCCGTGAGGTACTGCCGCGACTGGGACCCGCGGTGATCGCCAGCCGGCCGGCCCTGTGGGCCGCCGGGCTGGTGCTGCTGGGTGCGTGGATGCCGTTCAACAACGGACTGCGCCCCGAAGGCCAGATCGCCACCGGCGCGCTGATCACCTATGTGCTGATCGAGCGGGCCATCAGTTCCGGCCGGTTGACTCCCGCAGCGCTGGCGATCATCACGGCGGCATTCACCCTCGGCATCCAGCCCACCGGCCTGATCGCGGTGGCGGCGCTGGTGGCCGGCGGGCGGCCCGTGCTACGCATCGTGATGCGGCGGCGCGCCACGGTGGGTGCACTGGCACTGCTGGCGCCCATGCTGGCCGCGGGCACCGTCATCCTGACGGTGGTGTTCGCCGACCAGACGTTGGCAACAGTGCTGGAGGCCACCAGGATTCGCACCGCGATCGGGCCCAGCCAGCAATGGTATACCGAGAACCTGCGCTATTACTACCTGGTCCTGCCGACCACCGACGCCGCGATCATGCGGCGGTTCGCGTTCCTGTTCACCGCGATGGCACTGTTCCCGTCGCTGTTCCTGATGTTGCGCCGCAAGCGGATTCCCGGCGTGGCCCGAGGCCCGGTCTGGCGGCTGATGGGCATCATCTTCGCGACCATCTTCTTCCTGATGTTCACCCCCACCAAGTGGATCCACCACTTCGGCCTGTTCGCCGCGGTGGGCGCCGCAATGGCCGCACTCGCCACGGTGCTGGTGTCCAAGGTGATGCTGCGCTCGGCACGCAACCGGATGGCATTCCTGTCGCTGGTGCTGTTCGTGCTGGCGTTGTGCTTCGCATCGACGAACGGCTGGTGGTACGTCTCGAACTTCGGTGTGCCGTTCAACAATTCGGTACCGAAGATCGGCGGCGTCTCGATCAGCACGATGTTCTTCGCGCTGTTCGCGATCGCCGCGGTGTGGGCGTTCTGGCTGCATGTTTCGCAGCGCGAGGACTCCCGACTGGTCGACAGGCTGACCGCCTATCCGATCCCGCTGGCAGCGGCCTTCATGGTGCTGGTGTCGATGGCCTCGATGGTGATCGGCGTGGTGCGCCAGTACCCGACCTACTCCAACGGGTGGGCGAATGTCCGCGCGTTGGTCGGCGGTTGCGGTATGGCCGATGACGTGCTGGTGGAACCCGATTCCAACGTGGGCTTCCTGCGTGCGCTACCGGGCGACTATGGGCCCCTTGGCCCGCTGGGCGGCGCCGGAGCGGCCGGCTTCTCCCCCAACGGGGTGCCGGACCGGATCGTCGCCGAGGCGATCCGGCAGAACAATCCGAAGCCAGGCACCGACTACGACTGGAGCCGGCCGATCAGGCTGGCCCGGCCCGGCATCAATGGATCGCGGGTGCCGCTGCCATACGGTCTGAACCCCGCGCAGGTACCGGTGGTCGGCACGTTTTCGACTGTGGCACAACAGGAGAGCCGATTGGCCTCGGCCTGGTACGAGCTGCCGGCCGCCGATGACGCGCACCCGTTGGTCACCATCACCGCGGCCGGGACGATCGCCGGAGTGAGTGTGGCCAAGGCTCAGACCTCCGGTCAGACCGTCGAGCTGGAGTACGCGCGGCCGGGCCCCGACGGGGCACCTGTGCCCGCAGGCCGGGTCACACCGTTCGACGTGGGGCCGACGCCGTCATGGCGCAATCTGCGCTACCCCCGCGCCGAGATTCCTTCCGATGCAACGACCGTGCGGGTAATCGCCGAGGATCTGTCGCTGAGCCAAGGCGATTGGATCGCGGTGACACCGCCACGGGTGCCGGAGGTCCGCTCGGTGCAGGAGTACATCGGCTCCGAGCAGCCGGTTCTGATGGACTGGGCGGTCGGGCTGGCGTTCCCGTGCCAGCGACCCATGCTGCACGCCAACGGGGTGACCGAGGTGCCGAAGTACCGGATCTCACCGGACTACAACGCGAAGCTGCAGAGCACCGACACCTGGCAGAACGGCCTCGAGGGCGGCCTGCTGGGCGTCACCGACCTGCTACTGCGGGCCTCGGTGATGTCGACCTACCTGTCGAAGGACTGGGGTCAGGACTGGGGATCTCTGCGCCGCTTCGACACCATCGTCGATGCCGAGCCTGCGACCATCGATCTCGGCACATCGACGCACTCCGGGCTGTACTCGCCGGGAGAGATCCGCATCGGCCCGTAGTGATCTGGACGCGATCTAGGGTCTGGCGTAGACGACCCTGCTGCCGAGCACGACGTCCTGCAGCGACCGCCGTCGCGCATCGACGGCCACCCACAGCAGCCCGACCGGGAACAGCACGCAGGTCGCGGCGCGGATGAGGGCGATCACCGGTGGCAGCCGTCCGCCGCGCCGGCCCGTCACCCGCAATCCCATGGCGACCGCGCCGACGGTACAGCCCGAAACCGCCCAGCAGGCCGTCAGGTAGAACACCGCGACACCGAACATGACCGCGGTGGAGAAGACGGCGTTGAGGGTCGGGAAGCTGAACGAGGACGGATTGAACATCAACCGGGTCAGGATGAGGCCGACGTAGAGTGCGCTGAGCACCACACCCACGAACAGCAGATCGATTACGGCGGCGACCGAGCGGCTGACGATGCCCGCTGAGCGAGGCTTGCCGAGCGAACCATCCGGCCCCGAGCGAGGCTTGCCGGGGGTTGTCACTCCCGGCCCTGTTCGCGACGCAGCATGCGGTCGACGAATCCGGAGACGATGTCGTCGGCGCGCTCACCCTGGCTGCGGACATCGGTCATCACCTCGGCGGTGACCGAATCCGTGGACTGCCTGATGATCGCGGGCAGATCGATACCGTCAACGATGTCATTGGCCAGGCCGACCAGATCGATGCGCCGGCGGACTATCTGATCGAGGTCGAGTTCGTCGAGCACGATGTCGATGGCGGATGCCAGCGCCTTCTCACCGCGGGCGGACAGCTCGACCCGACTGCGATGCAACCAGGAACCGATGACGGGCACTCGCTCCGCGCCGCGGTAGATCACCGCAGCACCGTCCAGTGCCGTCACCGCGGCACCCACGGCGATGTTCACCGCCGGGTGTTTCGCCTGCTCGGACACTGTTGCATCTTAGTCGGCGGTGTCTACTGCACGTGCCGTCTACCGTCCTCGTAGGAACCGGTACGGGCGGTGATTACAGCGGTGTCAGTCCGTGCTTACGCAGGTTGCGCTGAATCTGCTTGTCGCGCAGTAGCCTCAGCGATTTCCGGATCAGCAGCCGGGTCTGATGCGGTTCGATGACACCGTCGATATAACCGCGTTCGGCCGCGATCCAGGGCGTTGCCAGGTTGGCGTTGTAGCCCTCGATGAAGTCGGCACGAATCTTCTGCACCTCGGGGGCGGTCGGATCGGGGAAGCGCTTCACCAGCAGCTGTGCCGCCCCTTCGGCGCCGATCACCGCGATGCGCGCCGTCGGCCAGGCGTAGTTCAAGTCCGCTGACAGCTGTTTGGAACCCATCACCGCATACCCGCCGCCGTACGCCTTACGCACGACAATCGTCACCTTTGGCACGTCGGCCTCCACGATGGCGTTGAAGAACCGGCCGCCGCGTTTGATGACGCCGCCCTTCTCCTCCTCGACACCGGGCATGGCGCCGGGTGTGTCGACGACGAACACCAGTGGCAGGTTGAACGAGTCGCAGAACCGGATGAAGCCGGCCGCCTTGTCCGAGGCCTCGTGACCGACTGCGCCCGACATGTGCATCGGCTGGTTGGCGATGACACCGACGGGATGGCCGTCGACTCGCGCGAACGCGGTGATCATCGACGGGCTGCGCTGGTCACCGATCTCGAACACGTCACCGTCATCGAAGATCCGAAGCAGGATCTCCTGCATGTCGTAGGCCTGGTTATCCGAATCCGGCACGATCGAGTCGAGTTCGAGATCAGAGGGGGTGATGTCGGGCTCCAGACCCGGGTTTACGATCGGCGCGTCATCAAAGTGGTTGGCGGGCAGGAAGCTCAGGTAGTCACGCACATACTGGTACGCATCGGCCTCGGACTCGACGACCTTGTGGATATTGCCGCGCTGCGCCTGCACATCGGCGCCGCCCAACTCGTCGAAGGTCACATCCTCACCGGTGACGTCCTTGATGACATCGGGACCGGTGATGAACATGTAGCCCTGATCGCGCACCGCGACCACCAGGTCAGTCTGGATCGGCGAGTACACCGCGCCACCTGCGCATTTACCGAAGATCAGCGAGATCTCCGGAACCAGGCCGCGCAGCATCTCGTGGCGGCGACCCAATTCGGCGTACCAGGCCAGCGAGGTCGCGGTGTCCTGGATGCGGGCGCCCGCGGAGTCGTTGATGCCGATGATCGGGCAACCGACCATGGCCACCCACTCCATCAACTTGGCGACCTTACGGCCGAACATCTCACCGACCGAGCCCTGGAACACGGTCTGGTCATGGCTGAACACACCGACCGGCCGACCGTCGATGGTGCCGTGACCAGTCACCACGCCGTCGCCGAAGAATGCGTTCGGGTCGCCTGGGGTGCGGGCCAGCGCGCCGATCTCGAGGAAGCTGCCCGGGTCGAGCAGCGCATAGATGCGGGCGCGCGCACTCGGGATGCCCCGCTTGTCCCGCTTGGCCCTGGCCTTCTCATCGCCCGGATCCTTTGCCAGTTCCAGCTTCTCGCGGAGTTCGGCGAGCTTCTCGGCGCTGGTGACCGTCTTGGCGACAACTGGGGTTTCCGTCACTTCGCGTCCTTCTCTTCGCCGGACTGTTCGGCTTCGATGCGGTTGATGGCCTCGCTCATATGGGCGCCGACCTTGGCGATGATCGGCTCGTCGATGGCCTGGATGTGCTCACCGCCGATCGGTACCACCTCCAACTCGGAGGCGAAATCGCCCCAGCCGCCGTCGGGCTGACGGGTGGCATACGCCGGCTCGAAGATGATCGCGTCATCGTGGTAGCGGTCGGCCATGTAGAGCGTGACATGCCCGTCGTAGGGCTGGATTTCGATGGTGTCCAACGCCCGGTTGTCCAGATACGAGGTGCGCTGGTGCTCGACGATGCCGCCGGGAATCTCCACACCGCTCTGGGAGACGATGTCCAGCACGAACTTCACCTGCCCCTCGTCGTCGAGCTTCTCCAGTTCCTCGTAAGGGATCTCGGGGACCTCGACATTGAAGGTGCGCTCGGCGAACCGCGCGTAGCGGTCCCAGCGTGCGCGCATCCCGGCCTGGGTCTTGTCGATCGGCACACCCGGACGCACACAGTCGATCAGGCCGACGAAGCGCACATCGGCGCCGGCCTGCTTGAGGCCGATGGCGCAGGCGTAAGCCAGCGCACCGCCCAGCGACCAGCCCGCCAGCAGGAATGGGCCCTTGTGCATCTCCAACAGCTTGGGCACGTACTCGGCGGCGCGCTCCTCGATGGAGCCCTCGACCCGTTCGATGCCGTACACCGGGATGTCGGCGGGCAGCCGCTTGATCAACGGTTCGTAGACCACCGTGGAACCACCGGCCGGATGGAAGACAAACAGAGGTACACCGGCTCCACCCTCGGGCGCGGCGCGCAGGACGCGGACGAATCCGTCAACCACGCCGTCCTCGAGCTGGTTGCGGACGCAGGTGGCCAGTTCCTCGATGTTCTTGGCCGATGTCACGTTCTCGACGGTGATCTCGCCCTCGGCACGCTCGGACAGCCGGTCGGCCAGCTTCGCCGCGCTCTCGTCGTTCAGCGCGGGCAACTCGTTGAAGATGCCGCCGGGTGACTTACCGGTCACGATCGCCCAGGTGGCGAAGGTGACACGTTCGGCCGCATCACGCGGGGGCACGTCGGCGCCGAGCGCCTCGGTGACGGCCTCTTGGGTGAGCACCTTGGCGGCGGCCGCGGCGGCCGTCGCCTTTGCCGGGTCAGCGGCCGGTTTGGCCGGTCCGCTCGGATCCGTCGGCGGCGGCGGGATCTCGATGCTCGCCTGGGCAAGCCTGGCCTCCAGCTCGGCGACCGTGGTCGCTCCGCCCATCAACTCGGCCTGGGCGGCGGCGATCTCCTCGGCCGTCTGACCCTTCTGTGCCTCGGCCAGCTCGCCGACCTCGTCACGATGCTCGATCGCGTACTGGATCAGCTTCTCCACTGCGTACAGGTTGGCATCGCGCACCGCGGTCAGCTGAATCGGCGGCAGGTCGAAGTCGTACTCGACACGGTTCTTGATGCGCACCGCCATCAGCGAATCCAGGCCGAGCTCGATCAGCGGCACCTCCCACGGCAGATCTTCGGGCTCATAGCCCATGGCGCTGCCGACGATGGTGCCCAGCCGCTGGGACACCGGCTCACCGGTTTCCGGGGACCACTTGGCGAAGTTCGCACCGAGATTGGCGCCGGCGGTCAGGTTGTCCGCTTCGAACGCCGGTGTTTCGGCTTCCTCGACAACGGTGGGCGCCGTTCCAACCGAAACCGCGCGGGTGATCTCGGCGAGCGTACCCGCTCCGACGGCCGTGGGCAGCACGGTCTGCGCGCCACTGCGGGTGACGATGGCGTCGTAGACGAGCGTGAACGATTCGTCGATGCGTGCATGCACCTGCACGGCGGCCCCGCCGGGATGACGGGTCAGCGTGGTCACCAGGCGCGAGCCTTCTGCGGGCACCGCGCGCTGCTCCGACGCCGTCAACTGGGCATCCGGAAGTACCTGCTGGGCAGCCGCTTTCACCAAAGCGGCCAGATCGGCAGCACCCTCGGGTGCGTACTCCCAGACGTGGCGACCATCCGGGGTGGCCACATGGGTGCCCGGCATGAGCACCGAACTGTCGCCGGTGAACCGGGCGTCCAGCCAGTGCTGCTTGCGCTTGAACCGGGTGGGCGGGATGTCGGCGTAATCCAGTGCGCCGGCCAGCCCACGGGCACGCCGCGGGAACAGTGTGCGCGGGTCCAGATCGTGGCCGAACACGTACAGGTTGGCCATCGCGACCGTGATCGAATCGACCTCGTCCTGCTTGCGGGCCAGCGTCGCGATCAACTGCGCGTCGTGTAGGCCTGCCGATGCGGTCGTCAGGCCGACCTGCATGAGCGCCACCGGATTGGGCGCCAGCTCCAGGAAGGTGGTGTGACCGTTGTCCACCGCATTGCGGATGCCGTGGGTGAAGTAGACGCTGTGCCGCAGCCCCTTCTTCCAGTAGTCCACATCGTGGATGGGGTCCGCGCCCGCGCGGATCAGCTGACCCTCGTGCACCGTCGAGTAGTAGGCGGTCTGCAGCGGTTTGGCGTCGATGCCCTGGATCTCGGCCGCGAGTTCGCCGAGCAGCGGATCCATCTGCTGGGTGTGGCTGGCGCCCTTGGTCTGGAACTTGCGGGCGAACTTCCCCTCGGATTCGGCGCGCGCGATGATCGCGTCGACCTGCTCCGGCGGGCCACCGATCACCGTCTGGGTGGGTGCGGCGTAGACGCACACCTCCAGATCCGGGAAATCGCTGAAGACGGTCTTGATCTCATCGGTCGAGTACTCGACCAGTGCCATCAACCGGATGTACTCACCGAACAGCATCGCCTCGCCCTCACCCATCAGGTGGGCGCGCGAGCAGATGGTCCGGGTGGCGTCCTCCAGCGACAGGCCTCCGGAGAAGTACGCCGCGGCGGCCTCCCCGAGTGACTGTCCCACCAGCGCACCGGGTTTGGCGCCATGGGACTTGAGCAGCTCACCGAGCGCGATCTGGATGGCGAAGATCACCGTCTGGGTGGTCTCGATGCCGTAGTCCTGCGAGTCGTCGAGGATCAGTTCGACGACGGAGTAGCCGCGTTCGTCCTGCACGTGGGCGTCAACCTTGTTGATCCACTCGGCGAAGACATCGTTGCGCAAGTAGAGGCTCTTGCCCATCTTGCGGTGCTGCGCACCGAAACCCGCGAGCACCCAGACGGGCCCGTTGGTGACCGGACCGTCGGCGGCCAGCACCAGCGGGCTGGGCTTTCCGTTCGCCAGGGCACGCAGACCCTTGACGGCCTCGTCGTGGTCGTGGGCCAGTACCACCGCACGGGAACGACCGTGGTTGCGACGGGACAGCGAACGGCCGATCGATTCCAGCGACGAGGCGCGCCCCGCCTCGCTGTCGATCCAGTCGGCGAGCTCGCCGGCAGCGGTGCGCTTGCGCGACGTGAGGAATCCGGAGACGAACAGCGGCACAACGGGTGCCGGCAGCTCTTCGGCGGCAAGCTCTTCACGCGCGACTTCGAGTAGGCGCTTGGCCTCATCGGTCAGGCCCGGCAACTCGTAGCGGCCCTCGCCGTGGGCGGGGTAGCCGTCTCCGCCCGAGAATCCGGCGTCGGAGTCGTCGGTGTCGACGAACTCGCCGTACTCGTCCATCCGCACGCCGCCGACGTAGACGGCGTGCGCGTCATCGGCCGACTTCTGCTCGGCAGCAGGAGCTTCCGGCTCCGGTTCGACGAGATCGGAGGCAACCACCTCACGCAGCACCAGGTGTGCGTTGGCGCCGCCGAAGCCGAAGCCCGACACCCCGGCGATGGCGTGGCCGCTGTAGCGCGGCCACTCGCTGACGGTGTCGTTGACCTTGAGGTGTTCCTTGGCGAAATCGATGTACGGGTTGGGGCCGGCGTAATTGATCGACGGCGGCACCTTGTCGTGCTGCAGCGCCAGCGCCGTCTTCGCCAGGCTGGCCGCACCGGCCGCCGATTCCAGGTGGCCCACATTGGATTTCACCGCACCCAGCAGTGCGGGCTTGTCGTCGGCGCGGCCGAGACCGATCACCCGGCCGAGCGCGTCGGCCTCGATCGGGTCACCGAGAATGGTGCCGGTGCCGTGCGCCTCGATGTAGTCGACATCGCGCGGGTTGATCCCGGCGTCCTTATAGGCCTTGCGCAGCACGGCGGCCTGAGCGTCCGGGTTGGGCGCCAGCATGCCGTTGGAGCGGCCGTCGTGATTGACCGCGCTGCCCGCGATGACGGCGATGATCTCGTCGCCGTCGCGCCGTGCGTCGGCGACCCGCTTGAGCAGCAGGATGCCGCCGCCCTCGGAGCGGGCGTAACCGTCGGCGTCCGAAGAGAACGACTTGCATCGGCCGTCCGGCGCCAGCACCCCGCCGACCTCATCGAAACCGATCGTGGCGATCGGCGTCACGATGGCATTCACCCCGCCGACGACCGCGACGTCGATCTCACCGGAGCGCAGTGCGCGCACGCCCTGGTGCGTGGCGACCAGCGAACTGGAGCAGGCGGTGTCGATGGATTCGGATGGGCCGCGGAAATCGAAGAAGTAGGACACCCGGTTGGCGATGATCGAGCTGGTGGTGCCGGTGATGGCGTACGGGTGCGCCGTCGTCGGGTCCGCGACCGCCAGGAACATGTAATCGTTGCTCGAGCTGCCCACGTACACACCGACATCCCTGCCACGCAGGCTGGAGGCCGGAATCCGGGCGTGCTCGAGGGCCTCCCAGGTGAGTTCCAGCGCCATCCGCTGCTGAGGGTCGAGATTGTCGGCCTCCATCTTCGACAGCGCGAAGAACTCGGAGTCGAAACCCTTGATATCGGAGAGGTAGCCGCCGCGGGTGCTGGCCTTGGCGACCCGCTCCGCGATACGGGGTTCGCCGAGGAACTCCGACCATCTGCCCTCCGGCAGATCCGAGCTGGCATCGCGGCCCTCCAGCAGGGCGGCCCACATCTCGTCGGCGCTGTTCATATCGCCGGGGAAACGGGTGGCGACACCGACGATCGCGATGTCGTCGACACCGGGTTCGCGGGTCCAGTCCTCATTGGCGTCGAGCACCAGTTCGGGCTCGCCCTCGATGATCACCGTGGCCAGCGATTCGATGGTCGGATTGCGGAACACCACGGTGGCCGTCAGGGTGACACCGATCAGATCCTCGATATCGCTGGCCATCGCCACCGCGTCGCGCGAGGACAACCCCAGCTCCACCATCGGAGCCGCCTCGTTGATGTTGTCGGCCGACTGCCCGGTGGCATTGGCGATCCAGTTGCGCAGCCACTCGCGCATCTCGTTGACGGTCATCTCACCGCGGGCGGCTGGAGCCGCTCCGGCGGCAACCTCTGGCTGGCGTGAATTATCTTGTGCTTCAGTCATTTTCACTGTTCACTTTCGCCGCCGTGCGGCCTTGGTCAGGTGGCCGGAAACTGGTCGGTCTCAGTCGGTCTCATCGGGGAAGTCGTTGGCGATCTTGCCGCTACGTAGGCTGCCGTCGAGGTAGCCGGCACGGCAGGCGCGGCGGCCGATCTTGCCGCTGGAGGTACGCGGGATGGCACCGGCCGAGGTGAGCACCACATCACGGACGGCGACGCCGTGACGCACTGCAATGGCCGCGCGGATGTCGTCGACGATCGGGGCGAGCTCCAGCTTGTGCGAGCCTGCTGCCCGCTCGGCGACGATCACCAGCTGTTCGGAGGTGTCCTCGGCGTCGAACTTCAGCCCGGCGTGGCTGTCATCGAACACTTCCTTGGGCAGCTGGTTGGCGGGTACCGAGAACGCGGCGACGAAACCGGTACGCAGCGCCTTCGAGGACTCCTGCGCGGAGTACTCAAGGTCCTGCGGGTAGTGGTTGCGCCCGTCGACGATGACCAGATCCTTGACGCGGCCGGTGATGTAGAGGTCACCGTCGTGGTAGGCGCCGTAGTCACCGGTGCGCACCCAGGTCGCGTCATCGCCTGCGCCCTCGGCATGCGAGGGGCTGGTGCGGGATTTGAGGATGTTGTGGAATGTCTCCCGGGTTTCGCCGTCTTTGCCCCAGTAGCCGGTGCCCATGT
Organism: Mycobacterium sp.; assembly: GCA_011620645.1. Lineage (GTDB taxonomy): Bacteria > Actinomycetota > Actinomycetes > Mycobacteriales > Mycobacteriaceae > Mycobacterium. The sequence continues at coordinate 15,222 of WOYS01000081.1, forward strand.
TCTGACCGCTGATCCAGATCTCACCGATCTGACCGTCGGGCAGTTCGGTGGCGGACTCGGCGTCGACGATGGTGGCCCACTCGGACACGCCGACCTTGCCCGCGGATGCCTGTGCGACGGCCGACTCGGCGTCGGCGTCGACCTCGACGATGCGGTTGTTGTTCAGCGCGTCGCGGTCGACGTAGATGATCTTGGGCTCTTCCGACGCCGGCGTGGTCGACACGAAGAGGGTGGCCTCGGCCAGGCCGTAGGACGGCTTGATCGCCCTGGGCTTGAATCCGTATGGCCCGAACGCCTCGTTGAAGCGGCGCACGGTGGCCGCCGAGATCGGTTCGCTGCCGTTGAGGACGGCCTTGACGTTGGACAAATCGAGCGCCGCTTCCCCTTCTTTGGGTAATCCGCGAGCTGCCGCGTGGTCGAAGGCGAAGTTCGGGGCGACCGAGATGACGCCGCCGGTGTCATCGGGCTTTCGGGCCATCTCGCGGATCCACCGACTCGGGCGGCGCACGAAGGCGGCCGGCGTCATGAAGGTGAAGTTGTGCCCGATCATCGGGGACAGCAGCGCGGTGATCAAACCCATGTCATGGAAGAACGGCAACCAGGACAGACCGCGATCGCCCTCTTCGGCTTCCAGCGCCTCGATGATCTGCACGATGTTGGTGGCCAGATTGAGGTGGGTGATCTGCACGCCGGTCGGGATGCGCGTCGAGCCCGAGGTGTACTGCAGGTAGGCGACCGTGTCGGTGGCGACGTCCAGCGGTTCCCAGGTGGCGGCGACGTCGGCGGGAACGGCGTCCACGGCGATGACGCGCGGGCGCTGGTTGGCGGGACGGCTGCGGAAGAACTTGCGCACACCCTCGGCGGCTGCGGTGGTGGTCAGGATGGCCGACGCCTCGCAGTCGTCCAGCACGGCGTGCAGCCGGCCGACGTGACCGGGCTCGGACGGGTCGAACAGCGGGACCGCGATACGGCCGGCGTAGATGGCGCCGTACATGGCGACCAGATAGTCCAGGTTTTGCGGGCAGAGGATGGCGACGCGGTCGCCGACCTCGGTGACCTGCTGCAGACGGGCGGCGACGGCGCGGTTGCGGGCGCTGAACTGCGCCCAGGTCATATCGCACTCGACGCCGTCACGCTCGGTCGAGTAGTCCAGAAAACGATAGGCGAGCTTGTCGCCGCGAACCTTGGCCCAACGCTCGACGTGGGAGACGATGCTGGCGCCGGCAGGGAACTTGATCTGACCGTTCTTTATGAACGGGTTATGGAACGGCATCAAAAACTCCTGTCACAACACACTCTTCGCACGGTCGTCGCGAGCACCGGAATCGTACCGGGGCGGCGGATCCGGACCGCCGATAACCACTCAATCGCTCTTAGTTTTCTCTTAATGTTAGGTGACCAATTCGCACAGGCCAAATCTGATTACCGGCGAGTCGCCCAACTCAGGTGAAGTCACCCGTGCTTGGGATGCGGCGCGTTCTCGATGAGCCCGCGGGCCCAGTCCAGCGCCCACTGCGGCGCGGTCTTACCGTCCAGCGTCCAGAACTGCGGGGTATTGTACAGCGCGTGCACCGGGCCCGCGGTACTGCCCAGCAGAGTTTCCAACGTGGCGGGCAGATTCCCCACCGAGAATGCCGACTTGGGCGCGGCACAGATGAGGTCGCCGGAACCGCAGATCTGATACGTCCGGTCGTTAAGCTCACCGAAACCGCCGTCCCGGGGACCGGTCATCGACAGACCCAGGGCCGACAACACCGGCAGCTCGTGCAGGGTGATCTCGGCACCCTGACCCGGCGGGTTCGGCGCCAGGTTCTGCCCCACACCGTCCTGGCGACGCCCGTCGGCGAGCAACGCGACACCGAGCACCAGATCCTGGTCCACCGGTCCGCGGCCGTTGCCGATATCACTGGCGATATCGCCTGCGATCACCGCGCCCTGCGAGAAGCCCGCCAGCACATAGCTGGTCAGCGGACAGCGGTTGTTCATATCGGTCAGAACGCGCAGCGTCGCGTCGCGGCCCGCGTCGCGGCTGTCGTCATAGGACATCTGGCCGTCGGCGGAGAACGGATTGTGGAACTGGGCGGTGTAGGGAACCGTGTAGATCTCGAGGCGGTCGGTGCCGAACTCCGCACGCAGCGGGTTGGTGACGTTGAGCATCAACGCGATCGGGAACTGCACCGGGTTGTACGGATCGAGGTGTGGCGACGATTCCCAGGTCCCCGGGATCGAGATCAACTGGACGTCCGGGCAGCTCGCATCCTGGAACTCCGGGCGCGGCTTGCCCGTCGGCGGCAGGCCGGTCGGGACATCGGTCGGCACGCCGGGGGGCGTCGCGATCGGCGGGGCATCGGGCTGGCGCAGGAACACCACCACTCCGGCGATGAGCACCGCCACGAGCACCGCGACCGCAGCGGCCGCGGCCAGGGCGAGAATGCGGTGCCGTTTACGTCGGCTGTTCTTGGCCATGAGTCCTTTGAGTTCCGTTCTGTGTGCCTGCGTGCGCCGCGGCTAGCAGAGTCGTTCGGTCGCGATGCGAATGTAGTCAGCAGTCGCGGTGTCGACCTCACCGGCCTCCGGGGCCAGATGGGCATCGTCGACATCATCGCGGACCAGCGGCAGCACGAAATCCCACACCGCCTGTTCGGACAGTTTGGCCGCGCGGGCCTGGCAGACGTAGGCGCCGATGCTCAGCGCCATCAGTTCGTCGGACGGCTGCACACCGGCACCGACGAGCGCATCCAGATAGGCCTGCTGATCCGGTGTCACCGCCAGGCGCTCCACGGGAGATCCGTCGACGCGGCTGGCGCCCTGCATGCCGTGGGCGCGCGCTTCGGTCGACTGTGCGGCCGGTCCGATGGTGGTCAGCGTGCTGTCGGCCAACGAACAACCACCGGATACGACAGCGACGGAAGCCAGCATCATCGGGGTCAACATCACCGACGACGGGGAAACAACCGGCCACTTTGCCAGGTTCGCGGTCCATCGTCGGTTGCGCTGCACGGATTCCACGGTACCGGCTGCCCGGCACCGCACCCCGGAAGCGACGGTGACCGTTATCGCACCGAGGCATACCGGGCGAGCGAAGAGATCGGAAAGGAAAGCGATGCCGCGTCAGGCGATCGCTGCCACCAGGTCACCACGCAGCGCGCCGAGCTGGCCCGCCCAGCTGCCCCAGTCGTGCTGAGCACCGGTCGGGAAGTCGAAGTGCCCGTTGCGGCCGCCGAGCGAGCGGTAGTGCGAATAGAAGATGCGGTTGCTGCCCTGCGCCTGGGCGCAGTCGGCGATCATCGCCGCCGGATCACTGCAGGTGGTGGCCTGCGGGCTGAAGATCCACAGCCGGGTGTTGTTGTTCACCAGCAGCTGGGCATGCACATCGGGGTCATGCCACTTCCAACGGCCGAACTGCACCGGTCCCCACATGTTGTGCGTGTCCACGCCACCGAACTGCGCCATACCAGCGGTGATCGCGCCGTTCTCGTAGGTGCGCGACGGGGTCAGGAAGCCCGACAGGGAACCCGCATAGCGGAAGCGGTCGGGATGGAACGCGGCCAGCATCAGCGCACCGGTACCGCCCTGGGAGGCGCCGACGACGCCGTGCCCGGCCGGCGCCAGGCCCTTGTTCGCCGCCAGCCAGTTCGGCAATTCGCTGGACAGGAAGGTCTCCCACTGCTTACTGCCGTCCTGCTCCCAGTTGGTGTAGAGGCTGAACGCCCCACCGGCCGGCGCCGCCACCGAGACACCCGAGCCGGCAAAGGTGTTCATCGCATTGCCCGCGGTCACCCAGTTGCTGACATCGGGGGCTCCGTTGAACGCGTCGAGCAGGTAGACCGCGTGCGGGCCGCCGGCCTGAAACGCGACCGGGATATCACGGCCCATGGCCGCCGAGGGCACCATCAGATACTCGACACCGTCTGCCTTCGCAGGGGTGTCGACCGCGGCCGACACGGTCCACAAACCCATCGCCAGCAACACCGCGCACACCATTGCGTGCAGCCTCATGTCCCACCTCTTATCTGGCCGCATAACCCGGCGCCGAATCTCCACCAACGTGTTGTAGTGAACCACATCACTGCGCCGAAGTGAGCTGGAACGACTGACGTGGAATGTCTGTGTGCTGTCTCGCTACGTCACGGTCCGGTGGCCGGTAGACCGGTGTACTCGGGCGTCGTCGGCGGCGGCACGTCGAGACCACATCTGCGCAGCTCATAGGCGGGAACTCGGTCGATGCGGTACCGGCCGAAACTCATGGCGTGTAGGAAGTTGGACAGGAAGCGCCGCGGCCCCATCGGGCTGCGCACCGCATTCAGCTTCGCCTCGGTGGCAGGACATTCCAGTGCGGCCTGCGCCTGGATAATCCAGTCCTCGTCCAGATACTGGGGAATGTAGGGGCGCTCCTTGAGAAACGGCCCCTCGGCCACCGCCCAGTCCGGGAACAGATTCTTGTCATGACCGATCCGGGCGTCCTCCAGTCGCGCGGTGTGCGCCGCCAACGGATTGGTCAACCCGATCTGGTCGATCACCCGGACATCGAGACCGACATTCATGCCCAGCATGCCCATATTGGTGAAAAAGACTGTATGCGGTCCGTTTTCGCCGGGCGGTCGCGGCTTGTCCGGCGGTGGGATGGCCGGGACCACGTCCCAAACATCGTAATTGCCCGAGGGCAGCAGCAGGGCGCCATCGGGAGTGTTGCGCAGCGCGACGAGCACCGCACGCATCCGCGGGTAGTCCAGGTAGTCGGCCGCGGTGAGGGGATGAGCATGACCGGTGGCCTGGGCGTAGAAGCGCCGCTCATCGACGATTCCGGTGTAGGTGACGCGGGTGGCGTCGGCACCCATGCCAGGCGAATTCGCCGCCCACACAGACCACCCCGCGATCGACACCCACAACAGACCGGTCGCTCCGGCGAGCAGGTACCCGGCGCGCCTGCTGAATCTGGCGGCATCGGGCACCGCGAGCGGGATGACGGCGACCGGTGCCAGCATCAAAAACAGCCCGGTCAGCAGCACCCGGCCGTGCATGAAGTCGCCACCTTGGCGTACCCAGTAGACAGCCTGCAGCGCACCGCTGGTCACGATGAAAATGACTGCCGCGGTGGGGCTTTGCAATACCCGTAACCACATTCGCCGGCGCGCCGGCGCGTTCGGGAGTATCCACCACTGACGGCGGTGCGACACACCGATCGCCACCGCGAGCACCACGAGTACCACCAGCGGTATCCAGAGCAGATACGGCGCGTTGAAGTTGCCGAGGTAGGTGAACCCCTGCGACCACTTCGCGCCGGAGGCGTCCTTGGCTATGGCGGTCTGCGGCACCAGCAGTCCGTAGTAACCCATCCGGAACACCTGATAGGCCACCGGCAGCGCCCCGCCGGCGGCCACAATCAGCAGGCGCCGACGCCAGTTCTGCTCGGCGAGCACCATCATCACCAGTGCCAGTCCGCCGACCAGCGCCAACTCGGGGCGCACCAGCACGCTCAGCCCCGCCACGATGGCCAGCGCTGCGCTCAGATACCGCCCGGCCTGCCCGCGTTCGGTATAGGGCGCCTGCGACCAGCACACCATCAGCCACCACAGCAGGCCGGAATAGGCGAGGGCCAAACCGTTCTCCAGACCGGAGGTCGCGAAGTCCCGGGCCGGTGGGATGGCGATGTAGATGAGCGCCCCGGCCGGAAGCAGCAGCGCCCGCCTGCCCTGCAGCCCCGGTGCATACAGCCGGGCGGCGCCGAGCATGACGAACACGACGCCGGCCACGCTCAGTCCGAGGGTGAGTGCCAGCGTCACGTACTCCAGCCGGAGCGGCCCGGCCAGCCAGCTCGCCGCGGTGATCAGATAGGTCCACAACGTGGAGGTGTTCGATTCGACGCGTTCACCTGCGTTGAACACCGGACCGTTGCCGGCCAACAGGTTCCGCACGGTCCGCAATACGATGAGGCCGTCGTCGGCCATCCAGCGGCGCTGCCAGGCGCCCCAGCCGAACAGTGCGGCCACCACCACGACCGATAGCCACAAGCTGATCCGGACCGACTGGCTGTAGCGGTAGGCCGGCCAGTCGCTTACCCGCGCCGCGACAGCGGCGCCCAGGCGATCAACTGAGGATTGCAGCCGCACAGACGGTTCCGATCCATGCCACCGCGAGCAGCTGCAGCACGCGGTCCCCCAGCGCGATCTCCTCGGGCTCACCGGCATGCCCGCCGTCGACGTCGACCGCGTACCGCAGTATCGCGACGGTGAACGGAATCATCGAGATGGCGAACCATGAACCTTCCGCGCCATCGCGTTCGAAGGCCCACAGTCCGTAACAGAGCACCAGCGCCGTGGCCGAGAGCGTCCACACGAAGCGCAGGTACGAACTGGTGTAGCTCTCCAGAGATTTGCGGATCTTGGCGCCGGTGCGTTCGGCTAGCTGCAGTTCGGCGTACCGCTTACCCGCCGCCATGAACAATGAGCCGAATGCCATCGTCAGCAGGAACCATTGCGACAGTGGTACTCCCGCGGCGACACCGCCGGCGATGGCCCGGATCAGGAAGCCCGACGACACGATGCAGATGTCGATGACCGGCTGATGTTTGAGGCCGAAGCAGTAGGCCAGCTGGATGGCGATGTAGATACCGATCACGGCAGCCAGGTTGGGCGACACCAGCCCCGCGATGCCCAGCGCCGCGACACCCAGCACCAGGGCCAGGGTGTAGGCCAGCGACTCCGGCACCACCCCGGCCGCGATGGGGCGGAAGCGTTTGGTGGGATGCGCGCGGTCGGCCTCGACGTCGCGGGCGTCGTTGACCAGGTACACCGAGGAGGCCGCGAGGCTGAACACCGCGAAGGCGATCAGGACGTTGACCAGAACTTCGCGGAAGTCGTAGACGTAGCGGTCGTCCCCTAGGGCGGCCACCGGCGCGGCGAAGACCAGGATGTTCTTCACCCACTGCCGTGGCCGCAGCGCCTTGACGATCCCGGTGGCCAGATTCTTCGGCGGACCGGCGGTCGGGAGGGGTTCTTCACTCACAGGTCTGTCTCCTTCAGGGCTGCCCCGTTCAACGCGGCGACGCTCCGGGCGACCACCGCGCCGACCGCAATTCCGGTCAGGACGTCGGTCGGGTAGTGCACTCCGAGCACCAGGCGCGACAGCGCCATCGTCGGAATCAGCAGCCACGGCAGGCGGCTACCGGTGACCTGTGCGAGCAAGATGGCGGCCGCGGTCGTCGACGTGGCGTGTGCCGACGGGAAGCTCAGCTTGCTGGGCGTGCCGACGTTGACCGCGATCCCCGGATGGTGCGGGCGCTTACGTTTGACGACCCGCTTGATCACGACGGCGGCGGCGTGACCGAGAAAAGCGCCCGCGCCCACCGCCAGCCAGTCACGGCGCCGCCCGGGTTGCAGAACGGCGCCGAGCACCGAGACGCCCACCCAGCCAACACTGTGCTCACCGAAATGCGACATGGCACGCGCGGTGGCCAGCACTCCGGGCCGACCGGCCAGCGCGGCCTGCACAGCGATCAGCGCCGCCTCTTCGGGCGCCAGATCGTCTGCCACGTCAGGCCTTTTCCAGAGCAGGGGTGCTCGAGCCCGCCGGAAGCAGCACCGTCTCCCACTTCTCCTGGCTGGTCAGTGTCGGCAGTGCCTTGCGGTACACCTTGCGCATCTTGTCGAACCTGCGGGCCAACTGCACCTGGCGGGTCAGCGACTCGCGCAGCAATTCGAACATCTTGGCCCGATCACGCTGGCGATAGACGACACCGCGTCCGTCGGCCGTGGTGACCGTGACGCCGTCGACCTTGCACAGCGAGAACCAGCGCGCATCCTGGGTGGCGACGTTGATCTGAGGCCTGACGTGGTGCTCCGGATTGTGTTCCGAGAGCTGGTGCAGCACACCACGAACCAGCCGGACCGAGATCGAGAACGCGTTGACCGGAATGCGGACCTTCTTGCGCCAGCGCTTGTCCGACGGCGCGGGCAGCACCGTCGCACTCTCCAGCACTACCGCATCCGGGAACCCTGATCGCATCTTGCGCACATCGGGCAATGCCGATTCCAGAATCGAGAAGATGTGTTCGGGTCCGGCCAGGAAGTCGTCCATGGCCTTGTTCTGGATGGCCACCGTCGAATATTCAAGACACAGAAGATGTTTGAGTGTGGCCTTGAGGTGACTGGCGATCAGGCCGCTGATCCTGCCGTCCCAGTGCAGCGCGGCGACGACGAGCCTGTTGCGAAGGTGGAAGTAGGCCTGCCAGTCGATGGCATCGTCCTTGTCGCTCCAAGCCATGTGCCAGATCGCCGCGCCGGGCAGGGTGACGGTGGGATAGCCGTGCTCGCCGGCGCGCAACCCGTACTCCGCGTCGTCCCATTTGATGAACAGCGGCAGCGGCTGGCCGAGTTCCTGGGCGACCTTGCGCGGGATCATGCACATCCACCAGCCGTTGTAGTCGACATCGATACGGCGGTGCAGCAGCCTGCTGCGCTCCTGATCTTCGTCGTTCAACGCGTATCTGGCGAAGTTGTGGTCGTACTCGGTGTTGACCGCGCCGGTCCACATGAAGTTCTCGGCGTCGACCATCTCGCCCATGACATGCAGGTGCGAGGGCTCCTGCAGGTTGAGCATCTGCCCGCCGACGAGCGTCGGGACCTTCGCGAACCGGTTGAACGCCAACGCCCGCAGGATGGAGTCCGGTTCGACCCGGATGTCGTCATCCATGAACAGGATCTGTTCGCAGTCGGTGTGATTGAGCGCCTCGTACATCACCCGGCTGTACCCACCGGATCCACCGAGGTTGGGCTGGTTGTGGATGGTGAGGCGATCGCCGAGTGCCGCGGCACTCTCGGCGAAGCCCGGGTGGTCCTTGGCCTTCTTGGTGCCCTGATCGGACACGATGACCGCGCTGATCACCTTGTCCACCAACGGATCGGAGGTCAGCGCGGCCAGTGCGCTGACGCAGTCCGACGGCCGGTTGAACGTCGGGATGCCGATGGCCACGTCGGCCCGTCCCGGCGCCGGCTGCGGTGCGTACCAACCCGCGTTGTGCACCGTCACCTTCGTGTCCGTGGTGATGTCGAACCAGATCCAGCCACCGTCCTCGAACGGCGCGAGCTCGACCTCGAATTCGACGACCGCGGGCGCACCGTCCTCGCTGCCCGCGGCCGCGGTGCCGCCGACGGTGATGCGCGCACCGGTGGCCTTGGAGCGGTAGAGGTCGACGCGGGCGCTGCCGGTGAGTTCCACCCGCAGCACCACCGACTCCAGCACCGACCAACGGCGCCAGTAACTGGCCGGGAAGGCATTGAAATAGGTGGCGAAGGACACCTCCGACTCGGCGCCGATCTCCAGCGTGGTCCGGGTGGGTGCGTGGGCACGCCGCGCGTTGGTGTTGGATTCCTCGATGTAGAGTTTGCGCACGTCGAGCGGTTCACCGGGACGCGGAAGGATCACCCGCGACAGCAGGCTCACCGCCCGCGACCCCGTCGAGTCGAGTGCGCCGGACGGGATATCGCTCATTGTGTACTGCTTTCGTCTTGGACATTCAGGGCCGCTCCGTCGCGCAGGTGTGGCGCCAGGATGTTGTCGTACATGTTCAGGGCGCTGGCGATGGCCATGTGCATGTCGAGGTACTGGTAGGTGCCCAGCCGGCCACCGAACAGCACCTTGGCCGCGGCCGTCTCCGCCTTCGCCCGGTCGCGGTAGCCGGCCAGCATGGTGCGGTCGGCATCGGTGTTGATCGGGTAGTACGGCTCGTCGTCGTCGTTGGCGAACCGGGAGAACTCCCGCATGATCACAGTCTTGTCGGTCGGGTAGCCGCGCTCGGGGTGGAAATGCCGGAACTCGTGGATCCGGGTGTAGGGCACATCGGCGTCGTTGTAGTTCATCACCGGGGTGCCCTGGAAGTCACCGGTGGGCAGCACCTCGGTCTCGAAGTCCAGCGTCCGCCAGCCGAGCCGTCCGTCGACGTAGTCGAAGTACCGGTCGAGTGCGCCGGTGTACACCACCGGCGCGTCCGGGTTCGCCGCCCGCAGGCCTTCGCGGACGTCGAACCAGTCCGTGTCCAGGCGGACGTCGATGAGCTCGTGGTCGGCCATGTTCTGCAGCCACGCGGTGTAACCGGCGACCGGCAGACCCTCATAGGTGTCGTTGAAGTAGCGGTTGTCGAAGTTGTAGCGCACCGGCAGCCTGCTGATCACGGCCGCGGGCAGTTCCGTCGGTTCGGTCTGCCACTGCTTGGCGGTGTAGTGCTTGACGAAGGCCTCGTACAGCGGCCGCCCGATCAGTGAGATGGCCTTCTCTTCGAGATTCTGTGCGTCGGCGGTGTCGATCTCGGCGGACTGCTCGGCGATCAGTGCCCTCGCCTCGTCGGGGCTGAAGTAACGCCCGAAGAACTGTGACACCAGACCCAGCCCCATCGGGAACTGATAGGCCTGGCCCTTGTGCAGCGCGAAGACCCGGTGCTGGTAGCCGGTGAACTCGGTGAAACGCCGGACGTAATCCCAGACCCGCTGGTTGGAGGTGTGGAACAGATGCGCCCCGTAGCGGTGCACCTCGATACCGGTCTCCGGATCGGGTTCGGAGTAGGCGTTACCTCCTATATGGGGACGCCGATCGACGATGAGCACGCGCTTGCCGAGTTCGTTCGCCACCCGCTCAGCGATCGTCAGGCCGAAGAATCCGGAGCCGACGACAAAGAGATCCACGCGAGGAGATTCAGCGGTCATCGGCAGCAAGGGTATCCGACCGGGGTCTGGCGTCCCGAAACGTGTGAGATGCCCGGCATCGCTGCCCGTGCCCCGGTACGCGGCAGGTCGCAATTGGCTCACGATTCCGCATCGTCACTCTGGGCGCACGAATCACAGCAGTACCATCGATCACGTTGGCTGAAGGCGGCAATTGGGCACGAGAACCACCTTCGCCGACACGTTCCAGCCACCACACCCGTACACACCTGAAAAACGTAGTCCATGTATTGAGGAGACTTCCGTGCCGAACCGACGTCGACGCAAGCTCTCGACAGCCATGAGCGCAGTCGCCGCCCTGGCCGTCGCAAGTCCAGTCGCTATTGCCGCCGTTTCCGAAATGCCCTCCGCAGACGATGCGCCACAACATCGCGAGTTCGTCCATGCCGCCATGATCACCGATCTTCCCGGTGAACTGATCTCGGCGCTGTCACAAGGACTGTCCCAGTTCGGCGTCAACATGCCGCCGATGCCGATGGGCCTGCTCGCGGGATCGCCGGCCGCCAGCCCCACGCTCATCTCCCCCGGGCTGGGCGCGTCCGGCCTGAGCACACCCGAGCTGACGACCCCGGGTCTCACCACACCGGGCCTCACCGCACCGGGCCTCACCACACCGGGCTTGACCACACCCGGCCTGACGAGCCCCCAGCTCACCACACCGGGGCTGACCACGCCCGGCCTCACCACCCCGGAGCTGACCACATCCGGCCTGAGCATCCCGCCGGTCGATGCGGCCGGTCCGTCGCTCTCACCGGCATCGCTCTCGCCGGGATCGCTGACCGATCCCGGGCTGGCCGGTCTGACTCCGGGCCTGACCAATCCGAGCGGACTTGGTGGCACCGGACTGGGCTTCCCCGGTGAGATCCCGATCGCCCAGCCCATCGGCCTGGATCCGATGGCGGGTACGTACCCGATCCTCGGCATGGACCCGTCCCTGGCTGCGCCGGCGGCCACCGGCGGTGGCGGCCTGCTGGGCACCATCAACAGTGCCGCCGAGCAGCTCGGAGCCGGCCAGGCGATCGATCTGCTCAAGGGAATGGTGATGCCCGCCATCATGTCCGCGGTGAAGAGTGCGGCGCCTGCTGCCGCGGCCGCTCCGGCCGCCTCAGCCGCCCTCGGTGCGGCCGAGGCTGCCACCGGGACCGCCGCGGCAGTGGCCTCCGGGGCCGGGGCCTGACCCAGCTAGTCCTGTCACCGAACGGCACCGCAGAAGCCAGTGTCGGCTCTGCGGTGCCGTTACAGGTTTGCCGCCCGCGGCACCCGGGCAAGACTTTGGCGCCACGCGACCGTGTCGCAACACTGGCAACAGTAAGCACATGCGTAACATCAGCTTGTGCCGCGTCGTCGTCCTGCGCCCTCATTGTTGCTTTCTGCGGTGCTGGGCACGGTCGCGCTGCTCCCGTGGGCCGTCAACGGATTGCCCGGTGAGAATGCGGCACCGGAAACGACGATCAACCAGCGGCCGCTCACTGCGCTCGGTGGCGGCGAGACGATCCGCGAGATCCATCAGGACACCCCGTTCTCACTGGTTGCGCTGACCGCAGACAGCCTGGAGGGCACAACCGCGCGGGTCCGTGCCAAACGGGCCGACGGCGGCTGGGGACCCTGGTATGACGCCGAGGCACTCGAAGGTGTCGGCCCCGACCAGCCCGAAACCCGCGGCACCGAACCGGTGTTCGTCGGCCGCACCAACACCGTGCAGATCGCCGTCACCCGGGCCGCGCCCGCCCCGGTAGCGAAGCCGAAGGCCGGTCCCGGACTGGGATACATCCCGGCCAGCGTGGAGCAACCGTTGCCGCAGAACGTCAACGCGGTCCTCATCAGCCCGCCACAGGCACCGGTCGACGTGCAGTTCCCGCCGCCCGCCGCGGCCACCGTCCCCGGCCAGGCACCACAGGTCATCACCCGCGCCCAGTGGGGCGCCAACGAGTCGATGAAGTGTGGGGATCCCATCTACGACAGGGGTATTCGCGCAGCCGTCGTGCACCACACCGCCGGCAGCAACGACTACACGCCGCAGGATTCGGCGGCCATCGTCCGGTCGATCTACGAGTATCACGCGCGCACGCTGGGCTGGTGCGATATCGCCTACAACGCCATGGTCGACCGCTACGGGCAGGTCTTCGAGGGACGTGCAGGCGGGATGAGCCGGGCCGTGCAAGGCGCGCACACCGGCGGATTCAATTCCGACACCTGGGGTGTGGCGATGCTCGGCGACTTCAACGCCGAACCACCGACACCGATCCAGCTGCGGACCGCCGGTCGGCTGCTGGGCTGGCGGCTGGGCCTGGACCATGTCGACCCCCGCGGCACCCTGACGCTGACCTCGGCGGGTGGCAGTTTTACCCTGTTTCCGCGGGGCGCCACACCCACGCTGCCCACCATCTTCACCCACCGCGATGTCGGCAACACCGACTGCCCCGGCGACGCCGCCTACGCACAGATGGACCTGCTGCGCGATATCGCCGCCCGGTTCAACCAGCCGCCCGGTCCACAGGATCTGGTTGACTCACTGCGCGGTGGCGCCATCTTCACCAAGTGGCAGGCGCTGCGCAGCGAGGCAGGCCCGCTGGGCATGCCGACCTCTCCGGAGGGTTCGGGTTTCGGGGCCACCCGGTATGTCACCTTCGACCGCGGCGCGATGTACTGGGCGCCGGAAACCGGCGCGCAACCGGTCACCGGTGCGATCTACGAAGCCTGGGGCACACTGGGATTCGAGCGCGGCGCGCTCGGGCTGCCGACCAGCGCGGAGATCCAGGAACCACTGTGGATCACACAGAACTTCCAGCACGGCACCCTCAACTTCGACCGCGAGTCGGGTGCCGTCACCCGCGTCCTCGACGGCGTGCCGCATCAACTTCCGCCTGCCGACCACTCCCCGGTTCAGCTGGAGCGGTTCACTCCGATCAACCGGGCCTGACCGGTCACATCCACCACCGTTCGAGCATCCGGGCCAGCCCGTCATCGGTGTTGGGCGCGGTGACCTCGTCGGCCGCTGCGAGCGCATCCGGATGGGCATTGCCCATGGCCACCCCCATCCCGGCCCAGCGCAGCATCGGGATGTCGTTGGGCATGTCCCCGAAGGCGACGACATCGGAGGCTTCGATGCCCAGCGGACCGGCGATCTCGGCAATACCGGTGGCCTTGCTCAGACCCCGCGGCAACACCTCGATCAGTCCGTTGTTGGTCGAGTAGGTCAGATCGCCCTCGACGCCGATGTGAGGGGCGAGAGCGGCAGCCAGATCGTCGCTGCGCGCACCGGCCTTGCGGATCAACAGCTTGATCGCCGGCGCGCTGAGCAGATCCTCCAGCGACACCTCGGTGTTGTCCGGATTGAGCCAGGCATGTTCGTAGCCCGGTGAGCTGACGAACTGCGGCGTCGCTGCGTCGTGCGCGCTACGGCCGATCCGTTCCACCGCCAGGCCGACACCCGGGATGACCCGCGCTGCCGTCTCGGCCAGTGCCGCCAGTGCCGCCACCGACAGCATGCGGGCCGAGACGATGCGATCGGTCTCCGGGTCGTAGATCACCGCGCCGTTGGCGCACACCGACATCGGTGCGAATCCGAGTTGTTCGACGACCGGGCGCACCCAGCGCGGCGGCCTGCCGGTGGCCAGCACGAAGCGGGTACCGGCATCCACCGCCGCCCGGACCGCGGCAGCGGTACGCGGTGTGAGGCGCTCGTGCTCATCGAGCAGTGTGCCGTCCACGTCGGTGGCGATCAGGGTGGGCAGCATCAGCCGTCCTCACCGGGGGGCTTGACCGCACGCTTGGCCGCCTTCTCCGCTGCCTCCTCCATGTCCATCCGGTTGGCTTCGGCGAGCGTCGGCGCGCCGCCGCCCAACCGGTGCGGAACCCAGAACTCACCGGCCGGATGGGGACCATAAGACTCCTGCACCTGCTCGAGCAGGTGCTGCATCCTATGGTGCAGCAGCGCTGTCAGTTCCGCGGGCGGCAGCGTCGGGTAGATCGGTTCGCCGACGGCGATCCAGATCGGCACCTTGGGTCTGCGCATGTTGCGCGGCTGTCCCTTGGTCCAGATCCGCTGGGCGCCCCAGATGACATGCGGAACGATCGGCACATCGGCGGCGACCGCCATCCGCGCGGCGCCGGATTTGAAGTCCTTGATCTCGAAGCTGCGGCTGATGGTCGCCTCGGGGTAGACGCCGACCAGTTCGCCCGCCTTCAGCGCCTTGCATGCCGCGTCGAAAGAATCGGCACCACTGGCCCGGTCCACCTCGATATGGCGCATCTTGCGCATGAGCGGCCCGCCGACCTTGTGGTCGAAGACTTCTTTCTTCGCCATGAAGCGGACCTTGCGCCCGCGGCCCTGCCGGAGGGCCGGCATACCGGCGAAGGTGAAGTCGAAGTAGCTGGTGTGGTTGACCGCGATGACGGCGCCACCGGTCACCGGAAGGTTCTCCACACCGGTGACGGTGAATTTCAGCCCCTGCAGCCACCACACCAGCCGCACGGCTTGGATGACAGTCCCGTATACCGGTTCCACACCGCCAGCCTAGTTGCACCGCCGCCCGCACTTCGCCCCGGCATCCTACTGCGCCGGCCGGCGTTAAACTCATAGCCGAGCACCGAACCACCAGGAAGGTCATTCGTGCAGGTCACAAACGTTGGACACGCCGGTTTCCGGATCGATACGCAAGCCGGCAGCATCCTGTGCGACCCCTGGGTCAATCCGGCCTATTTCGCGTCGTGGTTCCCGTTCCCGGACAACAGCGGACTGGACTGGGATGCGCTGGGTGAATGCGACTACCTCTACGTCAGCCACCTGCACAAGGACCACTTCGACCCGGTGCTGCTGCGCGCGCATGTCAACAAGGACGCCGTCGTGTTGCTGCCCGATTACCCGGTGCCGGATCTGCGCCGCGAGCTGGAGGCGCTGGGCTTCCACACATTCGTGGAGACCACCGACTCGGTGAAGCATCGGGTCAGTGGCCCCAAGGGCGACCTCGACGTGATGATCATCGCGCTGCGGGCCCCTGCCGACGGCCCGATCGGCGACTCCGGCCTGGTGGTCTCGGATGGCCTGACGACTGCCTTCAACATGAACGACGCCCGGCCGGTCAATCTCGATGTGCTGCACGCCGAGTTCGGTGACATCGACGTGCACATGCTGCAGTACTCCGGGGCGATCTGGTACCCGATGGTCTACGACATGCCCGGGCGGGCGAAGGCGGCGTTCGGCACCCAGAAGCGGCGGCGCCAGATGGATCGTTGCCGCCAGTACATCGCCCAGGTCGGTGCCACCTGGGTGGTGCCCTCGGCCGGGCCGCCGTGCTTCCTGGACCCGGCGCTACGCGACCTCAACGACGACCGGGGTGACCCGGCGAACATCTTTCCGGACCAGATCGTGTTCCTGGACCAGATGCGCAGCCACGGTCACGAGGGCGGCCTGCTGATGATTCCGGGGTCCGTCGCGGATTTCTCCGGGGCACAGCTCAATTCGCTGAATCACCCGGTCGATGAGCCCGAGAAGATCTTCACCACCGGCAAGGCCGCCTATATCGAGGAATACGCACAGCGCCAGGCTCCGGTGCTGGCCGCCGAGAAGGCGACCTGGGCGGCGGCCGACGGTGAATCGCTGCTGGAGCCACTGCGCAGCCTGTTCGAGCCGATCATGTTGCAGTCCGATCAGATCTGTGACGGCATCGGGTATCCCGTCGAGCTGCGCCTACCGGGGAGCAGCAGCGTCGAGACCGTCGTGCTGGATTTTCCGAAACGGACTGTGCGCGAAGCAATTCCGGATGAGAAGTTCCGGTACGGCTTCGAGATCGGCGCGGAACTGGTGCGCACGGTCGTACGCGATGACGAACCGGACTGGGTGAACACCATCTTCCTGTCCACCCGGTTCAAGGCGTGGCGGGTCGGCGGCTACAACGAGTACCTCTACACCTTCTTCAAATGCCTCACCGATGAGCGGATCACCTACGCCGACGGCTGGTTCGCCGAGGGCCACGATGACAGCACTTCCACCGTCCTGGACGGCTGGCAGATTCAGCGCCGGTGTCCGCACTTGAAGGCTGATCTGTCCAAATTCGGTGTGGTGGAAGGCTCCACGCTGACCTGCAATCTGCACGGCTGGCAGTGGAACCTGGAGAACGGCCGCTGCCTGAACGCCAAGGGCCACCAGTTGCGGACCGCACGAGCATGAACGCGACGCAGTCGGTGTCACCGGTATACGACGACGGGATGATCCAGCTGGATCGCCAGGCGATCACCTTGCGCCGCTACCACTTTCCGTCGGGTACCGCCAAGGTGATACCACTGCGCGCGGTGCGCTCCTACCGGTCGGAACCACTGGGCTACTTCCTCCAGCGGTTCCGGATCTGGGGAAGCACCGACTGGCGTCGCTGGATGCCGCTGGACGTCTGGCGGCCCATCAAATCGACGCTGGTGATCCTCGAGGTCGCAGGTACCCAGCCGGATCCGGCATTCACTCCGTCACGGCCCAAGGAATTCCTGGCCGTACTCGACGAGTTGCTCGCCGACTAAACCCTTCTCGCGCAGCACGGTCGCCTCCAGCAGGCGTTGCACACACCGCAGCGATCGACACGCACCCGGTCGACCCGGCCACCGCCCATCGGGGCTACTTACCCGAAACCGTCTGCCGCAGTTCCGAAACCGCATCGGACGCGGTGTCATAGACCCGCACGATGGCCTCGTCGCCGGGCGACAGATAGGTCGACTCGCCCAGTGCGGTGTAGCGCGTGGCGCCGATGCCGATCAGCACGTGCTCGGGGTGCCCGGAGGCCACCATCAGGGCGCCGACATCTTCCAGAGGCGTTTCCGGCGAACCCTTCTGATTGGCCAGCCGCTCGGTGATCCAATCCAGCAGCACCTCGCCGTAGTAGGAGTAGCCCAGTAGGGGGCTGTCCACCCCGTACTCGTGCTGCCGTCCATCGGCGCTGTGCAGATAGCAGACCAGCCGCAGCGTGGCGGTGGGTCCGTCCGGGGTCAAATCGTGGGCGTCGAAGAATTGGCGCGCAACACCTTTGGAGGCCGGACCCCAGTTCTTCTTGTAGCTGATCTTCGGTGCTCCCGGGCGCCGGATCGAGCAGTCGTTGAAGGCGCCGAGTGCGAACGGCACCAGAGACGTCACCGTGTCGCCCTGCCACCGCACCTCGCACGCCAGCCCGACCTCGGGTTCGATCTGCAGGTTCAGCGGCTCGTCGCTGGCCGGCAGGGCGATGCGGTCCTGCGAGAGCGGGAACTCGCCGAGGAAGGTGTCATTGCCGGGTGCATACCACGGGAAGATACCCTTGGGCGCGGGACCTTCTCCCGCCGCTCCGCTGCGTACGTTTACGAAATCGTCTGCCTCCCCGGCCTGTTCGAGGTGGCCGGCGAAGTTACCCGCAACTCCGAAGCCGAACCAGCTGCGCAGTTCCGTTATGTCGATTTCGATCACGGCGTCAGGACCTCCGTACCGACGTAGGGCACCAGGGCGGCGGGCACCCGCACACTGCCGTCGGGCTGCTGATGGTTCTCCAGGATGGCGACCAGCCAGCGGGTGGTCGCCAGGGTGCCGTTGAGTGTCGCCGCCGTCTGCGGCTTGCCGTTCTCGTCGCGATAGCGGGTGGCCAGCCGGCGCGCCTGGAACGTCGAGCAATTCGATGTCGACGTCAGCTCGCGGTAGGTGCCCTGCGTCGGGACCCACGCCTCGCAGTCGAACTTGCGCGCCGCCGAGGAGCCCAGATCTCCGGCTGCCACATCGATCACCCGGTAGGGCACCTCAATGGCCGCCAGCATCTCGCGCTGCCAGCCCAGCAGGCGTTCATGCTCGGCGGCGGCGTCTTCGGGTTTGCAGTAGGCGAAGGCCTCGACCTTGTCGAACTGGTGCACCCGAATGATTCCGCGGGTGTCCTTGCCGTAGCTGCCCGCCTCCCGCCGGAAGCAGGACGACCAACCCGCATAGCGCAGCGGGCCCGCGGACAGGTCGAGGATCTCGTCGCTGTGGTAACCGGCCAGCGGTACCTCCGAGGTGCCGACCAGGTACAGATCGTCGGCCTCAAGGCGGTAGATCTCGTCGGCGTGCGCGCCCAGGAATCCGGTGCCCGCCATGACTTCCGGGCGCACCAACACCGGGGGGATCATCAGGGTGAACCCATTGGCGGTCGCCAGCCGGACGGCCAGTTGCAGCAGGCCGAGCTGCAGCAGTGCCCCGTAACCGGTCAGGAAGTAGAACCGCGACCCGGACACCTTGACGCCGCGCTCCATATCGATCAGGCCGAGCGCCTCGCCGAGTTCCAGATGATCGCGCGGATTGTCGATGGCGCGGGGCTCGCCGACGGTGTCGAGCAGCGCGAAGTCCTGCTCGCCACCGGCGGGCACGCCGTCGACGATCACATTCGAGACGGCCATGTGCGCCGCGGTGAATGCGCTCTCGGCCTCGGCCTGCGCGGCTTCGGCCGCTTGGACCCCGTCGGCGAGTTCCTTGGCGCGGACCAGCAGTGCGGGCCGTTCGTCCGGCGAGGCCTTGCCGACCAGCTTGCTGGCCGCCTTCTGTTCGGCGCGCAGGGTGTCAGCGGTGGAGATGGCCGAGCGGCGGGCGGTATCCGCGGCAAGCAGGGCGTCCACGCGGCCGGGATCCTCGCCGCGGGCCCGTTGTGAGGCGCGTACTCGATCGGGATCGTCGCGCAGCAGCTTGAGGTCGATCACGGCGGTAACCCTACTTGCGGCCCACGCACGGTGGGTCCTCGGGCCACAGCCGCATAACATTACAACTGCATCACTTGTCACACATCATGACACGCCTGTCACAATGGGAGGCGATGTCGGACGCACCTGAGAACCCGGAACCGTTTCTGTACGAGGCACAGACTTCACAGAAGGCGGCTTCACGATGGGGCAAGGCGCTCAACCGCCAGGGCCTGGCGCTGACGCCTACCCGCCGCGCGCTGCTGCTGACCGCACTCGGTGGCCTGATGGTCGCAGGCGTCATCACGGTGCTCCCGGACACCGTCGCGGGTGGCCGCCTCGCCGGCCTGAACTCCGGTTCGAGCGCGCTCGGGTTGCGCAACAACAGCACCTTCGGCAATGCCGAGGGCGGCGACTGCCTCAATTGGCCGGATCGCACCCCCGATGCCGCCCAGGTCGTCGACTGCACCACCGAGCACCGGTTCGAGGTCGCCGAATCCATCGATATGGGGACCTTCCCGGGCGCCGAGTATGGGCCGGACGCCGCGCCGCCGTCACCGGCCCGTATCCAGCAGATCAGCCAGGAACAGTGTCAGAGCGCGGTCTCGCGCTACCTCGGTGACCACTACGACCCCAACGGCCGGTTCAGCGTGAGCCTGTTGTGGTCGGGTGAGAAGATCTGGCGGCAGGCCGGTGAACGCCGCATGCTGTGCGGTCTGCAGCTTCCGGGCGCCAACAATCAGCAGCAGGCGTTCCAGGGCAAGGTCGCCGAGATCGACCAGTCCAAGATCTGGCCCGCAGGCACCTGCCTGGGTGTCGACCCGGCCACCAATCAGCCCACCGATATCCCGGTGGACTGCGCGGGCCCGCACTCCCTTGAGGTCACCGGCGCGGTCAACCTGGCCGAGAAGTTCCCCCAGGGCCTGCCGTCGGAAGCCGACCAGGACACCTTCGTCAAGGACAACTGCTCTCGGGTGACCGATGCCTACCTGGCGCCGCTGCAGTTGCGCACCACCACGCTCACCCTGGTGTACAGCACCATCGCGCTGCCCAGCTGGTCGGCGGGCAGCCATCAGGTGTCCTGCAGCATCGGCGCCACCCTGGGCAACGGCGGCTGGTCGACGCTGCTGAACAGTGCCAAGGGCCCGCTGATGATCAATGGCTTCCCGCCGGTCGCACCGCCGGACATCCCCGACGAGCGGCTGAACATCCCGGCCATCCCGTTGCCGCCGATAGACACCTCGTCGCAGGTCACCTACGACGAGACCGACAGCGGTTACAGCAGCGGGAGCAGCAGCAGTGGCAGCAGTGGCAGCCAGACCACCGAGCGGGCGCCGGCTTCGGAAGCACCGGCGGTCGGCGGCAACACCGTCTTGAACGCGCCGCCGCCACTATTGCCCGCTATCGGTCCGCCGACCGAAGGTGTGCCGCCGGGCGTCGCCCCACCGCCGGGACCCGCACCCGTCGTGCCGGGACCCGCGCCCGTCGAGCCCGTGCCGCCGCCGCTCCCGTAGTCAGGTGCCGGTCTCGATGAGCGCGGAGCGGTTCGGCGAACTGGTCTCCGACGCGCTCGACCTGATCCCGTCCGAACTCGCCGCCGCCGCGAACAATGTCGTCTTCCTGGTCGAGGGACGGTGCCCTGACGAACCAGACCTGCTCGGACTCTATGAGGGCATCGCGCTGACCGAGCGCGACTCCACCTACGCCGGCGCCCTCCCCGACGCCATCACCATTTACCGCGACGCTCTGCTGGACATGTGCGCGACCGAGGACGAGGTCGTCGAAGAGGTGGCGATCACGGTGGTTCACGAACTCGCACATCACTTCGGTATCGATGACGAGCGTTTGCACGAACTGGGCTGGGCTTGAGCCCCGGGCGAGCGAAGCGACGGAGAATGCACCCCGGGCGAGCGAAGCGACGGGGAATGCACCCCGGGCGAGCGAAGCGACGGGGAATGATTTTCGTCCGCGTCGGAACCACAACCTGTCGGAGGGCAGTGCCAGACTTACCGGCATGAGCACGACATGCCAGGAGTGCGGAGTCGAGCATGAGCACTGCCACGGCACCGTGATCCTGCACATCGGCCGGCGCCCGGAATGCACAGAAGCCGATTGCATCACTCCGGAGGCCCTACACGGTTACACCATCGATTGCTTCGCCGTCGGTTGCGAGTGCGCGGAGGTGGCTGGCCGATCAGCCCATCGGGCCCGCGGTGTCGGCGGTCTCTTTCTCCTCGGCGTCCGGGTAGAACGGCGGGGACAGCCGTCCCCATCGCACGCAGCTCCACCGGCCGTCGGTGATCGGGCTGAGTACCACCGATTCGGTGTTTCCGAGGTGGTGGTCCAGAGCGAAGGCGCCGTCGACCCCGGCCATCACCGAGGCCGCCAGACGGATCGCAGCACCGTGGCTGACCACCACGATGTCCCCGGTCCACCGCTGATCATCGAGGTGACGCAGGCGTAGTTCGGTCAGCACCGGCACCACCCGCTCGAGCACCTGCTGACCGGTCTCCCCGCCGGGGATCCGCGCGTCGAGGTCTCCCTGATGCCAGCTGCGGTATACGGATCCGAAGGCGTCGATCGCGGCTTCGTCATTGCGGTTCTCCAGGTCGCCGACCTGTACCTCATGGATGCCTTCGAACTCCTCGGTGCCCATATCGAAGTGACCGGCGACACCCGCGGCGGTCTCACGCGCGCGGGTGGCCACCGAGTGCGCCACCATCGCGATCGGATTCGGCCAGTCGGTGGCGAACGCGCGCGCCTGCTGATGGCCAAGGTCCGTCAGCACCGCACCCGGGGGGAGCGTGTCGAGCCTGCGCTCGACGTTGCCGTAGGACTGTCCGTGCCGAACCAGCACCAACCGCCCGGTCATGCCGACCCTCCTGTACGTGTCGCCTGCAACCAGCGTGCCGCCTCGTCGAATCCCGGGGGCACTGCCCCGACCGCCGCGCCCGTCGGCCATGAACCCAGGTACCGCACGTCGGCGCAGCGCCGGTGCAACGCCTTGAGCGCCTCGCCGACCGCTTCATCGGCGATGTGGCCGACACAGTCGAGAAAGAACTTGTAGGTACCCAATTCTGTTCGGGTGGGCCGAGATTCGATACGGGTCAGATCGATGCCGCGGATCGACAGCTCGGTCATGGCCGACACCAACGCACCGGGCACGTTATCCAGACGCAGCACCACCGAGGTGCGGTCGGCGCCGGTGCGGGCCGGTGGGACGCCGGGCGGGCCGACCAGAACGAAGCGGGTGCGCGCATTGGCTTCGTCGACGACGTCGGCGGCCAGTACGGCCAGTCTGTAGCGCTGCGCGGCCAGCGCAGTGCTCACACCGGCGTCGGTGGCACCGCGTGCGACGTCCTGCGCGGCGGCGGCATTCGAATACGCAGGCACGACGCGGGCGCTCGGCAATTCGGCCGCGAGCCACTGGCGGACCTGAGCGGCAGCCACCGGAAACGCCGCCACCGTCTCGATATCGGCGGCCGCCGTCCCGGGCCGGGTGACGATGCTGAACGCCACATCCAGGGTGTATTCGGCATAGATCTGCAGAGCCGAACCGTCGGCCAGTCCGTCGAGGGTGGGCAGCACCGACCCGTCGATCGAATTCTCGATCGGTACGCATGCGTAGTCGGTGTCGCCGGTCCTGATCGCCTGGAGTGCACCACCGGCGCTGTCATGGGGCTGCGGGATGACTTCTGAGCCGGACAGGCCGTCGGGGCCGGCCGGCGGAACCATCCCTCCGGCCACCATCTGCAGCAATGCCGCCTCGGTGAAAGTTCCCTCGGGACCGAGGTAGGCGATGCGTGGCACGCCGTCCAGCCTAGTGGCTCCGCACCCGGGCTCTCAGGTATGTGAGGGAAAGCTTGCGCATCCAGGTCGATCATAGTTAAGTAAGGCTTACCTAACTAATTGGAAGGTGAACAGATGACTGTGACGGCACCGACGACAGCTGAGCGGATCCGCACCGCGTGCGCCCGCGCCGGCGGCGCGATGCTCGCGGTGGAGGGTGTGGAACCCGGCGCCACGCCGGTCCACCATCTGCTCGATGACGGCTCTTCCGCCATCACCATCCCAGCCGACGGATTCCTGGCCGGCATGGTGCTCTCGTCCGGGTGCGCAGGCATCCAGGCCATGCTGGAGATGACCGACTACGCGCCCCTGCCGTTGCGCGAACCGGTCCGGTCGCTGGTGTGGATCCAGGGCCGGATGTTCCTCGTGCCCGACGACGAGGTCGCAGGCATTCTCGACCTGATCGCGACCGAGAATCCCAATCCGGCTCTGCTGCAAGTCAACACCGGCTGTGCAGAGGCATCGCGGGGGGACACCCCGTACGCCCTGGCCCGCCTCGAGATCGAATCCGTGGTGGTCGCCGATTCCACCGGCGCCGAGTCGGTCGGGGTGGGCGCGCTGCTGTCCGCCCGGCCCGATCCGTTCTGCGGACTGGAGTCGTGCTGGCTGCGTCACCTGGAATCCGCGCACCGCGAGGTGGTGGAACGGCTGGCCACCCGACTACCCCGGACACTGCGCAGTGGGCGGGTCCGCCCGCTGAGCCTGGACCGCTACGGCGTGCAACTGCGGGTCGAGGACGAATCCGGCGATCACGACGTCCGGCTGCCCTTCGCCAAGCCGGTCGATGACGTGACCGGCCTGAGCCAGGCCATCCGGGTGCTGATGGGCTGCCCGTTCCTCAACGGGTTGCGCGCACGGGACGTCTGATCCGCCGCTAGCCTGGCTGCGGTGACCCCGGGCAGTGAAGACCACCTTCCCTCCCCGCGCACCTTGCGGATCGAGCTCGCGGTCGTCCTGGCGGTCACCTTCGGCCTGAGTGCCTATGTGGCGCTGTTGAACCTCACCGAAGCGGTACTCCTGGGGCTGCCAGGGCAGACGGTGGCGCTCAATCAGCGCCGCTCCCCCTTCGACCTGATCGACCTCGGCCTCAACGTGGCATCGGTCCTGCAACTGCTCGCCTGGGGCGCGCTGGGCCTGTATCTGTTGTGGCGCACCGGGACCGGTCCGGCGCAGATCGGCCTCGGTCGCTTCACGTGGCATCCCGACCTGACCGGCGGGCTCGCCGTGGCCGCCCTCATCGGTCTGCCGGGGCTCGCGTTGTATGTCGCGGCCCGCGAACTGGGACTCAGCGCCGCCGTCGAGCCCGCCGAACTCAACGACACCTGGTGGCGGATCCCGCTGCTGCTCATGGTGGCGTTCGCCAACGGCTGGGCCGAGGAGATCATCGTCGTCGCCTTCCTGATCACGCGACTGCGCCAGCTCACCATCAGCCCCGCAGTCGCGCTGCTGATCTCGGCCCTGCTGCGGGGCGGCTACCACCTGTACCAGGGCTACAGCGCCGGCCTGGGCAATGTGGTGATGGGCCTGGTGTTCGGCTACGTGTGGATGCGCACCGGCAGGTTGTGGCCACTGATCGTCGCGCACGGCCTGATCGATGCGGTGGCATTCGTCGGCTACTCATTGGCCGCCGGCGAGCTGGACTGGTTGACCTGAGATTCACCCGCCGAGCAGTACATTCGCAGGTGTGAACGACAACCCGCCGCCCCGCCCCAGGGTGCCCCGGCGGGAGCCGTCACCGGAGATCCGCCGCGATCCGCGCTACCGGCCGCCGCCGGTGTGGCCGCCCAATCCGGCGACACCACCGCCGCCGACCATTCGGCGGAGACCCGCCCCGCCTCCACCGCCTCCACCGCCTCCACCGCCGCCGCCGCGGGCCCGCCGCCCGGTAGCACCAACCCCGCCGCCACCTACGAAGAACGTCAGGCGACCTCGGCGGGGGCGCCGGTTGGCCGCGATGCTGCTGGCGGTGATCCTCCTGGTGCTCAGCGCCGGAGTCGGCGGTGCGCTGTGGCTCGACTCGACCTTGCAACGCGCACCGGTGCTCGCCGACTACCCGGACCGGCCACCTGCGGGCCGCGGCACCACCTGGCTGCTGGTGGGCTCCGACAGCAGGCAGGGCTTGTCCGTCGACGAGCAGGGCACGCTGGCCACCGGAGGTGACACCGGCAACGGCCGCACCGACACCCTGCTGTTGCTGCACATCGGCGCCTTGTTCTCCGGCATGCAGCCCACGCTGGTGTCGCTGCCCCGCGATTCCTATGTGTCCATACCCGGCTACGGCGAGGACAAGATCAACGCCGCGTACGCCTTCGGCGGTGCGCCTCTGCTGGTGCAGACCGTCGAGCAGGCCACCGGGATTCGGCTCGACCACTATGCGGAGGTCGGCTTCGGCGGCTTCGCCGCACTCGTCGACGCCGTGGGCGGGGTGACGATGTGTCCCACCGAGCCGATCAGCGACCCACTGGCCGGTATCGACCTGCCCGCTGGTTGCCAGGAACTCGACGGGCGCAATGCCCTCGGCTTCGTCCGCTCGCGTGACACCGCCCGAGCCGACCTCGATCGGATGACCAACCAGCGGGCGTTCATGTCCGCGCTGCTGCAACGCGCAGCGAGCCCGGCGGCGCTGCTCAACCCGCTGCGGTGGTACCCGATGACGCAGGCCGCCACCGGGGCGGTGACTCTCGATCAGGGCGGCCACGTGTGGGACCTAGCCCGGCTGGGTTGGTCGCTGAAGGGCAACCCGACCGCCACCACCGTCCCCATCGCCGAGTACACCACCACCGATGTCGGATCGATCGTGGTGTGGGACAGCGAGGCCGCCGGGCGACTGTTCGCCGCGCTGGCCGCCGACGCGCCGGTCCCGGCCGACGTGGTGAACACCGACCAACCCTGACCCGCGACAACCCGGCCGCACATCGCTGCAGCAAACTTTTTCGGGCCGTGTAACCGCCGTCGCAGCGGTTAGGAGTCCAGTCCGGCTCCGGTGAGCCCGTTCCCCAGCCAGTCCTTGGTACGGCCGGGATGATTGGTGGCCACCCACGCCACCCCGATATCCCGGCAGTACCGGACGTCCTCGTAATGGTCGACGGTCCAGCAATACAGCGCCCGGCCCTGTGCTGCCGCACGATCCACCAGCTCGGGGTGTTCTCGCAGTGTGGCGATGGACGGGCCGACCGCGGTCGCCCCGACCGTGGTGGCGGCGCCGCCACCGAGGTAGCGCGAGGTCTCGCCGAGCAGGACGGTCGGCAGCATCGGCGCGGCACGCCGTATCCGCCACACCGCCGCCGCCGAGAACGACATCACCACGGCCCGGGCCAGGTCCGCCGATGCCGGGGCGGCGATGCCGTACCGGTGCAGTAATGCCAGCACCTTGCTCTCGACCAATGCGCCGTAGCGCACCGGGTGCTTGGTCTCGATGAAGATCTTCACCGGCCGCTTGGCGTCCAACACCAGAGTGAGCAGCGTGTCGAGGGTCAGCAGACCGGTGTTACCGCCGGCGCCGCTTTCCCGCCAGCCGGCATGCCACGACCCGTAATCCAGTTCACGTAACTGGGCGAGCGTCATCTCCGAGACCAGACCCGATCCGCTCGATGTCCGGTCCACCCGGCGGTCATGCACGCAGACGAGGTGGCCGTCGCGGGTCAGTCGGACGTCGCACTCGACGCCGTCGGCGCCCTCCTGCAGGGCGAGTTCATAGGCGGCCACCGTGTGCTCGGGCCTGTCGGCGGAAGCTCCCCGGTGCGCCACCACGAACGGGTGACCCGTTGTGGCCGTCCCGGCAGTTCCAGCGTCCCCCGCGGTCATATGGCTATGCTGCCGGGTTCCGGTCCTCGGCCTCAACCGGAACGGCATATTCGTCGGCCGGCGCCGGCTCGGTTGCCGCCGGTTGCCCGGCTGCGACGATCACCCATCGCGTGGAAGGCCGGTCGAACGGCCTTCGCTCGAAACGCTGATATACCTGCAGCACCAACAGCAGCGTCGCCACCGCGACCAGATAGGCGATGGCGGTGGTCACCGTGTTGTCCGCGATGCGCTGCGCCCCGTCATAGAAGATCGTCAGGATCGTGGTCACGATGGAGGCCGTGGACAGGGCATAGCTGAAGAACCAGGTGATCCACCAGCTGATGATGCGCAGCCCGGTGCGCTGCTCGGCACGAGCCAGTTCGATCACGAACACCGGCGCCATGACGAGATTCACCACCGGAATCAGGCAGCCGGCCCACAGCTCGCGGGGCGATCGTGGATCGGCGCTGCCGAGGTGTGCGTAAGCCGCCGCCCTGCGGGCGATCAGCCAATCGGTCAGAACCACCGCAGTGGCCAGCACCGCGAAGAACGCCAGCACGCTCGCCGCGACCGGCAGCCAGGTCGCCAGCCCGGCCACGATCGGATCGAGCAGTACGGTCCGGTTGATCAGCAGCAGTCCGTACCGGATCACGTGCAGCAGCGCAGCCGCTCCCAGCAGAGCCATCGTGACGACCAGTGTGCGGCGCACCGTGGCCGCCGACGGCCCGCTGCGTTCGGCCGACCGCTGCCCGGCGGCGGCGTCATCGTCGAATCGGTCGAACAGACCCCATCGCGGGATGACGGCGTAGCGCGGCGTCGGTCCCAACGGGACACGTCGTGGGCGCGCCGGCGGTGGGGTGCCCGGTCGCACCGCGATCCACCGATAGCCGGCCGGCGTCCGGCCCGGAGCGGTTGAAGCGGGGCGTCCGGCGACGGGCTGCGGAGCGCCCTGGGCATCGGGCGCCAGGAGCGTGCCCCGGCAGCGCGGACACCAGACCTGCCGGCGGTCGCGCACGTTCCACCGCGTCCCGCATTGGCCACAGACCTGGATCACCCGACCAGCCTACGACGTGTTCAGACGGCGCCGACGTTGCCGTCGTCGGTGCTCACCGGTCGCCCCGCCTGAGCCCACGCAAGCATGCCGCCCGTCACGTTGGTCGGTTCGAAGCCGTTGTGCGCCAGATACTGCGCGACCCGCTGCGAGCGTCGCCCGGCATGGCAGATGACGTAGATGGCAGATGACGTAGAGGGTCGCCTCCCGGTCAATCTCGTCGATCCGGGCAGGCACGTCGCCGAGCGGAATGTGCTGAGCGCCGGATTCCCTTCCAGGAATTCGCGGCAGCAATTTTCGACCTATCCACAGTTTCCACAGGTTCATCCACAGGCAGTGGGGCGGCGATCCCGTCGGTCACCGCGCGTTTCCCGGAACCCGGTCACGGCCCTGTGGATGAATTCGGCTGGCTGACGGACATGATCAACAGCTTAAGAGGCCGCCCGAGCAGAACTCCTCCCCCTTTTTGTGCCGCGGGGATGTGCCGCGGGGACTTTCGCTCGCGCAGATTCCATCGGGACACC
Organism: Mycobacterium sp.; assembly: GCA_011620645.1. GTDB lineage: Bacteria > Actinomycetota > Actinomycetes > Mycobacteriales > Mycobacteriaceae > Mycobacterium. Next base: position 43,796 of record WOYS01000081.1, read on the forward strand.
CCGATTTTTCGGGCATCACCACAGAGTCTATGATCGGCGTCGCAACAAACCGTGTGACAGATCTCACTGGAGGATCGCTTGATCGTGCAGGTCAGGAGCTTGTGATGGCGCAACACCCGCTTGGGCCGGGTTCGGCGATACCGCCGTCAGGCTGGCAGTCGTCGCACCCATATACCAATAACCAGGTGGTTGCTCTCATCCGCGCCAGCGTCATCGCGCTCGTGCTGCTGAGTGTCCTCGCAGCCATCGTTCTGTTCTGATCGCGTTCCTGGTTTCGTTGGGCCTGCAGCGGGCGCCCGGTCCTTGCGGTGCACGCGGGTATGGACCAAGGTTGAGGTTGAGCTTGTTGTCGCCACCCCGCGACGCCGAACTCCGCGACCCATGACTCGGGAACCCATAACTAGGAAGGAACCCAGTGGCTGAATACACACTGCCAGAACTCGATTTCGACTATGGCGCGCTGGAGCCCCACATTTCCGGCCAGATCAACGAAATCCATCACACCAAGCATCACGCGACCTATGTGAAAGGTCTGAACGACGCGCTGTCGAAATTGGAAGAGGCTCGCGCCAAGGACGATCAGTCGGCGATCTTCCTCAACGAGAAGAATCTCGCGTTCCACCTCGGCGGGCACGTCAACCACAGCATCTGGTGGAAGAACCTATCCCCCAACGGTGGCGACAAGCCCGAAGGTGAGCTGGCAGCCGCGATCGACGACCAGTTCGGTTCGTTCGACAAGTTCCGCGCACAGTTCACCGCCGCGGCCAACGGTCTACAAGGTTCGGGTTGGGCGGTGCTCGGCTACGACAGCCTGGGCCAGCGTCTGCTGACTTTCCAGCTCTACGATCAGCAGGCCAATGTGCCGCTCGGCATCATCCCGCTGCTGCAGGTCGATATGTGGGAGCACGCCTTCTACCTGCAGTACAAGAACGTCAAGGCCGACTACGTGAAGGCGTTCTGGAACGTCGTCAACTGGGCCGACGTGCAGGATCGCTACGCCAAGGCCACCGCCAACACCGGCGGACTCATCTTCGGCTGATCTTCGTTCTTTTCCTCAAGGGGCCCCGCGTGCCACGGCACGCGGGGCCCTTCTGCGCCATCCGGAGTCGCCACTGGCACTCGTGTCCTCTTGCGTGCCAGCACCTACCTGCCGCATTCTGTGCACAGCGACCCACAGCAGTGTCGGAGCAGTTCAAGCGAGCGTTTGGGCAAGCACTGTCGGGAGGCCACATGGATACCGGTGCCGGTAGAGCGGTAGAGATCGCACCGTTCCACTCAGGGGGAACCCTGAAGGGATTCGTGGTGTCGGGCCGCTGGCCTGATTCCACCAAGGAGTGGGCACAGCTGCTCATCGTCGCCGTCCGGGTGGCCTCCCTCCCTGGATTGCTTTCCACCACAACAGTTTTCGGCGTCCGCGAGGAGCTCCCGGAAATGCCGGAACCGGGCACCGTCGGTCTCGTTCTGGCCGAAGGTCCAGTCGTCGGCGAATCTGCCATCCGGCCAGGGTTTTTCGCCAACCACCAGCCACCGGCGCTAATGATGCTCCACCCCCCCTCCGAGACCACCCCGTCCCTACCCGAATGCGCGGGTGCCGCATCAGGTTGTGTCCTGCTACCCGGTATCCCCCATCTCGGCCTGGAACACCGCGCAGCCTGGGTGGAGGCCGAAGCCGATGGCACCATCACCTCGATGGTGAGCAGGGTCGGCCTGGACCCGATCAGCCATCCGGACACCGCCATCCTCGCAATGCTGCTTGCCGCCTAGATCCCGGTAACCCCTCGCCGATCGACACGGCAAAGCATCTTGTAACAGTTCGGACACGGTTCGGCCACATTCGCATGACTAGCATGTGCCGAGCTCAGCAATCATGCCCATCGCCGCAGGCCCTGCGATGTCTACCGGTCCTGCACTTCGCCGGCGCGCTCAGCAAAGGTGCAGTGCGTCTTTGCTGCGGGACGTCTGTCAGCTCCTGATCAGCTACGGGGTCATTGTGAAAAATCGTCAAGATCAATGGATCTGGGCAAAGCAACGCATGCGTCATTTTTTCGTTCGCCAGCTCACACGCCCGCCCGGCGATTGTGCGGTTGACGTGCTGCTCCACGACCCTGCAGACGGCCCTTTGTGGGGAAGTGTTACTTTTCAGCGGTTTGCGCTTGGTTATGGCGACAACACTCGCTACGATGATCAGCAAATACGAACCCAAGGCATACAGCTCGTGAGCCATGTGAAGGAAAGTTAGATGAGCAAGACGTTCGCCGCCCGACTGAACCGCCTCTTCGATACGGTTTACCCTCCTGGGCGCGGGCCGCATACATCGGCCGAGGTTATCGGCGCGCTCAAGGCCGAGGGTGTCACGATGTCCGCTCCGTACCTATCGCAGCTGCGTTCCGGCAACCGCACCAACCCGTCTGTCACGACGATGGCCGCTCTCGCCAATTTCTTCCGGATCAAGCCGGCATATTTCACCGACGACGAGTACTACGAGAAGCTCGACAAGGAACTGACCTGGATGGCCAGCATGCGCGACGAGGGCGTACGCCGCATCGCCGCCCGCGCCGTCGGGCTGTCGGCAGAGTCTCAGCAGGATCTGGCCCTCAAGGTCGACGAGCTTCGTCGCCGGGAGAACCTGGACGGCTGATCCTCAACAGCGGACGTCCGCGAAACTGTTTGCTGTAGTAGCAATTCACATCGGGGCATGGCCGCTGAGAGTGCAACGGGTGGCCGGGCGATAGGGTTGGCCGCACTGAGGTGCCGTGTTGACGGCGATGCGGATGAGACGACCGGGAGGCAATGTCAATGGCCCTGTTCACGCGGCGCAAGAGCCGGTCGACCCGTCGAGCCGAGGCCAGGGCGCTGAAGGCCAAAGCCAAACTGGAAGCCAAACTCGCTGCCAAGAACGACGCGCGGCGCATCAAGGCCGACCGCAGGGCACAGTCTCGGGCGGTCAAGGCTCAGATCAAGGCACAACGGGAGACCGACCGCGCAATGCTGAAGGTTGCTGAGACCCAACTCAAGGTGGCCCGCGAGGGCAAGCTGCTGTCCCCAACCAAGATTCGCCGAGCGCTGACCGTATCGCGGCTGCTGGCGCCGGTGCTGGTGCCGCTGACCTACCGCGGTGCGATCGCGGTGCGCGGCCTGCTCGACCAACGCCGCGCGGATCAGCTGGGCGTGCCCCTGGCGCAGATCGGCCAGTTCTCCGGTCACGGCGCGGTGTTGTCCGCCCGGATCAACGGCGCCGAACAGGCGATCCGACGGGTCGCCGAGAAGTATCCTAAGGACGCTGAGACCAAGCAGTTCGTCGCCGCCATCAACGACCGGCTGACCGACCTCTCCGCAGCCGTCACCGCCGCGGAGAACATGCCGACGGCGCGGCGCCGGGCGGCCCATGCGGCCATCAGAGGTCAGCTCGACGGTATCGACGCCGACGTCATGGCGCGGCTCGGCCTGGTCTGAACTCTGCGATGACAGTTTCCGCACGCATTTTCGCGCCGCTGCTCGCCCTGGTAATGACAGTGCTCGCGCTGGCGGGAGCAGGCGTTGCATCGGCACACGCCACGCTTATCTCATCGGATCCGGCGCCGGGCACGGCGCTGGCGTCCGCGCCGGCGAGCGTCAGCGCCACCTTCAGCGAGGAACTGCAGACGGCGTTCGCGGCCATGACCGTGGTGGGACCGGACGGCAATCTGTGGTCGGTGGGCGAGGCGCGGGTGAACGGACCCGTCGCCACCGTCGACGTACGTCCGCTGGGCCCGGCAGGCACCTATACCGCCAATTACCGCGTCACCTCCGTCGACGGCCACGTCATCACCGGATCCTGGTCGTTCGAGCTGACCGTCGCCGAGACCGGCACCCCCGGATCGTCGGCCGCGCCCACTCCCACTCCCGCACCCACTCCCGCACCGGCGCCCGCGACCGGGTTACCGGTATGGCCGTTCGTTGTCGCGGCGGCGCTCCTCGTCGGCGCAGGCCTGTGGTGGAGTCGACGACGCACGTGATGCAGATCCGGCGGGCGTGCCTGGGTGCCCTCGTCGTCGCCTTGAGCGTCGCGCTGGCTTGGTCGCTGTCCCACCCCCACCTGGCGCTGGTGCCCACCCTCACCCGGGTCGCCGCCGACGGCGCCGCGATCGTGGTGCTGGGTCTGGCCGTGGTGCTGGGTCTGGCCGTGGTGCCGATCCTCGACACTGCGCGCCACCGCGCCGAACTCGCCCAGCGCAGCAGCAGCGCCATCGCGGTCGCCGCCTGGGTATGGCTGGCGGCCGAGCTGATCCGGCTGATGACAACCGCGGCCGCCACCGCTGCGGTGTCGGTGACCGATCTCAGCGTGCGCACCGCTTTCGAGTTCAGTGTGTCGACATCGGCGGGCCGGCCGACCTGATCTGCGTGACGGCCGCCGCTGCCGTCGGTGCAGTGACCATTGCCGTGCACACGCCCCGGGCATCCATGGGTGACCGCACAGGTGTCCACCCGGCGCTCGGATACCGAACTGGCCCTGATGGTCGTGGCGCTTACGCTGGCCGCCGCCCTGGCGGTCAGCGACTAGCGCCAACCCTCGACTGGCATGATGGGCAGCACTGACCGCTTCGCTGGACGACACTGCAAAGGAGCAGACCCATGGCCGACGAGCAGGACCTTCCCGAAGAGAAGGGCCCCGCTGAGCAGGTGCCACCTGCCGATCCGCCGGCCGCGAAGCCTCCCGCGAAGAAGGCGGTGCCGGCTAAGAAGGCTCCGGTCAAGAAGGCGACGGTCAAGAAGGCGACGGTCAAGAAGGCGACGGTCAAGAAGGCGACGCCGGCGAAGAAAGCAGTGCCCGCCAAGAAAACGCCGGCAAAGAAGACCGCTCCTGGCAAGAAGGCTCCGGCCGCGAAGAAGGCTCCGCCCGCGGTAGTTCATCCCGCGGCTCCGACTGCAGCAGCCAAAGAGGTTGCCGCGCAGGCGAAATCGACGGTCGCAGCGGCCGTGCCCGTGCCCGCCGCCGCCCCTGCCCTCGGCCCCGACCAGTCGCGGCTGCCGCTCGCCATCGCGCTGGCCGTCGGCCTGCTCGCGATCGTGGTCGTGCTGCTGGCCCGGCGCGGCTCCGACGAGGACTGAGTACTCGGCCTGAGATAATCGGACGGTGAGCATCGAACCCCGCGCGACCGCTGACCTTGTCGACGAGATCTACCCCGATGTCCGCAGCTGCGATCTGCAGTTGCGCAACTACGGCGGTGTCACGTCGTTCGCCGGCCGGATCACCACGGTGCGGTGTTTCCAGGACAACGCACTGCTCAAGTCAATCCTGTCCACCCCCGGGGACGGGGGCGTGCTGGTGGTCGACGGTGACGGATCGCTGCACACGGCACTCGTCGGCGACATCATCGCCGGGCTGGCCGCCGACAACGGCTGGGCCGGGGTGATCGTGCACGGTGTGGTGCGTGACGCGGCCGCCCTGCGCACCATCGACGTCGGTATCAAGGCGCTGGGCACCAATCCGCGCAAGGGCACCAAAACGGGAGCGGGCGAACGGGATGTGGAGGTCACGTTCGGCGGCGTCACCTTCGTGCCCGGTGAGATCGCCTACAGCGACGAGGACGGAGTTGTCGTCGTCGCCGGAGGCGACTAGACAGCCTCGTCGCCGGAGGCTGACCCCTTCCGTCAGGCCGTCACGGCCGCGCGGTGTTTGGTGAAGTGCAGCGACTCCTCGTCGACCTTGCCGTGCCGGATGAGTCGCACATCGAATAAGTAGTTCTGCTTCAGCTTCCACGGCGCCTCCGAGCCGGACTTTGGCAAGGTGTCCTTCGCGCGCCGGAAGTAACCCGAGGTGAGATCCATCATGGGCTTCTCAGCGACCGAGTCGCCCGGATGCTGTGGCTCCACCCGGTCGAATCCGTTGGCGTCCATGTAGTTCAGCACCCGGCAGACAAACTCGGAGACCAGATCGGCCTTGAGCGTCCACGAGGCGTTGCTGTAGCCGAAGGTGATCGCCATGTTCGGCACGCCGGACAGCATCAGACCCTTGTAGGTCATGGCCTTGCTCAGATCGATCGGTTCGCCGTTGCGGGTGGCGGTCGCGCCGCCGAACAGCTGCATGTTCAAACCCGTTGCGGTGACGATGATATCAGCCTGCAACTCCTCGCCGGAGGCCAGTTTGATGCCGGTCTCGGTGAACGTCTCGATGGTGTCGGTGACGACGTCGGCATTGCCCGCCTCGATCGTCCTGAAGAAATCACCGTTGGGCGCCAGGCACACTCGCTCATCCCACGGGTTGTAGCGCGGGCTGAAGTGCTTCTCGTAGTCGAAACCGTCCGGCAACCGTCGCGTCGCCATTTCCTTCAGCGCCTTCTTGAACATCTTCGGGAATCGGCGTGCCAACTCGTACTGGCCGATAGCCATGGCGATCGCCTTCCAGCGATTCACCGCGTGGGCGGCATTCTTCGGGAGGTACTTGTTGGCTTGCGCCGCAACGGGATCCACCAGCGGCAGGGAACCGATGTAGGTCGGCGAGCGCTGCAGCATGGTGACGTGGCCGGCGCCCTCGTTCACCAGGGAGGGGATCAGCGTGATGGCGGTGGCGCCGGATCCGATGACCACGATCTTCTTGCCTGCGTAGTCCAGTCCCTCCGGCCAGTGCTGGGGGTGGATGATCGGGCCCTTGAAGTCCGCGGCGCCCGGGAACTCCGGTGCGTAGCCCTCGTCGTAGTTGTAGTAGCCGCTGCACACCGAGAGAAACGAGGCGGTGAGCTGCTTGGGCTGCCCGGCCTCTTCCACATTGATGGTCCAGCGGTTGTCGGCATCCGACCAGTCCACCGAGGTGACCCGGTGCCCGGTACGGATGTGCATGTCGATGCCGTTCTCGACGGCGGCCTCGTTGATGTAGTTCCAGATCGATGCCCCGTCGGCGATCGCCTTGGCCGAGGTCCAGGGCTTGAACCGGAATCCGAGGGTGAACATGTCGGAATCGGAGCGGATGCCCGGGTACTTGAACAGGTCCCAGGTGCCGCCGATGTTCTCGCGGCGCTCCAGGATCGCATAGCTCTTGGTCGGGCAGCGGTCCTGCAGGTGCCAGGCCATGCTGATGCCGGAAATACCGGCGCCGACGATTACAACGTCCAGGTGTTCGTTCATGGTACCGACGGTATCAACATGGTGTTGAGTCAGTCAACAGCATGTTGATAAACCCGACACGATGTTAGGGTGAATGTCATGACCACCGCCAGCCCGAGTCGCGGCCGCCGGGCCGCCCGCCCCTCCGGGGACGAACGACAACAGGCGATTCTGGACACCGCCACGCGGCTGATCCAGCAGCGGTCGTTCGCCGACATCTCCGTCGACGACCTGGCCAAGGGCGCCGGAATCTCCCGGCCGACCTTCTACTTCTACTTCGCGTCGAAGGAAGCGGTGCTGCTGTCTCTGATGGATCCGCTGATCAAGCGTGCGGACACCGGATTCGACACTGCGCCGGACACCATGGCGACCGAACCACATCTGGCCATCCGGCAGGGCATCGAGATCTTCTTCAGTTCCTTCGGCTCGCACCCCGCCACCGCGCGCGCGGGCGCGGAGGCCATGCACAGCAGCCCCGAGTTCCGGGAGATCTGGGCCGGCCTGATGCAGAAGTGGATCAGCATGACCGCCGCCCTGATCAGCACGGAGCGCCAGCGCGGAGCGGCACCCGAGACTCTGCCCGCCCTCGATCTGGCCACGTCGCTGAACCTGATGAACGAGAAGATGATGATGGCGACGCTGGCCGATGACCGGCCGTCCGTCGAACATGATCGCGTGGTGGACACTCTCACCCACATCTGGCTGACCAGCATCTACGGCCGTACGCCCTAGCTTTGGCCACACCGCTGCCGGTGCCCACCCCCACCGTCGAGAGATAGCCGAACACAATCGGTTCGCGTCATCGACGTGAGATCAGTGCGCCCACTCCAGCAGCCGGTCGGCCGTCCAGGTGTTGACGATGCGGTCCACCGGCACAACGGCATCGACCGCGCGCTGGGCGCCGTAACCCAGGAAGTCGAGCTGACCCGGCGCGTGCGCATCGCTGTCGATGGAGAAAACGCAGCCGATCTCCCGTGCCTGATCGAGCAGCCGGATCGGCGGGTCACGGCGCTCGGGGCGCGAGTTGATCTCCACCGCAACGCCATTGTCCCGGCATGCGGTGAACACCTTCTCCGCATCGAACTTGGACTCGGCCCTAATGCCCCGGCCGCCCTCCACCAGGCGTCCCGTGCAATGGCCGAGCACATCGGCCTGTCCCTCGGAGACCGCACGCACCATGCGACGCGTCATCGAGGGCGCATCCATCGCCAGTGTGGAATGCACGCTGGCGACGACGATATCCACCCTATCGAGCAGTTCGGGTTCCTGATCCAGGGTGCCGTCGAGCAGGATGTCGACTTCGATCCCGGACAGAATCCGCATCGGCGAGAACCGCTCACGCAGTTCATCGATAGCGTCGAGTTGTTTGCGCAGGCGTTCCGACGAAAGACCGTTGGCGACGGTCAGCCGCGGCGAATGATCTGTCAGCGCGCAGTATTCGTGGCCGAGCGACTGCGCGGTCGCCATCATCTCCTCGATCGGGGCGGAGCCATCCGACCAGTTCGAGTGCAGATGCAGGTCGCCCCTGATCGCGGCCCGGATCTCGCCTCCCCCCAGATCGGCGGCGGCCTCCCGCAGTTCGACGAGCGTGTCGGGTTCGCGGCCTGCCCAGGCCTGAGCGATGACCTTCGCGGTCTTGGGTCCGATACCCGGAAGCGTCTGCCAGCTGTTGGCCTTGCCCACCTTCGCCCGGTGTTCGGGGGTCATCGCCTCCACCACATCGGCGGCGTTTCGGTAGGCCATCACCCGGCGCGAGTCCTCCCGGGCGCGGTCCTTGTAGTACGCGATGCGGCGCAGCGCGTGTACGGGATCCAAGGGGTCCATGGTTTCCAGTGTGCCCGCAGGCCGGTCAGCGCGGTCGCCGATTGGGGTCGCGGCACCGGGAGCTCAACTCATCGCGAACGGCGGTTGGCCACTCCCGGAATTTATCGGCCGCCGGGGGTAGTTTCGCCAGTGTGCAATTTGCCTTCAAGACCTCCCCGCAGAACACGACCTGGTCCGACATGCTGGCCATCTGGCGAGCAGCGGACACCATCGATGTCTACGAGTCCGGCTGGACGTTCGACCACTTCTACCCGATCTTCTCCGACTCGACCGGCCCATGTCTGGAGGGCTGGACCACGCTGACCGCGCTGGCGCAGGCCACCGACCGGCTGCGGGTCGGCGTGCTGGTGACCGGTATCCACTACCGTCACCCGGCCGTGCTGGCCAACATGGCCGCAGCACTCGACATCATCTCCAACGGTCGGCTGGAACTCGGTATCGGCGCCGGCTGGAACGAAGAGGAATCCGGCGCCTACGGCATCGAGTTGGGCAGCATCAAGGAGCGCTTCGACCGCTTCGAGGAGGCTTGCGAGATTCTGAAAAGCCTGCTCAGCCAGGAGACCACCACATTCGACGGCAAGTTCTTTCAGCTGAAGCACGCCCGCAACGAGCCCAAGGGTCCACAGCAGCCGCACCCACCGTTCTGCATCGGTGGCAGTGGCGAGAAGCGCACCCTGCGCATCACCGCGAAGTACGCAGATCACTGGAACTTCGTCGGTGGGACGCCCGAGGAGTTTGCGCGCAAGCGCGATGTGCTGGCCGCACACTGCGCCGATATCGGCCGCGACCCGAAGGAGATCTCGCTGTCCGCGCACGTGCGCCTCGGCCAGGACCGCGATTACGCGAAGGTCGTCGGCGAAGCGGCCAGACTGGCCGCGCAGGGATTGGATCTGGCGATCATCTATCTACCGCCGCCCTATGACACTGCGGTGCTGGAACCGCTGGCGGAGGCCATTCGCGACTCCGGGCTGCTGACCAGCACCTGAAACTGATGATCACGAAATTACTTCAATCCGGCAAACGGTGCCGCGCGGGTTTCGAACCGGAACCTACGCGGGCCGGTCAGTAGCCGTAGCGCATTAACTCGTCGGCCGTGATCAGGCGCTCGTGCCTAGCTGGGAACTCACGGCCTCTGACCGGGTGACGGAACCATGACCAGGCGATTCGACTCACCCGGGACCGTGAAATGGGATTGTTGTACACGGTGTGAACTCCTGCGGTCGGCTGATAGCTGCACCGTGGGGCCACTCTACCGCAACGACCCCGCCGCAATCATTAGACACCTGTGCCGCGGCTAACACCAAGCGGCACGCCGATCGAAGAGCGGATGTTTCTGGTGTGACTACAGTTGCTGGTATTGCGTTTGCTGGTATTGTGTTCGGGCGGCTACCGCTGAGGAGCCGCCGACGGCTCGATCGGGCGCGGCAGGGCCGACTGTCCCATCAGGTAGCGATCCACCCCGACGGCCGCGGACCGGCCCTCGGCGATCGCCCACACGATTAGCGACTGGCCACGGCCCATATCGCCGGCCACGAACACGCCGGGAACAGTGGTCTGGAAGTCCTTGTCGCGCGAGACATTGCCGCGAGCGGTCAGCTCCACGCCCAGGTCGGTGAGCAGCCCCTCACGATCGGGGCCGACGAAGCCCATGGCCAGGAAGACGATATCGGCGTCCAGATCGAAATCCGAGCCCTCGACCTTCTCGAACTTGCCCGCCTTCATCTCGACCTCGTGCACCTTCAACGAGGTCAGGTGCCCGTCGGTACCGATGAACTGCTCGGTGTTCACCGAGAACACCCGCTCGCCGCCCTCTTCGTGCGCGGACGCCACCCGGAACATCAGCGGATACGTCGGCCACGGCGTCGACTCGGCGCGCGTCTCCGGCGGACGCGGCATGATCTCGAACTGGTGGATGCTCGCCGCACCCTGACGGTGTGCGGTGCCCAGGCAGTCCGCGCCGGTGTCACCGCCGCCGATGATGACGACCTTCTTGTCCTTGGCCGTGATCGGCGGCTCGCCGTCCGGGCCCGCGACATCGTCGCCCTGCTGCAGCTTGTTTGCCCACGGCAGGTACTCCATGGCCTGATGGATACCGTCGAGCTCACGGCCGGGGATCGGCAGGTCGCGCCATGCGGTCGCGCCTCCGGCCAGTACCACCGCGTCGAACTCGGCGTCCAGCTGCTCGACCGTGATGTCCACGCCGACATTCACATTCGTGCGGAACTGGGTGCCCTCGGCCGTCATCTGTTCCAGACGACGATCGATATGGCGCTTCTCCATCTTGAATTCGGGGATGCCGTAGCGCAGCAGGCCACCGATGCGGTCGGCCCGCTCGAAGACCGTGACCGAGTGGCCGGCCCGGGTCAGTTGCTGGGCGGCGGCCAGGCCGGCCGGGCCGGATCCGACGACGGCGACCTTTTTCATGGTCCGCACCCTCGGGATAACGGGTTTGACCCAGTCTTGGTCGAAGGCGTGGTCGATGATCTCGACCTCGACCTGCTTGATGGTCACCGGGTCCTGGTTGATTCCCAGGACGCAGGACGCCTCGCACGGCGCCGGACACAGCCGCCCGGTGAATTCCGGGAAGTTGTTGGTGGCGTGCAGCCGCTCGATGGCATCGCGCCAGCGGTCCCGGTACACCAGGTCATTCCACTCGGGAATCAGGTTGCCCAGCGGACAGCCGTTGTGGCAGAACGGGACACCGCAGTCCATGCAGCGCGACGCCTGAACCTTCAGGGTCTCCTCGGAGAAGTCCTCGTAGACCTCTTTCCAGTCCTTGAGGCGCAGGTCGACCGGACGCCGGGTCGGGGTTTGCCGGGCGGTGTGTTTGAGGAAGCCGTTCGGATCAGCCATGAGCGGCCGCCATGATCGCTTCGCCGACGTTCTCGCCTGCGGCTTCGGCCTCCGAGATGGCGATCAGCACCTTCTTGTAATCACGGGGCATCACCTTCACGAAGTGGGCCTGTGCTGTCTGCCAGTCCGCCAGGATCCGCTGGCCCACCGCGGAATCCGTTGCGTCGATATGTGCCTGGATCAACTCCTGCAGCCCTTCGAGGTCGCCGTCATCCACACCGTCAAGATCGACCATCTCTGCGTTCACGTTGCCCGGCAAGGCATCGTCCGGGTCGTAGACATAGGCGACACCGCCCGACATCCCCGCCGCAAAGTTGCGGCCGGTCTGACCGAGGATCACCACCCGGCCCCCGGTCATGTACTCGCAGCCGTGATCGCCCACGCCCTCGACGACCGCGTGTGCGCCGGAGTTGCGAACCGCGAACCGTTCGCCCACCACGCCACGCAGGAAGGCCTGGCCGCTGGTCGCGCCGAACAGGATCACGTTGCCGCCGATGATGTTATCTTCCGCGACATAGTCCATCGGCGCCTTGTCCGAGGGACGCACCACGATGCGACCGCCGGAGAGACCTTTACCCACATAGTCGTTGGCGTCGCCGTACACCCGCAGCGTGATACCGCCCGGCACGAATGCGCCGAAGCTGTTCCCCGCCGACCCCTCAAAGGTGATGTCGATGGTGCCGTCCGGAAGGCCCTGGCCGCCATAGGCTTTGGTGACCTCGTGGCCCAGCATCGTTCCCACGGTGCGGTTCACGTTGGCGATCTTCGTCGTGAACCGGACCGGTGAAGCGTCGTCGATCGCCTCGCGGCACTGCACGATCAGCTGCTGATCGAGCGCCTTGTCCAGGCCATGATCCTGGCGCGAGCTGCAGTAGAGGTCTTGGTTCATGAACGCCGACTCCGGCTCGTGCAACACGGGGGAAAGGTCCAGCTTGTGGGCCTTCCAGTGCTCGGCGGCCTGCCTGGCGTCCAGCGCGCCGACCTGGCCGACCATCTCGTTGACGGTGCGGAACCCCAACTGCGCCATGAGTTCCCGTACTTCTTCGGCGATGAAGAGGAAGAAGTTCTCCACGAACTCGGGCTTGCCGTTGAAACGCTCGCGCAGCACCGGGTTCTGGGTGGCCACTCCCACCGGACAGGTGTCGAGGTGGCAGACCCGCATCATGATGCAGCCCGACACCACCAGCGGTGCAGTGGCGAATCCGAATTCCTCGCCACCGAGCAGGGCGGCGATCACCACATCGCGACCGGTCTTGAGCTGCCCGTCGACCTGCACGACGATGCGGTCCCGAAGGCCGTTGAGCAGGAGCGTCTGCTGCGTCTCGGCCAGCCCGAGCTCCCATGGGGCACCAGCGTGCTTCTGCGAGGTCAGCGGGGTCGCACCGGTGCCGCCGTCGTGCCCGGAGATGAGCACCACGTCGGCGTGGGCCTTGGAGACGCCGGCCGCCACCGTTCCCACACCGTTTTCCGATACCAGCTTGACGTGGATGCGCGCGGACGGGTTGGCGTTCTTCAGATCATGGATCAGCTGCGCCAGATCCTCGATCGAATAGATGTCGTGGTGCGGAGGCGGCGAGATCAGGCCGACCCCGGGGGTGGAGTGACGCACCTCGGCAACCCACGGGTACACCTTGTGACCCGGAAGCTGTCCGCCCTCACCGGGTTTCGCGCCCTGAGCCATCTTGATCTGGATATCGGTGCAGCTGGACAGGTAATGGCTGGTCACGCCGAAGCGGCCGGAGGCCACCTGCTTGATGGCGCTGCGGCGCCAGTCGCCGTTCTCATCGGGCTCGAAGCGATCGACGCTCTCGCCACCCTCACCGGAGTTGGATCGGCCGCCGAGGCGGTTCATGGCGATGGCCAGCGTCTCGTGCGCCTCGGCCGAGATGGATCCGTAGCTCATCGCGCCCGTGGAGAACCGCTTGACGATCTCGCTCGCCGATTCGACTTCTTCGATCGGAACTGGTTGGCGCACATCAGCTTTGAACTTCAGCAGGCCGCGAAGCGATGCCATTCGCTCGCTCTGGTCGTCGACCAGCTTGGTGTACTCCTTGAATACCGAGTACTGCCCGGTCCGGGTGGAGTGCTGCAGCTTGAACACCGTGTCGGGGTTGAACAGGTGGTACTCACCCTCGCGGCGCCACTGGTACTCACCCCCCACCTCGAGCTCGCGGTGGGCCCACTCATCAGGGCGGTCCAGGTAGGCCAGCTCGTGGCGCGCCGCGACATCGGCGGCGATATCGTCGAGGTCGATTCCGCCGGTGGGACAGTGCAATCCGGAGAAGTACTCGTCCAGAACGCGCTGGTTGACGCCGATGGCCTGGAACAGCTGTGCGCCGGTGTAGGACGCCAGCGTCGAGATGCCCATCTTGGACATCACCTTCAGCACACCCTTGCCCGCGGCCTTGACGTAGTTGGACTTGGCCTGGTCGCTGGTCATGCCGGTCAGCACCCCGCGGTCGATCATGTCGTCGATCGAATCGAACGCCATGTAGGGGTTGATCGCTGCCGCGCCGAACCCGCACAGCATGGCCATGTGGTGCACCTCGCGGGCGTCGCCGGATTCGACGACGAGCCCGACCTGGGTGCGGGTGCGCTCCCGGACCAGGTGGTGGTGCACGGCGGCGACCGACAGCAGCGACGGGATCGGCGCCAGCCACTCGGTGGACTCGCGGTCGCTCAGCACGATGATCCGGGCGCCGTTGCGGATGGCCTGCGAGACCTTGGTGCGGACGTCTTCCAGGGCGCGGCGTAACCCGGCGCCACCGTCGGCCACCGGGTACAGGCAGCTGACGACGGCGGCCCGCATCCCGTGCTGGCGGCCGCGGATCTCATGGTCGGGGTCCACGTCGATGAGCTTGGACAGATCGGCGTTGCGCAGGATGGGCTGCGGCAGCACGATCTGGCGGCAGGAATTCTCGTCCGGGTTGAGCAGGTCGCCCTCGGGACCGACGGTGCCCTGCAGGCTGGTGACCACCTCTTCGCGGATGGCGTCCAGCGGAGGGTTGGTGACCTGGGCGAACAGCTGCTGAAAGTAGTCGTAGAGCATCCGGGGCCGCTGGGAGAGCACGGCGATCGGGGTGTCGGTGCCCATCGAGCCCAGCGCCTCGGCACCGGTGCGGGCCATCGGGGCGACCAGCAGGTTGAGCTCCTCGTAGGTGTACCCGAATGCCTGCTGCCGCGACACCACCCGGTGATGGGGCATCTTGACGTACTTGCCGGGCGGCAGCTCGTCGACGTGGAACAGCCCGGCGTCCAGCCACTCCTGATACGGCTCGGCCGCGGCGAGCTCGGCCTTGATCTCGGCATCGGAGATGATACGGCCCTGGGCGGTGTCCACCAGGAACATCCGGCCCGGTTGCAGCCGGATCCGTTGCACGACGGTGGATGGGTCCAGGTCGAGCACGCCGGCTTCGGAGGCCATCACGACCAGGCCGTCATTGGTGACCCACACCCGCGACGGGCGCAGGCCGTTGCGGTCGAGCACGGCGCCGATGACGGTGCCGTCGGTGAAGCAGACCGAGGCCGGCCCGTCCCACGGTTCCATCAGGGAGCCGTGGTACTGATAGAACGCCCGCAGCGCGGGGTCCATCTCGGTGTTGCGCTCCCATGCCTCCGGGATCATCATCAGCACCGAGTGGGCGATGCTGCGACCACCCAGGTGCAGCAGCTCCAGGACCTCGTCGAACCGCGCGGTATCGGAGGCGCCCGGGGTACACACCGGGAAGATCTTGTTCAGATCGTTGTGGTAGCCGAAGACGTCGGTGTGGATGAGCGCCTCGCGAGCCTTCATCCAGTTCTCGTTGCCGGTGACTGTGTTGATCTCGCCGTTGTGGGCGACACGGCGGAACGGATGCGCCAACGGCCACGACGGGAAGGTGTTGGTGGAGAACCGCGAGTGCACGATGCCGAGCGCGCTGGTGAGCCGCTCATCCTGCAGATCGAGGTAGAACGCCCGCAGCTGCGGGGTGGTCAACATGCCCTTGTAGCAGAAGGTCTGACCGGAAAGGCTTGGGAAATAGACGGTTTCACGCCCCGGACCGTCCTGGCCCGGCCCCTTGGTGCCGAGTTCGTGCTCGGCCCGCTTGCGGATGACATAGGCGCGGCGCTCCAGGTCCATGCCGGAGGCACCGACGACGAACACCTGCCGCAGCGTGGGCATCGCATCGCGGGCCAGCGCACCCAGCGACGAGTCGTCGTGCGGGACGTCCCGCCAGCCGAGCAGCTGCAGGCCCTCGGCCTCGACGATCTTCTGGACTGCCTCGCACGCCAGATTCGCGTCGCGAGCCGACTGGGGCAGGAAGGCGATACCGGTGGCGTAGCTGCCCTCCGCCGGAAGTTCGAAATCCACGACGGCGCGCAGGAACGCATCGGGCACCTGAAGCAGGATGCCCGCGCCGTCGCCGGTGTTGGCCTCAGCGCCGGCGGCTCCGCGGTGCTCGAGGTTCAGCAGCGCGGTGATCGCCTTGTCGACGATGTCGCGGCTGCGGCGGCCATGGATGTCTGCAACCATGGCCACGCCACATGAATCGTGCTCGTATGCGGGGTTGTACAGCCCTTGCATCTGGGGCACCATTCCCACCTGACCCTTTACTCTCATGCCTGCGCGATGCTTCATGTACTACCGGCTGTCACCAGCGGCATCCCGGCGGTCACCGGCCTGGCGGTCGCGGTGCCTTCGTGCAGCACTGAACGACGGATTGGTCCCGCTCGCGACAAGTCACAAAACGATATGACAAACACCGGGTGACGTGCCAACTTAGCCAGACCTAACTAGCTCGCCCCGACCGCCGGCGCGGATGACGGCGCCAAAACCGCCACAGACTCGCTATACCGTTGTCAGCGAGCGGCTTTCGCAGATTCCGCACCTGCGCCACCAAGTACGGCCCCGACGGCCCGGATCGAGACTCTCGTCACACCGTTTTGCTATCGATAACTTTAGGGCGACTGAGTTGCCGTTATTCCGAGCGATGCGTTTGCTGAAAGCCTAGTCAGATTCTTAGAGATGACATTCTACTCCGCGCGGTCGCGGGCGCAGTCATCTACCTCTTTGCCGGCGGCAAAGAGGGCTGGACGGCGACCGGTGTGGCAGAACAACTGGCCGACCGCCCGGTGCGCGACGACGCGGAGACGAGCTGAGCTACTTGCGGGCCTTACTGGCGGCGCTCTTCTCGGTCTTCGTACCCTCGTGCGCAAGGGTGCCGCCGGAGCTCTCCAGGTGGGCCCGGACGAACCACTGGAATTTCTCCAGCTCACCGGTGTGCCCGATCAACAGGTCCTGCGAGACAAGGTCGATGTCGTCGAGACGATCGATGCCCTTGCGGGTGTCCTCGATGATGCCGGTGTAGACGAGGTCGAGTGCGGCCAGGTGCGCCTGCACGTTGTCGCGGTTCACCGAGTAGTCGTCCCAGGTGCGGTCGTTGATGATCGCACCAGGAGTGCCCAGCGGCGAAGCTCCCAGCGCCGCAATACGTTCGGCGACTTCATCGGCGTAGTCCCGAACGAGGGCCACCTGCGGGTCGATCATCTCGTGGACCAGGATCCCGGAAAGGTCGGTGCGCGGCTCTTTGACCTTGGGATTTATCGCTGT
>WOYS01000034.1:0-39193 GCA_011620645.1 Mycobacterium sp.
TCCCCGTCGCTTCGCTCGCCCTGGGTCAATCTCCCCGTCGCTTCGCTCGCCCTGGAGGCGGCGTGTCCGCTTGCATTCGAACACCTGTTCGCTAGTCTGGTGATCGCTCGACCGAAACGACTTGTCGGTGGCTTGTCCTAACCTCACAGCCAACCGACCGGAACACCGGTCAACCGCACGACTACCGGAGGAGTATTCCCATGGCGCCACAGGCTCCTGATCGCGAGAAGGCGCTCGAACTGGCATTGGCCCAGATCGAGAAGAACCACGGAAAAGGCTCGGTGATGCGCCTCGGTGAGGAGGTGCGCCAGCCCATCTCGGTCATCCCGACCGGGGCGATTGCGCTGGACGTGGCGCTGGGCATCGGCGGTCTGCCGCGCGGGCGCGTCGTCGAGATATACGGACCGGAGTCATCCGGTAAGACCACCGTCGCGCTGCATGCGGTGGCCAATGCGCAAGCCGCCGGCGGTATTGCGGCCTTCATCGACGCCGAGCACGCTCTGGACCCCGACTACGCCAAGAAGCTCGGCGTGGACACCGACGCGTTGCTGGTCTCCCAGCCCGACACCGGGGAGCAGGCACTCGAGATCGCCGACATGCTGATCCGCTCGGGGGCGTTGGACATCCTGGTCATCGACTCGGTGGCCGCGCTGGTGCCTCGCGCCGAGATCGAAGGCGAGATGGGTGACAGCCACGTCGGCCTGCAGGCCCGGCTGATGAGCCAGGCGCTACGCAAGATTACTGGTGCGCTGAGCAACTCGAACACCACCGCGATCTTCATCAACCAGCTGCGCGAGAAGATCGGCGTGATGTTCGGGTCGCCCGAGACCACCACCGGCGGTAAGGCGCTGAAGTTCTACGCCTCCGTGCGTCTGGATGTTCGGCGCATCGAGACGCTCAAGGACGGTACCGACGCGGTCGGCAACCGGACCCGCTGCAAGATCGTCAAGAACAAGATGGCACCGCCGTTCAAGCAGGCCGAGTTCGACATCCTCTACGGCAAGGGCATTTCCAAGGAGGGCTCGCTCATCGACATGGGTGTCGAGCACGGCTTCGTCCGCAAGTCCGGCTCGTGGTTCACCTATGAGGGTGAACAACTCGGGCAGGGCAAGGAGAACGCCCGCAACTTCCTCCTCGAGAACCCCGATACCGCCGCCGAGATCGAGAAGAAGATCAAGGAGAAGCTCGGCATCGGAGCCGTGGTGACCAACGATGACGTTCTTCCCGCCCCCGTCGACTTCTGAGAAGCCGGCCGAGCCCAAACGGGATGAGCAGGCGCGGGATGTGTGCCTGCGCCTGCTCACCGTTCGGGCGCGCACGCGCTCCGAACTGGAAGCTCAGCTGACCAAGCGCGGGTACCCCGATGACGTCAGTGCGCGGGTGCTCGACCGGATGGCCGATGTCGGGCTGATCGACGACACCGCCTTCGCCGAGCAGTGGGTGCGTGAACGTCGGACCAACGCCGGAAAAGGCAAGCGCGTGTTGGCAGCTGAACTGCGCACCAAGGGCGTCGATGCCGATGTGATCGCCGAGACGCTCGACAGCGTGGACGCAGGGGAGTGGCGGGTGCGGGCCGAGGAGCTGGTGGCCACCAAGTTACGCCGGGAGGACCTCGACGATGCGACGAAGGTGACCCGGCGACTGGTGGCCATGCTGGCACGGCGGGGCTACAACCAGGGGATGGCCTTCGACGTCGTCTGCACCCAACTCGCTCAGGAGCGTGAACGCCGTTCGGTCTAGGCCGTCAGCGGCTCGGGTCCCTTCTTGGACCGGCGCAGCCGTGCCTCGATTCGGGTGGCCAACGACGACAGCGCGAAGTTCAGCGCGATCATCAGAGCCGCGATGACGATGAGTGCGGGAATGTAGTTGCTGTAGTTGGATCCGATGCTCTGGCCTTGGCGGACCATCTCGACGAACGTGATCTGGTAGCCGATCGCGGTGTCCTTGAGCACCACCACCATCTGGGACACCAGTACCGGAAGCATCGAGGTGATGGCCTGCGGCAGCTGGATGAAGCCCATGGTCTGGCTCCAGGTCATGCCCAGTGCGGAGGCGGCCTCGGCCTGCCCGCGTGGCAGTGCGTGCACGCCGGCGCGCACGATCTCAGCGATCACCGCGGCGTTGTACAACGTCAGTCCGGTGACCACACCGGCCAACGCCAGATACTCCGACTGGAAGACGTCGTACATCGCGTAGAGCGCGTACGAGAACAGCATCATGACCAGCACCGGAACCGCGCGGAAGAACTCCACGAAAGTCGCGCACGCCCAGCTCACAGACGCCACGGGGGACAGGCGTCCCACGCCGAGCAGACATCCGAGCACCACCGCCAGCACAATGGACAGCGCGGCAGCCGTCAAGGTGCCCTGCACACCCTCCAGGACAAAGTTCTTCCAGAGGTTCGCGGTCAGGAAGGGTTCCCACTTGGCCGCGGTGAACTGCCCGGCGGCGGCGAACTTCCAGATCACCCAGCCGAATACCAGGGCGAAAATGACCACCGTCAGGACGGTGAGGATTCGGTTGCGGGCCCGGGCGCGGGCGCCCGGTACGTCGAAGAGAACGGAAGCGCCGGTCTTCACCTCAACACCGCCAGTCGCTTGCCCAGCCAGCCGAACAGCAGTCCCATCGGCAACGTCAGGATCACGAAACCGATCGCGAAGATGCCGCCCACGAGCAGCAGGGCAGAGGTGTTCTCCACCATCTCCTTCATCAACAGCGCCGCCTCGGCCACCCCGATCGCCGAGGCGATGGTCGTGTTCTTGGTCAGCGCGATCAGCACCGAACCGAGCGGGATGATCACCGCCCGAAAAGCCTGCGGCAACATGATGATCGACAGGTTCTGGGTAAAGGTCAGGCCGAGGGAGCGCGCCGCCTCGGCCTGACCTACCGGCACGGTGTTGACGCCCGACCGGATCGCTTCGCAGACGAAAGCCGCTGTGTAGACCGTCAACCCGAACACCGAAAGCCGGAAGCCGCTGTCGACGATGGAGGTCGGTGAATCCGGGTCGGTCAAGGTGATGTGCAGCGTGTTGCCGAGACCCAGCGAGCAGAACACCAGAATCAGCGTCAACGGCGTATTGCGCACCACGTTGACATAGCTCGTGCCCAGCCCACGCATCACCGGAACCGGTGACAACCGCATCGCCGCCAGAATGGTGCCCAGCACCAGTGCACCGATACCGGCGTACACCGTCAGCTGAATGGTGACCCAGAACGCGGCGTAAATCCGGTCCTGGTACTCGGTGAAGATCTCCACGTGACTGCGCGCGGCTTACTTGTCGACGGTCGGCGGCGCAGGCGCGGTGATGCCTGCCGGGCCGAGGTTCTTGTCGAAGGCTTCTTTCCAGGCACCTTCCGAGATCATCTTGGTGATGGCGTCGTTGATCTTGGTGCGCAGTTCGGTGTCGTCCTTCTTCAGGCCGATGCCGTAGCGCTCCTCGGAGAACGGCTCACCGACGATCTTGAACGTTCCCGGCGACTGTGCGGCGTAACCGGCCAGGATGACCTCATCGGTGGTCACCGCGTCGATCGCACCGGTCTTGAGCGCCTCGACGCACGCCGAGTAGGTGTCGTACTGCTGCAGCTGCACGCCCGGGTACTTGTCCTTGATGCGCTGGGCCGGGGTGGAACCGGTCACCGAGCACAGCTTCTTGTTGTTGGCCAGCGACTCCGCGCCGGTGATGTCGCTGTTGTCGGCGCGCACCAGCAGGCTCTGCCCGGTGATCAGGTACGGACCGGCGAAGCTCACCTTCTCCTTGCGGGCGTCGGTAATCGAGTAGGTCGCGGCGATGAAGTCGACCTGCCCGTTCTCGATCAGCGTCTCGCGCTGCCCGGACGGGGACTCTTTCCATTCGATGTCTTCGGGCGTGTACCCGAGCTGCTCGGCGACATACGTCGCGACGTCGACGTCGAAACCGCTCATGGTGCCGTCGGGGTTCTTCAAACCCAGCCCGGGCTGGTCGATCTTGGTGCCGATGGTCACCTTGCTGCTGTCGCCGTCACCACCGCCGCATGCGGCGAGGGTCAGCGGCAACGCTGCAGCCAGTACGACGGCGGCAGCCAGCCGGAAGCGCAGAGGCGGCATGTCATGGATCCTTTCGGTGGTGCTGAATCAGTGGTTGAGAATCTTGCCGAGGAAATCCTTGGCACGGTCGGACTTCGGATTGTTGAAGAACTCTTCGGGTTCGGCGTCCTCGACGACCGCGCCGTCGGACATGAACACCACCCGGTGTGAGGCACGTCGCGCAAAACCCATCTCGTGGGTGACGACCACCATGGTCATGCCCTCGCCGGCCAGCGAGGTCATCACGGCCAGCACCTCGTTGATCATCTCCGGATCCAGGGCGCTGGTCGGCTCGTCGAACAGCATCACCTTGGGGCTCATCGCCAGCGACCGGGCGATGGCGACCCGCTGCTGCTGCCCACCGGACAGCTGCGCCGGATACTTGTCGGCCTGGTTGGAGATGCCGACCCGGTCCAGCAGAGCCATGGCCTCGGCGCGGGCCTTGTCCTTGGCCAGTTTTCGTACCTTGATCGGTGCGAGCATCACGTTCTCAACAATTGTCTTGTGCGCGAACAGATTGAACGA
This sequence comes from Mycobacterium sp., assembly GCA_011620645.1. Classification (GTDB taxonomy): domain Bacteria; phylum Actinomycetota; class Actinomycetes; order Mycobacteriales; family Mycobacteriaceae; genus Mycobacterium. Next base: position 4,589 of record WOYS01000034.1, read on the forward strand.
CTGGAACACCATGCCGACATCGGAGCGCAGTTGGGCGAGTTTGCGGCCCTCCTCGGGCAGCACCTCGCCGTCGATCGAGATGGTGCCGGTATCAATCGGCTCGAGCCGATTGATGGTGCGGCACAACGTTGACTTACCTGAACCCGAAGGGCCCAGCACCACCACGACCTGACCGCGAGGGACATCGAGATTGATGTCCCTGAGCACGTGTAGATCGCCGAAATGCTTGTTGACAGCCTGTAGCGAGATCATCGGGACCGAAGCCGCGGTGGTCATGGGCTCAGACCCTACCCAGGTAATGCTCAGGATGGGGCGTATCGGCACCCCCGTAACATGATCGTCGTGACTTCCATGTTGGCCTCGACTGTGGAGGCGGGTGCTGATCGCCCGGCCCCCGTGCGCACCTATCAGGTGCGCACCTACGGCTGCCAGATGAACGTGCACGACTCCGAAAGGCTGTCCGGCCTGCTGGAGGCCGCCGGCTACCAGCGCGCCGCCGACGGTGTCGACGCCGACATCGTGGTGTTCAACACCTGCGCGGTCCGTGAGAACGCCGACAACAAGCTGTACGGCAATCTCAGCCACCTCGCGCCCCGTAAGAACGCCGATCCCAACATGCAGATCGCGGTCGGCGGCTGCCTGGCCCAGAAGGACCGCGACACTGTCCTGAAGAAGGCACCCTGGGTGGACGTGGTGTTCGGCACCCACAACATCGGCTCGCTGCCGGTGCTGCTGGAACGCGCCCGCCACCAGCGGGTCGCTCAGGTCGAGATCGCCGAGGCGCTGCAGGAATTTCCGTCAGCTCTGCCTGCGTCGCGTGAATCAGCCTATGCCGCTTGGGTTTCCATTTCCGTCGGCTGTAACAACACCTGCACGTTCTGCATCGTGCCTGCGCTGCGCGGCAAAGAGGTCGACCGGCGCCCCGGCGATGTGCTCGCCGAAGTGCAGACACTGGTGGATCAGGGTGTGCTCGAAGTCACCCTGCTCGGGCAGAACGTGAACGCCTACGGAGTATCGTTCGGCGACCGCGGCGCCTTCGCCGACTTGCTCCGCGCCTGCGGGAGTATCGACGGATTGGAGCGGGTGCGCTTCACCTCGCCGCACCCGGCCGAGTTCACCGACGATGTCATCGAGGCGATGGCCCAGACACCCAACGTGTGCCCGACGCTGCACATGCCGTTGCAGTCGGGTTCGGACCGCATCCTCAAGGCCATGCGCCGGTCCTATCGCGCCGAGCGCTACCTGGGCATCATCGACCGGGTACGCACCGCGATACCGCACGCCGCCGTCACCACCGACATCATCGTCGGCTTCCCCGGCGAGACCGAGCAGGACTTCCAGGACACCCTCGATGTGGTGGCGCAGTCCCGTTTCGCGAGCGCGTACACCTTCCAGTACTCGAAGCGTCCCGGTACCCCCGCCGCGACGTTCGCCGACCAACTGCCCAAAGAGGTTGTCGGCGAACGCTATCAGCGCCTCACCGATTTGCAGGAGCAGATTTCGTTGCGGGAGAACCAGGCTCAGGTCGGCGCGCACGTCGAACTGCTGGTGGCCGCAGGGGAGGGGCGCAAAGACGCCGCCACCGCCAGGATGTCGGGGCGCGCCCGCGACGGCCGGCTGGTGCACTTCGCCGCGGGTGAGGCCGATATCCGGCCCGGGGACATCGTCACCACCACCGTGACCCGCGCCGCCCCGCACTTCCTGGTCGCCGACGGCGCCGTGCTCAGCCACCGCCGCACCCGTGCCGGGAATGCGCATGCGGCGGGGCTTCGTCCTGTGACGGGCGCGGGCTCCGTCACCGGAGTAGGCTTGGGCGTGCCGAGTATCGGTGCACCCGCGGCCGTCCCCGTGACCTCGGGGTGTGCATTGTGAGCGGCAAGGGTGCGCAGGGATTCGACGACTTCAAGGACGATATCGAGGCCGTGGAGCGCCGGATCGCCTCCGAGATCGACCCCGGCGCCCGTGCGCTGGTGGTGGCGATCCTGGTGTTCGTGGTGCTGCTGTCGTTCCTGCTGCCGCATACCGGGTCCACCCGCGGCCTGGACGTGCTGATCGGTAGCGACGTGGCGACCGCGGACGGGCTGTCGCTGCCGTCACGGGCGTTCGTCTGGCTGGCACTGGTCTTCAGCGTCGGGTTCTCCATCCTGGCGCTGCTGACCCGGCGCTGGACATTGGCCTGGGTCGCCCTGGCCGGCACGACGGTGGCCTGCCCGGCGGGGATGCTCGCCGTCTGGTCGCGCCAGACCGCTGGCGAGGGCTACCCCGGCCCCGGCATCGGGCTGATCATCGGCTGGATCGCCGTGCTGTTGCTGGCCTTCCACTGGGCGCGGGTGGTGTGGTCGCGCACCGCGGTGCAGCTGGCTGCCGAGGCGGAACGACGGCAGGCCGTGGCCCAGCGCCAGCGCACCTCCCTGCTGGGGGACCTGGGCGACGATACCGAGAAGCCTTAACGCTTCTTGGTGACCGCCTCCGCGGCGGTGTCCGCCCACTCCCGCCACTGCGCGGCACTGGCGCGGGCCTGCGCGGCATCCTTGGTCTTGCCGGCCGCTTCGGCCTTCACCGCCTGCCGCTCGAACTGCTCGGCCCGCTCCCGGAACTGATCGGCGCGCGCCTGGGCCTCGGCGTCGGGCTGGCTCGTGGTACTCGCATCGCGGATCTTCTTCTCCGCCGCGCGCAGCCTGCGCTCAAGGTCGGCCGACTTCTCGCGCGGCACCTTGCCGATGGCGTCCCACTTGTCGCCGATCGAACGCAGCGCTGCCTGTGCGGCCTTGGCGTCCGTGATGTCGATGCGCTCGGCCTCGATCAGCAGCTTCTCCTTCGCGGTGGCATTGGCGCCGAACTCGGCGTCCCGCTCGGCGTTGATGGCGTTGCGAGCCTCGAAGAAGGTGTCCTGGGCGGCCTTGAATCGGGCCCACAGCGCGTCGTCGACATCCTTGGCGGCCCGGCCCGCGGCCTTCCACTGGGACAGCAGGTCCCGGAACATCGCGGCGGTGTCTGCCCAATCCGTGGAATCGCTGAGCTTCTCGGCTTTCTCGCACAGCGATTCTTTGGCCTGGCGGGCGCCGATGCGCTCACGGTCCAGTTCGGCGAAATGGGAACCGCGGCGCCGGTTAAACGTCTCACGTGCCGCTGAGTACCGCTTCCACAGCGCATCGTCGGTCTTGCGGTCCAGTCCGGTGATGGTGCGCCACTCCTCGAGGATCGCGTGCAGTCGGTCGCCCGCGGACTTCCACTGACCGGAGACGTTCGCGATCTCCTCGGCCTCGGCGGCGAGCGTTTCCTTGCGGGCGGTCTGCGCGGCGCGGTGCTCGTTGCGGCGGGCGCGTTCCTCGGCGGCTGCGTCGTCGGCGTGCTCGACGATGGCGGTCAGCCGCTGCTCGATGGCGTCGATATCGCCGAGTACCGACGCGGTCGGCAGGGTCTCCAGCAGCGCCGACGCCGCCGATTTGATCTTGCGGGCCTCGCCGCTGCCCGACGCGAGCCGGGCCTCCAGCAGCGCCACCTCGGTGTGCAGGTCGTCGTAGCGGCGGCCGAAGTGGGCGAACGCGGCCTCGGGGTCACCGGCCTGCCAGGAACCGATCACGCGCTCGCCGGCGGAGGCGACCAGCACGACGGTGCCGTCGTCATCGACGCGGCCGAACCGGTGCGGATCGACGGACGCCGGCGGCACGGAAACAGCGGGAGCGGCGGTGGCCGGGTGGGGGTGCGGTGCGGGACGCGGACCGGGCCGTGGCGCAGGTCTGGGAGTGGGTTTCGGGGCCGCAGGTGCCGATTCCCTGGTGGTCTCGCCGGAACCTGAGTCGGTGGTTGTCATATTCGTTCCTCGCACTCCGCGTGGTCGGACCACGCACCTGCCGCGCGACGCGGCGCCAATAGCTTCCGATCGCTATTCAAGCAGGTCGCTCCCGGCTGTGTGCCACAGCTTGCGATGCGTGGTGTGGTGCGGTTGCGATCGGCGCGGTTTTACCGGCACCCTCAGGACCCTGACCCGTTGGGAGGCCCCCGTTGGACAAGGCGGATATCGCCGCACTTCTGGCGCTCGGCGCCGCGCTGTTCATCGCCATCGGCGATGTGATCCATCAGCGCTCCGCACACGAGGTGACCGACGAACAGGTCGGCCATCTCCAGCTGTTCGTGCGCCTGCTCAAGGACCGCATGTGGTGGGCGGGCAGTCTGGTGTCGGCGGTGGGGTTCGGGCTGCAGGCGGCGGCGCTGGGGCTGGGCTCGGTGCTGTTGGTGCAGGCCCTGCTGGTCACCTCACTGCTGTTCGCATTGCCGCTCAACGCCCGGGTCAACAACCACCGGGTGAGCAGGTTCGAGTGGACCTGGGCGGTGCTGCTTGCGGTGTCGGTGGTGGTGATCGTGACGGTCGGCAATCCGACGGCCGGGCATTCGCGCGCCGACACCGAGACCTGGCTGGCCGCGGGCGCGGTGCTCGGGCCGTTGGTGGCGCTGTGCATCGTCGGCGCGCGGATGTTGGCGGGCCGCAAGATCAGCGCGATCCTGCTGGCTTGCGTGTCCGGTGCGCTGTGGGGACTTGTCGCGATCCTCACCAAGGGTGTGGTCGATCGCCTCGGTGACGGTATCTGGGAGGTACTGCGTACCCCGGAGCTCTACGCCTGGGCGTTGGTCGCGGTGGCGGGCACGGGGTACCAGCAGGCGGCCTTCCGGGCCGGTTCGATGACGGCGTCGTTGCCGACGATGACGGTGACCGAACCGGTGGTGGCATCGGTGCTCGGTGTCGTGGTGCTCGGTGAAACGCTGCGCCCGGGGGAGTCCGGCTGGATCGCCCTGATCGCCGCGGTGACCGTGATGGTGGGCGCGACCGCGGCGCTCGCCCGTGGTGAGGCGGGCTGGGCCGATCAGCAGAACACGGGCAAGGCGATAGCGTGATGGCGTGTTGGCGGCCATTGCACTGATCCCCTCGGCGCCTGTTCTGGTGCCCGAATTGGCGGGTGGTGCGGCGGCCGAGCTGGCCGATCTGCGCGCCGCGCTCGGCAAGGCCGTGTCGGTACTGCCGGACCGCTGGATCGCCATCGGGGTCGGGGCGGATGATGCGGTCATCGGTCCACAGGCGGTCGGCACATTCGCCGGATACGGCGCCGATGTGCGGATTGCGTTGTCGCCCGCGGCGACCGGACCCGTGACGGATCTGCCGCTGTGCGCGCTGATGGCCGGCTGGGTGCGGCAGCCGTCGACCACCGTCGAAGTCCGGGTCCACCGCCCGGATCACGATGTGGAGGTCACGCTGGCCCGCGGACGCGCGCTGCGCGCCGAGATCGACGAGGCCGCTGATCCGGTGGGCGTGCTAGTGGTGGCCGACGGTGCACACACGCTGACACCGTCGGCGCCGGGCGGGTATGACGCTGAGTCGGTCACCGTTCAGCAGGCCCTCGATGACGCGCTCGCGGCCGGTGATGGCGCGGCACTGACGCGACTGCCTGCCGGTGTGGTGGGCCGGGTGGCCTATCAGGTGCTGGCCGGGCTGGCCGGGCTGGCCGGGGATGTTCGAGCCCACGAACTCTACCGGGGCGCGCCGTACGGCGTCGGCTACTTCGCCGGCACCTGGCTGCCGTGAGCCCCGGATTACGACCCGTCGCCGTCATCGGTCCGACCGGGACCGGGAAATCGGCACTCGGGCTGACCCTGGCCGAGAGACTGGGCGGCGAGATCGTCAATGCCGACGCCATGCAGCTCTACCGCGGCATGGACATCGGCACCGCGAAGCTGCCCCCCACGCAGCGCCGCGGCATCGTCCACCACCAACTCGACGTCCTCGAGGTCACCGAGAATGCCTCGGTGGCGCGCTATCAGGAGAACGCCGCCGCCGACATCGAGGCGATCATGGCCCGCGGCGCGGTACCGGTGATCGTCGGCGGATCCATGCTCTACATTCAGTCTCTGCTGGATCAGTGGTCGTTCCCGGCCACCGATCCGGCGGTGCGGGCCCGCTGGGAGGCCCGGCTGGCAGAGGTCGGGGTGTCGGCCCTGCACGCCGAGCTGGCCCGCGTCGATCCAGCGGCCGGTGCGGCGATCCTGGAGACCGACGGCCGTCGCATCGTGCGCGCCCTGGAGGTGGTGGAACTCACCGGGCAGCCATTCACCGCGTCGGCACCCCGCGTCGGCACCCCGCGCTGGGGCACGGTGATCATCGGATTGGATTGGGACACAGCATTACTCGATGAACGACTGGCGCAGCGCACCGACGCGATGTTCGACGAGGGGCTGGTCGGCGAGGTCACCGGCCTGGTTGAGCACGGTCTGCGCGACGGTGTGACGGCTGCGCGCGCGCTGGGCTACGCCCAGGTGCTGGCCGCCCTCGATGACGGCGATGACGGGTCGGCGGCCCGTGAACCGACGTTCATGGGCACTCGCCGATATGTGCGCCGCCAACGTTCCTGGTTTCGTCGTGATCACCGTGTGTGCTGGCTCGACGGTTCGGCACCGGATCTCGCCGGCGCTGCGCTGAGTATCCTGGACAGGTGAAGTCCGCCATTCCCTTCGCGAAGGGCCACGGGACGCAGAACGATTTCGTCCTACTGCCCGACCTCGACGCCGCACTCGCGCTGACCTCCGATGCGGTGGCCGCGCTGTGCGACCGGCACCGCGGTCTGGGTGCCGACGGCGTGCTGCGGGTGACGACGGCCGGCGCCGCGGCCGCAGCCGGGGTGTTCAGCGCGCTGCCCGAGGGTGTGGCCGCCCAGGACTGGTACATGGACTATCGCAACGCCGACGGCTCCATCGCGCAGATGTGCGGCAATGGCGTGCGGGTCTTCGCCCACTACCTGAGGGCGACCGGGTTGGAGAGCCGTGACGAGTTCGTCGTCGGCTCGCTGGCCGGCCCGCGACCGGTGGTGGTCGAGCACTTCAGCCCCACCCGCGCCGAGGTCACCGTCGATATGGGCAAGGTCAACAGGCTGGGCAACGGATCGGTTGTCGTCGGCGGACGCACGTTCGCCGGGTTGGGTGTCGACGTCGGCAATCCGCACCTGGCCTGCGTGACCGATCTGAGCGTTGCGGAACTGGGCGCTCTCGATGTCGCGGCACCGGTGTCCTTCGACACCGCCCAGTTCCCCGACGGGGTGAACGTGGAAATCCTGACGACCCCGTCGGACGGCGCGGTGAACATGCGAGTGCATGAACGCGGCGTCGGCGAAACTCGTTCCTGCGGAACGGGAACCGTCGCCGCAGCAGTGGCAGCTCTGGCGCACACAGGGGAGGGCATCGGCACCTTGGCGGTCCGGATCCCCGGTGGCGAGGTGGCGGTCACCATCACCGAGGCGACCAGCTACCTGCGCGGACCATCGGTGCTCGTCGCGCACGGTGAATATTCGGGTGCATGACCCCTGGCCGTCGTGCCATTATCGAAAGAACTTATGACTGAACCGAAGTATGTACCGCCAAGCACCGGCGAACTGGCCCTGGAGGACCGCGCGGCACTGCGGCGCGTGGCCGGGCTGTCGACCGAACTCACCGACATCTCCGAGGTCGAATACCGCCAGCTCCGATTGGAGCGGGTGGTGCTGGTCGGCGTATGGACCGAGGGCACTGCCGCCGACGTCGACGCGAGCATGGCAGAACTCGCCGCACTGGCCGAGACGGCGGGGTCGGAGGTTCTAGAGGCCCTGGTGCAGCGCCGCGACAAACCCGACGCGTCGACCTATATCGGCTCCGGCAAGGCCATCGAACTGCGCGACATCGTCACCGCCACCGGCGCGGACACCGTCATCTGCGACGGTGAACTGAGCCCCGCTCAGCTGAACTCGCTGGAGAAGGTCGTCAAGGTCAAGGTCATCGACCGGACCGCGCTGATCCTGGACATCTTCGCCCAGCACGCCACCTCCGCCGAAGGCAAGGCCCAGGTGGCCTTCGCGCAGATGGAGTACATGCTGCCCAGGCTCCGAGGCTGGGGCGAGTCGATGTCGCGGCAGGGCGGTGGCGCGGGCGGCAGCAGCGGCGGCGTGGGCACCCGCGGCCCCGGTGAGACCAAGATCGAGACCGACCGGCGCCGCATCCGCGAGCGGATGTCCAAACTGCGTCGCGAGATCAAGGACATGAAGAAGATCCGCGACACCCAGCGCGGCAAGCGCCGGGCCGCCGATCTGCCCGCGGTCGCGATCGTCGGCTACACCAATGCCGGCAAGTCCAGCCTGCTCAACGCGCTGACCGGTGCCGGTGTGCTGGTGGAGAACGCGCTGTTCGCCACCCTGGAGCCGACCACCCGACGCGGCGAACTGATTGATGGCCGACCGTTCGTGCTGACCGACACCGTCGGCTTCGTCCGGCACCTGCCCACCCAGCTTGTCGAGGCGTTCCGCTCCACGCTGGAGGAGGTCGTCGACGCCGATCTGCTGGTGCATGTGGTCGACGGCTCCGATGCCACCCCGATGGCGCAGATCAGTGCGGTCCGGGAAGTGATCCGCGACGTCTACGCTGATCACGACGGTTCGCCGGCCCCGGAACTGTTGGTGGTCAACAAGATCGATGCCGCCGATGACATCGCGCTGGCGCAGTTGCGGCGTGCTCTGCCGGATGCGGTCTTCGTGTCCGCGCATACCGGTGAGGGCCTGGATGAACTGCGTGCCCGGCTGGTGGAGTTGGTCGAACCCACCGACGCCTTTGTCGATGTGACGGTGCCGTATGGCCGCGGCGACCTGGTGGCCAGAGTGCACGACGAGGGCCGGATCGACACCACCGAGCACACCGAGCGGGGCACCAAAATCACTGCGCGGGTTCCTGTTCCGCTGGCGGCCAGCCTGCGCGAGTTCAGCAACTGGTAGTCGGCGCGCGCCGCCGGATCACCGGCGGTTCGTGGGCACGCACCGGAGGCAGGTCGCCCTCGAACCTCGCCACCTGCACCAGTACGTGAGCGCCGGTACAGCCGCGGGCCAGCGACGAGGTCCCGATATCGTCGGTCAGCACATTCGGGTTGCCGTGCACGCACATCGAATCCGCATTACCCGGGTCCAGCGGATCGAACCAGGCGCCGGTGGACAGCTGAACCACCTGTGGGCGCAGCCGGTCGTCGATGATCACACCGGCCAGGCAGGCACCACGATCGTTGAACACCCGCACCACGTCGCCCCCGACCAGTCCCCGCGCCGCCGCGTCGACCAGATGCATCCGGATCGGTTCGCGCCCGGCCACTTTCGATTGCTGGCTGGTGGCGCCGCCGTCGAGCTGGCTGTGCAGCCGACTGGCGGGCTGGTTCGCGATGAGGTGCAGCGGGTAGACCGTCGCGCGTTCTCCCCCGAGCCATTCCGTGGGTTCGAACCAGGCGGGATGTCCCAGGCAGTCGGTATAGCCGAAGCTGGCGATATCGGCGGAGAAGATCTCGATCCGCCCGCTCGGGGTGGTCAACCGGTGTGTGTACGGATCGGCGCGGAAGTCGGCCAGCAGGGTCAGCCCGGGCTCGGTAGGGAGCCGTAGTTGTCCGTCGGCCCAGAACTGGTCGAAGGACGGTGCCGCGAAATCGACGCTGGCCGACCACTTCTCATACATGTGCGTGAGCCACTGCCGGGCGGTACGGCCTTCGGTGAACTGCTCACCGACGCCGAGCCGTTCGGCGAGCGTGGCGAAGGCGGTGTAGTCGTCGCGGGACTGCGCGTAGGGCTGGGTCAGCGCAGGCATCGCCACCAGCAGGGGGTCGTTGTGCGAGCCTGAGAAGTCTTCGCGCTCATAGGCGGTCGTGGAGGGGACAACGATGTCGGCGTGTTTCGCCATCGCCGTCCAGTACGGATCGTGCACCACGATGGTGTCCGGTCGGGCCAGCGCGCGGCGCAGGCGCGGGATGTTCTGGTGATGGTGGAACGGATTTCCACCGGCCCAGTACACCAACCGGATATCGGGGAACGTCAGCCGCAGGCCGTTGTAGTCGTACTCCCGGCCCGGATGCAGCAGCATATCGCTGACGGCCGCGACCGGGATGAACGTCGACACCGGGTTGTGGCTCTGCGGGAACACCGGTAACCGGTGGCGCAGCGGGGCCAGACCCAATTCGTTCATGGAGCCGTAACCGTGCCCGAAACCGCCCCCGGGCAGGCCGATCTGGCCGAGCATGGCGGCCAGCGTCAACCCCATCCACGGGGCCTGTTCGCCGTGGCGGATGCGCTGCAACGACCAGCTGACGGTGACCAGGGTGCGGCCTGCGGCCATTCGCCGGGCCAGCGCGGTGATGTCCTCGGCGGGCAACCCGCTGATGGCCGACGCCCACGACGGCGACTTCGGCACGCCGTCGTCAGTGCCGAGCACATAGCGCTCGAAAACCTCGTAGCCGATGCAGTAGCTGTCCAGGAACTCCCGGTCGGCCAGACCCTCGGTGGCCAGCACATGGGCCATGGCGAGCATGATGGCCACATCGGTGCCGGGTACCGGTGCGTGCCAGTCACATTCGCCATCGACATCGTCGCGCAGCGGCGAGAACGAGACGATTCGCCCGCCCCGTTCGCGGAACAGGTGCAGCGCGGCGCGCGCCGGATGTGCGGTGGTCCCACCGTGATTGATGCCGGTGTTCTTCAAGGCGAGCCCGCCGAAGGCCACCAGCAGGTCGGTGTGCTCGACGATGACATCCCACTGGGTGGAGCGCTTGAAGAGATCGTCATGTGTGCCGACCACCCGGGGCATGATCGCGCCGGTCGCGCCCAGGCTGTAAGAATGCCGGGAAGAGGTATATCCGCCAAGGAGTTTGAGGAAGCGATGCACCTGGCTCTGCGCGTGATGGAATCGACCGGCACTGGCCCAGCCGTAGGACCCGCCGTAGATGGCTTCGTTGCCGTGGGTGTCGATCACCCGACGCAACTCGCCGGCCAGCAGCTCGGTCAGCTCGTCCCAGGACACCGCCACGAACTCGTCGGCGCCCCGCCGGTCGTTGGGGCCGGGTCCGTCGCGCAACCAGCCCCGGCGCACCACCGGGCCGGTCACCCGCGAGCGGTGCCGGATCGAACCGGGAAGATTGCCCAGCAGCGGTGACGGATCGGCGTCACCGGCGGCTGGGGTCACGGCGGTGATCTCGCCGGCGCGCACATCGGCGCGAAACGCCCCCCAGTGCGCCAGGCTGCCGGTACGGGCGGTGCTGAACACGTCCCAATCCTAGGTGTGCCGGTGCGCACCCGGCTGCCACGCCGCCCCATCGCCCGTGCTTTCCTGGACTCGCGGATCCAGACCATCTACGGCGGAACGAGTGAGATAATGAAAGAGATCATCGGTCGCGGCCTGGGGGTCTGACTCCCGACACGCCATCGGCGCAGGGGGCGATATCCCACGACTTCGCGGTCAACTGACGCAAAGTTGACGAACGCGATACTTTCGTGTGGTTTTGCACGACTTCGGGGAGGACCGATGACCAGGCAGCAAACTCGACTGGGCAGGATCGCCGGGCGGGCAGCGGTGGGGCTCGTCAGTGCCGGGCTGATCGCTGCATCCGCGCTGTTCGCGCCGCCCGCCGGCGCGACACCGGAAAGCGATGCCGATGCGGCGATCACGGCTGCCTGGGACACCGGCGGCGGCGATGCCGGCCCCCTCGGGCCCAAGGCCGGCGGTGTCTATCCGGCCGGTGAGGGCTTCGTGCAGAACTTCGCGGCGGGCAAGATCTTCTTCACCCCGGACACCGGCGCGCGCGTACTTTCCGGCGCCATCCTGGAGAAGTACGAGTCCCTGGGCGGCCCAGCCGACAGCGACCTGGGCTTCCCGACGATCGACGTGGGAGCGGGACGGGCGGCCAACAGCCGCAACTCCACGTTCAGCGCGCCGGACAATCCGGTCATCTTCTGGACGCCGGAAACCGGCGCCCGGGTGGTCCGCGGTGCGATCAACTCTGCCTGGGATGCGCTCGGCGGTTCGGTCGGGGAGCTCGGGGTGCCCAGTGATGACGAGACCGTCAACGGCAATACTGTCACGCAGAAGTTCACCGGCGGTGAGATCTCCTGGGATCGCAAGACCCGTGTCTTCACCACCGTTCCGCCCGAGCTGGCAGGTCAGCTCGGCGCCATCGACATACCTTCGGATGCCACGTCGGCAATCGCCGCCGCCCGCCGGGCCGCCGGCGGTGCGCTCGGTCCGCTGGGCGCCGAGGAAGGCGCCCAGTATGCGATCGGGGCCGACGGTGTGGGGCAGAACTATGCGGGCGGCAAGATCTTCTACAGCCCCGACACCGGGGCCAACGTGGTCACCGGTCAGGTGCTGGCCAAGTACGAGAGTGTCGGCGGGCCCACCGGCGATCTCGGATTCCCCACCGCGAGTGAGACCGACGGCGGTTTGGCACCCCAGAGCCGGGTGGTCACATTCGCCGCCGAGGACCAGCCGGTCATCTTCTGGACACCGGACTTCGGTGCGGTGATCGTGCGCGGCGCGATGAACGCGGCATGGCAGAAGCTTGGCGGCGCGACGGGCGAGCTCGGCGCTCCCAAGACCGACCAGGCCGAGAACGGCGACGTCATCAGCCAGCAGTTCAACGGCGGATCGATCTCCTGGGACAAGGCCGCCAAGAAGTTCAGCACGGAGCCGGCCGGCCTGCAGTCACAGCTGGCCGGGCTGGAGGTTCCCGGGGCGGATGCGCCGCAGGCTCCGGCTGCCGCTCCGGCCGATGAAGGCAGCAGCGACAAGTGGTACACGTGGCGCTGGTGGTGGCTGCTCGGGTTGGTACCGCTGCTGGGCGTGATCACGTTGATCGCCATCGCGGTGCTGCGCAACCGGCGGCCCCGCGCCGACGACGGGTTCGATGAGGATCCGTACGACCCGGGATACGACGACCGGTATGGCCAGCCGCGCGAACCGCGCGACGACGATTTCGAGACCGGTCCGGCCTTCGAACGGAAGCCCGGTGCCTTCTCGTCGCAGAGCCCGTGGGCGGTGCCGCCGGTCGGGTCCGTTCCGCCGCTCAGCGGTATCTCGGTGGTACCCGATCTGCGCAGTGATGCCCCTGCCCACGAATACGACGACGAGTCGGACGAATACGACGATGAGTCGGATGAATACGACTCCGATGCCTACGAGGAGGGCGACGAGTTCGAGGAGGCGTCCGACCCCGACGCGGTGGACACCGCACCGACCCGCATCGAGTCCGTCGATCACGATCACGAGCCGGCCACCACCGTCGTGCCGTCGGTGCTGGGGGCCGAGTACGAACCGGACTTCGCCAGCGGCCGTCACGCCGCCACCCAGGTAGCAGAACCCGAGGATGCCGGGTGGACCTCGATGCGGCTGGCGACCGGCGACCGGTATCGCGCGCCGGAAGGCTATCCGGTCAAGGCAAACACCAAGACAGGGCTCTATTGGGCTCCGGGCAGCCCGCGATACCGTGATATCGAGGCCGAGATCTGGTTCGCCAGTGAAGAGTTCGCCCAGACGAACGGATTCATCCAGGCCGACTGAGCGTCGTCAGATCTTGCGGAGGACGGTGACGACCTTGCCCAGCACCACGGCGTCGTTACCGTCGATGGGTTCGAACGCCGGGTTGTGCGGCATCAGCCACACCTGACCGCGGGTCCGCTTGAACGTCTTGACGGTGGCTTCACCGTCGATCATCGCCGCGACGATGTCACCGTTGTCGGCCACGTTCTGCTGACGGATGACCACCCAGTCACCGTCGCAGATGGCGGCGTCGATCATCGATTCGCCGACCACCTTGAGCAGGAACAACGACCCCTCGCCGACCAGCTCGCGGGGGAGCGGGAAGACCTCCTCCACGGCCTCCTCGGCCAGGATGGGGCCACCTGCGGCGATACGGCCCAGCACCGGCACGAACGTGGGTTCGGGCAGTGTGTCGGAGCCGGCCACATCGGTGGCCACGATCGGGGTGACGACTTCCTCGGAGCCGCGGACGTCCACCGCACGTGGGCGGTTGGGATCTCTGCGCAGGTAGCCCTTGCGCTCCAGCGTGCGGAGCTGGTGGGCCACCGACGAGGTGGAGGTCAGTCCGACGGCATCGCCGATCTCACGGATGCTCGGCGGGTAGCCCCGACTGGTCACGGAGGTACGGATGACCTCCAGGATGGTGCGCTGACGCTCGGTCAGGCTGGAGCGTGCCTCAGGTGTTTCGGTGCTGTCGCTCATGACGCCGAATATAGTCGCCGTCGCACAGACAATCAAACATGTGTTCGAGGCGTGTCGGAATCAGTGGCGCTGGCGCTGGACTCATCCAACTTGTCGGTGGCCGGGTCTATCGTTCGGCAACAGTTCGATCACATGTTCTATTCATCGAACACATGATCGACTATTATTCGAACACAGAAGCGAACGCCACCTACGGGGAGAGGCAGTCAGATGACGATTCTCGAAGCACGCACCACGATCACGCGGAACAGCGAATCTGTGGTCCGGCAGACCGGCTCTCACCCGGAGGTGTGGCCGCTGGCCCGTGACGTGGTGGTGCGCAGGCGCCGCGTGCAGTCCCGTCGCCCGGGCGGAGCGCCGCTGGGTCACCGCGGTACCGGCGTGCTGATGTCGCGGGCCTCGCACCGCCGCCGGCCGATCACCCCCCTCGCCACGGTGCTGCTGGCACTGCTGGCTGGCGGCGTCACGCTGTGGCTCGGGCTGGTCGCGCAGCTCGGCGGCCCCACCGAGGAGGCTCCGGCCCAAATGCCCACCCGGCTGTCGGTGGTGTACGTGGAGGCCGGTGAGACCCTGCAGCATATCGCTCATCGTGTTGCTCCGGACGTGCCCGCCGGCGCAGTGGTCGAGCACATCCGTGAGCTCAACAGGCTCGAATCCAGCACCGTGCAGGCCGGGCAGACTCTCATCGCGCCGATCGGTTGATATCGCCGCGCCACTCCCGGGTACGCTCGAAGACATTCGAGCTGGTTGATCTGCGGTGCGGCGAAGGAGCGGTGATGCACTGTCCGTTCTGTCGCCACCCCGACTCGCGCGTCGTCGATTCCCGCGAAACCGATGAGGGACAGGCCATCAGACGCCGGCGATCATGCCCGGAATGTGGCCGCCGATTCACCACCGTGGAGACCGCCGTACTCGCGGTCGTCAAACGCAGCGGTGTCACCGAACCGTTCAGCAGGGAAAAGGTCATCACAGGTGTGCGGCGAGCCTGCCAGGGCCGGCAGGTCGATGACGACGCGCTCAACCTCCTCGCCCAGCAGGTGGAGGATGCGGTGCGCGCCGCGGGATCGCCCGAGATTCCTAGCAACGAAGTGGGTTTGGCCATCCTCGGCCCGCTACGCGACCTCGATGAGGTCGCGTACTTGAGGTTCGCCTCGGTATACCGGTCGTTCACCTCGGCCGACGATTTCGAGCGCGAGATCGAGGCGCTGCGGGCGCACCGCGTCTCGTCCGCAGGCTGAAGCGTCAGTCGAGTCGCACGGAGTCGACCTCCACGACCCGGCCCGCGATCCTCACCCAGCCCGTCGCGTCCCACCAGGTGCGGATCTCGGATCCCTTGCCTTGTGTGATGAGCAGATCCCGGCTCAGATAGTCGGTCATCCGGACGGCGGCCGAGCCGGTGGCTTCGTCCTCGATGATCCCGAGCTGCGGCGTGAACGTCCGTGACCGCAATGCCCCCTGTTCGCGGTCGGTCCATGCCCACAGGTAGTGCTCGGCGTCGTCGGCGTAATCGGTCGGGTCGGCGGCAAGCACGTCGTCGGCCGAGTCCAGATCGTAGATGGCCAGTTCCGGAGCCCACTCCGATCGCGCACTGATCGCGGTCAACTCGGCGCCGGATTCTGTCAGGTACTCGACCTGCACCAGGCCGGCCGGGACTTGCAGCGTGCGGACCGGCGTACCGCGTTCCTTGAGCCACCAGGAGGTCCCGACCGTCGGGTGGCCGGCGAACGGCAGTTCGGTCGTCGGGGTAAAGATTCGGGCATGTGCGCTTGCTGCGCCCGGTCCGGAAGGTCGACGAATACGGTTTCGCTGTAACCCAATTCGGTGGCGATGTGCTGCCGATCGGCGGGATCCACCGTCGCGGCATCGATCACGCCGAGCGGATTGCCGAATTCGCCATGGGTATTGGTGAACACTCGCAGGACAGTGACATCGACGGCCATACCCCGATGGTAGTCAGGTGGCGCTGCGCTCGTCCGCCCCCATCGCGTCGAGCACGGCGGCCCTGGTGTCCAGGGATCCGGTGATGGCACGTTCGCTTATCCCGGTGCGCAACAGCCCGCGTAGCAGTTCGTGGTCGTACTCGGCCGGGATCGTGGTGTCGATGAATCGCTGCACCACATCGACGAACCGGTCGGGATCATCATGGAATGGGAAATGTCCAGAGTCCTCGAAGATCTCGAGTCTGGAGCCCGGCATCGCCGAGTGGGCAAGCCACGCGTGGCTGACCGGGATCACCGAATCGTGGGATCCCCAGATCAGCTGAACGGGAACGGATTCGGTCAAATAACAGCGGTCCAGCATGGTGACCACCTGGCCACGCCAGTCCACCACGGCGCGCAAAGTGCGGGAGAATGCGGATGACGCGGTCGGCTCGGGCAGATCAGCGAGAACCCGCAGGACGTCAGGCAGATCGCGGCCGACGCCCTTGGAGCCCAGCACCGCACCACCGATCCTTCCGATCGCCTGCAGGGCGGGCAGGACCAGCGGAACTCGGAGCAAGGCCAGCGCCTCGGTGGCCATCGGGATCGCGGCGATCCGCAACACCACGTTGACGTCCTTGGTGACACCACCGGCGCTGACCAGCACCAGGCGGTCCACCAGTTGTGGGAACTGGTAGGCGAATTGCATGGCCACGCCGCCGCCGAGCGAATGGCCGACCACCGTGACCCGCTCGACGTCCAGCACGCTGAGCAGGTCACGCATGCCGTTGGCATATGCGGCAACCGAATAGTCGGCCCGCGGTTTGTCGGACTGTCCGTGGCCCAGCAGATCCGGTGCGATCACCGTGAAGCGCCGGGCAAGCATCGTCTGCACGGTGTGCCAGGTGGTCGAGTTGTCGCCGATGCCGTGGATCAGCAGGATTACCGGGCCGGACCCGGCGATCCGGAACGCACGCCGGTAACCGTGGATGGTGCGGAACTGCAGTGTGGGGGAGTCCTCCCGCACACTTCGCAGTTTGGGTTTGCCATCAGTCATATCAGCACGCCTCGCAACTCGGTCAGGTGGTTTCGTCCCCGTCGGTGAAGCCTTCGCCGAACTTGCCGTCCGTCTGCTGGGCAAGGAACCGTTCGAACTCCGCGCCCAGCTCATCACCGCTGGGGAGCTCCTCGTCGCGGGCCAGCAACGAGCGATTCTCCTGTGCGGCAACGAACGCATCGTACTGACGCTCCAGCGCGGTCACCACTTGAGCGACCTCCGAACTGGCCTCGACCTGTTCGTTGATCTTGGTGTGCACCTCGGCGGCCGCCTCACCCAGCGCGTTCAACGGGATCCGCAGCGCACCGGCCCTGGCCGCCTCGGCGAGCAGGCTCTCGGCGGCCGGTGGGTAGGCGGTCTGGGCCAGGTAATGCGGCACGTGCACGGTGAATCCGACCGCGTCGTGACCGTGCTGGCTCATCCGGAACTCCAGCAGACTCGACACGCTCGCGGGCACCTGCACCTCGCCCACCCAGGGGGTGTGGTCGGCGATCAGCTCGGAGTTGGCCGAATGCGCGGTCAAGGTCACCGGCCGGGTGTGCGGCACCGCCATCGGGATGGTGCCCAGCCCGATCACCTGGCGCACCCCGAGCCGTTCGGCCAGCAGTCGCACCGCGGTGACGAAACGCTCCCAGCGCAGGTCGGGCTCCATCCCGGCGAGTAGCAGAAACGGGGTGCCGACGCTGTCGTGCATCGCGTACAGGTTCAGCTCGGGCTGGTCGTAGCCACTGAAGTGGTCGGTCTTGAACGTCATCATCGGACGGCGGGACCGGTAGTCGAGCAGTTCGTCTATGGCGAACGACGCCACCAACTCGGTGTCAAGCGTGTCCTTCAGATGCTGCGCCGCCAGTCGGATGGCGTGACCGGCATCGGAGAACCCCTCCAGCGCGTGGATCATCACCGGACCACGCCCGTCCATGGCGGACAGTTGTGGCGCGGGGAACTCCAACTCGTACATGCCGTTCTGCTCGGGCTGATAGTGCTGCTCCTGGTGATCGGCCATGTGGTTCACCTCCTGTTCACTAGTGTCTCGCACTTCGCCGGTGTCGCTGTGTGCGACCCTGGGCATAGGTCCAACACAGGGGAGGCGGCCATAAATCCCGTCAGGTCCGGAACTGGCTCAACGCCCTCAGCTTGTTCATCACATCGAGTGCTGCAACCTTGTAGGCCTCGGAGAACGTCGGGTAGTTGAACACCGCGTTGACCAGGTATTCGACCGTTCCGCCGCATCCCATCACGGCCTGGCCGATATGCACCATCTCGGTGGCGTTGGTGCCGAAGATGTGGACGCCCAGCAGCCGCAGGTCGTCGGTCGAAACCAGCAGTTTGAGCATTCCGTAGGAGTCGCCGGCGATCTGGCCACGGGCGAGTTCCCGATATCGCGATACCCCGACCTCATAGGGGATGGATTCCTTGGTGAGTTCCACCTCGGTGGCGCCCACGTAGGAGACCTCCGGGATGGAGTAGATGCCGATGGGCTGCAACTCGGTCATGGCGTGGGCGGGTTCGCCGAAGGCGTGATACGCGGCCAGCCGCCCCTGGTCCATCGAGGTGGCGGCCAGCGCCGGGAAACCGATGACATCGCCGACCGCGTAGATGTGATCGACCTTGGTCTGGTAGTTGTCGTCGACGAAGATCCGGCCGCGGTTGTCGGCCTCAAGCCCGGCATTGGGCAGGTCGAGGTGCTCGGTCTGGCCCTGGCGGCCTGCCGAGTACATGACCGTCTCCGCCGGGATCTGCTTGCCGCTGGCCAGCATGGTGACCGTGCCCACCGATCCGATGTCGACCGCGGTGACCTCCTCCCCGAACCGGAAGGTGACGGCCTGATCCCGCAGGTGAAACTTCAGTGCCTCGATGATCTCCGGATCGCAGAACTCCAGCATGTTGGCGCGCTTCTCCACGACCGTGACCTTGGTACCGAGTGCGGCGAACATGGACGCGTATTCGATGCCGATGACACCCGCGCCGACCACCACCATGGAGCTGGGGATGGACTTGAGATCGAGGATGCCGTCGGAGTCCAGCACACGGCTCTCATCGAACTTCACGCCGGTGGGTCGGGCGGGCAGGGTGCCGGTGGCGATCACGATATAGCGACCGCTGACGGTGACGCGTTCGGCCCGGTTGGGGTCATCGACGTAGACGGTGTGTTCGTCGATGAATCGGGCGTGGCCGACGTAGAGCTCGACGCCGTTGCGCATCAACTGCGAGCGCACCACATCGATCTCCTTGCCGATGACGTGCTGCGTGCGGGCCAGCAGATCGGCGGGGGAGATCTTCTCCTTCACCCGGTAGCTGGCGCCGTAGAGCTCGCGCTGGCTCATCCCGGTGAGGTAGACGACGGCCTCGCGCAGCGTCTTGCTCGGGATGGTGCCGGTGTTGACGCAGACACCGCCGAGCATCAGTCCGCGTTCGATGATCGCGACGGATTTGCCCAGCTTGGCGGCGGCGATGGCGGCCTTCTGGCCACCCGGACCGGACCCGATGACGACGAGGTCGTACTCCTGCATGGAACCCATCCATGAAGTCCTACGCCGGTTGTGTGTGCCCCGCATGTCGAGGACGGCAAAAAGCGTGTGAACAAATCCGGCGCGGCCCGGTTATCCACAGACGCGGATTCATCCACAGCGTGAGCATCCGGACCTGCTCACCGGCCGGTGTTGACGGTGCCGGCTGACACCGTCGGACGCATGACAACACAACCTCGCGGTTTCGATATCGGACGACCCGCTTCGCTGATCGCGGCGCTGCCCGCCGTGCTCGGTTTCGTCCCCGAACACTCACTGGCGGTGGTGACCGTCGTGGGCGCCGAACTCGGCTGCGTGATGCGGGTGGACCTGTCGGCAGCTCTGACCGACAACACCGCACAACTGGCCGAGGTGGTCGGCGCGGCGGACCCCGACGAGGCGATCGCGGTGATCGTCGACGAGTTCGGTGCCGACTGTGACGCGTGTGGCACCGACCATCTGGCGCTGGCCGACGCGTTGGCGCGATCACTGGGCGCCGAGGGAGTCGAGCTGCTCGCGGTGCTCGTGGTGGACAGGGTCGCCGCGGACGGGCAGTGGTACTGCGCCGACGGGTGCGGCGCGCGGGGGCTCGTCGATGATCCGGAAGCCTCGCCGCTGGCGGCCGCCGCGGTGCTGGACGGGCGCCGGCTCTACCGGCGCCGGGCCGATCTGCAGCAGGTCATCGCGGTCACCGACACGACCCGGTGCGCACGGCTCGACGAGGCGATCGTCCAGTACGGCTTTCCGGCACTGACGACCCGGACGGCGCGCGAGGCCGTGCATATGGCGATGGCCGTCGCGGCGCGGTTGGGGGATGGCACCGAGCCGGCCGATGCGGAGTTGGTGACGGTGGTCTGCGCGTTGAACGATCCGCGGGTGCGCGACACACTGTATGCGTTGGCGGTGGGCGACGGCGCCGCCGAGGCGGAATCGTTGTGGGCGCTGATGGCGCGGGTGCTGCCGGCGCGATGGCGGGCGGATGTGCTGGCGCTGCTGGCGTTCTCGGCCTACGCGCGCGGCGACGGACCCCTGGCCGGTATCGCACTGGAGGAGGCGTTGCGCGAGGATCCGGCCCACCGGATGGCCGCGATGCTGGACAGTGCGCTGCAATCGGGCATCCGCCCGGAACAGATTCGCGGGATGGCGCTGTCGGGCTACCGCACGGCAGGCAGGCTCGGTGTGCGGCTGCCGCCGCGGCTCGCGTTCGGTCAGCGGGCCGGCTGACCAGAACTGTTCAGGCTCAGACCTTTTCGACCTTCACGGCATGCGCCATGTGATGGGGCAGCTCGACTTCCTGATGCCCGGGGATCAGGATCAGCACGCCGCTCTGTTCGCCGTGATCCTCGGTGACCTGCACGGTCACGCGCGCATTCGGAACCACGCCGGCCTCCTTGAGGCGACCGATCAGTTCGACATCGCCCTGCACGTGTTCGGTCAGCTGGCGCACCACGACCGCGACCGGCGAGCCGCCGGGCAGTTCGGTGAGCCGGACCAGGTTGGCGTCCTCGCCGTTGCCGCTGCCGCCGAATCCGAGTTCGGACAGACCCGGGATCGGGTTGCCGAACGGTGACGTCGTCGGGTTGTCAAGAACCTGTACCAGTCGGCGCTCCACGTCCTCGCTCATGACGTGCTCCCAGCGGCATGCCTCGGCGTGTACTTCTTCCCAGGGCAGGCCGATGACATCGACCAACAGCCGCTCGGCCAGGCGGTGCTTACGCATCACCGTGACCGCGAGATAGCGGCCCTTCTCGGTGAGTTCCAGGTGCCGGTCGCCCGCGACGTGCAGCAGACCGTCGCGCTCCATCCGGGACACGGTCTGGCTGACGGTCGGACCGCTCTGCTCGAGCCGTTCGGCGATACGTGCACGCAGCGGCACCACTCCCTCTTCTTCGAGGTCATAGATGGTCCGTAGGTACATCTCGGTGGTATCGATGAGATCGTTCATGCCCTACCTTCCAGGCCCTGCCGTTAGCGCCCGAGTCTAGCGGTCTGGCTGCCTGAACAGGGGTGCAACATCCCCCGGCGACGACGTGATCCCCGCCGCGGTCGCGGCGGGGATCACTGTGCTGCAAGTGTTTGGCTGGTACGCCTAGCTCGCGTAGGAGCGCAGGCGTTCGGCCCGATCCCCGTTGCGGAGCTTGGACATCACCTCGCGCTCGATCTGGCGGACCCGCTCCCGAGACAGGCCGAACAGCTTCCCGATCTGGTCGAGGGTGCGGGGCTGACCGTCGTCGAGCCCGAATCGCAGCCGGATGACCTGCTGCTCACGCTCATCGAGAGTGGCGAGCACGTACCGGATGTCGGTGTGCAGCAGTTCGGCGATGACCGCGTTCTCGGCGGACATGGCGTTCTCGTCCTCGATGAAGTCACCCAGCGGGGCTTCCTCGTCGCTACCGACCGGCATGTCCAGGCTCACCGGGTCGCGGCTGTGCTCCAGCAGATCGGCGATCTTCTCGGCCGGTATACCCGACTCCTCGGCCAGTTCCTCGTCGGTGGCTTCGCGGCCGAGGTTCTGGTGCATCTCACGCTTGATCCGGGCGAGCTTGTTGACCTGCTCGACGAGGTGGACGGGGAGACGGATGGTGCGGCTCTGGTCGGCCATTCCGCGGGTGATGGCCTGACGAATCCACCATGTGGCGTAGGTCGAGAACTTGAATCCTTTGGCGTAATCGAACTTCTCCATCGCGCGGATCAGTCCGAGGTTGCCCTCCTGGATCAGGTCGAGCAGCGGCATACCGCGGCCGGTGTAGCGCTTGGCCAGCGACACCACCAGGCGCAGGTTGGCTTCCAGGAGGTGACGACGGGCGGCGTCACCGTCGCGGACGACGGCGGCCAGGTCGCGCTTGCGGGCGTCACCGAGACGCTTCCTGATGTTGAGCACATGCTGGGCGTACAGGCCCGCTTCGATGCGCTTGGCGAGCTCGACCTCGTCGGCGGCGTTCAGCAGTGCGGTCTTACCGATGCCGTTGAGGTAGACGCGGACCAAGTCGGCAGCTGGGCTCTGGGCGTCCAGATCCAAATCGTTACGGCTTGCGGTGACGATCGCCATTTACGGCCTCCTCCTCGGTGGAACTGTCATGACGTACAACGCCCGAGGGTGCCTCTGAGTTCCCGCTCGGTCTTCGTGGCATACCACTTGACCTGCAGTTTTAAACCTATGACCTGAGAATGTCCTGAGAAGTGCGGACGATGTCGCTCAGCCGGGAACGCCGGGTTCGCCGCCGGCGCTCGGGGTCGGCCGCACCGGTGGCAGCAGCGCGGGACGCTCGGCGGTGGGGAACAGCGGGGTGCGTTTCGGACCGGCGCCCCGATAGCGGCGCGGCTCGGTGGCGCTGCGCGGCGGGCGATCGTTGGCGATCAGGACCGCGATCCAGGGCAGCGGGATGGAGAGCACGATGATCCCCAGCGAAACCAACCCGTTGTGCCAGATCCCGTACGCCACCGCGGCCAGCACCAGGGCCGGAATGCGAAGTGCCATCAGAGTCAGATACTTGCGCACGCGTTCGCGGTGCTGCTCGTCCTGTGGGAGTGCAGCGCGTGTGATGAGGACCGGCCGACCTTCGTCGTCGAAACTCAGCTCGGGGCCGTGTTTCATACCTCCACTGTTCCACATTCTCGGTCCCGGTTGGGGGCCGGTTTCGGGCACAATGGAGCGATGCAGACCCAGACCATCGAAAGGCCCGATACCGACGAACGCGTCGACGACGGGACCGACGACGACACCCCCAAGGTCTTCCACTACGTCAAGAAGGAGAAGATCGCCGAAAGTGCCGTCATGGGGAACCATGTCGTGGCGCTGTGCGGTGAGGTCTTTCCGGTGACGAAGGCGGCGAAGCCCGGCTCGCCGGTGTGCCCGGATTGCAAGCGCATCTACGAGGCGCTCAAGAAGTAGGAGCGTCGCGCTCCGTCTTCTCGGAGATCCACTCGCGCAGTCGCCGCGCGTGGGTATCGGGGGCGGGCCACTCCTCCTGGATCGCGGCGTTGAGTTCCGCGCCGATCATGACGGCGAAACCCGCCAGGAAAGCGAAAAGCAGGAACGCGATCGGCGTGGCCAAGGCGCCGTAGGTGTAGCCGGTGGCGGTGATCCAACTCAGGTAGAACCGCAGACTGAATGTGGCGATCAGGAACACCGCCGTGGCAAGCGCCGCGCCGATGACCAGCCGGTGGGTGGGCAACGGACTGGGCAGAGACACCCGGTACAAAACGGTGACCACGACGATCAGCGTGATCACCAGCACCGGGTAGTGCCCGTACTGCAGCACATGGGACCAGCTCTCCGGGATGAACCCGGTGATCTTGCGGGGGCCCAGCGCGATGAAGGGCGCCGTTACCACCGCGCTCACCAGCATGATCACGTATAGGCCTAGTGCGAAGAACCGCTGCCGGACCGGATGGCGCAGCGGGGTCTGGTCATGCGCCTCCACCACGGAATCCACGAAGGCCGATACCGCCGAGGATCCCGCCCACAGCGAGATCACGAAGCCCAGGGACACCACCTCACCGCGGGCGGACCGGACGATGTCGTAGATCGTCGGCGCGA
Source organism: Mycobacterium sp. (assembly GCA_011620645.1). Taxonomy (GTDB): domain Bacteria; phylum Actinomycetota; class Actinomycetes; order Mycobacteriales; family Mycobacteriaceae; genus Mycobacterium. Next base: position 28,661 of record WOYS01000034.1, read on the forward strand.
TGATCTCGTTGACCACGTTCTGGGAGAAGAACCGCTCCGAGGTGCCGATGAGCTGGTTCTCGATGGTCGCCAGGGTGTCCGGGCCGAACAACGGGGCCAGGTACGCCAGGCTGCCCAGCATGCCCAGCAACAGCGGTGGCAGCGACAGCGCACACCAGAACGCCGCCTGAGCGGACTCGGAGAAGATCGAGTCGTCCCAGGACTTGCTCAGGGTGCGTTTGGTGATCGGCCAGACGTGATGCCGTGATGGCTTCGCCGGGGGCTGGTCGGTCATCACCTGTCCAGCGTTCCCGACGACGGACGCCACCGCCCGGCATCACCGGGTGGACGGACCCCTACGCGTCGACCGCGTTGACCTCGATCACGGCAGCCAACTCGATCAGCTTGGCTTCGTGCTCGTTGGCATGGTGTTGGCAAAACAGCAGTTCGGCGCCGGATGGCAGCTTCGCGCGTACACGCGCGGCGGCACCACAGCGGTCGCAGCGATCGGCCCGGGTCAGTTCCGGACTGGTCAGAGTTGCGTTCACGGCACGTCCTCCGTTCAGCTTTGGTGCGTATGCCTACTGTGTCAGACGTTTTCGGTTTCGGCCTTGTTCCCTCGGGGTTCACCGGTGTGTCGTGTCTCACTGCGCTCGCGTTACCGGGCGGGCAGGCTGATGGACATGCATGCCGGACCCCCAGTCCTGGTGCACCTGTGCGCCGATCATGAGTGGCAGCGCGTGTTGGTCGCGGGGGAGCATCGTCCCGCGTCCCTCGCCGAAGTCGGTTTCATTCATCTTTCATCCCCTGATCAGGTGCATTTGCCGGCCACTCGCCTGTACGCGGGAAGCACCGATCTCGTGTTGCTGGGCATCGACCCCGCGCGACTCAAGGATCCGGTTCGCTGGGAGCCCGGCGTGCCGACCGATCCTGAATCGATGCTGTTCCCGCACCTGTACGGACCGTTGCCCGCCAGCGCTGTGACAAGTGTCACGCCCTATTTACCCGCCGCTGACGGTTCGTTCGCCGCGTTGCCAGCTGCCTCGACCGCCTGGAGTTCCACGCCGCCATAGCTGTACTACCGCGTCAAGCACTAGTCCAGGTAGTCGCGCAAGACCTGGGAGCGGCTCGGGTGGCGCAGCTTGCTCATTGTCTTGGACTCGATCTGCCGGATCCGCTCGCGCGTGACGCCGTATACCTGGCCGATCTCGTCCAGGGTGCGGGGCTGGCCGTCGGTGAGACCGAAGCGCAGTCGCACCACGCCGGCCTCACGCTCGGACAGCGTCTCCAGCACCGACTGCAGCTGATCCTGCAGCAGGGTGAAGCTCACCGCGTCGACGGCCACGACGGCCTCGGAGTCCTCGATGAAGTCACCGAGCTGGCTGTCACCCTCGTCGCCGATGGTCTGGTCCAGCGAGATGGGTTCACGCGCGTACTGCTGGATCTCCAGCACCTTCTCCGGCGTGATGTCCATTTCCTTGGCCAGCTCTTCGGGCGTGGGCTCGCGGCCCAGGTCCTGCAGCAGCTCGCGCTGGATGCGGCCCAGCTTGTTGATGACCTCGACCATGTGCACCGGGATACGGATGGTGCGGGCCTGGTCCGCCATCGCGCGGGTGATGGCCTGACGGATCCACCAGGTGGCGTACGTGGAGAACTTGTAGCCCTTGGTGTAGTCGAACTTCTCGACCGCGCGGATCAGACCGAGGTTGCCCTCCTGGATGAGGTCCAGGAACGCCATGCCGCGGCCGGTGTAGCGCTTGGCCAGCGACACCACCAGGCGCAGGTTGGCTTCCAGCAGATGGTTCTTGGCGCGGTCGCCATCCCGGCAGATCCACTGCATATCGCGGCGCTGGGCGGCGGGCAGCTTCTCGCCCTTCTCGATCAGCTCCGTCATCAGCTGGGTCGCATACAACCCGGCCTCAATGCGTTTGGCGAGCTCGACTTCCTCTTCGGCGTTGAGCAGCGCGACCTTGCCGATCTGCTTCAGGTACGCACGCACCGAATCTGCGGAGGCGGTGAGCTCGGCATCCTTGCGGGCCTGCCGCAGTGCTTCGGATTCCTCTTCGTCCCAGACGAAGTCGCCGGAAGCCTTGTCCTTCTCAGACGGTTCGGCGATCTCTTCGTCACCTGCGGCCTTGGTGGGCTTGGCCACGCCTTCGGTCTCTGCTTCGTCGCCTTCGGCTTCGACGACCTCGGCGGTCTCCGGCTCGTCGTCGGTCTCGAGATCCTCGATCTCGACATCCTCGACGTCGAGCTCTTCGCCGGGCTCGGCTTCGAGTTCGTCGGTGGTTTCGAGCTCTTCGCCCTCGGCGGACTCGTCCTTCTTGGTGCGGGCAGCGGCCGCCTTCTTGGCCGGTGCCTTCTTGGCGGCACGCTTCACCGGAGCCTTGGTGGCAGCGGCCTTGGCAGGCGCTTTCTTGGCGGCGATCTTGGCGGCGGGGCGCTTTACCTCGTCGTCGGTTGCCGTGCCTGCCTTTGTCGGTGCCACGTATACCTCTCGGTCCTGCTAGACGGTGAGCGCGCGCAGGCGTCACCGGAAATCGTCGGCTGTGTCGAATATTGGCGTTTGATCTCTGCTGGGATACCTGCCGCTATCTCGGTAGGCGGCCGCCTTTGACCATTGTAACGACAGTGTGAGGGACCGCCGCGCCGAGCGGCAAATTTGAACCGGTCAGCGCGTCGTGTCCGGGTAGGTTACGGCTCGACGTGAATGCCCTGGGAGGCCATCGCGGCCCCGACGATGCCCGCGGTGTTCAGCAATGCGGCAGGTACCACCGGCGTGCGGTTCTTCAGCATCGGAATCCACCGGTCGGCCTTACGACTGATTCCGCCACCGGCGATGAACAGATCGGGCCAGATCGCGTTCTCGACCACCACCAGCACCTTGGTGACCTCCTCGGTCCAGCGCTGGTAGTCCCATTCCTTGCGTTCCTTCACAGATGACGCGGCCCGGTGCTCGGCCTCCTTGCCGCCCACTTCCAGATGCCCGAACTCGGTATTGGGCAGCAGCACGCCGTTGTGGATGACCGCCGACCCGATACCGGTGCCGAACGTGAGCAGCACGATCAGGCCGGTGTTGTCCTTGCCGGCGCCGTAGCGCTCCTCGCCCAGACCGGCGGCGTCGGCGTCGTTGAGCACCGTGACCCCCTGCCCGTCGAGTTCGGCGCTGATAACCTCGGCCGCGTTCGTCCCGATCCAGCCCTTGTCGACGTTGGCCGCGGTCCGCACGATGCCGTTCGTCACCACGCCCGGGTAGGTGACGCCGAGCTTGCCGGTCCAGCCGAACTCGCGGACCACAGACGCCACCGTGGAGGCCACCGCGCTCGGCGTCGAGGGTTGCGGCGTGGCCAACTTGAACCGCTCGCCGATCAGTTCGCCGGTGTCCAGGTCGACGATGCCGCCCTTGATGCCGCTGCCGCCGACGTCGACGCCGAATCCGGTGTTGGTCGTTCCGGTCACTGGAGGGCTCCTAAGCACGGGGCGGGGCATGGAATTCGACACCACAGTAATGCCTGTCGCCGCAGTTTGGAGGTGGTGTGCCACAAGGAGTTTCTCCCTGTTGTGGTGCGATGTACCCATGTTGGAGACGAACGATCCGCTGACCTTGTGCGCGGTGGCCGGGCAACTGGCCACGGAGGCGGCCGATTTCGTCCGGGTCAGGCGCGCCGAGGTGTTCGGTGCCGTGCCGCTCGCCGGTGCGGTTCGGAGCAAGAGCACGCCCACCGATCCGGTCACCGTGGTGGATACCGAGACCGAGCGGCTGCTGCGAGAGCGGCTCGCCGAACTGCGGCCCGGCGATCACGTGCTGGGCGAGGAGGAGGGCGGCTCGGCAGTGGCCGGTTCCGGGGTGCCGGTGTGGGTGATCGATCCGATCGACGGGACGGTCAACTTCGTCTACGGCATCGAAACGTACGCCGTGTCGGTCGGTGTCCAGATCGACGGGGTCTCGGTTGCCGGGGCGGTGGCCAATGTGCCCACCGGGGAGGTCTATTCGGCGGCAGCCGGCCACGGCGCCACGGTGACTCGCGATGGTGTGTCGACGGTGTTGCGCTGCAACACCATCGACGACCTCTCGATGGCTCTGCTGGGCACCGGGTTCTCCTATGAAGCCGAGCAGCGCAGCAGGCAGGCCGCGGTGCTGGCGGCGCTGCTGCCCGGTGTGCGCGACGTGCGCCGGCTCGGATCCTGCGCCCTGGATCTGTGCATGGTGGCATCCGGCCGGCTGGACGCCTACTTCGAGGACGACGTGCACGTGTGGGACTGGGCGGCCGGTGCCCTGATCGCGGCCGAGGCCGGCGCCGTCGTGCGGCTGCCGTCGGCGACGGGTGATGCGCACCACGTGCTGGTGGCCGCGGCCCCGGGTGTCGCGGCGGCGCTGGATGAGGCGCTACAGCGGTTCCGGTAGGTCAGCAGCCGGCGCTGTGGATCTTGGTCAGCAGCGCGGCATCTGCGGGCGCGGTGGCGTCCGGGCGCAGTCCAGCCAGCATCGCGTCGATATCGTCGCTGCGGCTGAACTCGCTGAACTCGGTGCCTACGGCGAAGTCCACCGAGTCGTCGGAGCGTCCGTCGAGAAACAGCTCGGTGCAGGGTGCGACCAGCCACACGGCGGCTGCCGCGGCGCGCCCGGTCTCACCGAACCGGAGCTGTCCCTGGCATTCCAGCCGGCTGTTCGCGTACAAGGCGTCGTTGGCGGCGGTGGGCTGCGCAAAGCCGAGATCCCGCAGCGCGCCGGAGACCTCGGCGGCCTGGCCGCCCTGGCCGCTGGCGTTGAGCACCTGGACCTTGGTGTCGGCAAGCCTGGCGGGCATCACCTCGGTCATATCGGCCGCGGACACCTGCTCACCCGGGCTCGCCTGGCGCGTTGGGTTGTCCGGGGCGGCCGGTGGCGGCGGATTGCACGCCACCGCCTGCTGGACTTCCGTGGACTGATTGAGGGCGATCACCCACACCACGCCGCTCACCAAAGCCAGCGCCAGGAACAAACACAGCACGGGGACATGGTTGCGGCGACGGAACGGACGACCATGCTTGTCGAACGCCGTGCCCTCGGTAATGGAAGCGACCACTCCTGCACCTTAAGGGCACGCCAGGGCATCGGCCTCTACGAGGAGTTTTGCCCTGTGATATAAATCATAGTCATTCTACGTCGATTCGGGGCACGAATCATTTGGTGTTGGCGTTCGACGCTGGTACAAAGCACTGCTGCAAGGGTGCTGCAAACCGGTACCGGAGGGGATGAACATGGCTACCGACTACGACGCTCCACGGCGAACCGAGACCGATGATGTGTCCGAGGATTCGCTGGAAGAGCTCAAAGCGCGACGGAACGAGGCCCAATCGGCGGTCGTCGACGTCGATGAATTAGAGTCCGCAGAATCTTTCGAGCTGCCGGGCGCCGATCTGTCCGGGGAGGAATTGTCAGTTCGCGTCATCCCGAAGCAGGCGGATGAGTTCACCTGCTCGAGCTGCTTCCTGGTGCACCACCGCAGCCGGCTGGCGAGCGAGAAGAACGGACTGATGGTCTGCACGGACTGCGCGGCCTGATCGGGCCGCACAGCCACCTGGTCAGCTGCGCAGTGCGGCGAGCACCCGATCCGGGTGACGGGAGCTGACCAGCCAGTACGGCGTGGGATCGTCCGGATCGTCGAGCACGACGAGGACCATCGGGCCGATCCAGGCCCGATGCAGGACGTAGGCGGCCGGGTCGAGTTGTCGGCCCAGTGCCGCCGACTTCGCCGGTCTGGGCACCGCCGCCGACCGGGAGATCACGTTCACCGGCAGGTGGGCGGGACCCGCCCACAACTCGACGGGACCGCCCGGACTCTCTTGGACGACCCGGATCTCGATGCGGCCGACCCATGTCAGCAGGACCGCCGCCACCGACAGCAGCACTGCGTGGGGCACCCAGTCGGGCAGGCCCTGCACACCCATGTTCACTTCGGCGGCGATCAGAGCTGCCAACCCCAACGCGGGCGGCCAGAACCACCACGGCGCTCGCAGGCGCTCGCGGTAGCGCACGGTTTGGGTGATGGCGCGCGTGTCGGACACGCTGCCAAGAGTAATCTTCCTCGCCGTGCCTACTTCTCTGGCGGTCGTGCGATTGGATCGCGAGCTGCCGATGCCCAGCCGGGCCCACGACGGCGATGCCGGCGTCGACCTGTTCAGCGCTGTCGACGTGGAACTTGCACCCGGTCACCGCTCGCTGGTTCCCACCGGGATCGCCGTGGCCATCCCGCACGGGATGGTCGGGCTGATCCACCCGCGGTCAGGATTGGCTACCCGCGTAGGACTTTCGATCGTCAACACTCCCGGGACCGTCGATGCCGGTTACCGTGGTGAGATCAAGGTGACGCTGATAAATCTAGACTCGCAGCGGCCGATCGTGGTGCGGCGCGGTGATCGCATCGCGCAGTTGCTGGTGCAGCGGGTGGAGCTGCCGGAGCTGGTCGAGGTGTCGTCATTCGACGAGGCGGGGCTGGCCGGCACCACCCGTGGGGACGGCGGCCACGGATCATCGGGCGGGCATTCGAGTTTGTGATGGCAAGAGACTTGTGATGGCGAGAGACACGGAGAAGACCTACGTGACTGACGAAGGCGAAGACTTCGACGGACCGTTCGACATCGAGGATTTCGACGACCCGGAGTCGGCAAAGCATGCCCGGCTCGATCTCGGGTCGGTTCTGGTCCCGATGCCGGCGGCCGGGCAGGTGCAGGTCGAGCTCACCGACCAGGGAGTGCCCAGTTCGGTCTGGGTCGTCACCGCGAACGGCCGGTTCACCGTCGCGGCCTACGCGGCGCCCAAGTCTCCCGGGTTGTGGCGTGAGGTGGCCGCCGAGCTGGCCGATTCGCTGCGCAAGGACGGCACCAAGGTCCGGGTCGAGGACGGCCCGTGGGGTCGCGAGGTCGTCGGGGCCAGCACCTCGGCACCGGGGGGACAGCAGCCGGGCGTGGTCCGGTTCATCGGCGTCGACGGCTACCGCTGGATGATCCGTTGCGTGGTCAACGGGTTCCCCGACAAGGTCGACGCGCTCGCGGGCGAAGCCAGGGAAGCGTTGGCGGACACGGTGGTTCGCCGCGGGGATACGCCCCTGCCGGTGCGCACGCCGTTGGCCGTCCAGCTGCCCGAGGCGATGGCTGCCCAGCTACGCACCGCCACCGAACAGGCTCAAGCGCAGGCGCACGCCCGGGTCCAGGGGCAGCAGCCCGAGCCGGTGGCGCGTCGCAGTGCCGAAGGCAGCGCCATGCAGCAAATGCGGAGCACCATCACCGGAGGCTAGGCCCGGCATCCCACAGCGCGGCCAGGCATGCCGCGCCGAGTACCGCGGGGTCGGCACCCATCTCGTCGAGCGTCACGGTGCGCAGTGCCGCGTGCTGGGCGGCCGCGACCCACTCGACCGCAACATCTGCCGGGTGAACCGGGTCGTCGACGGCGGCCACGACGCCCATCGGCACCGTCAGTGCCGTCAGCTCCTCGACCGTCGGGGCCACGAACTCGGCCGCTTCGGCGATCGAGTCCGGCAGGCTCGGCCATTGGGCCAACCAGGACCGGGTCAGCTCGGCAGCCAGCCAGGGCGGGCTGCCCGCCTGCATCTCGGCGATGGTGGCGGCGAGTCCGTTCTCACGCAGCTGCGCCGACGAATGGCGCGCGATCAGCGCCGCGGGCGCGTTTCCGGGCTCACCGGACCAGGCTGGCAGCGCCGCCAGCACGGCCACCGCCTGCCGGGGATGGTGCAGCGCCCACGCGGTGGCTACCGCGGCTCCGATCGACACCCCGCCGACTGCAATCGGCGCCTCGCCGCGCGCGGCCTCGTCGAGCGCGGCGAGATACCCGGCGACCAGCCGGTTCGGGTCGGGCGCAGGTGTGACGACCACCGCCCCGGCGTCGTGCAGAGCACCGGAAAACGCCCGGTAGACGTAGTCGTCATCGGATCCGGTCCCGGCCAGCAGAACCGTTGTCACCCCGCGCAAGTTGACCGCCATCACACGATGGTGCCGGGTCGGTTTCGGACCAGCAGCATCGGCCCCCGCGTGACGTGGCGAATCGGAACCAACAGGTCTACGGTGGCGTTGGTCAGGTAGTGGATCCACGACGGGTTCACGGCAGGGAGAGGTCATGGCTACGGCCGAAGGGTATCTGCGCCGGCTAACCCGCCGGCTGACGGAAGACCCCGAACAGCTCGACGTCGAGGAACTCGGCGACGAGGCGGCAGGCACCGGCGCGCAGAAGGCGATCGACTGTCAGCGTGGCCAGGAAGTCACCATGGTCGGCACCCTGCGCAGCGTCGAGTGCAACGGTAAGGGCTGCGTCGGCGGCATGCGTGCCGAACTGTTCGACGGCACCGACGTGGTGATGTTGGTGTGGCTGGGGCAGCGCCGCATCCCGGGCATCGAGACGGGCCGCACGCTGCGCGTGCACGGGCGTCTCGGAAAGCTGGACAACGGCGCCAAGGCCATCTATAACCCGCTCTACGAGATTCAGAAGTGACGGAGCCTGCATCCGCGACGGCAGAAGGCACTGAGCAGCCGCCCAGGAAGGGCGCCCAGGCCGTACTGGAGCAGATGGGCGGCGTCAGCGGCCTGATCTACTCATCCCTTCCGGTAATGGTGTTCGTGCCGGTATCCACCAACTTCGGTCTGCTGCCCGCGATCTACGCCGCCCTCGGGGTGGCGGCGCTCGTCCTGGTCTGGCGGCTGATCCGCAAGGAGTCGCTGCAACCGGCCGTGTCGGGTTTCGTGGGCGTCGGCATCAGCGCCCTCATCGCCTGGTATATGGGCGAATCCAAGGGCTTTTTCCTCTACGGTATCTACACGAATCTCGTCTATGCGGGCATCTTTACGTTGTCGCTGCTGATCCGGCGCCCGCTGGTCGGCTATGTCTGGGGTTGGGTGAGCGGGCACGGTCATGATTGGCGCGGAGTGCGCAAGGCGGTTCATATCTTTGACGCAGCCACGTTTGTGTGGGTGCTCGTCTTCGCGTCGCGCTACATCGTGCAGAACCATCTCTATGACAACGACGAGGTCGGCCTGCTCGGGGTCGCGCGAATCGCCATGGGCTGGCCGCTGACCGGCCTGGCCGCCGTCATCACCTACTTCGTCATCCGCACCGCACAGCGCGCCTTGCAGGCCGAGACGGCCGCTCAGCGGGCCTGAGGGTGCAGCAGCAGCTCGCGTAGTTCGTCCTCGGCGTCGGTGGTGGCCACGAATACCAGCTCATCGCCGCCCTCCAGCGGTTCGTCGCCCTCGGGCACGATGACCCGGGGCCCGCGCAGAATCGTCACCAAGGACGCGTCCTGCGGCAGATTGAGCCGTTTGACGGCCTTGCCGCCCCATGGGGTGTCATCGGGCAGCGTGATCTCGACCAGATTCGCGTGACCCTTGCGGAAGCTCAGCAGTCGCACCAGGTCACCCACCGCGACGGCCTCCTCGACCAGCGAGGCCAGCATGCGCGGGGTGGACACCGCGACGTCGACACCCCAGTTCTCGTCGAACAGCCACTCGTTGCGCGGGTCGTTGACCCGCGCCACCACCCGCGCCACGGCGAATTCGGTCTTGGCCAGCAGGCTGAGCACCACGTTGGCCTTGTCATCGCCCGTCGCGGCGATGACGACGTCGAAGTCCTCCAACTTCACCGACTCCAGCAGGCTAAGCTCGCAGGCATCGCCAAGTCGCCAGTGGGCGGCAGGTATGGCGTCGACGTCGATGTGTGTGGGGTCGCGCTCCAGCAGCGTGACATCGTGGCTGGCGACCAGCTCACGGGCGATGGAACGGCCGACGGCGCCGGCACCGGCAATGGCAACTTTCATGAGCGTTAGCTGTCCTCGCTGGGTGGCAGGGCCGACATCGCGAGGGCCTCGGCGATGTGTCCGGAGATCGCGGCGATGAACACGTGGTCTCCGGCCTGGATGATGGTCTTGGCGTTGGGCAGCAGGCCGGTGCCCAGCCGCAACATGAAGGCCACCCGGCCGCCGGTGGCGGCCTCCAGTTCGGTCACCGAATGGCCGGCCCACTCCTCGTGCAGTGGCAGCTCGGCTACTCCGACGTTGCCCGACGGATCGCGCCACTTGGTGGTCTCGGATTCCCGGGTGAGCACGTTGAGCAGGCGATCGGTCGTCCACGATACGGTGGCCACGGTCGGGATGCCCAGCCGTTCGTAGACGGCCGCGCGCTTGGCGTCATAGATACGCGCGACGACGCGTTCGATTCCGTAAGTCTCGCGTGCGACCCGAGCCGCGATGATGTTCGAATTGTCACCGGAGGACACCGCGGCGAACGCGCCGGCCTCCTGGATCCCGGCCCGCAGCAGCACATCCCGGTCGAATCCCATCCCGAGCACCCGCTCACCGGGGAACTCGGGGGACAGCCGGTTGAACGCGGTGGCGTCCCGGTCGATGACGGCCACCTCATGGCCGATTCGGCCCAGCCCGTCCGCCAGCGACGCGCCGACCCGGCCGCACCCCATCACCACTACCCGCACTCTCGGTCCTCTCTGGCTGTCCAGGAATACCGTGACATTGAAATACCGTGACATTGAACACGCCATTGCGCCAGCGCACC
>WOYS01000034.1:39293-58428 GCA_011620645.1 Mycobacterium sp.
AATACCGTGACATTGAAATACCGTGACATTGAACACGCCATTGCGCCAGCGCACCCGGAACGCTACAGCCAAACCCGGGTGCGCTTACTCTTGGCACTCGTGTCCAAGCTATCGACCGCCACGCGCCGGCTGGTCATCGGTAGACCGTTCCGCAGTGACAAGCTCGGTCACACCCTGCTGCCGAAGCGCATAGCACTGCCGGTGTTCGCCTCCGATGCGTTGTCGTCGACCGCGTACGCACCCGAGGAGATCTTCCTGGTGCTCTCGGTGGCCGGGCTGTCCGCGTACTCGTTCGCGCCGTGGATCGGACTGGCAGTGGCCGCCGTCATGCTGATCGTGATCGCCAGCTACCGCCAGAACGTGCACGCCTACCCGTCCGGCGGCGGTGACTACGAGGTGGTCACCACCAATCTGGGTCACACCCCGGGTCTGACGGTGGCCAGTGCGCTGCTGGTTGACTACGTGCTGACCGTGGCGGTGTCGATGTCCTCGGCGATGGCCAATATAGGTTCGGCGGTGCCGTTCATCGCCCAGCACAAGGTGTGGTTCGCGGTGTCGGCGATCCTGTTGCTGGCATCACTGAACCTGCGTGGTATCCGGGAATCGGGCACTGCATTCGCGATCCCCACCTACGCCTTCATGCTCGGTATGGTCGTCATGCTGGTGTGGGGGTTCTTCCAGATCTTCGTGCTGGACCACCAGCTGAAAGCCGAATCCGCGGATTTCGAGTTGCGCTCCGAGCACGGTGAGATCCTCGGCTTCGCTTTGGTGTTCCTGGTGGCGCGGGCCTTCTCATCGGGTTCTGCGGCGCTGACGGGTGTGGAGGCCATCAGCAATGGGGTTCCGGCCTTCCGGAAACCCAAGTCGCGCAACGCGGCGACCACGCTGCTACTGCTCGGCGCGATCGCGACCACGCTGTTCATGGGGATCATCCTGCTGGCCAAGGAAACCGGCGTGAAGATGGCCGAGCGACCGCACGAACAACTGATCGGCGCCCCAGACGGTTATCACCAGAAAACCCTCATCGCGCAGTTGGCCGACGCTGTGTTTCACGACTTTCCGGTCGGGCTGTTCCTCATCGCTCTGGTCACCGCGCTGATCTTGGTGCTGGCGGCCAACACTGCGTTCAACGGCTTCCCGGTACTGGGATCGATTCTGGCCCAAGACCGCTACCTTCCACGTCAGCTGCACACCCGGGGCGACCGGCTGGCGTTCTCCAACGGCATCCTGTTCCTCGCGTTCGCCGCCGTCGCGTTCGTGATCGCTTTCCAGGCCGAGACCACCGCGCTGATCCAGCTCTACATCGTCGGTGTGTTCGTGTCCTTCACCCTCAGCCAGCTCGGGATGGTGCGGCACTGGACCCGCTTCCTCAAGATCGAGACCGACCCCGCGATGCGACGCAAGATGATGCGTTCGCGGGTGATCAACGCCATCGGTTGCCTGTGCACCGGCACGGTGCTCGTGGTGGTGGTGATCACGAAGTTCCTCGCCGGGGCGTGGATCGCGATACTGGCGATGGCCGTGTTGTTCGTGATCATGAAGTTGATCCGCAAGCACTACGACACGGTGGCCCGCGAACTCGATGAACAGGAAGCCAACCTTGACGACGTCGTGCTGCCCAGCCGCAACCATGCGGTGGTGCTGGTGTCCAAGCTGCATCTGCCGACCCGCCGGGCGCTGGCCTACGCACGGGCCACCCGTCCGGATGTGCTGGAGGCCATCACCGTCAGCGTCGATGACGCCGAGACCCGTGAACTCGTGCACACCTGGCAGGAAAGCGATGTCAGCACACCGCTGAAAGTCATCGCCTCCCCGTATCGCGAGATCACCCGGCCGGTGCTGGATTACGTCAAGCGGGTCACCAAGGAATCGCCGCGCACGGTGGTCACCGTGTTCATTCCCGAATATGTGGTCGGACATTGGTGGGAGCAGGTGCTGCACAACCAGAGCGCACTGCGGTTGAAGGGCAGGCTGCTCTTCGAGCCGAACGTCATGGTGACTTCGGTACCCTGGCAGCTCAACTCGTCGGAGCGGCTCAAGACACTGCAGCCGCAGTCCGCGCCCGGCGATGCACGAAGAGGATTCCTTGATTGACCGCTCCCGAGGCTGACCTGATCCTCACCACCGGTTCGGCCGCCAACGGCGGTAGTTGTGTGGCGCGCCACGACGGCCGGGTGGTCTTCGTGCGCTACGCACTGCCCGATGAGGTGGTCCGCGTGCGGGTGGTGTCCGAGCGTGGATCATATTGGCATGCAGACGTTGTCGAGGTGATTGAACCGTCACCGGACCGGGTGGCCTCACTGTGCACGATCGCCGGCCGTGATGGCGCGGGCTGTTGTGATCTGGCGTTCGCCGAGCCCGCCGCGGCGCGCCGGATCAAGGGCGACGTGGTGGCCAATCAGCTGGAACGCCTCGGTGGTCACGAATGGTCCGGAGTGGCTGAGGAAGTCGGTGACAACGGCCAGACCGGCTGGCGCACCCGGGTGCGCCTGGACGTCTCGGACTCCGGCCGCGCCGGTTTCCACCGCTATCACAGCGCCGAATTGGCCGACGATCTGAACTGCGCGCAACTGCCCGACGGAATGCTCGACGGACTCGACGGGTCACGGTGGGTGCCGGGAGCCCAGCTGCATGTGGCACTCGACGATGACGGCCGGCGCCATATCGTGCAGGCCGTCCCGCGCAACGGCGGTCGCAAAGCAGGCACGCAGGTCGTCGAGGGCGACTATGAGGCAAGCCAGCACATCGGTGAGCGCCACTGGCGGATCCCGGTCACCGCGTTCTGGCAAGCGCACCGCGATGCGCCACGCGTCTACAGCGATCTGGTTGCGCAGGCCGCGGGTCTGCAACCCGGCATGACGGCATGGGATCTCTACGGCGGGGCAGGGGTTTTCGCGGCCGTGCTGGCCGAGGATGTGGGGGAGACCGGGCGGGTGCTCACCGTCGACACCTCTCGCGGTGCGGCCCGTTCGGCGCGCACCGCGCTGGCCGACCTGCCGCAGGTGTCGGTGATGACGGAGTCGGTGCGCCGCGCACTGTCGGCTGAGAAGAGCCGGGCCGATGTCGCGGTGCTGGATCCGCCGCGGGCGGGGGCCGGCCGGGAGGTCATCGAGTTGCTGACCGCGGCCGAGGTGCCTCGTATCATCCATATCGGTTGTGAGGCAGCATCATTCGCTCGCGATATCGGGGAGTACCGGCGGCAGGGCTACACCGTGGAGCGGCTGCGGGTGTTCGATTCGTTCCCGCTCACCCACCACGTCGAGTGCGTGGCGGTGCTGACCCGGTAGATCAGGCCGCGTTGCTGACCGTGACGACGTGGATGTCACGGGTGAGTATGCGAAAGCCTCCGGCGATGGGCGGCGCGGTGGAGCGGTAGGTGGCTCCGGTGGGAGTGGTGTGCTCAGCCACGTGCCGACCGCCCGGATCGTAAACGGTGCGGACCCGCCAGCCGGGCTGTTCCTTGACGTAGTTGCAGCGCTCGCACGATCCGCGGCCGTTTCGGGCGTTCGTTCGGCCGCCCCGTGCGTGCGGCTCGGCGTGGTCGATATGGCGGATCGGAGCGTCGCAGTATGGGGTGCGGCAGGTCTGGTCCCGTAGCCGGATGAAACGGGCCAGTGCCTCCGGGAAGGTCCTGGCGCGTGACTCCATCGCCACCAGGGCGCCGCTCTCCGGAGCCGCATACAGACGACGCAGTTCGACGAAGCCCTGTTCGTCGATGGCGTCGGTGATCATCTGTCGGGCGATCTCGGCGGGAATGGGCCCGTGGTCCTCGACGGTGGCGGCGGCATTGCTGATCCCGAGCAGTGCTTCGTCGGGGATCACGACGTTGACGGTCATGGGCACCGGGACGTCGGCCGGGCGGCCGGTGACGCGCTCGACCAACGTGTCGGCCATGGTCTGCCCGCGCGAACGGCCGTCGGGATTGGTGTCGGCGGCGCGTTTCAGGCTCGCGTAGCACGACACCCCCTGCTTCAGCGGGAGCAGTGCGGTCAGGTACACCATATTGTCCGGTGCCGGCCGGGTGGTGACGTTGCGCTCTTCGGGTGCCCTGGCGGCCCGGTCGACGACGGCGTGCGGATCGAGCTCGTAGGCAATGGATTTGGCATCCGCGGTGATCCGCCTGTTGCCCAACCCGTCCAGCGAGGCGGGATCGGCGCACATCTGGTGGTCGAGCCGGCGCCGGTCTTCGAGTGTCAGGCAGGCCGATTCGCGCACGATCAGGGTGGCGCGCCATTCCGAGAGCACGCCGGCCTCGAGTGCGGCCAGCGTGTGCGGCATCTCCTTGACCAGTGCCTTGGCGAATCCGAGGTGCTGATCACCGCGGTTGGTCGAGTCGCGGCGCGCGAGCGCGACCTCCGAAGCGAGCCCGCGCCCGCGGCGAGCGGCCGGAATGCCGGCCCGCTCCTCGAGCTGGCGGCGAATTGCATCCCACTCGGCGGTGCTGCGGGCCTGCTCGGCGGCGGCAGTGGATTTCTGTCGTTCCAGGTCAGCGATGCGATCCCGCAGAGCCACCTCGCGGGCGCGGAGATCGTCCGTCGCCGATTGTTCGAACATGTGTTCGATTGTACTCCCGATGGCGACAAGCCGCCACGACTACGCCGGCTTGTGTTGTGGTCCGACGATAAAGCATCTGTAAGGGCGTTGGTTTCCACCGGATTGCGCTTGTCATCCAACGAGAACCCGTCTGCATGCACGCCGTAAAACCACACATGCCTCCGTGTCACCGGAGTTGGCCTTCGTGAACAACAGGATCGCGGTTGATACTCCTCTTCAACCCGCCTGCGGCGAAGTCCTCGTGCGCCTTTCGATAATCCCGAAGAGCACTTGAGAAGCAAGGCCACATCGTGGGGGCGGCGGCCAACAACATGTGCCCCGACGTCCTGCCGATCCTCGACTCGTTCTTCAACGGCCCGCTGCAGCGGTAACCTGACTCCCGGTGTGCCGGGAAGTCTGGTCGGCGTTCGCTGCATGCTGACCAAGGGAGCCCGATGAAGACACCCCGCCTACTCTCCCGCGGCTCATGGCCGGAAACCCGCAGAGTCACCGAGATCCTGCGGCGCGAAACCATCGGCGGCATGCTGCTGCTGCTCGCGGCGGGTGCGGCGCTGGTGTGGGCGAACTCACCCTGGGCGGCAAGCTACCGCGCCATGTCGGAGTGGGTGGTCGGGCCGGAATCGCTGCACCTGAATCTGAGCGTCGCGAGTTGGGCGGCCGACGGCCTGCTGGCGATCTTCTTCTTCGTGGTCGGCGTGGAACTCAAGCGGGAATTCGTGGCCGGCGACCTGCGTGACCCGGCGCGGGCGGCGCTGCCCATCGCGGCAGCGGTCGGCGGCATGATCGTGCCTGCCGGCATTTTCATCGGTGTGAACCTGGCCGCGGGAACGCCGGAGAACCTCGGCGGCTGGGCCGTTCCGATCGCCACCGACATCGCCTTCGCACTGGCGGTGCTGGCCGTGCTGTCCACGCATCTGCCGACCGCGTTGCGCACCTTCCTGCTGACCCTTGCCGTCGTCGACGACCTGCTGGCGATCCTGGTCATCGCCGCTTTCTACACCGACCACCTGTCGCCAGGGCTGCTGGCGCTGGCGCTGATTCCGATCGGGCTCTTCGCGTTGGCCGTCCAGCGCGGAATCCGGCACTGGTGGGTGCTGGTGCCCCTGGCGGTGGCCGCGTGGGCGCTGGTGCACGCCAGTGGCGTGCACGCCACCGTCGCGGGCGTGGTGCTGGGCTTCACGGTGCCGGCGCTGGGCCGACACGCTGCAGCGGATTCGATCGAACACCGGATCCGGCCGCTGTCCGCGGGGGTCGCGGTACCGGTGTTCGCGTTCTTCGCCGCAGGTGTCGGGGTCGGCGGCCTTTCGGGCTTCGCCGACGCCCTCTCACACCCGGTGACCCTCGGAGTGATGGCGGGTCTGGTGATCGGAAAGCCGATCGGGGTGCTGGGCACGACCTGGCTGGTCTCCAGATTCACCGGTGCCAGCCTCGATGACGATCTGGCCTGGCGAGACGTCCTGGGGGTGGCTCTGTTGGCCGGAATCGGGTTCACAGTTTCGCTGCTCATCGGTGAACTGGCCTTCGGCTACGGGAGTGCTTCCGGTGCCGACACGAAGATCGCGGTGCTGTGCGGATCGGCGCTGGCCGCGGTGCTGGCGGCCGTGGTGCTGGCCAGCCGGAACGCCGCGTATCGCCGGATTCATGTGAGGGAGACCTCGGACGAAGATCACGATGGAGTGCCCGACATCTACCAGCCTCGACAGGACTGATGGGTGTTCCGTGGCTAAACTGGCGTGATGCTTGAACAGATCCGCGGTCCCGCCGATCTGCAGCACCTATCCCAGTCGCAGCTCGACGAGCTGGCCGGTGAGATCCGTGAGTTCCTCATTCACAAGGTCGCTGCAACTGGTGGACATCTGGGCCCGAACCTCGGCGTCGTCGAGTTGACGTTGGCGTTGCACCGGGTTTTCGATTCTCCGCATGATCCGATCATCTTCGACACGGGCCACCAGTCCTATGTGCACAAGATCCTGACCGGACGTGCCGCCGACTTCGACCAGCTGCGGATGAAGGACGGGCTGTCGGGTTATCCGGCGCGCGGCGAGAGCGAGCACGACTGGGTCGAGTCCAGCCACGCCAGCACCGCACTGTCCTACGCCGACGGTCTGGCCAAGGCGTTCGAGCTGTCCGGGCACCGCAATCGGCATGTGGTCGCGGTCGTCGGTGACGGCGCGCTGACCGGCGGTATGTGCTGGGAGGCCCTCAACAATATCGCTGCCGCCAAACGCCCGGTCGTCATCGTCGTCAACGACAACGGCCGCAGCTATGCGCCCACCATCGGCGGGCTGGCCGATCACCTCGCCGCCCTGCAGCTGCAGCCCGGTTACGAGAAACTCCTGGAGAAGGGCCGCGACGTGGTGCGCGGTGTGCCCGTCATCGGCGAGATCTGCTACCAGTGCATGCACAGCGTGAAGGCGGGTCTCAAGGACGCACTGCAGCCCCAGGCGATGTTCACCGATCTGGGCCTGAAGTATGTCGGTCCCATCGACGGGCACGATGAGCACGCCGTCGAGGCGGCGCTGCGGCACGCCCGCGGATTCAACGCACCGGTGATCGTGCACGTCGTCACCCGTAAGGGCATGGGTTATGCGCCCGCGGAAGCCGACGAGGCCGAGCAGATGCATGCCTGCGGTGTCATCGACCCGCTCACCGGGCTGGCGACCGCCGTGTCGGCACCCGGCTGGACCGGCACCTTCTCCGATGAGCTCATCAAGATCGCGCGCCGCCGCCGCGATATCGTCGCGATCACCGCGGCCATGGCGGGCCCCACCGGGCTGGCGCCGTTCGGATTGCAGTTCCCGGACCGTCTTTTCGACGTCGGCATCGCCGAGCAGCACGCGATGACCTCGGCCGCGGGTTTGGCGATGGGTGGCATGCACCCGGTGGTGGCGATCTACTCCACCTTCCTCAACCGCGCCTTCGACCAGATGATGATGGACGTTGCGCTGCACAAGCTTCCGGTGACGATCGTGCTGGATCGCGCCGGTGTCACCGGACCTGACGGCGCGAGTCACCACGGTATGTGGGACCTGTCGATCCTGGGCATCGTGCCCGGCATGCGCGTCGCGGCCCCGCGGGATGCGACCCGGTTGCGTGAGGAACTCGGCGAGGCGCTGGACGTCAAGGACGGCCCGACCGCCATCCGGTTCCCGAGAGGTGCTGTCGGCGAAGATATTCCGGCACTGGAGCGCCGTGACGGTGTGGACATCCTGGCCAAGCCCGGGCCCGGTCTTTCCGAGGACGTGCTGTTGGTCGCTGTCGGATCATTCGCCCAGATGGGGCTCGCGGTCGCCCAGCGGTTGCAGCAGCAGGGCATCGGGGTAACCGTGGTCGACCCGCGCTGGGTTCTGCCCATACCGCGGGCGCTGCACACGTTGGCGTCGGCGCACAAACTCGTCGTCACCGTCGAGGACAGCGGTGTGCACGGTGGCGTCGGGTCCTCGGTGTCGGCCGCACTGCGGGCCGCCGAGATCGATGTGCCATGCCGGGATGTCGGTGTGCCGCAGGAGTTTCAGGCGCACGGTTCACGGGGCGAAGTGCTCACCGAGGTCGGTCTGACCGACCGGCACGTCGCACGTCGCATCACCGGCTGGGTTGCCGCACTGGGTGCATCGGTGGGCGAGCACGTCGACCACCGGCTCGACTAGGGCGCAGCGCCTTCGGATTCCGGCGGCTTCGGGTTCAGCGCCACCGTCAGCACCGGCACCGTCAGCTCACGTTGCCACTGCCGGGCCTTGGCCTGCACCAGGAATTCCTCGACGGCCGACCCGATGTCCTCGACCGGTTGCCAATCCCAGCACAGCCGCCGGACCGTATCGGGAGTCAACATATTCTCGGTGGGCACCGAAACCCGTTGAGACAGCTCGGATAGGGCATTGCGTGCAGCTTCGAGGCGTTCGGCGGCTTCGGGTTTACGCCGGGACCAGCGAGCCGGGGGAGGCGGACCGTTGAGCGGTTCGGAACCCGTCGGCGGATTCGGGTCCTGACGGGCCCGTGCCAACGCGTCAAGCCACACCTGCGCACTGCGGCGTTGCCGGCTACCGCCGAATACCGGTAGCGCGGTGATCTTTTCGACGGTATCGGGATCGACGGTGGCGGCGTTGACGATCGCCGCGTCGGGCAGTATGCGGCCGGGCGCGATATCGCGCCGCTGGGCGATATCGTCGCGGGTGGTCCACAGTTCGCGCACCGCGGCCAGCGCACGGGGATCACGCACCTTGTGGATACCGGAGGTGCGACGCCATCGATCCCGCCTGGTGAGGGTCGGCTCTGAGGTCCGCAGAAACTCGAATTCCTCTGCGGCCCAATCTGATTTGCCCTGCTCCTGCAGAACCGTGGCAATGGCGTCGCGCAACTCGAGCAGCACCTCGACATCGAGTGCGGCGTAGTTCAGCCAATCGGCGGGCAGTGGCCGCTTGGACCAATCGGCGGCGCCGTGGCCCTTCACCAGACCCAGACCCAGCAGACGGCGCACCATCTCGGCCAAGTTCACCCGATCGAATCCGGCCAACCTGGCGCCCAATTCGGTGTCATACAGGCTCGGTGGAGTCATCCCCAGTTCGGCCAGGCACGGCAGATCCTGATCGGCCGCGTGCAGCACCCACTCGGCGGTGCCCAGCACCTGCGCCAACGGCGCCATCACCTGCAGCGAGTCGCCGCCGTGGTTCACCGGATCGATCAGAACGGTGCCCGCGCCGGCCCGGCGGATCTGAATCAGGTAGGCGCGGTTGAAGTACCGGAAACCCGACGCACGTTCGGCGTCGATGGCGAACGGTCCGGTGCCTGCGGCCAGTTTGTCGGCGGCCCGCACGATGTCACTCGGGTACAGGGCAACCGGAGGTACGCCGTCGGCAGGCGCCAGCAGGGGAGTCGCTTCCGATTCGGGTGCGTCCCCGGGTTCTTCGGGTTCGGCCATATCAGGCGCGGGTGCGGGAGCCCAAGCTGGTCACTCCTGCGGGCGGCAGGCCGGCCGCGTGCTCGAGGACCTCGCAGAAGGCCTGGACGTGCGGACCCAACTCGAGGTTGGTCGCCGTCCAGGACGCACGGAGTTCCAGTTGGTGGGCGCGAGGCGGGCCGGAGATGTCGCCGTAGCGCACCGAAGTGGTCGCGGTGACGGTGCCGCCCAGGGCGGTGACCGCTTCGCCGTGCTCGGCCAACGCATCCACCAGCCAGCTCCAGGCAACCTCGGGCAGCAGCGGGTCCACGGCTTCGGTGGAGTCCAGGTCGGACTGGATATAGGCGACCAGCCGCATGGTGCCATCCCAGGCCTCGGCGCCCTCCGGATCGTGCAGCAGGATCAACCGCCCGAACGCATCACCTTCGGAACGCTCCGGCACGACCGGGGCGTCGGGATGGCGCACTTCGGCACCCAGTGCGTAACTGAACGGGGCCAACCGCTGCGGCGGCCGGATCGGGCCGAGCTCGATTTCGGGCCGAACCGTAGCGGCATTCATGGCCGCAACCGCGGTGCGGAACTGAGCCGGTTCGGCGGACGTCACATTGGTGGACGCTAGACCCATCTCGTCTCACCCGTGCGCAGGCGCGCCGATCTTGGCGCCCATGGCAACATAGGGGCCGATGAGCACCCGTCGTGACCTGTCAGAGTCGCCGTTTCTCGCCGCTGCCACCGGCCGCACCCCTGCCCGCACCCCTGTGTGGTTCATGCGCCAGGCAGGACGTTCGCTGCCCGAATACCGGGCGCTGCGCGCCAACCACAAGATGCTCGAAGCCTGCTTCGACCCGGAATTGGTCTGCGAGATCACGCTGCAGCCGGTGCGAAGGCACGGCGTCGACGCCGCCATTCTGTTCTCCGACATCGTGGTGCCGCTGCGCGCGGCCGATGTTGCGCTCGACATCGTCCCCGATGTCGGCCCGGTGATCGAGCACCCGATCCGGTCCCGCGCCGATGTCGACACCCTCAAGCCGCTGGAACGCGGCCAGGTCAGCGCGATCAGCGATGCGATATCGCTGCTGGTGCCGGCATTGGGTGCGGTGCCGCTGATCGGGTTCGCAGGTGCTCCGTTCACCTTGGCGTCCTACCTGGTGGAGGGCGGTCCCAGCCGCAACCACGAGAAGACCAAGGCGATGATGTTCGGTGAGACCGCGACCTGGCACGCGCTGATGACCTCCCTGACCGATCTGACCATCGAGTTCCTGCAGGCTCAGCTCGACGCCGGCGTCGACGCCATCCAGCTGTTCGATTCGTGGGCCGGGACGCTCTCGCTGGCCGATTACCGCACCCATGTGCTGCCGCACAGCTCACGGATATTCGCGACGCTGGCCTCCCGTGGTGTCCCGATGACCCACTTCGGGGTGGGCACCGCCGAACTGCTCGGCGCGATGGGCGAGGCCGGGGCCACTGTGGTGGGGGTGGACTGGCGGACCTCGCTGACCGCGGCAGCCGGCCGGGTCGCGCCGGGCACCGCGCTGCAGGGCAACCTCGATCCGGTGGTTCTGCTGGCGGGTTGGCCGGTGGTCGAGAGCGCCGCCCGTGCGGTCATCGAGGACGGTCGCACGGCGATCGCCGCCGGGGCGTCCGGCCATATCTTCAACCTGGGTCACGGTGTGCTGCCGCGCACCGACCCCGGGGTGTTGACCGAGCTCGTCACACTGGTGCATTCATTGTGAACGCCACGTACTGCGTTGTCGGAGGCGGTATTTCGGGCCTGACCGCGGCCTACCGGCTGCGGGTTGCGGCCGGTCCGGACGCGTCGATCACGTTGTTCGACCCGGCTGACCGGCTCGGCGGTGTGCTTCGCACCGAACAGGTCGGCGGCATGTCGATGGATGTCGGCGCGGAGGCATTTCTCACCCGCCGTCCGGAGGTGACGGCCCTGGTCGCCGAGCTCGGGCTCACCGGTCGGCAGGTCGCCAGTGCCGGTGCCCGACCGCTGATCTACAGCCAGGGCCGGCTGCATCCGCTGCCCGCGGGCACCCTGCAGGGCATTCCCGCGAGCGCCGAGTCGGTGGCCGGACTCGTCGATGCCGCCACGGTGGCCCAGATCGCCGACGAACGCAGCCGCGCCTTCAGTTGGCGGCCGGGTGCGGACGCATCGGTCGCCGATCTGGTCGGTGACCGGTTCGGCGCCCAGGTGGTGACCCGCTCGGTGGAGCCCCTGCTCACTGGTGTGTACGCCGGCTCGGCGGCCACCATCGGGCTGCGGTCGGCGCTGCCGACCCTGGCGGCCGCGCTGGATCGTGGCGCCCGCAGCCTCACCGACGCGGTGCGCAGCGCGCTGCCGCCACCGGCGCCGGGGCCGGTGTTCGGCGCGCTGGACGGCGGTTACGCGGTGCTGGTCGATGAGCTGGCCCGGCGCGCCGATCTGCGGTGGGCACAGGTGGGGATCGAGCGGGTTCAGCGTGCGGCGCACGGCTGGGAGTTGATCGACGACGAGAACGGTCACTGGCCGGCCGACGCCGTGGTGCTGGCCGTGCCCGCGCCGCGGCTGGTCCGGCTCGTCGAACACATCGCCCCGCGCAGTGCGGCGGCCGCTCGGCGCATCGGGGTGGCCTCGACGGCGCTGGTGGCGCTGGCGCTGCCGGGTGGCACGCCGCTTCCGGACCAGTCCGGGGTCCTCGTCGCGACCGGTGAACAGTTGCACACCAAGGCAATCACGTTGACATCGCGCAAGTGGGGCCGTCGCGGCAACGTGGAACTGGTGCGGTTGTCGTACGGGCGGTTCGGCGACAAGGTGGCCCGCAACGTCGGCGATGACGAGCTGTTGAACTGGTCACTGCAGGATCTGCAGAATGTGTTCGGCATCGCCGCCGACCCTGTCGACTACCGGGTGCAGCGCTGGATCGACGCGATGCCCCAATACGGCCCCGGGCATGCCGATCTGGTGACCGAGGTGCGGGCCGGGCTGCCGCCGACGCTGGCCGTCGCGGGTGGTTACCTGGACGGAATCGGGGTGCCCGCGTGTGTCGGCTCGGCGACCAGGGCGGCCGTGGAACTGGTGGCTCCGCGCATGGCACGATAGGCCCATGGCCAAGCTCGATTACGACTCGCTCAACTCCATGACCAGGTACATGATGATCTCGGTCTTCGCCGTCCAGCCCGAGGCGCTCGATGACGACCGCGCCGCCGTGATCGACGAGACCGCGACCTTCCTCAAGCAGCAGGAGGGCAACGGCGTCGTCGTCCGCGGTCTCTACGATGTCACCGGGTTCCGGGCCGATGCCGATTACATGATCTGGACGCATGCCGAACGCGTCGAGGACTTGCAGGCCACCTATTCGGCGTTCCGCCGGACCACGCTGGGTCTGGCCAGCGACCCGGTGTGGAGTGTGGTGGCGCTGCACCGCCCGGCCGAATTCAACAAGAGCCATGTCCCGGCCTTCATCGCCGGTGAGGACCCTGGTGACTACGTGTGCGTCTACCCGTTCGTGCGGTCGCTGGACTGGTATCTGCTGCCCGACGATGAGCGCCGCAAGATGCTCGTCGACCACGGGATGGCGGGCCGCGAGTACCCGGACGTGCGCGCCAACACCGTCCCGGCCTTCGCGCTCGGTGATTACGAGTGGATACTGGCGTTCGAAGGGCCCGATCTCGGCCGCATCGTGGAGCTGATGTGGAAGCTGCGTTATACCGAGGCACGCAGGCATGTTCGCGAGGAGACGCCGTTCTTCACCGGTCCGCGGGTTGCCGTCGAGCAACTGCTGGCAAAGCTGCCCTGACAGCGGGACATGCTCAGTTCGTTGAGGTTGCGCCGGCCGGCACCAGACGCAGCGATATCGAATTGATGCAGTAGCGCTGGTCGGTGGGCGTCGGGTAGCCCTCACCCTCGAAGACGTGGCCGAGGTGGCTATGGCAGTTGGCGCACACCACCTCGATGCGGGTCATGCCGAGCGTGTCATCGCGCTTGAGGGTCACCGCGTCCGAGTTGGCGGGGTCGAAGAAAGACGGCCAGCCGCAATGGGATTCGAACTTCTCGGTGCTGCGGAACAGCTCGGTCCCGCAGGCCCGGCAAGCGTAGACGCCGGCGGTCTTGGTGTCGGTATACTCACCGGTGAAGGGCCGTTCGGTGCCGGCGCGGCGCAGCACCGCGAACTCGGCGGGGTTGAGCTTCTCGCGCCACTGGTCGTCGGTCAGCTCGAGCTTGGGACCGGCTGCGCCGTTTCCCGGGTCGCGTTGCTGCTGCCCTCTGTATGTCATGATTTCACGCTAGCGCGTCTGTGCTCGTCCGTCATCCACAGCGGATCGATACCGGAATGCAGTCGGCCTTCGGACTTGGCGTCCAGGTAGCGGAAGTACAGCACGCAGAACACCACCACCAGCATCAGCGACCAGCCGTAGGTGATCTTCATGTACTCCAGGAAGCGCCCGGTGGTCGGCCAATGGACCAGCAGCCAGCGGTCCATCGTCATGAACCCGTACACCGCCAGCCAGGCCGGCCAGTTGTGCAGCACCGAATTGCGCAGTACCACCGTCATCAGGAACGGGAAAAGCATCATCGAGTAGTAAGCCTGGCCCAGCGACAGCACCAGGAACGACGCGATGAGCAATACCCCGGATGACGTGAGCATCCAGAACAGCGGGTCGCGCTCACGGTAGTAGCGGTACAGCAGGTACAGACTCGCCGCGGCCAGCAGAAGGAATCCGATGCGCAGCAATAGGATCAGCCACATCGGAAGCCCGTAGTAGACACCGTTACCCAGGATGGAGGAGTTGAAGTAGTCCCGGGTGGACAGGAAGTAGGGCACGGTGTTGCGGATGAAGCTCATCGGGTCCGAGACCATCGGCCAGGCCACCGCGTTGAACACCAGCGGCATGCCGAACGCGGTGATCAGCGTGTAGAACTGGCGGTTCAGCAGCGGCAACAGCAGCAGCGGTGCCAGCGATGGCTTGACTACCAGCGTCAGCCCGATCGCGGCGCCCGCCAGCAGTTCGGCGTTGCGTCCACCCTTGAGCAGGAACTGGAAGAACAGCACCCCGCCGAGCAGCATGCAGCCGTTGATGTTGGTGAACACCAAAGTGTTGGTGACGGATTCGGTGCAGAACATGGCCAGCAGCAGCGCCGGCGCGGCGACCGAGGACAGCGTGTAACCGAACATGCGCAGCAGCAGGTAGGCGGCGATCAGGATCGCGAGCACGTTGAAGGTGATGAACCAGTAGCGCGCGGCGTCGACGGGTAGGTAGCCGAACGGCGCCAGCAGCAGGGTGCCGCCGGGCGGGTACAGGTAGTGCGGGTCCACCTGATGGAAGTTCTCGTTGTAGATGTCCCAGCCCATTTTGAAATTGACCACAGCGCGGTAGACGGGGCCGAAATCGTCGGTGATGTACCCGTTGGTGGCCAGTACGTAGCTGCGGTGGATCACCGACACGATGGCGACGGGCCACAGGATCGACCGCAGGATCGTTGCGGTGCTCGGCGGTGTGGTGCTGGGGCGAAAGGCGTTCAGCACACCTGAGGGCAGGAACGACACCAGCGCACCGTACACCGCAACCTCTGATGGTCCGCTCAGGCGGGGCAGAACGTGTCAGTCTCGGGCAGTTTGCCGGTCTCCAGGTAGCCGATCACCGGCGGCAGCGCGCACGAGGTGTAGATGCTAGCGCCATGACCGATGCCCTGCCAGATCACCCGCTTGCTGTTGGAGCCGGCGTTGATGATGGTCGCTGCGACTGCGGCCACACCTTCGTTGCCGACGATGGGGTCGTTCTGCACACCCAGTAGTAGCACCGGGATCTTCAGATCCTTGGGGTCCTGCGGCGCCGTGCCGCTCGGCCAGCTCAGGCAGTTGACCATCCGCAGCGCCCCAATGGTGCCGAACTGCGGGAACGCCCGGTCCCACGCGACGACGAGTTCGCGGACCCGGTCGGGGGTGGGCCGGTTCAGCGCATCGCTGCAACTGTTGACGAACTGGCCGTCGGTCTGGCGGATGGTCTCGGCCTGGGTGATCAGGTTGGTCATCGCGTTGGTGTCACCGCTGCGTGCGGAGGCGATGGCGCCGGCCAGCGCATTGGTGGTGCTGACCCGGTCACCGCGCGGCAACGCCAGTGCGGTCGTGATCGCGTCCGCCACGGCCGCTTGCGAGGCACCGTTGGGGCCGTCGCCGTTTCGCGCGGCGGTCAGCAGCGCGTCGATGGCGCCCTTGGGATCAGGGCCCAGTGGGCAGTTGGTGGCGGCGCACTGGGCGGCAAACGCGTCGACTGCGGCTTGCTGTCCCTTGACCTTCTGTTCGGTGGCGGTCTCGGCGCCGATGGCCAGTGGCAGCGGCGAGTCGAGCACCAGACGGGCGACCTTGTCCGGGTGGGATCCGGCGTAGGCCAATGCGACCTGCGCACCGTTGCCGATACCCAGCAGCGCGATCGTCGGCACATCCCAGGTGCTGCGCAGGCGTTCGATGTCCTCGGCGGCGTGGGCGTTGTCGTAGGCCGAGTCGCCGGGGGCGATGGTGTCGGTGCAGGTGGTCGTGGCGGTCTGGACGATCGCGCTCAGCTTGGCCACCGGGTCGTCACCGGGTTCGAACTGGGTCTGGTCGATCATCTCCTGCCGGTCGAGCGTATCCCGGCAGGAGATAGGGTCGGACAATCCGGTGCCGCGCCGGTCGACGGCGACGATCGGGTTCTTCTTCAGAATGTCCGCGCCGGCACGTGACAACCACACCGGCAGCTGGGACGACGACGGCAGGTCCGTGCCGGTGGTCATCACCAGAGGTCCGGCGCCGGGGGGAGTGTCCACCGAAGTGGCCCGCACCACGCCGATGGTGATGGAGCCGTTGGCGCCCTTGATCGAATCCAGATCGGCGTCGTAGGTGGCGCAGTCCAATTTGATGCCCGGCATCGCAGGCACAGCGGCCTCGCTGAACACCCGCGAGGTGCAGTCGGTCCAGGACAGGTCGTTCTTGGGTGCCTCCAGTGCGGGCGGGCCCGACGCATCACTGGTCATCGGCGGCGCACCCTGCGGCCCCGCTCCGTCATCGGTGGCGTAGCGCGGGTTGGCCGCCAGCAGCGGCGCGCACGAGGTGATGAGTACTGCGACCGACGACAGTGCGATCGTCGACAGACTTCGGGCCAGCATGCCGACCACAGTAGCGATCAGCTCGGCCTTTCCTCGCGGCTGTAGCGCGTGTACAGGTAGCCCTCGTCATCGCTGAGGACGTGCCGGCGCTGCAGTCGCGTGATGAGTTCACCGTGCCCGTCGGAGATCCGTTTCGACCAGCCGCCGACGACCGTCGGGGCGATGGTCAGGCACAGGTCGTCGAGCAGGCCGTCGTGGATGATCGCGCCGAGGAGGCTTGGACCGCCCTCGGTGAGCACGCGGGTCAAGCCGAGTCCGGCCAGTTTGCGAACCGCGACGGCCAGGTCGACACTGCCGGTGTCGGCGGCCGAGCAGTCGTAGACGTCGGCCAGGCCGGCGAATCGGGCCCGGGCGTCGGCAACGGCGTTGTGGGTGGTCAGCAGCAGCGGCGGGACCTCGGTCTGGGTGAACACCGGCAGGTCGCGATCGAGGTTCGCCGAGCGGGTGACGATCGCAATGGGCGGCAACTCGCGTTGTCCACGCGCGTGGCGGCGCTGCCGCTCGGCCACTCCCAGCTGCGCGCCAGAGTACGTCTCGATGCGAACGGTGCCCGCACCCACCACCACCACATCGGCCAGCTCACGCATCAGCCGGAACACCGCGCGGTCCCCGGGACCGCCCAGGACGCCGGAGCGGCCGTCGGCGGTGGCGGCGCCGTCGAGACTACTGATGAAATTGGCCCGCACCCAGCACGAGCTGAGGTTTTCCGGGTAGGCGTAGTACTGCCCGAGTCGGTCGTCGGCGGCAGTGGAGACCGGTTCGAGAGCTGTGAGTTCCGTCCCAGCGGTGCTATCCGGCATGGGCAACATTGCAGCACGTCGATAGGGTGCCTGACATGAAAAGCGCGTGCGGTGTCGCCGGACTGGTCGATCGGCGACCGAGCGTCACCCCGGAACGGCTGATCGCGCAGCTGGTACCACCCCCGACATTCGCCGATGTCAGCTTCGACACCTACCGGCCGGATCCGTCCGAACCGTCGCAGGCCGCCGCCGTCGGGCACTGCCGCGATTTCTGCGCTCAGGCCGTGGAGCGCCGGGCCGGTAAGAAGAAGTTGTTCGGCAAGCGTGAGGTGCTGCCCGGTGTCGGGATGTACCTCGACGGCGGTTTCGGTGTCGGCAAGACCCACCTGCTGGCCTCGACCTACTACACGTTGTCGGCGGCGGGTGAGGGTCCCGCGGCGTTCGCGAGCTTCGGGGAGCTGACACAGGTGGCCAGCGTGTTCGGCTTTGCCGAATGTATCGACCTGCTCGCGGCCTACTCGGTGGTCTGCATCGACGAGTTCGAACTCGACGATCCGGGTAACACCACGCTGATCTCCCGATTGCTCTCCGCTCTGGTGGAGCGCGGTGTGTCCATCGCCGCGACGTCGAACACGCTGCCCGAGCAGCTCGGTGAGGGCCGCTTCGCCGCCCAGGATTTCCTGCGTGAGATCCACACGCTGTCCGCGATCTTCACCACCATCCGCATCGAGGGTCCCGACTATCGGCACCGCGGATTGCCGCCGGCGCCCGAACCGTTGACCGATGACCAGGTGCGCACCGCGGCTGCCGCGAAAGCCGGTGCGACACTTGATGATTTCGATGCCCTGTGCGCGCACCTGGCGACCATGCATCCGTCGCGGTATCACGTGTTGATCGACGATGTCACCGAGGTGTTCATCACCGGTGTGCATCTGATCAACGATCAGAGTGTGGCGTTGCGACTGGTAGCGCTGACGGACCGGTTGTACGACGCCGGTATTCCGATTCTGGCCTCGGGCACCAAGCTGGACACCATCTTCAGCGATGAGATGGTGGCCGGCGGCTTCCGCAAGAAGTATCTGCGCGCGACATCGCGCATGCTGGCGTTGACCGCCGCGGCGCAATCGCAATCGAGCTGACTGACCGTCGATCGGGTCAGGCGGTCCGGAGCTTCTGCGGTTTAGCCGATCCAGCCGGCGGGAAGTACTCGTCGGAACCGAGTAGCGCGGTCGCCAGGTCCTTGAGGAGTTGGGGCGCGCCGCCCGTCAACCAATAGTTGACGTCAGGGTCGCGGGTAGCCGCGCGCTGCACGGTCAGGGTTTTGATGCGGGTGCGTTCATCGACACTGAGGCTACTGTCGAACGTATGCGTATCGCGGTGTTGGTCATCGGAATAATCATCGGAATGTTCGGAACCCTGTTCGCCTTTCAGGGGTTCGGTGCCGTGGAGGGAAGCCCCATGAGCAACACCACCGAGTGGTCGGTGCTCGGACCGATCATCGCGCTCATCGGAGTGGGTATCGCCGCCTACGCTTGGCGGCTCAAGCCTTAGCCGGTATCACCGCCTGTCACACCGTCATAGGATAGGCACCGTGCGCTGACCAGGCGCAATATTCGCGCATGAGCGCGGGTATGGCCGTATTGGTCAGCGTCGCCCGCCGCTGGCGACGTTCCCGCCTGCTGGCCGACGAGACCCCCAAGAGCAGTATCGGCGTGAAGTTGCCACCTTGCGGTCCAGGCGGACGCGGTGGGCCGCCGGATCAACCGGTGCGGTGGGCGTCGGGCCGGACGGCATCTCCAGCAGCGGCGGTGACGGTGGTGG
>WOYS01000034.1:58528-60571 GCA_011620645.1 Mycobacterium sp.
GGTGACGGTGGTGGAGGATGCTGCGGTGGCGGAGGTTGATATCGCTTCGGGCAGCCGTGTAGCCTCACTCACGTGATCATCTGTGCATGCGCCGGCTATTGGCGCTTTATCGAGGCTCCGGGCGGAGCCGATAAAGCGCGGCACTAAGCACGCATCCACCCGGAGCCCAGGCAGTGACCTATTGCGGTCGCTGCCTTTCGTCATTCAAGGGCGCCCGGAGATGTCACTCGGGTGCCCATACCGGAAAGGCACCACCGTGAACCTGGCGCAGACCGCCACCGCACCCTCGACATCGGACCGGCGGATTCGCAGTTTCAGCGAGATTCCCAGCCCGCATGATGTGCTCACCGAGTTCCCGCTGGGCGCCCGGCGTGCCGAACTGGTGGCCCGCGACCGCGACGAGTTCGCCGACATCCTGGCCGGACGCGACAGTCGCCTGCTGGTGGTCGTGGGGCCCTGTTCGGTGCATGACCCGGCCGCGGCGCTGGACTACGCTTGCCGGCTGGTCAAGGTCGCCGACGAACTCGGTGACCGGCTGAAGATAGTGATGCGGGTCTACTTCGAGAAGCCGCGCACCACGATCGGCTGGAAGGGCCTGATCAACGATCCCGGGATGGACAGCACCTTCGATGTGGCCCGAGGTCTGCGCATCGCCCGGCAACTGCTGCTCGACATCATCGACATCGGTCTTCCGGTGGGGTGCGAGTTCCTGGAACCGACCAGCCCGCAGTACATCGCGGACGCGGTTGCCTGGGGTGCCATCGGCGCCCGAACCACCGAATCTCAGGTGCACCGCCAGCTGGCGTCGGGGCTGTCGATGCCGGTCGGCTTCAAGAACGGCACCGACGGCAACATCCAGGTGGCCGTCGACGGCGTGAAAGCCGCTGCCGCCCAGCACGTCTTCTTCGGCATGGACGATATGGGCCGCGGTGTGCTGGTGAACACCGAGGGTAACGAGGATTGCCATGTGATCCTGCGCGGCGGCACAGCAGGCCCCAACTACGATGCCGAATCGGTCAAGGACACCGCGACCAAGCTGACCGCGGCCGGATTGCCCGGCCGGGTCGTGATCGACTGCAGCCACGCCAATTCGGGCAAGGACCATGTCCGACAGGCGGGCGTGGCGGCCGCGGTGGCGCAGCTGGTGCGCGACGGTCTGCCGGTCAGCGGCGTGATGCTGGAGAGCTTCCTCGTCGCCGGCGCCCAAGCCCCCGAGTCGCGCCCGCTCACCTACGGTCAGTCGGTCACCGACAAGTGCATGGATTGGGGCACAACCGATCTCGTACTGCGCGAGCTCGCCTTAGCATGATGGGATCGAAATCAACAGTGAGCCAACGGAAACCGGTATCCGGTAGTGCGATGCACAGGCGCCGGCAGCTGGTCTGCAACCCTTCGGTGAGGGCGACGACGGTGGCCGACGGGTACTCCGACAGATAGCCGGCGGCACCCGCGGCGATACCCACGTGAGATTGCCGGCGTCGGCTTTAGCGATTTGGGCGTCATCCACTGCACCGAAGCAAGTAGCATTCCGGCCATGGCCAAGCTCGAACTGTCCCGCGAATTGACACTCAGCCCGCAGACCGCGTGGGAGCACGCGTCGAATCTCAACGAGCTGGGGGATTGGCTGGTGATGCACGAAGGCTGGCGCAGCGATATACCCGATGAGCTGACGGTCGGCACCACCCTGATCGGGGTGGCCGGCGCGAAGGGGATGCGCAATCGCGTCACCTGGACGGTGCGCAAGATGGATGCACCGCATCTGATGGAGGTGACGGGCAAGGGCGTAGGCGGCACCAAGTACGGACTGAAGATGACGGTGAAGCCCACGTCATCGGGCTGCAAGTTCGACGTCACGGTCGAATTGGGCGGGCCGCCGCTGTTCGGCCCGATCGGGTCGGTCGCCGCCCGCGCGGTCAAGGGCGATATCGAGCGTTCCATCAGGAAGTTCGAGGAGTTGCACGCCTGACCCGTCCAAGGCCGCGCGGGGTGAGGGGGAAATTCACAGCAGCATGCGGTGCTCATCCATGACGACTCGGTGGCCGA
>WOYS01000057.1:0-4287 GCA_011620645.1 Mycobacterium sp.
CCCAAAACCGCACCCAACGCACCACCACCGAACGAAAACGCAACGAGATCGCACTGGCCCTGGAACGCGCCGACCACGAAGCGAACCCACCGCCCTTCTAACCGAGCGAACCAACCGGGCGAAACGAGACCGCCCGACCGAACACCGCGAGTTTCCTCGCGGCCTCGACCGGGCGGTCTTCTGTCCTTATCGGACCACGCGCTCTGCAGCCCTACGCGGTGGCCCCCTCCGGCTCATCGATGGCGACCATGCCTGCCAGCCGGCCGGGGTGATGATGTCCTCGGCCTCGTTGACCATCCCGGAAATCAGCTCGGTGCCCCGCTCATCGGTCGCCACGATGGCGTCCTTGACGTTCTGGTGGATACACGACTCGACAGTGGCCATGAACCGCATGCCCATATTCACCCCCGCGGCCTCCACGATCTTGATCCCGGAATCGACGATCACCTTGCAGTACTCGTCATAGGGCGGTGAAGTGATCGACGACAGGATCGCCAGGTTCACCCCGAACGGCTTGTCCGTCAGATTGCGGGTCTTGGCGATCTCGTTGGCCAGAGATCGGCCGGAGCTCGGCTGGGCGAGCGCCGTGATGAAGCCCAGGCCGCCCGCATTCGCCACCTCCGCAACCAGTTCGGCGCGACCCACCCACTGCATACCGCCCTGGGCGATCGGGTGTTCGACACCGAATGCCTCGGTGAACTTCGTTACCAGTGGCATATCGTCTCGTCGTTCACCGGGGGGCCATACGGATCGCGCCATCCAGTCGGATGACCTCGCCGTTGAGCATCGGATTTTCCACGATATGCACGGCCAGCGCGCCGTACTCGTCCGGGTCGCCCAGCCGCGCCGGATGCGGCACCTGCTGGCCCAGCGACTTCTGTGCCTCTTCGGGCAGCGAGCCCAGTAGCGGGGTCTTGAACAATCCCGGAGCGATGGTGACCACGCGGATCAGGCTGCGCGACAGGTCACGTGCGACCGGCAGGGTCAGGCCGACGACGCCGCCCTTGGACGCCGAGTATGCGGCCTGGCCGATCTGCCCGTCGAATGCGGCAACGGACGCGGTGTTGATGATGACGCCGCGCTCCTCGCCCACCGGATCGGTCTTGGCGATGCGCTCAGCGGCCAACCGCAGCACGTTGAACGTGCCGATCAGGTTGACCTCGACGACCTTGCGGAAAGCGTCCAGCGGGAACGGGCCATCCTTACCGAGGGTCTTGATGGCATTACCGATACCGGCGCAATTGACGTTGACGCGCACCGGGCCGAGCGACTCGGCCACATCGAGAGCCTTGCTGACCGCGTCCTCATCGGTGACGTTGGCCGCCACGAACTTGGCACGCTCGCCCAGCTCAGCGACCACTTCCTCACCCTTGAGGTCGATGACGACCACCGAGGCACCGGCGTCGAGCAGTCGCTTGACCGTCGCCAAGCCGAGGCCCGAGGCCCCGCCGGTGACAACCGCTACCGAATCCTTGATTTGCACGTTCCGAACTTCGTTTCGTCACCGGCCGACCCACAGCCGACCTACCGGTTGGTTGGGACTACACCCAGTCGTCGAGTATCGATTGGTTGTCGGCGCCGATCAGCGGCGGCGGAGTCGGCACGGCCGTCTCGCTGCGCGAGAAGCGCGGGGCAGGCATCGGCTGCAGACCGTGCTGGGTCTCGTAGAAGGTGGAGCGGGCGGCGATATGGGCTTCGTCGAGCACTTCACCGAACGCGAGCACCGGCGTCGCGCAGGCATCCGAGCCGGCGAACACCGAGGCCCAGTCGTCGCGATCCTTGGTCTTGAACACCTCGGTGAAGGTGGCGCGCAGTTCCTCCCACCGGCTCACGTCATTCTGCGCAGGCAGCGTCGCGGGATCCAGGCCCAGCTTGGCCAGCAACTCGGCGTAGAACTGCGGCTCGATCGCGCCGATGGCGAAGTACTTGCCGTCGGCGGTCTCGTAGGTGTCGTAGTAGGGGGCGCCGGTATCGATCATGTTGGTGCCGCGCTCATCGGACCACACGCCCTGCGCGCGGAAGGCCCACATCATCTGGATCAGCACCGAAGATCCATCGATCATCGCCGCATCGACCACCTGCCCCTTGCCCGAGGTCTGCCGCTCCCACAGCGCCGACAAGATACCCAGCAGCAGGAACATCGACCCACCACCGAAATCACCGGCCAGATTCAGCGGCGGCACGGGCCGCTCACCCTTACGCCCGATCGCGTGCAATACACCGTTGAGCGAGATGTAGTTGATGTCATGACCGGCCTGCAGCGCCCGCGGACCATCCTGACCCCACCCGGTCATCCGGGCGTAGACCAGCTTCTCATTGACCTTCGCGCAGTTCTCCGGACCCAGCCCGAGACGCTCGGTGACACCTGGGCGGAAACCCTCGATCAGCACATCGGCCTTGGCGACCAGATCGAGTACGAACTGCCGTCCCTCATCGGATTTCAGGTCCGCGGTGACCGAGCGCCGATTGCGCAGCGTCGCATCCTTGATCGCTCCGTTGGTGGCCGTCGGGCGATCGACGCGCACCACGTCGGCGCCGAGATCGCCCAGAATCATCGCCGCGTGCGGGCCGGGGCCGATACCGGCCAATTCGACGACTCTCAAACCCTGCAGTGGTCCCGCCATGCCTACCGTCCTTCGCCGTTGAGTGCCGAGTAGTTGACCGCCGGGACAGCTTACTTGTATAACCAAGTCGACCGGGCACGGGTCACCCACCCGCCGAATCTGAGGGCGTACCCATGACGTACAGCAGCATCGATCAGTTGACCGTGGAGCTCGCCGATGGCGTGCTGTCGGTGACGCTGAACCGCCCCGACACCCTGAACTCTCTGTCGGAGCCCATGCTGAGCGGTATCGCCGACGCCCTCGAGCAGGCCGCCACAGATCCCGCGGTCCGCGTCGTGAAGTTGTCCGGCGCGGGCCGCGGTTTCAGCTCGGGTGCCGGTATCAGCGCCGAGGACATCTCCGCCAAGTCCGTCAACGGACCGGCAGTGGTGGTCGACGCCGCCAACCGCGCGGTGCGCGCCATCGTCGCGCTGCCCAAGCCCGTCGTCTCGGTGGTGCAGGGCCCCGCCGCCGGTGTCGGGGTGTCGCTGGTCATCGCGGCCGACCTCGTAATCGCCTCGGAGAAGGCATTTTTCATACTGCCCTTCACCAAGATCGGACTGATGCCCGACGGCGGCGCGTCGGTGTTGGTCGCGGCCGCGGTCGGCCGGATCCGGGCGCAGCGGATGGCGCTGCTGGCCGAGCGGATCACCGCCGCCGAGGCCTACGACTGGGGCCTGGTCACCTCGGTGCACCCGGCCGAAGAACTCGACGCCGCCGTGGACAAGGTGCTCGGCACGCTGGCAGGCGGTCCGGCGGTCGCGCTGCGCAAGACGAAGCAGGCCATCAATGACGCCACCCTCACCGAACTGGAAGCGGCGATCGGACGTGAGCGCGAGGGCCAGGTAATCCTGCTGACGTCCAAGGATTTCGCCGAGGGCACCCGGGCGTTCCAGGAAGGCCGGAAGGCCACCTTCGGCGACTCCTGACCTCGCCCCCCGGAAAATCAATGGGGCGGCGCGGATGTCCCGCGGCGAGTTGGCGCACCCGCTCGATCACTGGACGCCGAACAGCGGCGGCAGCGCGAGCACCATCGCCAGCCCCCACCAGAAATGGGTGAGCACCGAGGCCAGCACACCACCGGTGATCCGGCGTAGGTACACCGAGACCGCACCCAGCAGGATCGCCGCGAAGCCCAGCATCGGGTTACCGGATGCCAGCGTCACGAGGACGTAGATCGCCGTGGAGACGACGGCCGGGTAGAACCTGCCCAGCGCCGTGTACAGCGCGCCGCGGAAGAACAACTCCTCGGCGATGCCATTGGTCACGGTGATGAACACCACGAGCGGCAACGTACCCTGATTCGCGAATTCCAGTACGCCGGTGATGTATTCGCGCACACCGGGAATCTCGCGGGCGACCAGACCGCCCACCACGAATGCCGCAGCGAGGGCCACACCTGCGGCGGTGCCCAGCACCACCGGCCGATGGGCCCGTCCTCGGTACCGGACGGTGCCCACATGTAGCGGACCGGACAGGCGCGCTCCCCCGGCCCACACGGCGGCCATCGCCAGGGTGAGCCAGTAGAAGGAGGCGTCCCCCGGTGAGCGGGTCAGCGACAGTCCCAGCAGCGCGGTGCCGATCACCAGCACCACTGCCACGATGATCCGCCGGCATCGCACCACTGATGGTGGTTCGGCCTCCCCGACGGATTCGGTTCGCCACCACAGTTCGGTCAGCACGG
>WOYS01000057.1:4387-60504 GCA_011620645.1 Mycobacterium sp.
GTTCGGTCAGCACGGGTTCGGCCACCGCGGATCGACTTTCGCCGTCAAATCGGCCAATGCATCCAGGCCCATTCGGACCGCCGCTCGAGCCGGCCCGGGCAGCGGCCTGAGCATGGTCAGAACGGGACCACGTCGATATCCCCAGCGGCATCGAAAGCCGCTGCCGCGGAATCAGATTGGCGTGCGTCCATCGATACGACCTTGACGTCGTCGAACCAGCCGTAGGCAGCGACCCGATCGGTGTTGCGACTGGTCACCACGACCTCGTGGCCTGAATCGATCAATTCGGTGACCAGGCGCGAGCCGACATAGCCGGTGGCACCCGTCAACAAGATCTGCATAGCCTCAACGTACCCACGGGCAGTCGGCCTCAACGTACCCACGGGCAGTCGGATGAAACCGGCTAGCGGTGCAGCTCGATGAGTCCCTGATAGACCTGAGCGTTCAGCTTGTTGCCCGCCTTCTCTTCATCACTGAGGTCGCGGCGCACCTTGCCCGGCACGCCGGCGACCAGCGAACCTGGCGGGATGACGGCGCCCTGCGGGACGACCGCCCCCGCTCCGACCAGCGAACCTGCCCCGATGACCGCACCGTTGAGGACGATCGCGCCCATGCCGATCAGGCAGTCATCCTCGACGGTGCACCCGTGCAGCACCGCGTTGTGGCCGACGCTCACCCCGGACCCGATACGCAAGGGAAAGCCGGGGTCGACGTGAGCAGTGACACCATCCTGAATGTTGGAGCCGAAACCGATCTCGATGGGCTCGAATTCGGCGCGCAGCGTGGCGTTGTACCAGATGCTGACCTTCGCGGCGAGGGTCACCGGGCCGATCACGCTGGCGTTCGGCGCCACCCACGATTCGGCGTGCAACTGCGGGGCGCGGCCCTGGATGGGGATGATCAGCGGTGAAGGCATGGGCGCCATCGTAGACATGGGCTCTGTCAACTGTTGCAGGTTGAGTGGTCGTTAGTTGTCGGTGGTGTGTTGTAGGAACAGGCCCGGGTGTCGTCGGCTGATCAGAAAGCGGATCGGGATCGTCAGGTGACGCGGGTGACGGCATGGGCCACGGCCCAGCAGATCCCGGTCGACAAGGTTGTTATGGGGGTTGGTTGGTTGTTATGGGGGTTGGTTGCGCGTTGAACGGGCACCGCCGCAAGTTTCTTGCCTTGCTGCGTGATCGATCGGTGCACCGGATCGTGGTGGAACACCGGGACCGGTTCGGCCGAGGTCGATGACGATCCGGTGCGGGATATGACCGAGATCCTGACTTCGATGTGTGCGCGGCTCTAGGGCAGATGCGCTGCACAGAACCGGGCCACGCGTGCCCTTGCTGCGGCAGCCGATGACGCCCAGGCGGCCTGATGGCCAGATTCGAGGTGCCAGAGGGCTGGTGTGTGCAAGCATTCCGGTTCACGCTGGACCCGACCGAGGACCAGGCCCGCGCGTTGGCGCGCCATTTCGGCGCTCGCCGCACGGCGTACAACTGGACCGTCGCCACTTTGAAAACCGACATCGAGGCGTGGCAGGCCGGCGTCACCGCGCGATTCGCTGCCGCCGCGCCCGACGTAGTAGACACACAGCAGCAGGCGCGGGAGTATCGCTGCTCCTGCTGCCGTCGCTGCTCTCCCCCGCACGCCGAGCCGGGCACCTGGGTATTCATCATTTTCTACGGACTGGACGGGGTGGCCACCGTCCCACCGACGATCGTGTCGTGCCGCGATTTCTTCGGATCCAGGTCGCCGATCGTATTCGGTGGGATTTTTGGGTCACACCAGCTCGGAGCAGCAGTCGCGGCTGCGGGCGCGGGCTGGATCCGGGACCTGCAAGGTGACTGTGACCTGGCGTTTTACCTCGCGGCGGGGCTGTGTTTCGTGGCCGTGGCACTGTGCGCCGGGGTGCGCAGGCCGGCAACTCCGGAGGCCGCCCGGTCCCGTAGCATTTGGCGCGACCCGCCGTGGCGCATACGATTCATCCGGCGCCGCGGGGACGCCGAGGCTTGAACACACCTTTCAGCCGCGTCCTCGCTGATGCGCGCTGATCCAGTCATGAGCGGGAGGAAAACACGTGCACGCTCGCACCGGCAAACTTTTCGGCGTCCTGGTCGCATCGTCGGCCATCGTCCTCGCAGGAACCACAGTGATCGCCCAGGCCGAACCCACCACCCCGCCCGGAATGGTGATCGCGGAACCGAAGGGCCCCACGTGCGACGCCACGGTGAAGTCGGTGGCCTCCGGCCCCGGTTCGCTGATGGGCCTGGCCAAGGCGCAGTCCTCGACCGCGCTGGCCAGCATTCCGGCGATCTCCACCTTCAGCAACGCCATCTCCGGCCAGGTCAACCCGGAGGTGAACGTGGCCGCGGTGCTCGACAACGGCCCGTACATCGTGTTCGCGCCGAGCGATGCGGCGTTCGCGAAGCTGCCGCCCGAGCAGCTGGAGTCGCTCAAGGCCGACCCGGTCGCGTTGACCGCACTGGTGTACTACCACATGGCGCTCGGCATCCTCGGCCCCGACGACATCGAGGGCACCATCTACACCCAGCATGGCAAGCCGGTCATCGTCAAGGGCAGCGGCGGCGATATCACGGTCAACGACGCCAAGGTCGAATGCGGCGGTATCGGCGCGGACCACATGCGCCTCTACATCATCGACACCGTGCTGGACCCGGCGGCGGCGCCGACCCCCGTCACCACCTCCACCAGCACCACGTCGACCACGTCGGCAACCGAGACCACCTCTGCCACCCAGACACCGGCGCCCGAGACACCGGCGACCGTCACCGCACCCGAGACCACCCCGGCCACCCAGACACCTGCGCCCGGCACCGTCACCACCCCGGCCCCCCCGGCCGCCCCGGCCGCCTGACAGCAGTTTCGCGCGAAAACGGCGCCCACTCTCGCAGAGTGGGCGCCGTTCTTGCGTTCCGCGCCTAGAGGCCCAAGTCCCGGCCGATGATCTCCTTCATGATCTCGGTGGTGCCACCGAAGATCGTGTGGATGCGTCCGTCGACATAGGCG
Organism: Mycobacterium sp.; assembly: GCA_011620645.1. Classification (GTDB taxonomy): domain Bacteria; phylum Actinomycetota; class Actinomycetes; order Mycobacteriales; family Mycobacteriaceae; genus Mycobacterium. The sequence goes on from WOYS01000057.1 coordinate 7,403, forward strand.
CGCGCCACGCGGTACTCCATCATGTAGCCGTAGCCGCCGTGCAGCTGCACACACCGGTCAATGACCTTCTTGGCGGTCTCGGTGGCCCACCACTTGGCCTTGGCCGCCTCGACCGCCGTCAGCTCACCGTCGACGACGCCCTGCAGGCAGCGGTCGACGTACTGCTCGGTGACATCCAGCTCGGTCTCCATCTCGGCGAGCAGGAAGCGGTTGTACTGGAAGCTGCCAATCGGCTGCCCGAACGCCTTGCGGTCCTTGGCGTATTGCAGCGTCTCCTGCCAGACCGCACGGGCACCGGCGGTCGCCGAGATGGCGATGGAGAGGCGCTCGGACGGCAGGTTGGTCATCAGGTGATAGAAGCCGCGACCTTCCTTGCCGAGCAGGTTCGCGTTCGGCACCCGGACATTCTCGAAGTGCAGCTCGGAGGTGTCCTGGCTGTGCAAGCCCATCTTGTCGAGCTTGCGTCCCCGGCCGAAGCCCTCCATCCCGCGCTCCACCACGAAAAGCGTGAAGCCCTTGTGACCGGCCTCCGGATCGGTGCGGGCGACCACGACACAGAGGTCGCAGTTGATGCCCGAGGAGATGAACGTCTTGGAGCCGTTGATGATCCAATCGTCGCCGTCACGCACGGCCGAGGTTCGGATGCCCGCGAGGTCGCTGCCCGCGCCGGGCTCGGTCATCGCGATAGCGATGATCAGCTCGCCGCTGGTGATGCCGGGCATCCAGCGCTGCTTCTGCTCGTCGTTGGCCAATTCCTTGAAGTACGGGCCGACGACATCGTTGTGCAGGCTGAGCGCGGGTCCGTCCACACCGGAGCGCGCCATCTCCTCGTCGATGATGGCGTTGAACCGGAAGTCCTCCGAACCGCCACCGCCGAATTCCTCCGGCATGTTGAACCCGATGAGGCCGTAATTGCCTGCGGCCGTGTACGCAGAGCGGTCGACGAGTCGCTCGGTCCCCCACTTCTCGGCGTTGGGGACGAGCTCGCGCTCGATGTAGTCCTTGACGGTCTGGCGGAAGGCTTCGTGCTCCGCCTCGTAGATCAGTCTCTTCATTCGCTTCCCGGTTTCTTACTTTGCTTTCCATACCGGCTCGCGCTTCTGCGCGAAGGCCAGCGGTCCCTCTTGTGCGTCCTCGGTCTTGAGCAGGGTGGAGAACTCACCGAAGGTCTGCTTCCAGAACGGCTCGTCTGCGGCAACGACCCCGTCGATGGCGCCGTAGGACACCCTCTTGCTGGCCCGAACGGCCAACGGCGCGTTGACGGCAATGCGCTCGGCCAGTTCCAGCGCGGCATCCACGACGGTGCCGTCGGGCACCACCTTGTTGATCAGGCCCCACTTGAGCGCATCCGCCGAGGACAGCGGTTCACCGGTGAACACCAGCTCCAGTGCCAGCTTCTGCGGCAGTTGCGCGACGATGCGGAACACCCCGCCGGCGCCGGCGATCAGGCCCCGCTTCACTTCGGGCAGGCCGAATTTCGCGCGTTCCTCGGCGACCACCAGGTCACTGGCCAGGGCCAACTCGGTGCCACCGCCGAGCGCGGTGCCGTTGACGGCGGCGATGGTCGGCTTGTCGATGAAGTGCCGCACGTAACCGGCGAAACCCCACTCCGGATGGTCCGGGTGAAACAGGTTCTCCCCGCGCGAGACCGCCTTGAGATCGGCTCCGGCGCAGAACGATTTGTCGCCCGCACCGGTGAGAATGACAACCCGGATCTCCGGGTCCTCCTGGGCGGCCTGCAGGGCATCCCCGACGCCGATGGACACCGATGCGTTGATGGCGTTGCGGACGTCGGGCCGGTTGATCGTAATGATCGTGACATCGCCCTTGCGCTCGACCAGCGCACCCGGCTCGCTCACAGCAGCTCGAGGATGGTCGCGTTGGCCTGGCCGCCACCTTCGCACATGGTCTGCAGGCCGTACTGAATGTTGTTGTCGCGCATATGGTAGAGCATCGTGGTCAGGATGCGCGCACCGGAGCCGCCGAGCGGGTGGCCGAGCGCGATGGCGCCGCCGTTGGGGTTGAGGCGGCTCTCGTCGGCACCGATGTCCTTCAGCCAGGCCAGCGGAACGGGGGCGAAGGCCTCGTTGACCTCGAAGACGCCGATCTGGTCGACAGTCAGGCCGGACTTGGCGAACGCCTTCTGGGTGGCCGGGATGGGCGCAGTCAGCATGATGATCGGGTCGGCGCCGGCGAGCACCGCGGTGTGCACCTTGGCAATCGGCTTGAGGCCCAAGTCTTTTGCCTTCTCCGCCGAGGTGATCAGCAGTGCGGCCGAGCCGTCGGAGATCTGGCTGGAGTTACCGGCATGGATGACACCGTCCTCCTTGAAGGCGGGCTTGATCTTGGCCAGACTTTCCACGGTGCCGCCGCGACGGATGCCGCCGTCCTCGAGCACGGCGCTTTCCCCGTGCTCATCCTTGACCGTGATCCCGACGATCTGGTCCTTGAAGGCGCCGGAATCCTGTGCGGCGGCGGCCTTCTCATGCGAGCTCAGGGAGAACTCGTCGAGGTGGGTGCGCGACAGCCCCCACTGCTCGGCGATCATCTCGGCGCCGACACCCTGGTTGGGGCTCTTGTCGTACCGCGCGAGGAAGGCCTCCGGGTAGGGGTGCCCACCACTTGCCAGCGCGGAGCCCATCGGGACACGCGACATGGACTCGACACCACCGGCGACAACGACGTCGTAGTGACCGGCCACCACACCGGCGACGGCGAAGTGCAGCGACTGCTGGCTGGAACCACACTGTCGGTCCACCGTGACGCCGGGCACGGTCTCGGGCCATCCGGCGGTCAGCACGGCGGTGCGCGCGATATCGAACGCCTGCTCACCGGCTTGCATGACGCAGCCCCAGATGACGTCGTCGACGAGTCCGGGATCGATCCCGGCGCGCTGCACCAGGCCGTTGAGCACCTGTGCCGACAGTTCGGACGGGTGCACGCCCGACAGGGCGCCGTTGCGCTTGCCGACTGGTGAGCGAACTGCCTCGACGATGACCGCTTCGGCCATGGACTTCTCCTTCGAAGATGGATTGGCGAATGCTGGATGCCGCATTTATATAGATGGACTTAAATTGAACCTAGAACAGAGGGTTTACTAGGTCAACCTACTGGTTGGTAGATGACCGATGAACGCAGGTGCACACGCCGGGTTACCAACATGGTTTACTGAGTTAAATACCGACGCCCAGCCTATTCCTGAGGAGCCTCACCGTGGCCGGCAACACCCCGCTCTCGCCGATGATCGGCCGCAGCGCCGTCCCGGCGGTGGCCGGAGCGCCCATCCGGTCGCCGAAGACGGCGGAACTGGTGGCCGGAACGTTGCGCCGGATGGTGGTGGACGGTCAGCTCACGGAGGGCGATTTTCTGCCCAACGAGGCCGAACTGATGGCCCATTTCGGGGTGAGCCGTCCGACGCTGCGCGAGGCGGTCCGGGTGCTGGAGTCCGAACGCCTCGTCGAGGTTCGCCGCGGGTCGCGCACCGGCGCACGGGTACGGGTGCCAGGACCGGAGATCGTGGCGCGACCGGCCGGGCTGCTGCTGGAGCTGTCCGGTGCGACCATTGCCGATGTGATGACGGCTCGATCGGGCATCGAGCCGATGGCCGTCCGACTGCTCACGGAGTCGGGCAACACCGAGGCCTTCGACGAGCTGGAGAAGGCGCTAGCCGAGGACATCCCGGCCAGCAGGGAGTCCGACCGGCTGGCGGAGACGACCGGCGAGTTCCATCGGCGCATGGTCGAACTGTCCGGCAATGCGACGCTCACCATCATGGCAGGCATGCTGCACGAGATCACCGTGCGGCACACCGCGTTCGCCATGAAGGAGAACCGGCCGGTCTCCAAATCCGACTATGAACTGCTGATGCGCTCCTACAAGCGACTGATGACCTCGATGCGTTCGGGTGACGGCGACGCCGCCGAGGCGCACTGGCGCAAACATCTGGACACCGCACGCGAACTGCTGCTGAAGGGCATGGAGACCGTCAAGGTCCGCGACGTGATGGGGTGAGTGGCCCTTTGATCGACTTCTCCAGGTTGGCGTCACCCCCAGCGCCAGCGTACCGGCCATTTCGACCCGCGGTCGGTGGCTATAGCGCGGCCTCCAGCCGTTGCGCGTATGCGTCGATATCGCCGATCGCCGATTCGGCGGCATACACGCTGAGCGAGATGGTGCTACCAATACCGGTCACGCAGTGGGTCAGCCCCACCATGGGCGAGAGCCCGGGGAACGCCGCGGCCAGCCGCACCCCACCGCCGCCCAGTGCGAAATCCGCGGGCCCGCAGTTGACGCTGGACACCACGGTATTGCCGGTGACCGTCGCCGAACGCACGGACGGATTGAACTGGCTTATCCCCCAACGTAACAGCGGTGCCGGCGTGGCGAGGAACGCCCGCTCCGAGGCCCGCATCGCCGGGTGCGCCGCACGTTCCCGGCGCGCCGCCAGGTCGGCCGAGATCGTCTCCAGCCGCTGCCCGGCCGGCAACCCCGCGTGCAGCCCGACCCCGACGGTGCCGAAATGGTTGTAGGCCTGCCGTGGACCGGGTTTGGCCATGGTGACCTCCGCTCCGAGCGCGCCCGGTTCCATGCCGAGGTCTCGCAGCTGTCCGGCCAGCGCCTCGGAGATCGCCGCCAGCGCACCGACCGTCACCGTCGAGCCGGACAATTGAGCCCGATCACGCACCACCGTGCGCATGGCGAGCGTGCCGGTGGGGTTGTCATTGGTGCGCAGCGGGACACTGGGCCCAGCCGGCGGGGGAACGCGACCGGCCTCGGTGTCGGCCACCAGCCGGCGGTGCGCCCGCGCGGCTTCGACACTGCGCCACAGCAGCAGGGCCGGGCTGCCGTAGGCCGGCGTCACCGGTGCGACGACCGCGGAACCGCCGAACATCACCGCGGCAGGCCCGCAGGTTCGGCCACCACCGCCGAGGGCATGGGTGATCTGCAGTACCGCGACGGTGCCGGCCGCCGCCACCCCGGGAATCCCCCGCACGCCCGGGAAAAGGTGCAGCCGCCACGGCATCACCCGGGCATCGAGCTGATCGGCGACCAGTGCATTCACCGCCGCCAGGCAGCCCATCCACGAGGTGTCGGCCAGATCATGCACGGTGAATTGTGCGGCGCTCACGTCGTGGCGCACCCAGGTCGGATACTGCCACCATGACTCGTCCTCGATGCGCTGCGAAAGGTCCGGGCTGGTAAGGGCATTGGCGACGAGCTCACCGACAGCGGCGTCCATATCGGCGGGCACGCCGTCGAACCCGTACAGCAGAAAGGTGTCGTTCGGCATCCTGGCCGACATCCAGAACATCTGGGCGTCGACCGCGGTCAGCCGGCTAGCCGGCACTTCCGATGAAATCCAGAATGTGTGCGGCCGTGGCATCGGCCTGGTCGAGCTGCAGGAAGTGACCGCCGCCGGTCACCACGTGGGCCGCACTTCCGGCGGGCAGCACCCGCCGCACCCACTCGGTGTATTCCGTTGCAATGCAACCATCGTCGGTGCCGTGCAGGTACAGCGTCGACAGGGCCGGCGCGGAGAGCCAATGCTGCTGCAGCTCGGCATATTTCGCCGGCGGGCGGCTGTTACGGACCATCGCCCGGTAGTAGCCCAGCGCCGCACTCCAGCGCTCCGGCGCTCCGATCGCGTCGAGCACCAGGCGCACATCCTCGCCGCCGTCATACCCCGGCGACCAGTCGCGCCACAACTTGGGCACCACCCTGCCCGCGGACCGCTCTGGCAGCCAGGGCAACTGGAAGAACATAATGTACCAGCTGCGCAACAACTGGCGCGGGAGGAGCGCCGCCAGCCGGCCGGCATCCGATACCCGACCCAGCGGGCGGAACGACGCCAGCGGTGGCACCGACATGATGACGGCCTTGTCGAAAGGGTTGTCGGGCATGGCTGCCAGCCCGGCACCGGCGATGGCACCCCAGTCGTGACCGATGATGACATCGCGTCCGGTGGGGCCTGCCGCATCGAGCACCCGCAGGGCGTCATCCATCAGCGCACCGACGTGATAGCTCCCCTGCGCGGACAGCGATGACGGCGCATAACCGCGCATGAACGGGGCCACGACCCGCCAGCCGGCATCGGCCAGCTGCGGCGCCACCTTGCGCCAGCCGTGTGCGGTGTCGGGAAATCCGTGCAGGCACACCGCAACCGGAGAATCGGTGGCATCCCAACCGCCCCACGTCAGCGCGCGCAACGTGACGTCATCGGTGGCGACTTCGATCTGGCCGGTCATCTCGGGTCGATTATACCGGATCGAAACCGGAGATCAGCCAGCGGCCGCCGTCCTTTTCCAGCGTGACCCGCACACTGGAGCCGGTGTCGGTCGGCGCGTCTGCTCCGACCACCACGGTCTGGTTGACGAACACCAGCACGACCGCCCGATTGGGTTCGGCAGACACCGACGCCGCCGCCGGAACCGTTGCCACCGAAGAGATCCGTCTCTCCTTGGCGCCCGGGATCACCACATCGTCGGTCAGATCGGTATAGGCCTGCGCGAAATCTCCGGTCAGCAGCCCACGGGCATCGGTGAGCTGCTGTTCCACCGTGTCCGGCTTGTAGGACAGCAGCGCGATCGTGCTGTCCTTAGCGACCTGGAGGGACTCGATGCGCGCGGTGTCCCCGTCGCGCACCGAATTGTCCTGCCACTTCAGGAAACCGGCACCCAGCGCGAGCACCAGGGCCAGGCCCGGCAGGATGCCATAGGCGAGCACCCGCGGCCACTCGATCGAGCGCTTCTCCGGTGCGGGGGTGACGGCGACCTCTTCGGTCGGCTCGGGAGCCTCGGCATCGTCGACCTCATCCAGTTCGACGGCGCCGGATTCGGCGTCGGTCACCTCTGGTTCGGTGGTATCGGGCTCAGTCTTCTTGTCGGTCACGGCACGAACTCCACGTTGGAAACCTTCACCTGTTCATCGCCCACATCCTGGGCGGTGATGCGCATCCGCCACGCCCGCGGCTGCTGCTCGGCTGCACCGGCATTGGATATCTCGACGGTCACCGCCACCAGAACCTGCGCCTCGTTGTCGGACTCTGATTCCAGGCCCGCCTCGGTCACCGTCCCGACGGATTTCGACTGCATCTGCTTGACGACTTCGATGAACGGGCCCGAACGCTGCTGGAAATCGTCGTAGAAGGTGCCGGTCGCGGAGTCCAGGATGCGCTGGACATCGGCCTCTGCCTGCTCGAAGTTGATGGTGGTGAGATTCAGCGCACCCTGGCGGGCCACCTGGAGAAACAGCTGGCGTTGCGCCTCGAGATTCCGCGATTCGCAGGTACGGAATCCGAGCCAGCCGACCAGGCCCGCCAGCGCGACCACCATCACGAGCCCGACGATCGTCGCCAGCCGGACATGCGAGATCCCGGGCTTGGCGGTCTCATCGGCGATCGCGTCTTCCGCTGCGGCACCGTGTTCAGCTGCAGCACCGTCTTCCGCTGCGGCGTCGAAGTCTTCCGCTGCGGCGTCGAAGTCCTCGATATCTGCGGCGTCTTCGGCGATTTCAGCGGATACGGATTCAGCGGATACGGACTCGCCCACTTCCCCGGCGGGGGTAGCAGCATCGTCTGCCATGTTTGCTCCTCGTTCGCGGTGCGGGCCAGGTTCGACTGTGTGTCGACCTACTCGCCCGGTCCAACGTACGTGCCACTGGCCGGGTCGTATTCAGCGGCTGCGACCGGCGGCGGTTCCGGGGCCGGCGCCGGAACCGTTTCTGCAGGTGATGTCCCGGGTCGCAGCCAAGGAATGGCCTGTCCCGACATTGTCGCGTTCGGGTCACCCAAGTGTGTTGACGTCCATCGGCACCGTGGTGCGGTCGAGCAGGATGATATCGGTAGGGCGAGCCAAGTTGCTGCGCAGGAGGGACCTCACGTAGTAGGGACCTCACGTAGTAGGGACCTTACGCTTTGCCGACGACGCCGAGCGCACGCACCGCGAACCCCTCCACGCGGGCCCTGGACAGCCGGATCTGAGCCGGATCGAAGATCCTCGCCGAGGTGAGTTCGCGGCTCACCAGGGCCGCGATCGCAATGGCATCCGATTCTGGTTGGGCCAACGGGAAAGCTCCCGCTGCCTGTCCGGCTCGCAGAATGGTTGCCAGCGACGTTTCCCGGCGCGTGCGGGACAGCTCCCGTGCCTCCCGGTAACCCTTGGCCGACCGCATCTCGTCGCAGTCGAGCACGGCGAGGTAACGGTGCAGGTCGGTATCGCTGGCCAGGGTGAACATCTTCTCCAGCCACGCGCGCAGCTGCTCGAGCGGGTCCGGCGAGCCGGCGACGGCGATCTCGTCGAGCGCCCCAGCGATTCGCTCGGTCACCTGGTCCAGCATCGCCAGGAAGAGGTCGCCCTTGGACTGGAAATGTCGGTAGAAGGCACGACCGGAGACTTCGGCGTGCGCCAGGATGGCAGATACGGGCAACGGGGTCTCGTGCGGTTCGGCCAGGCACTGGAAGGTAGCCTCGACAATGCGGTCCCGCTCTTCGGCGCTGAAGTCCGTCGTTGGCACTGGTTGCACGGCCACCAAGTCTAGAGATATCCGCGGTAGCGGGCCGTCACCAACCCTGGACGGCAGATCAGTAAAGTGATCCGCGAGACCGGCGAGAGGATGCCTGTGAGTATGGCCAAGAGCGCACCGCAGACCGTAACGTTCCGCGGCGTCGACGACCTCGCACTGGTCGGCGACGAGTGGAATCGGGATACCACGACCGAGGCGTCGGGGCCGACCGTCCTGATGTTGCACGGCGGCGGTCAGAACCGGCACTCCTGGAAGAACACCGGCCAGATCCTCGCCGACCACGGTCTGCATGTCATCGCGCTGGACAGCCGCGGGCACGGTGACAGCGACCGCTCTCCGACCGCCAGCTACGACGTGGAGACGCTGAGCTCCGACATCCTGCAGGTGCTCTACCAGATCGGTAGGCCCGTTGTACTGGTCGGCGCCAGCATGGGCGGACTGACCGGCATCCAGGCCGCGTACGAGGCCGGCCCGGAACTGGTGACCAAGCTGATCCTCGTCGACGTGGTGCCACGGTTCGAGAAGGACGGCAGTGCCCGCATCCGCGACTTCATGTTCAACCACGTCCACGGTTTCGATTCGCTGGAGCAGGCCGCGGACGCGATCGCGGCGTATCTGCCGCACCGGCCCAAGCCCCGCAGCACCGAGGGCCTGAAGAAGAACCTCCGGCTGCGCGACGGCCGCTGGTACTGGCATTGGGATCCGGCGTTCCTCACCAAACCGGGCGACGACCCCCTCGTCCGCGCGGACAAGCTTGAGGCCGCCGCGATGAATCTGACGGTGCCGATCCTGTTGATCCGCGGCAAGTTGTCCGATGTGGTTTCCGAGCAGGGGGTGCGCGACTTCCTGGAGAAGGTGCCCCATGCCGAGTTCGTCGAGTTGTCCGAGGCAGGCCATACCGCCGCCGGCGATGACAACGACGCGTTCACCGATCTCGTCGTCGGGTTCATCGGCAAGTAACCGACGGCATGGCCGGCCATACCTCTGGTTGCTCGGGATTTAACTTCCTGGACCAACCAGCCCTACCGGCACCACAGGTCAGCGAACAGCAGGCCGCCGAGTTGCTGGCGTCCAGGTACGGATCCCGCGGCACGGTGAAATCCCTTGGTAGTCAGCAGGACTGCAACTTTCTGGTGTTCGAGGACGGCGCACCGGCAGCGGTGCTGAAGATCGCCAACCCGGCTTTCACCGACACCGAACTATCGGCCCAGGACGCCGCGGCAGAGCTGATCGCGCGCGCCGAACCCGAGTTGCGGGTCGCGACCCCGTTGCCCACCAGCGGCGGCGAGCCACCCGGCGCCCCTGCATGTCCCGTCGCTTCGCTCGCCCACGTCCGACTTCTGCCCTATCTGGCCGGCGGAACCCTCACCGAGCGCGGCTATCTGTCTCCGGCTGTCGTCGCGGCGATGGGCGATCTCGCCGGCCGGGTGAGCCTGGCGCTGTCCGGGTTCAGCCACCCCGGGCTCGATCGGATCCTGCAGTGGGATCTGCGGTACGGCAACGACGTGGTCACCGAACTCATCTCGCACGTGCCGCGCCGGGGCGAGGAGATCCAGGCCGCTGCCCTGCAGGCATGGTCGAGGATCGCACCGCTGGCCGACGAACTGCCGCGCCAGGCGGTGCATTTGGATCTGACCGACGCCAATTTGGTCGCCGGGGCCTCGGTTCTGCCCGACGGCATCATCGACTTCGGTGACCTGTCGGACACCTGGGCGGTGTCCGAGCTGGCGATCACGCTGTCCTCGGTGCTCGGCCACCCCGGTAGCGACCCGACGTCGATCCTGCCCGGCATCAAGGCATTCCACGCGATGCGCCCGTTGCACCCGGCCGAGGCGAAGGTGCTGTGGCCGCTGCTGGTGTTGCGCGCCGCGGTGCTGATCGTCAGCGGCGCCCAGCAGGCCGAGCTGGACCCCGACAACGCCTACGTCACCGAGCATTCCGATGATGAATGGCGGATGTTCGCCCAGGCCACCTCCGTACCGATGGACGTCATGACCGCGTTGATCGTGACCGAACTCGGCTTGGCACCGGCCGCCCCCGAGGTGCAGATCGAGGGCCGTCTGATCTCCGGTCTGGATCCCGAAACTGTGGTGACGCTGGATCTTTCGGATACCTTTACTTTGGATGGGGAAGACGCACTGGCCGCGGCGGCGGTGCGCGATGGCGCCGCGCTGGTGATCACCCGGTTCGGCCGTCCGCGGCTGAGCCTGGCGCCCCTGCTGTCGGCGAACAGCCCGGCCGTCGTCGAGACCGGAATCGGCCTGTGGTCGGCGTCGACGACCAGGGTGCTGGCGCCGTGGGACGGCGAGGTGGTGCAGCGTTCCGATGATCGGATCACGTTGCGCGGTCTGGATTTCGAACTGACCTTGACCGGCGTCGAGTCCAGCACGGCCCCGGGCCATGTGCAGGCCGGTGAGCATCTCGGGGTGATCGGGCAAGGCCGGTGGACCCAGTTGGCGGTGCGACCGACCGGCGCACCGGTGGCGCCGCAGTTCACCACCGCCGAGCTGGCACCGGGCTGGCTGGCGCTGTGCCGGGATCCCCGAGCCGTTCTCGGGCTCGACGAACTCACCGACGAGCCACAGCGCGACCTGCTGGAGCGCCGCGATGACAGCTTCGCCAAGGTGCAGGAGCGGTATTACCGCGATCCGCCGCAGATCGAACGCGGCCATCGCCACTACCTGATGTCGACCGCGGGCCGGGTGTATCTGGACATGGTCAACAACGTCACCGTGCTCGGCCACGCTCACCCACGGGTGGCCGACGCGGCATCGGCACAGTTGCGCAGGCTGAATACCAACTCGCGGTTCAATTACTCGGCGGTTGTCGAGTTCAGCGAGCGAATCGCCGCCACCCTGCCCGCCGAGCTGGACACCGTGTTCCTGGTCAATTCCGGTTCCGAGGCAAGCGATCTCGCGATCCGGCTGGCCACCGCGGCAACCGGATGCCGCGATGTGATCGCCGTGCGTGAGGCTTACCACGGCTGGACGTATGCCACCGATGCGGTGTCCACGTCGACGGCCGACAACCCGAACGCGCTGGCCACCCGCCCGGACTGGGTGCACACCGTCGAATCGCCGAACAGCTTCCGGGGCAAGTACCGCGGCGCCGAGGCGCACCGGTATGCCACCGAGGCCGTGACCCAGATCGAGGAACTGTCGGCCAAGGGGTGTCCGCCCGCCGCGTTCATCTGTGAGCCCGTGTACGGCAATGCCGGCGGGATGGCCCTGCCCGACGGGTATCTGCAGCAGGTGTACGCCGCGGTCCGTGCGGCCGGCGGACTGGCCATCGCCGATGAGGTGCAGGTCGGGTACGGTCGGCTGGGTCAGTGGTTCTGGGGTTTCCCGCAGCAGCAGGTAGTGCCCGATATCGTGTCGGTCGCCAAGGCCACCGGAAACGGTTACCCGCTGGGCGCGGTCATCACCACCCGCGCGATCGCCGACGCGTTCCGGTCACAGGGCTACTTCTTCTCCTCCACCGGCGGTAGTCCGCTGTCCTGCGTGATCGGCCTGACCGTGCTCGATGTGCTGCGCGACGAGGGCCTGCAGGACAACGCGCTGCGGGTCGGCGAGTACCTCAAGACCCGACTGCTGGCCCTGCGCGACAAACATCCGATCGTGGGCACCGTGCACGGTATGGGCCTGTATCTGGGCGTGGAATTGATCCGCGATGCCACCACGCTGGAGCCGGCCACCGAGGAGACTATCGCGATCTGCGAGCGCATGCTGGAACTCGGGGTGATCATCCAGCCGACCGGTGATCACCAGAACATCCTGAAGACCAAGCCGCCGTTGTGCATTGACATCGCCGGCGCGGATTTCTACGTCGACACCCTCGACCGGGTGCTCAGCGAGGGTTTCTAATCCACCGCTTCAACTTCTGAGAGCCGCTGATGCAACCGGGCCCGGATGTCGTCGGGTGTGTACGCCTTGCGGATGCGTTGATCCCGCGCGACCAGTACTCCACCGGCGACCACCCCGGCGACACCGGCCAGCCCAATCCACTTCCAGATGCCCTTCATACCCAGATTCTGCCTAAGCTGCGGTCGTGAATGCGAACACGGTGTCCCTGGCGCGGGCGCTGGACGAAACCCGGACCGGCGATATCTGGTTGTTCCGGGGCGGCTCCGGGCCGGACCGCGCAATTCGGGCGCTGACGAACGCGCCGGTCAACCATGTCGGGATGACGGTGGCGATCGATGATCTGCCTCCGCTGATCTGGCATGCCGAGCTGGGCCAGAAGTTGCTCGACCTGTGGACCGGCACCCATCATCGCGGTGTGCAGCTCAACGATGCCCGCGAGGTGGTGGAGCGCTGGGTGCACGAGTACGGCCAGCGGGGCTGGTTGCGGCAGCTCAGCCCGTCCGTCACGCGCGAGCAGGAGGACAAGATGCTCAAGGTGGTCGCCCGGATGAACGGCACCGCCTTCCCGTCGATGGCGCGGCTGACGGGGCGCTGGTTGCGTGGGCGGTTGCCGATCGTCAGCGATTTCACCCGCGGGCTGCCGATCATCCACCGCAAGGTCCGCGAATCGGCCGAGCGGGACAAGCAGCGGCGCCGGTCGGCCGGGCTGGAGACGGCGTACTGCGCGGAGACGGTCGCCATCACCTACGAGGAGATGGGCCTGCTGAGCACCGAGAAGCGGGAGAACTATTTCGATCCGGGCAAGTTCTGGAGCGGTGACAGCCTGTCGCTGGCGCCCGGCTACTCGCTGACCGATGAGATCGCGGTCCTGGTGGACGGTCAGGCCGAGTAGCGGTCATGCGCCCGAAGCGGAACTCCACCCAATTGCGTCATCGATAAACGTCAAGACGATGCGCGATGTGGACAACGCGGACCACAACACGTTCGTCCAAGACCTGATAGATCACCCGAAACTCACCCCGCCGAGCCGAGTACCGCCCCTCCAACTGGCCGCGGAGTGGTGTGCCCACTCGTTGAGGATTCTCTGCGAGAGGACCTCGGATGAACTCCCAGCATGCGACGGCCACTGCCTGGGGCAGCAGATCGGTGAGCGCCTTCTTCGCAGCTGTCGTCAACTCAATTCGATACGTCACCGCGGGAGTCGCCCGGCGGCACGCATCTCCTCTGTCACCTGGTCGAGTGTATGGAGCTCGCCGCTTTCCGCCTCAGCCTCGGCTTCTCGAACTTCGCGCATCAGTTCCTGATCGCCAAGGACCGCCAAAGTCTCCATTATCGAGTCAAAGTCGTCCGCACTGAGAATCACAGCTGCGCAGCGACCCTGCCTTGTGACCTCGATGCGCTCGTGCGTTCGGACCGCCTCCTCAACCAACTTCGAGAGGTTGGCCCTAACTTCGGAAAGGGGAAGCGTCGGCACGTACAGAATACTAGCGCGTCTGGGCGGAGTCCCTGCGTTTCGCTTCGAGCCGCGCATGCTTCAGACGTTGAACCGGAACTCCACCACATCCCCGTCCGCCATCACGTAGTCCTTGCCCTCCATCCGGACCTTGCCGGCAGCCTTGGCCGCGGCCATCGAGCCGGCCTCCACCAGGTCGGCGAAGGACACGATCTCGGCCTTGATGAAGCCCTTCTCGAAATCGGTGTGGATCACCCCGGCCGCCTTCGGTGCGGTGTCGCCGCGGTGAATCGTCCACGCGCGGGACTCTTTTGGCCCGGCGGTCAGATAGGTCTGCAGGTTCAGCGTGTGAAAACCTGCCCGCGCCAAGGCATCCAGACCGCGTTCGGTCTGCCCGATCGACTCCAGCAACTCGGCCGCCGACTCGTCGTCGAGCTCGATCAGCTCCGACTCGATCTTGGCGTCCAGGAACACCGCATCCGCAGGGGCCACCAGCGCACGCAGCTCGGCCTGCTTGGCCTTATCGGTGAGCACCGCTTCGTCGGCGTTGAAGACGTACAGGAACGGCTTGGTGGTCATCAGATTCAGCTCGCGCAACAACGACACATCGGTTCCGGCCGAGAAAAGCGTCTTACCGGTGTCGAGCACCGCCTGCGCCGCCACCGCCGCCTCCAGCACGGCCTTGCGGTCCTTGTTGGTGCGCGCCTCCTTCTCCAGCCGCGGCACCGCCTTCTCCAGCGTCTGCATATCGGCCAGGATCAGCTCGGTCTCGATGACCTCGATGTCCGATCGCGGGTCCACCCGGCCGTCGACGTGCACCACATCGTCATCGGCGAACGCCCGCACCACCTGACAGATGGCATCGCATTCGCGGATGTTGGCCAGGAATTTATTGCCCAGCCCTGCGCCCTGGGACGCACCCTTGACGATGCCGGCGATATCGACGAATGTCACCGGCGCCGGCACCGTCTTCTCCGAGCCGAAGATCTCGGCGAGTTTGTCCAGGCGAGGGTCGGGCAGCGCCACCACACCCTCGTTGGGCTCGATCGTCGCGAACGGGTAGTTCGCCGCCAGCACGTCATTGCGCGTCAGCGCGTTGAAAAGGGTCGACTTGCCGACGTTGGGGAGACCGACGATTCCGAGGTTCAAGCTCACGAACTCCAGAGTCTAAGGGTTGTGACCGGCTCCTCAGCGCGTGCTGGCAGCCGAGCGGCAGTATGAGCCGGTACGGTCAACATGTGTCAGGTCAGTCCGCCGAGCCGACGGAGCCGGCGACCCGCCGTTCCGCGCGCCCCCGCTTGCAGGGGTTGCTGTCCGGGCTTCCGCCGGGACTACCGGGTTTCCCGTCCGGATTGCCCTGGTGGGGCGCCACCCTGCTGGCGGTGACGGCGACGGCAGTCGGTCTCGCCTATGACGCGGGCGCGGGCAACAAGGAACTCGGCGCCGTGTTCTCCACCTTGTACGTGCTGGGCTGCCTGGCCGCGGTGCTCCTGGTCCGCCGCAGCGGCCTGTTCACCGCCGTCATCCAGCCCCCGCTCATCCTGTTCATCGCCGTGCCGACCGCATACTTCCTGTTCCACGGCGGCCAGCTCGGCGGTCTCAAGGACATCCTGATCAACTGCGGTTATCCGCTCATCGAGCGGTTCCCGCTGATGTTCTTCACGTCCGCAGCGGTCCTGCTCGTCGGCATGGCGCGGTGGTACTTCGACCGTGGCGCGAGTCATGGCGAGGACGCAGCCGCCGATGTCGCCCCGCCGGTCGAGACGCCGCGCCGCGCGGCCCGCCGGTTCGCCGGCGCAGCACTGCCGGTCGATGGGGACGACGAGATCGCCAAACCGCGCCGGCCGCGTCGCGAGCCTGCCGACCCCTACGAGCGCCCGCGCCGTCCGCGCACCGCTGAGCCCTCACATGCTCGTCATAATCGCCCGCCCGAATCCGACATCGCCGCCTCGGCCGCGGCAGCCGATCGTCGCGAACGGGCCGCGGCCCGTGAGCGGTCAGGCCGGCCGCGCCGACAGGGCGAGCCGCCCGCAGATCCGGCCCATCAGCCGCGTCGCGCGCGCGAGCCCCGGGATCCGCGTGAGCCCCGCCGCACCCCGCCCCCGACGCGCGGCGCGTATGACTCCCCCGACCCCTATGAGCGTCCACGGCGCCGGCCCGGGCCCGACGGCTACGAACCTGGCTACGGGGCACGCCCCGACGACCGGGCGGATCCCTACCAGGAACGGCCGCGCCGCTCGGCGTCCGACAGCAGCCATCACCCGGTGTCCCGCGTGCGCTACCGCAGCACCGACGAGGAACGCCACACCGAGCACCGCGCCCGGCCGCGCAACGGCCACCATCGGGATAGCGACTACTGATGGCGCTTCTCGTCGAGCGTGAACGTAGTGTTGCGTGGTCCGCCGGATGCCGACGAACCACCCAGACGGCCTCGGGACTCGAACGTCCCCCGTTATCCCCGACTATCTCCGTGGCGGGCGGATCTCGCGGGGCAGGGCGAACACGAGTGTCTCGTTGGCCGTCGTCACCGGTTGCACGGTGTCGTAGCCGTATTCGGCGAGCCGGTCCAGTACGCCGCGCACCAGGATTTCGGGCACCGATGCGCCGGAGGTGACACCGACGGTCGTGACGCCGGAGAACCAGGCCGGGTCGATATCGTCGGCGAAGTCCACCAGGTAGGAGCTCTGCGAACCGGCGCCGAGCGCGACCTCGACCAGGCGCACCGAGTTGGACGAGTTCTTCGAGCCGACCACGATCACCAGCTCGCACTCCGGTGCCATGGCTTTCACCGCGACCTGACGGTTCTGGGTGGCGTAGCAGATGTCATCGCTGGGCGGATCCTGCAGCGTCGGGAACTTCTCCCGCAGCCGGCGCACCGTCTCCATCGTCTCGTCGACGCTCAGCGTTGTCTGCGACAGCCAGATCACCTTGTTCGGGTCGCGCACGACGACCTTGTCCACGGCGTCCGGGTTGTCGACGACCTGGACGTGGTCCGGTGCCTCACCGGCGGTGCCGACGACCTCTTCGTGTCCTTCGTGGCCGACGAGCAGGATGTCGTAGTCGTCACGGGCGAAGCGCTTGGCCTCGTTGTGCACCTTGGTCACCAGCGGGCACGTCGCATCGATGGTCTGTAGGTTGCGGGCGGCGGCCTCGACGTGGACGGTCGGCGCGACCCCGTGCGCGGAGAACACCACAATGGCACCCTCGGGGACCTCATCGGTCTGCTCGACGAAGATCGCCCCGGCCTTGGCCAGCGTGTCCACCACGTAGCGGTTGTGCACGATCTCATGACGCACGTAGATCGGCGCGCCATGCTTCTCCAGGGCGCGTTCGACGGTCTCGACGGCGCGGTCCACGCCCGCGCAGTAGCCGCGCGGCTCGGCAAGCAGGACGCGTTTACCCACCATCCGCGAAGTGACCGAGCTGGCGGCGCCCGGAATTCCGATGTTGACGGTTGGTGGCATGCAACGAGGGTACTTACCCGCACCCACCCCCGGCCAGCCGTAGGCTGGCACCCATGGCAACAGCACCCTACGGAGTCCGACTGCTGGTGGGCGCGGCGGTGACCGCCCTGGACGAGACGCGCAAGCTTCCACAGACGATCCTGACCTACCCGATGACGGTGGCCAGCCGGCTCGCCCATCTGGTGATGAAGGTGCAACAGGACGTCGCCGATCTGGTGAACCGCGGCGACGAGGCCCTGGAGGACCTGTTCCCGCCCAGGGACGAGCAGCCGGAGTGGGCCACCTTCGACGAGGACCTGTCCGACGGCCCGTTCACCAATCTTTCGGATGACGATGGCGTGGTCGATATCTCCGTGTCGCGCCGCACCGAAGGCAGGTTCGCGCTCTTCAGCGAGGGCGAACCCGAGCAGAACGCGTCCCCGGCAGCGTCCACCAACGGCGCCGCACCGGGCATCGTCGACGAACTCGGCTACGAATCGCTGACGCTGGCGCAGTTACGCTCCCGGCTGACCTCGCTGAAGGTCGCCGACCTGGAGGCCCTGCTGACCTTCGAGGAAGCCAACAAGGCCCGCGCACCGTTCCAGACGTTGCTCGCCAACAGGATCACCCGCGCGTCGGCGAAGTGAGCGATCCCGGTCAGTCTCCGGAGAATCCGTGGCCGGTGCGCGCCGTCGCGACCCGGGTGGCCAAGTGGATCGACCGGCTCGGCACGGTGTGGGTCGAGGGCCAGATCGCCCAGCTGACCGTGCGCCCAGGCTCGTCGACAGCGTTCCTCGTGCTGCGCGACCCGGCCGCCGATATGTCGCTGTCGATGACCTGCCCGCGTGACCTGGTGGTCAACGCCCCGGTGAAACTCGCCGAGGGCGTGCAGGTGATCGTCTTCGGCAAACCGCAGTTCCACACCGCACGGGGCAGCTTCTCGTTGCGGCTCAGCGATATTCGCGCCGTCGGGGTGGGCGAACTGCTCGCCCGTATCGAGCGGCTGCGCAGGCTGCTCGAAGCCGAAGGCCTGTTCGATTCCCGACTCAAACGTCCAATCCCGTTCCTGCCCAACACCATCGGCCTCATCACCGGACGTGCGTCGGCCGCCGAACACGATGTCATGGCGATCGCCTCCGGCCGGTGGCTTGCCGTGCAATTCGCGGTGCGCAACACCGCCGTGCAGGGCCCGAATGCGGTCGCCCAGATCGTCGAAGCGCTGGCAGCACTGGACGCCGACCCACACGTGGACGTCATCATCATCGCCCGCGGCGGCGGCAGCGTTGAGGACCTGCTGCCGTTTTCCGACGAGACCCTGTGCCGGGCCATCGCCGCGTGCACCACACCGGTGATCAGCGCGGTCGGCCACCAGCCCGACAACCCGATCTGCGATCTGGTCGCCGATCTGCGGGCGGCCACCCCGACCGATGCGGCCAAACGGGTGGTTCCCGACGCCGCCGCCGAGCAGGCCCAGGTCGGCGACCTGCGCAGGCGCAGCGCCCAGGCCCTGCACAACTGGGTTCGCCGCGAACAGCACACCCTCGATCAACTGCGTTCCCGGCCGGTGCTGGCCAGGCCGTTGCAGGCCCTCGAGGCTCGCGCGGAGGAGGTGCACCGGGCCCGGCGCACCGCTCGCCGGGACATCAGCAGGCTGATCTCCGCAGAAAGCGACCGCCTCGAGCACCTGACAGCCAGACTCGGCACGCTGGGGCCTGCGGCCACCCTGGCCCGCGGTTACGCCGTCGTACAGGTCGTGGACCCCTCAGGCGAACGGCCGATCCTCAGATCCGTCGACGACGCGCCGGCGGGCAGGCGGCTGCGGGTACGTGTCGCCGACGGTGCCGTCACAGCAGTGAGCGAGGGTGCGGATGAAGCCCACTAGTCAAATGGGATACGAAGAGGCGCGCGACGAGCTGATCGAGGTGGTGCAGCAGCTCGAACATGGCGGGCTCGACCTGGATGCCTCGCTGAAGCTCTGGGAACGGGGCGAAGAGCTGGCCAAACGGTGCGAGGAGCACCTCGCCGGGGCACGCAAGAAGGTGGCCGACACCCTGGCCGCGAGCGAGTCCGAAGAAGGTTGACGGCCCCCGGAAATGGTCAAGGCCGGCGACGCTGTAGCGTCCCGGCCTCTGGCTTCCCGCACGGCGTCTACAGTGCCGGGGAAGCTTGGTGACGAGTTTACGTCACCGACCAGGCCGGACCCAAATCAGCCCATCCGCTCGTGTGCGGCGGGGTGGCCGCTGACGACGGTCCGCAGCATGCGCACCGTCATCGGTTGCGCCGCACCTGAGACCGTCTTGAGCAACTCGCGCGCACGCTCGGCATCGGTCTCCGGTGGCACCACGTACAGCAGCGCATTACGGGTATGGGTGCCGACCACGAAGATGGTGTCCCTGGCGACCAGCGAGTAGCGATCCACCGAGATCACCGACGAGCCGCGAATGACCCGGGACGGCGCAGACGGGAACAGGCTCGGGTCGTACAACACTCGGTGCACGGGGCCGAGCCAGCGGCCCATCACCGAAATCAGGTCGGGCAGCGTGGTCTTGAGGTTGTATTCCGGCGGCCACCACGCGCCGTCGACGGTGCCCCGCTGCTCGGTGCGACCGCATACTGCCAGCCTGGTGGCGGACGGATGCTCGGCTGCGGCGTCGACCATCGGCGATGCTCCCGTCACTATCAGAGTGATCGCAGACGGCAACCGAATAATCGGGCACGCGAGAAACCCACGATGCCTCCAGCGTAGACCGACATGGCCGCAATCTCGGACCCCTCGCGCAACGGTGACCGAACCTGTCAAATAGATCCGTGAAAACCGAGTTCACCCTCAGCCAGAAGCGGGCACTGGCGATCGCGACCGTCATCGCGATCCTGTTCGGCGCCTACTTCCTGCGCGGCTACTTCATCCTCATCGTGGTCGCGGCCGTGGTGGCCTACCTGTTCGACCCGCTCTACGAGCGGCTGCGCAAACGATTCAGCTCCGGGCTGTCGGCCAGCGTGACCCTGTTCGCCGCGCTGGCCATCGTGATCATCCCGATCAGCGGTGCGGTGGCGATCGGCGTCATGCAAATCACCACCATGGTGCGCAGCGTCGCCGACTGGGTCGGCAAGACCGATCTGAGCACGCTGGGTGACCGGTCGTTGCGGGTCGTCAACGATCTGCTCGACCGGCTGCCGTTCCTGAAGAGCACCGACATCACCCCCGAGCAACTGCAGCACTGGGTGGTCAACTTCGCCCAGCGCGCCGGCGAGTGGGTCCTGCAATTCCTGCAGGGTGCGGCGGGTGACCTGTTCGATGGGCTCACGGCCGCCATCATCTTCCTCTACGTGTTCATCTCGATACTGGTCAACGGCGACGATCTGCGGCTGTTGATCCGTCGGCTCAACCCGCTCGGCGAGGAGGCCACCGACCTGTACCTGGGCAAGATGGCGGCCATGGTGCGCGGGACGGTCCGCGGACAGTTCGTCATCGCGCTGGCCCAGGGTGTCGCCGGGGCGATCTCGATCTACATCGCCGGCTTCCACGACGGGTTCTTCATCTTCGCCATCCTGCTGTCGGCGCTGTCGGTGATCCCGCTCGGTGGTGGCGTCGCGACCATCCCGTTCGGTATCGGGCTGGCGTTGTTCGGCAACGTCATCGGCGGCGTCTTCGTCATCGTCTTCCACCTCATCGTGGTTACCAACATCGACAATGTGTTGCGCCCGATCCTGGTCCCCAGGGAAGCCAAGCTCGACTCCGCGCTGATGCTGCTGTCGGTCTTCGCCGGGATCACCATGTTCGGGTTCCTGGGCATCGTCATCGGCCCGGTGGTGATGATCGTCATCGTCACCACCATCAGCGTGTACCTGTGGGTCTACAAGGGTGTCCCGATGGACATGGGCACCGAGCTGCTGGAGGACCAATCCGAGAAACCGAGCCGGCTCAGACACTTGATTGCGCGGGCCCGTGCCGGTGCCCGGCGTGACGGCCCGCCATCGGTCGGCGCGGCGGCCGCGACACCGCCGATCATCCCCGGACCAGGACCAGGCGACTAGACCGGTAGTGGCGCCTGCGTCTGCACCGCCTTCGCCAGAGTGCGGAAATCGTCCTGCGAGCCGGCACCGGTGATCGCGATCTGCGCCCGGTCCCCGAGCCGTGTCGTCCAGATCGGCTCCCCCTCGCCCGGCTCGTAGACCACCCAGCTGATGCCGTCGACATCCTGCGCGCCGGTGGGCACTGCCGCGGGATCGAGGAATCCGACCAGCCTGGCCTCGTCGGCGTTGCTCTGCGTCAGACTCAGGTACATCTTGCTCGGGGCGATGTACCCCACCCGCGACGTCACGGCCCTGGTCGGCTGGCCGGTCGCCGGGTCGGTGCGCCCACCGTCGATGCCTCCGCGCGTACCCGAATTCGGCTGCCACCCTTGCGGTAGCACCGGCACCCTGACCGGGAACTTCAGCACCTCGGCATCGGCTTGCAGCGCCGCCGGGGCATCGAATTGCGGCACCCCCCCCTGACCGGGACCATTGGGCGCAAACGAGCACATGCCGAGCACCCCGGCCAGCGCGATGCAGACCAGAACCAGCGGCGCCATCGACCAGAACATGTCGCGGCCGTCCTGCAGAAGCCGGTCCTTGGCGGGGCGGGGAACCGGCACGACGACCGGTGCGTCGGGGTTCGGTTCCGGGGTGCTCATGACTGCCAGTATCCCAGCTCCCAGACCTCGATCCGGCAATGGGACAATCTTCGTATGACGCCTTCGCGCCGGGAAGCCCCAGACCGCAACCTCGCCCTCGAGCTTGTCCGTGTCACCGAAGCAGGAGCCATGGCCGCAGGCCGTTGGGTCGGCCGCGGCGACAAGGAAGGCGGCGACGGGGCCGCCGTCGACGCCATGCGTGAGCTGGTGAACTCCGTGTCCATGCGTGGCGTGGTGGTCATCGGGGAGGGCGAGAAGGACAACGCCCCGATGCTCTACAACGGCGAAGAGGTCGGTAACGGCGACGGGCCGGAGTGCGATTTCGCGGTCGACCCCGTTGACGGCACCACCCTGATGAGCAAGGGCATGCCCAACGCCATCGCGGTGCTCGCGGTCGCCGAGCGCGGCGCCATGTTCGATCCGTCGGCGGTGTTCTACATGCACAAGATCGCCGTCGGCCCGGACGCCGCCGAGGTCATCGACATCACTGCGCCGATCGCCGAGAACATCAAGCGGGTCGCCAAGGTGAAGAACTCCAGCGTCGCCGACCTCACCGTCTGCATCCTGGACCGGCCGCGGCACGCCCAGCTGATTTCCGACGTCCGCAAGGCCGGTGCGCGTATCCGGCTCATCTCCGATGGCGATGTTGCCGGCGCCATCGCGGCCTGCCGCCCTGGGTCGGGCACCGACCTGCTGGTCGGTATCGGCGGCACCCCCGAGGGCATCATCGCCGCCGCGGCCATCCGCTGTATGGGCGGCGCGATCCAGGCCCAGCTCGCCCCCACCGACGATGACGAGCGCCAGAAGGCCATCGACCGTGGCTACGACCTCGATCGGGTGCTGCACACCGAGGATTTGGTCTCGGGTGAGAACGTGTTCTTCTCCGCCACCGGCGTCACCGACGGCGATCTGCTCAAGGGCGTCCAATACTCCGGCGGCGGCGCGACCACCCAGTCGATCGTGATGCGGTCCAAGTCCGGCACCGTCCGGATGATCGAGGCCTACCACCGGCTGGCCAAGCTCAACGAATACTCCTCGGTGGATTTCACCGGCGATTCGACCGCGGCACACCCACTTCCCTGACCCTCCCCGACCCAAGAAAAGGATGCAGATGACCGACAGCGTTGTCGAACGTCAGGCCGGCCAAGGCGAATACCGGATCGAGCACGACACCATGGGCGAGGTCCGGGTACCGCTCAAGGCCCTGTGGCGCGCGCAGACACAGCGTGCGGTGGAGAACTTCCCGATCTCGTTCCGTCCGCTCGAGCGGACCCAGATCCGCGCGATGGGACTGCTGAAGGGCGCCTGCGCGCAGGTCAACAAGGACCTGGGTCTGCTGGCGCCCGAGAAGGCCGACGCCATCATCGCCGCCGCCGCCGAGATCGCCGACGGCCTGCACGATGACCAGTTCCCCATCGACGTCTTCCAGACCGGGTCGGGTACCAGCTCAAACATGAACGCCAATGAGGTCATCGCGTCCATCGCGGCGGCCAACGGCGTCACGATCCACCCCAACGACGATGTCAACATGTCGCAGAGCTCGAACGACACCTTCCCCACCGCCACGCATATTGCGGCGACGGAAGCCGCTGTGCGCCACCTGATCCCAGCGTTGGAGATCCTGCACGAGTCGCTGACCGTCAAGGCACGGCAGTGGCGCACCACCGTCAAGTCCGGCCGCACCCACCTGATGGATGCCGTGCCCGTGACACTCGGCCAGGAGTTCGGCGGCTATGCCCGCCAGATCGAGGCCGGTATCGAACGTGTGAAGGCGACGCTCCCCCGTCTGGGCGAGCTGGCCATCGGCGGCACCGCGGTCGGCACCGGCCTCAACGCCCCCGACGGCTTCGGCGCCATGGTCGTCGACGTGCTGGTGGATCAGACCGGCATTGCCGAACTACGCACCGCCGCAGACTCTTTCGAGGCTCAGGCCGCCCGCGACGGGCTCGTCGAGGCGTCCGGCGCGCTGAAGACCATCGCCGTCTCGCTGACCAAGATCGCCAATGACGTGCGCTGGATGGGCTCGGGCCCGCTGACCGGGCTCGGCGAGCTCCAGCTGCCCGATCTGCAGCCGGGTAGCTCGATCATGCCGGGCAAGGTCAATCCCGTTCTGCCCGAGGCCGTCACCCAGGTCGCCGCACAGGTCATCGGCAATGACGCGGCCGTGACCGTCGGCGGCCTGTCCGGCGCGTTCGAGCTGAACGTCTACATCCCGATGATGGCGCGCAATGTGCTGGAGTCGTTCAACCTGTTGGCGAATGTCTCGAAGTTGTTCGCCGCCAAGTGCATCGACGGGCTGGTGGCCAACGAGGCGCATCTGCGCGAGCTGGCGGAGTCCTCGCCGTCGATCGTCACGCCGCTGAACTCGGCGATCGGCTACGAGGAGGCCGCCAAGGTCGCCAAGGAAGCACTCAAGGAGCGCAAGACCATCCGTCAGACGGTCATCGACCGCGGCCTGATCGGCGACAAGCTGTCTGAAGCCGAACTCGACAAGCGACTCGACGTGCTGGCGATGGCAAAGGTCAAGCCGGGCGAGTAGCTTCTCACCCGCGAGCAGACATGAACGGGGGGGTACCCATCGGGACCCACCGCCGATCCGGCGTCAAGCGCCGTTGTTGGGTCCCCCGGAGTTGGCGTCGGGGATATCGGTGATCGGGAAGTTCGGCATCGGCGGCGGTGACGGGGTGGCGGGCAGCGCCGGGATCAGATCGGCGGGGACGTCGTGCAGATCGTTTGCGGGCGGGCCGTTTTCACGGCTGCCGTAGGTGCTGCCCGGGGCGCGCTGGCCGAGCAGCCGGCTGACCGTGACCAGGTGGTAGCCATTGGCCTTGAGCACCGGGATGAACTGCTGGGCCAGGTCGACCGTCGAGGAGTAGGTGTCGTGCAGCAGCACCACCGAACCGGGTTTGATCTGGGTCATCAGGATCTGGCGGGTGGCACCGAGATTGGCGTCGTTGGCCCAGTCGAACGGGATGACGTCCCAGTTGATATCGGCCAGACCCTGTTTTCCCGCTTCGACCAGCACCTGGTCATTGATCAGGCCGCCTGCGGTGCGCACCAGCGTGGGCCGCTGACCGGTGGCGGCCTCGATGGCGTCGGTGGCCTTGCTGAACTGGGCCGGGATGTCCGCAGCCGGAATGGCCGTCATGTTGGGGTGTTCCCAGGTGTGACTGGCGATCTCCATCCCGGCCTCGGCGATGCGCCGGGCACCGGCCGGGTTGGCGGCGACCTTGTTGCCGATGAGGAAGAAGGTCGCCTTGGCGTCGTTGTCGGCGAGGACCTTCAGCAGTCTGTCGGTGTAGGGGCTTGGGCCGTCGTCGAATGTCAGTGCCACGCACTTGGCCACCGCGCAGTCCACGGTGTCGGCGTCCGCCGTGCGGATGTGCCCGCTCAGCGTGCCTGCGACCACGATCAGCACCGCGGCGACCACAACGGCGACCGTCCACAACCAGGCGCGACTCACGCTGGTAGCCTACCGGCCCTGCGATTTGTGGAGCCGCAGCCATCACGGCTGCGGCTCCACAAATCACTTCAGGGCAGGTCACTGTCAGGGCAGGGCGTCGGGGGTGATCTCTTCGAGCATCTCGGTGACCAGCGCCGCGATCGGGGACCGCTCGCTGCGCGTCAGCGTGATGTGGGCGAACAACGGGTGCCCCTTCAGCTTCTCGATGACGGCGGCGACACCGTCATGGCGACCGACGCGCAGGTTGTCACGCTGGGCGACATCGTGGGTGAGCACCACTCGCGAACCGGACCCGAGCCGCGAGAGCACCGTCAACAGCACATTGCGTTCCAGCGACTGCGCCTCATCGACGATCACGAACGAATCGTGCAGCGACCGGCCGCGAATGTGGGTGAGCGGCAGCACTTCCAGCATTCCGCGGGAGAGCACCTCTTCCAGCACCGCCGGGCTGGCCAGCCCCTCCAGCGTATCGAAGACGGCCTGCGCCCACGGGCCCATCTTCTCGCTCTCGCTGCCGGGCAGATAGCCGAGATCCTGGCCGCCGACCGCATACAGCGGACGGAAGACGACGACCTTGCGCTGGGTGCGGCGTTCGAGTACGGCCTCCAGGCCGGCGCACAGCGCCAGCGCGGACTTACCGGTGCCGGCCTTACCACCCAGCGACACGATGCCGACGGATTCGTCGAGCAGCAGATCGAGGGCGACGCGTTGTTCGGCTGACCTTCCCCGGAGGCCGAACACTTCGCGATCACCTCGCACCAGCTGAACGCGCTTGTCCGCATTGACCCGGCCGAGTGCCGAAGAGCCACCGCCGAGCAGCCGGACACCGGTGTGGCAGGGCAGATCCCGCGCGGAAGCCAGATCGAGATCGCCATCGGCGAACAGGGTGTCGACCTCCTCGGCGGCCACATCGAGCTCACCCATGCCGGTCCAGCCCGACGTCACCACATCCTGCGCGTGGTACTCGTCGGCGGTCAGGCCGACCGCGCCCGCCTTGACGCGCAGCGGGATGTCCTTGCTCACCAGCGTGACGCGTTTGCCCTCGGCGGCCAGGTTGGCCGCACAGGTCAGGATGCGGGCATCGTTGGTGTCGGTGCGGAAGCCCACCGGCAGCACCGTCGGATCACTGTGATTCAACTCGATGTGCAGCACACCGCCGTGTTTACCTACGGGAATCGGTTGATCGAGCCGCCCGTGCTCCAATCGCAGGTCGTCGAACAGACGTAGGGCTTGGCGGGCGAACCAGCCAAGTTCGTGATGGTGCCGTTTGGCCTCCAACTCGCTGATAACCACGAGAGGGACAACCACCTCATGCTCGGCGAACCGTGTGCATGCCCAGGGATCGGACAGCAGCACGGAAGTGTCGAGCACGTAGGTCCGGATCGGCGAATCGGTCACGAGGCGCTCCTAGACCTCCGCGGCCCCACGGAAGCGTTCGGCGGGCACCGCGGTACCGGGGACCGGGGCCGGTCCCGTTCTCGCGAAAAGATCGGGTACCGCCCGGACAGCAAAGCAATTCGCTAGCCATCGGATTTGACGCTACCCCCGCTTCGCGAGGTGCGCCCGCCAGGCGCGCCGGGTCAACCAGCGCAACAGGTTACGCGCCGGTGAACTCTTTTAACTCTGGTTCCTCGGCGACACCCCATGCGGCGATGCGGTCGGCGATCACCGCACGCCGGGCGGCATCATCGAAGATGCCGGCCGCGGCGACGGTGGCCCGCTTGCCGGCGTAGGCCTCGATATCGCCGCCGACGACATCCAGGGCCGCGGCACGGCTGGCAATGGCGCTGACCGTCTCGGCGCGGGTGTCGGTGCCCAGGCAGTGCGCGACCAGGTTGGCGAAGAACTCCTCGTGGCGCTCCTCGTCGGCTGCGATCCGGCCTATGAGCCCCTTGAGGGTGGGCTCGTCGACCTGCGCCTCAAGATTGCGGGTGAACACGGCGTGCGTGCGCTCGAAGAACGCCATGAACACCAGGGTCTCGATCTGGGTCAGGCGGTCGGCGCGGTAGCCCTTCATCACATGCGCGACGCGGATGTCCTCGTTGGCGGCCGGATCGACTTCCCGGGTGACCACCAGGTAGTTGCGCAGCACGATGGCGTGCAGGTGCTCTTCGGCCGTCCACCGGCCGATCCAGCGGCCCCACTTCTCATCGAGGATGAAGTGCTCGACGATCTCGCGGTGGTGTGCGGCGAGGTTGTCCTTGGTGATGAGCAGGATCTCGCACGCGTCGGTGACCGATTCGGGCAGCGTCACCTGTGATGAATCCCAGTCCTTACCGCCGAGGAACGCGAAATTCTCGCCCTGGTCGAACGGCACGTAGTCGTGTCCGTACCAGGGCTCCTCGGAGGCGAGGTGGCGCGACAGATTCTCCGACACGACCGGCTCAAGCTCGAGGATCAACGCGTTGGCAACGGGTTTCTCAGCCATAAACTAACTGTAACCCGCATTCACACGTTTCTCGAAATCGCGTGCCGCGTGTCATGCGGAAGGTGATTTCAGAGGGTCAGGCCCGGGTACAGCGGGTTGGCCGCCAGGATCTCTGCGGAGGCGGCGTGGACCCGATCGGCGACGCCGTCGGCCAGCGTGTACTTGGCTTTCGACGGTCCGTTCACGGCGGCGCAGGGTTCGGTGTTCTTCAGCACCTCGACGACCAGCTCGGCCACCCGGTCGAAGTCGGCGACCCCGAATCCGCGGGTGGTCAGCGCCGGTGTGCCGAACCGGATTCCGCTGGTGTACCAGGCGCCGTTCGGGTCGGCCGGGATGGCGTTGCGGTTGGTGACCACACCGGCGTCCAGCAGTGCCGATTCGGCCTGACGCCCGGTCAGCCCGAACGAGGTGACGTCCAGCAGCACCAGGTGGTTGTCGGTGCCGCCGGTGACCAATCGGGCACCACGCTTGAGGAAGCCCTCGGCCAAGGCCTTGGCGTTGTCGGCGACGGCCTGGGCGTAGTCGCGGAATGCGGGCTGACGCGCCTCGGCCAGCGCGACAGCCTTGGCCGCCATCACATGCGCCAGCGGGCCACCGAGCACCATCGGGCAGCCCTTGTCGACCGCGGGTGCGTACTCCTCGGTGGCCAGCACCAGACCGCCGCGCGGTCCGCGCAGCGATTTGTGGGTCGTGGTGGTGGTGACGTGGGCGTGCGGCACCGGGTCCTCGTCGCCGGTGAACACCTTGCCGGCCACCAGGCCGGCGAAGTGGGCCATATCGACCATCAGGGTGGCGCCGACCTCGTCGGCGATCTCGCGCATCGTGGCGAAGTTGACCCGGCGAGGGTAGGCGGAGTAGCCGGCGACCAGGATCAGCGGCTTGAACTCGCGGGCCGCGGCGGCGACGGCGGCGTAGTCGATCAGGCCGGTCTCCGGGTCCGTCCCGTAGCTGCGCTGGTGGAACATCTTGCCGGACACATTGGGCCGGAAGCCGTGGGTGAGGTGCCCGCCGGTTTCCAGCGACATGCCGAGCAGTCGCTGGTTGCCGAGCTTGGCGCGCAGCTTCTCCCAGTCCTGTTCGGACAGGTCGTTGACGTGCTTGGCGCCCAGCTCGGCCAACGCGGGGGTCTCGATGCGGGTCTGCAGGATCGCCCAGTAGGCCACCAGGTTGGCGTCGATACCGGAGTGCGGCTGGGCGTAGGCGTACGGGGCGCCGAACAGTTCACGGGCGTGCTCGGCGGCCAGCGCCTCGACGGTGTCGACGTTCTGGCAGGCGGCGTAGAACCGGTGCCCGATGGTGCCCTCGGCGTACTTGTCGGAGAACCAGGTGCCCATGGTCAGCAGCACGGCCGGCGAGGCATAGTTCTCGCTGGCGATGAGCTTCAGCGAATCCCGTTGATCGGCAAGCTCTTTGCGGGTCGCAGCGGCGATGCGGGGTTCGACGGACTCGATCACCGCAAGCGCGGCCCGGTAGGCCTCGCTCGCGGTGGCGGCGTATTCGACGCCCGGAGCGGTCAACGACGAGTCGGCAGTCATGCCTCCAGCCTAAACGCCGTGGTGACGCCGGCCGTCACCTACCGGCGGTCAGCCCGCCCGCAGGCTGGACGGGATCAGCGGCTCGTCCAGCAGCCTGCCGAAACGTTCGGTCAGCGATACCTCCACCGGCCGGTCATCCAGCCACCTCTTCAGCAGCCGGTAACCCTCGACGTAGGTGCTGGTGTAGGCGCGCCACAGCGGTGAGGACAGGAAGCGCAGCATCTGCCGGGCCCGCTCGTCGCTGACCAGCAGCCAGCGGCTCAGGTAAGCGACCACATCGTCGACGTCGCGGTGTTCGTCGTGCAACATCAGCGCCGCGTCCTGACGCACATCGGCCAGCGCGGCGGCCGCCTCGGAGATCGACGCCGAGCGCTCTCCGTCGAAACGCAGCCCCAGGTCGGCGTAGATCTCGGACGCCCACGGCCCCCACCGAGAACCCACGACGGCGTAGAGCGCCAGGTCCGCCAGCCCCTCGGCCATCAGGCATTGCGGGGTGTTGACCAGGAAGATGGTCTGCTCGTCCTGCCCGTCACGCGCCACCAGACCGGCCTCCTTGCGGCAGTGCTCGGTGTGGTGGCCGGGATAGGACTCGTGCGCGACGAGCCGCGGCAGGTTGGACATCTGCTGCTTGAGGTCGGCGTTGACCGCGACCGTCGATGTGTAGTCACCGAGGTAGTAGTTGAACCCCGACCACGGCTTGTCGGTGACGACCTCGTAGTTGATCGTCTCGCTGTCGGGCAGCGGGTAGGTGGCGCGCACCTTGTCCCGCAGCGCCGAGGAGAAGGCGTGAATGCTCTCCTCGAGACGTTCCGGCGGGATCTCCTCGCTCGACCGGTAGGCCTGCAACCGCTGCGCGAGTGGGCCGCTGCCGCCCAGCGCTTCGTCGAGCAGGCGGTGTGCATCGCGATAGCGATCCTGGTCGCCCTTGACGATGTCGACGTCGAAGTACTCGCGGACCTCGTCGACGAACCCGACGTCCTCGCCCGCGAACTTGCGGGCGGCACACGCCAGTGCCTTCAGGTGGGCGGCCAGGTAGCCGGAACGCTGCGGGTCGAGGCCGTCCACGCGTGGCACCTCGGCCAGCAGGCACTGGGCCTGGCGGGCCAGGTCGGCCGGGTGGGGGGTGGGCTCGTCGGCGACCTGGCGGCGCAGCGCCTGATCACCGGTGAAGGAGTCCACGTAACCTTCCTCGACCCGGTCGAAGCGCAGACCGAGCAAGAGGTACTCACGAATCAGCGTCCCTGAATCCATACCGGCGCTCATTCCGTCAACCGTAGATGCAAGACTTGCCATATGCCGCGGCCCAGCGAGCCGAGCCCATATGTGGAGTTCGACCGGACCCAATGGCGCTCGCTGCGCATGGCGACCCCGTTGGCACTGAATGAATCCGAATTGACCGGCTTGCGTGGTCTCGGTGAATCGATCGACCTGCTGGAGGTCGAAGAGGTCTACCTGCCGCTGGCCCGGTTGATCCATCTGCGGGTCGACGCACATCAACGGTTGTTCGCCGCCACCGAGGAATTCCTCGGTGAGCAGACCTCCGACCGGCCTGTGCCATTCATCATCGGCGTCGCGGGCAGCGTCGCCGTCGGCAAGTCCACCACCGCGCGCGTGCTCAAGGCGCTGCTGGGCCGCTGGGAGCACCACCCCCGCGTCGACCTGGTGACCACCGACGGCTTCCTCTACCCGAACTCCGAGCTACTGCGCCGAAACATCATGCATCGCAAAGGTTTCCCGGAGAGCTATGACCGCCGGGCGCTGATGCGATTCGTCACCGCGGTGAAATCGGGTGCCGACAAGGCCTGCGCGCCGGTGTATTCACACCTGATCTACGACATCGTGCCGGGCGAGAAGCAGATGATCCGCCGGCCCGACATCCTCATCCTCGAGGGCCTCAACGTGCTGCAGACCGGGCCCGCGCTGATGGTCTCGGATCTGTTCGACTTCTCGCTCTACGTCGACGCCCGCGTCGAGGACATCGAGCAGTGGTACATCTCCCGGTTCCTGTCGATGCGGGCCGGCGCGTTCGCCAACCCGGCGTCGCACTTCCACCACTATTCGACGCTGACCGACGATCAGGCCGTGTTCGCCGCCCGCGACATCTGGCATTCGATCAACCGGCCCAACCTGATCGAGAACATCCTGCCGACCCGGCCGCGGGCCACCCTGGTGCTGCGCAAGGACAGCGACCACTCGATCAACCGGCTGCGACTCCGGAAGCTCTAGCAGCCGAATCCGGCGGGCCGCAGCGTACGTCGAAGCGTTCCTGCAGGTTGTCGAGTGCGCGGCGCAATCTCTCACGTTGCCGCCGGTGGCGGTGACACCGGTCAGCCCGCCATGGCGGCTAACGCCCGTGCCTGCGGTGCCGCAGGGTGTAGTCGCGCAACGCGCGCAGGAAGTCGACCCGCCGGAACGCCGGCCAGTGCGCCTCGGTGAACCACATCTCCGAATAGGCGCTTTGCCACAGCAGAAATCCGGACAGCCGCTGCTCGCCGGAGGTCCGGATGACGAGGTCGGGGTCGGGCTGGCCGGAGGTGTAGAGGTTCTCCGAGATGGCCTCGACGGTGACCGACTCGATGAGCTGTTCGGCGGTCAGACCGTTGGCCACCTGCTTGCTCAGCAAACCCCGTACCGCATCGACGATCTCCTGCCGGCCGCCGTAGCCGACAGCCACGTTGACCTGCAGAGCGCCTTCAGCTGCGGTGCCCACCGAGCCCTCCACGGCCTCGCGGAGCCGGCGTGCCGGCTCTTCGCCGAGCAGTTCCAGATCGCCGACCGTCCGCACGCTCCAGCGATTGGCCGGCGCGCAGATCTCCTCGACCACATCGGTGATGATGTCGATGAGCGCGCCGAGCTCTTCGGGGTCACGCTGCAGATTCTCGGTCGAGAGCAGATACACCGTCGTCAGCTCGATGCCCGCCGCCTGGCACCAGCGCAGCATCTCGGCGATCTTCGCCGCGCCCTTGCGATAGCCGTAGCTGACGTCGTCGAATCCCGCGTCGCGGGCCCACCTGCGATTGCCGTCACACAATACGGCGATATGGCGCGGGAGGTCAGACTTGGCCTGCGCCAGCTCTCTGCGCAACTGCAATTCATACAGCCGGTAGGCCGGCTCCTTGAGTCGCGGCGGGATGATCTCCACAGCCAATAAGACTACTGTGATCGTGGGGATCTCCCATGCCAGTCAGTGGAGGTGACATGACGACTCCGATCGACTCAAGCCGCCCGTATCGTTCAGCGGCCGCGGTGCGTCCCGCCGAGGACCTGCCCGAAGCCTTCGCCGAGGGCGTCGCACAATTTCTCGGAAGGCCGCGCGCGCGTGGCTGGATTCACGTCTACTCGGCCATCGTGGCGTTCATCGCCGGCGCCGCGCTGGTGTCGGTGTCGTGGGCTCTGCAGTCCACCACTGCCGGGCTGGCGACGCTGCTGTACACGTTCACGATCGTGGCGATGTTCGCCGTCAGCGGTGTGTATCACCGGGTGACGTGGAAGTCGCCGACGGCCCGCAAGTGGATGAAGCGACTCGACCACTCGATGATCTTCATCTTCATCGCGGGCAGCTACACCCCGTTCGCGCTGCTGGCACTGCCCGAATCCAAAGGCATGGTGCTGTTCTGGATCGTCTGGGGCGGCGCCATCGCCGGGGTGCTCATGAAGATGTTCTGGCCCTCGGCACCGCGCTGGGTCGGCGTGCCGCTCTACCTGCTGCTGGGCTGGGTGGCGGCGTGGTTCATCGGCCCGATCCTGGACGGCGCCGGGGTGGCGGCGGTGGTGCTGCTGATCGTCGGCGGCGCGCTCTACAGCATCGGCGGGGTGTTCTACGGACTGAAGTGGCCCAACCCGTGGCCGACCACGTTCGGCCACCACGAGTTCTTCCACTCCTGCACGGCCGTCGCGGCGCTGTGCCACTACATCGCGATGTGGTTCGCAGTCTTCTGACGACGAACAGCTACAGCTGGGCGATGTCGGCCGGGCCCCAGAAGGCCTTCATCGAGGTGATCTGCCCGTCGGCGTTGAAGGTCATCACCTCGATGGGCTCGATGCGCATCGCGCCACCAACGGTGATGGCGAAGACGAAGGCCGCCTCGCTGCCGCCCGCACGGAAGGACAGCAGCTCGGTGGTCACCTCGACGCTCTTGAGGTTCTTGTAGAAGCCGGCGATCGCCTGACGGCCGATATGCACCTCACCGCCGCCCACCGGATCCTCCAGCGTGGCGTCCTCGGCGTAGAGCGCGGCCACATCGTCGGCGCTGCCCTTGGCTGCGGTGTCGAGATAGCGCTGAACGAAACCCTGCAACACGTCCGGCTCGAAGCTCATGAGCGGCAGGCTACACGGCAGGCCGCGCGGCGGTTGGAGAAAGTGCGACAGCAGGATCCTCGACGGTGGTGGCGGGCAGATCGCAGACCCGGCCACTCGGGCCGTGCTCGAAGGTTCCGGATCCGCCCGGGGCGTTACGACTTGGCGTCACCCTTGAACTCACCTGTTGTGCCTTCGTCGACGGCCTGATCGGGTTCGGGATTATCCGGATCGAACGATTCCGGCAGCCGGTTGAGGTGCCGGTTCATCGACCACACCAGTGCGAAGGTCCCGATGAGCAGCAGCACGACCACCAGCAGTGCGACCGGGCTGGCCTTACCGAAGTCCGGGCCGGTCTTCTGCGGCCCCTCCTCGGCGAGCAGGCCGATGGCGATCAGGAGAAGGTCTGTCATGTCTCGATTCCTGTGAACAGGTCGGTCTCGGGCAGTTGCACCGGGACGCGGGACCGCGCGAGCTCGAACTCCTCGGTCGGCCAGAGCCGCTGCTGCCACTCCATCGGGGCGGTGAAGAAGAAACTCTTCGGGTCGATCTGGGTTGCGTGTGCCAGTAGGGCGTCATCGCGCTGCTGGAAGTACTTCGCGCACTCGATACGGGTGGTGACCCGCTTGTCGAGCAGGTCATCCTCGGGATCCCACTTCTCCAGCCAACTGACGAACGGGCCCTCCTGGCCGTTCCCGGCGAACTCGTCCTGCAGCACCTGCATCCGCTGACGCAGGAAACCGTGGTTGTAGTACAGCTTGGACACCGCCCAGGGTTCCCCGGCGTCGGGGTAGCGCACATGATCGGCGGCCGCCTCGTAGGCGGCCACGGACACCTCGTGGCACCGGATGTGGTCCGGGTGCGGATACCCGCCGTTCTCGTCATAGGTGGTGAGCACGTGCGGGCGGAACTCGCGGATCACCCGCACCAGCGCCATGGTCGGCTCGTCCAGCGGCACCGTGGCGAAGGACCCCTCCGGCAGCGGCGGCAGCGGGTCACCCTCGGGAAGCCCCGAATCGACATATCCCAGCCAGTGGTGCTCGACACCCAGGATCTCGGCGGCTCTTGCCATCTCGTCGCGGCGCACCTCGTGGATGCGTCCGCGCACCTCAGGGATGTCCATCGCCGGGTTGAGGATGTCCCCGCGTTCACCACCGGTCAGGCTCACCACCAGGACCCGGGCGCCTTCATCGGCGTACCGGGCGGTGGTGGCCGCACCCTTACTGGACTCGTCATCAGGGTGGGCGTGCACCGCCATCAAGCGCAGTTCAGTCATCGTGCCTGTCTCATCCAACGGCTCATGCCATCCAACAACGACGGCCGTCTTCCCTTCATGCCCACAGTCCTATAGTTCCAGTTCTAGTAGTGGCAATCGACCGACGGGCACCCGAAACCTTGACCATCGACCGTCCCGCCGCCCGTTACGGGCGGCAGAAGATGTCCCGCCGCGCCCGCCGCCGGGTGGTGATCGCCCTTTTCCTGCTGATTGTGACGGTAGGAGTGGGGATCGCGCTCATCGCGTTCCAGCGGTTCGGCACCAACGATGTCAAAGGCGAGCTCGGCGGTTACAAGCTGATCGACGACGAGTCAGTGGCCGTGACCATCACCGTCACGCGATCCGATCCGTCGTTGCCCGCGGTGTGCATCGTGCGGGCGCGATCCATCGACGGGGACGAGACGGGTCGCCGGGAGATCCTGGTGCCGCCGTCCTCGGCGAAGTCGGTGGTGATCGATACGGTCGTCAAGTCCACCAAACCGCCCGTCATCGGCGATATCTACGGCTGCGGCATCGACGTGCCGGCCTACCTGGTGGCTCCTTAGAGACGTCCACGCGACGAACAGCGAACTGCGAAATCATGAAAAGCGGTTGGCGCCGCGGTGGTAACGTTGACCGATACACGGTTCCGGCTGGAACCGTGTATTGCTGCATTAGCGCGCTGCCACGCGCCTGCGATAGCGGCGATACACGACCTTCCCACGCGACACAGCGCGAGAAATGATCAACGACAGGAGCGCGAGGACATGACCGACACCCAGGTCACCTGGCTG
Source organism: Mycobacterium sp. (assembly GCA_011620645.1). GTDB lineage: Bacteria > Actinomycetota > Actinomycetes > Mycobacteriales > Mycobacteriaceae > Mycobacterium. The sequence continues at coordinate 43,130 of WOYS01000057.1, forward strand.
ACCGAAGAGGCCTACGACCGGTTGAAGGCGGAGCTGGACCAGCTGATCGCCAACCGGCCCGTGATCGCTGCTGAGATCAACGACCGGCGCGAAGAGGGCGACCTGCGCGAGAACGGTGGCTACCACGCCGCCCGCGAGCAGCAGGGTCAGGAAGAAGCGCGGATCCGGCAGCTGCAGGAACTGCTGAACAACGCCAAGGTGGGCGAAGCCCCCAAGCAGTCCGGTGTCGCGTTGCCCGGCTCGGTGGTCAAGGTGCAGTACGGCGACGACAAGACCGATACCGAGACCTTCCTGATCGCCACCCGCCAGGAGGGCGTCAGCGATGGCAAGCTCGAGGTCTATTCGCCGAAGTCGCCCCTGGGCGAGGCCCTGCTGGATGCCAAGGTCGGCGACACCCGCAGCTACACCATCCCCAACGGCAACACCGTCACCGTGACACTTCTCAGCGCGGAGCCCTACCACTCCTGAGCCGGTGGCCCACATCGCCGAGGATCTGCTACTGCTGCTTCTCGACAACGCATCGGCTCAGCCCGGACTGGACCGCCCGCGCAGGCAACGCGTGCTCGCCGCGGCGGTCCTGTTGGACCTGGCCTGGGCGTGCCGCATCCGGCCTGCGGTGGACGGCGAAGCGGTAGCGGCCGGGACGCTCGTCGCGCTGGCCGGGGACGGACCGCTCGATCCGGTCACCGGACCGGCGCTCGCTCTGCTGTCCCAACGTGCGCTGCGGCCGTCGTCGGCCATCGCCAAACTGGGCAGGCACACCGAGGGCCAGCTCGTCGAGCATCTGGAGCGCAGTGGGCAGATCCGCCGGATCCCGTTGCCGTCCAAGGGATTCAGGAAGTCGATCGCATTCACGAAGGAAATGGCGTTGCCACTGATCACCCGGGACCGCGCGGGGCCCGCTCGCGCTGCATTGCTGTCGGCGCTGTTCGATCGTCGCCCACCCGCGCCGCCGACGGCCGCGATCATCTCGCTGCTGCACGCCGTCGATGGACTGGGCGCACTGCTGAGCCTCAATGATCGGGGCTGGCGCTGGGTGCACGCCCGTGCCGGTGAGATCGCCCTGGGCAGTTGGGTGGACGAGTCCCCCACCGCACTGCCGGAGGTGAATCTCGCGGTCACCATGTCGGCGCTGCGACCCGCGCTGCGCGCACGCTGAAAATAGCTCAGCGCAGCGCCTGCTCCAGATCGCCCAGCAGGTCGGCGGCCTCCTCGATACCCACCGACAGCCGGACCAGATCCTCGGGCACCTCGAGCTGCGAGCCCGCGGTGGATGCGTGCGTCATCGCGCCGGGATGTTCGATCAGCGATTCCACCCCGCCCAAAGATTCGGCGAGAATGAAAATCTCCGTGCGGGCGCAGAATTCCTGTGCCGCCGCACGTCCGCCGCGCAGCCGCACCGACACCATGCCGCCGAAACCGGACATCTGCTTGGCCGCGACCTCGTGGTTGGGATGGCTGGACAGGCCCGGGTACAGCACCGATTCGATGGCCGGGTGCTCGACCAGGAATTCGGCGACCTGGGCGGCGTTCTCGCTGTGCCGTTGCATGCGCAGCACCAGTGTCTTGAGGCCCCGCATGGTCAGGTAGGCGTCGAAGGGACCGGGTACCGCGCCCGCACCGTTCTGCAGGAACGCGAAGGCGGTGTCGAGTTCCTCATCGCTGGTCAGCAGTGCGCCGCCGACCACATCGGAATGACCGCCGATGTACTTCGTCGTCGAGTGCAGCACGATATCCGCGCCGAGGGTCAGCGGCTGCTGCAGCGCCGGTGAGGCAAATGTGTTGTCCACCAACAACTTCGCACCCACGCGGGTGGACAGCTCGGCGATCCCGGCGATATCGGCGATCGACAGCAGCGGGTTGGTCGGGGTCTCCACCCAGATCAACTTCGTCTGCGCGGTGATCGCGGCCGCAACGGCGTCCAGATCGGCCAGCGCAACGGGGGTGTACCCGATCCCCCACTGGCTGAACACCTTGTCGATCAGACGGAAGGTGCCGCCGTAGGCATCGTCGGGAATGACGACGTGGTCGCCGGGACGCAGCACAGCGCGCAGGGCACAGTCGGTGGCCGCCATACCCGAGGCGAATGCGCGGCCGTAGTCGGCCTGCTCGACGGCGGCCAGCGAAACTTCCAGCGCGGCGCGGGTCGGATTGCCGGTGCGGGCGTATTCGAATCCGCCGCGCAGGCCGCCGACGCCGTCCTGGGCGAAGGTGGAACTGGCGTAAATCGGGGCATTGACGGCGCCGGTGGCCGGGTCGGGCCGGAACCCGGCGTGGATGGCGCGGGTCGCCAGACCCTGCCACCGATGTGCGTCATGTGCGGAGCGCTGTTCACCCATGCCGATCAGGGTAGTGGGCCCCCGATGAACGAAACGGGGTGGACCGTTGCCGGTCCACCCCGTTCCTTGCGTTCTGGCACCTACGGTGTCAGCGGAGCCACCTGGCCACCGGTCAGGCGCCGGTAGGCGTAGACCGTGATCAGCGAGATCACCGGGTACGCGACCAGCAGGCCGACGAAACACACCAGCACACCGAGGATCGCGATACCGATGGTGGCCAACCAGGTCAGCGCCATCGGACCGAAATTCTTCTTGCCGATCTCGAAGCTGCTCGTGACACCGTCGATGCCCGAGGTGTTGCGGTCGATCACGATGACCGTGGTGAACAGCAGCATGATCGTGGCGATGATGCCCGGCACGACGAACAGCAGGACGCCGACGAAGACGATCAGGCCGGAGACGACCGACGCGATGATCACGTTGACCACGTTGCGCGGCTTGAAGAACGACCCGATCTCCACGGGCTGCCCGTTGGCGATGTCGAGCATGCCGCCGATGTAGGCGGATTGCACCACCGCCACCACCACCAGCATCACCGCACCACCGAGGAGCGAGACGACGATGCCGCCAGTACCCATCGAGTAGCTCGCCGAGTATTCGCCGTAGGCCGTGGTGGTGAACTGGCTGGAAATGAGCTGGATGATGCCCTGCACGACGCCGTAGACCAGGCCGAACACGATCGTCGGGACGAGGATCGCCGCGGCGTTCTTGCTGAACTTGTTCCACGCCCAGGAGACCGCCTCCCCGACGCTGTAGGCCGGCGCACCGAATCCGGGTGCACCGGGGTAGCCGCCCGGCGCCGGGTAGCCCACGGGCGGTGGAGGTGGCGGATAACCGCCCTGCGGCGGTGGTGGCGGGTAGCCCCCTGGCGGCGGCGGCGGGAATCCACCCTGCGGCGGCGGCGGGAATCCACCCTGCGGCGGCGGCGGGAATCCGCCCTGCGGCGGCGGCGGGTAACCACCGGGTGGCGGCGGGTAGCCCCCGGGTGGTGGTGGCGGGTAACCACCGGGTGGCGGCGGCGGGAATCCGCCTTGCGGCGGCGGGTAACCACCGGGCGGTGGTGGTGGCGGGTAACCACCGGGCGGGGGCGGGGGCGGGTAATTCCCAGGAGGTGGTGGCGGTTGCTCGGTCATGTGCGCCTTCCAGATGAGGAAATTAGCTGGCTCTGCGGCGTGTAACCCTACCTGAGAAGGTGCTCAGATTGGCGTCGCTAACGCCAAGTTCATCAGCTGGATACGGCGTCGGCCGATACCCTTGTTGCCAGCGCAATCAGTACGATTCGCGGTACGGGGTTCCCTCGGACAGCGATCCCAACAGGTCGTGGCGGGTCAGCACGCCGATCGGCTTGCCGTCCTGGACAACCATGACCGCGTCGGTGTCCCGCAATGTTTTTGCCGCGGTACCGAGCAGTTCGCCGGATCCGATGAGCGGCAACGGCGCGCTCATGTGCTGGGCGACGGCGTCGGCGAGCTTTGCTCGTCCTTCGAAAACCGCTGAGAGCAACTCCCTTTCGGATACGCTGCCCGCGACTTCGCCCGCCATCACCGGCGGCTCGGCACCGACCACCGGCATCTGAGACACCCCGTATTCGCGCAGGATGTTGATCGCGTCGCGCACGGTTTCCGACGGATGGGTGTGCACCAGGTCCGGTAGCGCACCGGACTTGCGGCGCAACACCTCTCCCACGGTGACGTCGTCGATGGACCCGTCCAGCCTGCTGCGCAGGAAGCCGTAGGACGACATCCACGCGTCGTTGAAAACCTTTGACAGGTAGCCGCGCCCACCGTCGGGCAGCAGCACCACCACCACGGCGTCCGGACCGGCCTCCTCGGCCACCTTCAGTGCGGCCACTGCGGCCATACCGCAGGATCCGCCGACCAGCAATGCCTCTTCGCGGGCCAACCGCCGGGTCATCTCGAACGAATCGGCATCGGAGACAGCGATGATCTGATCCGGGATGCTCGGATCGTATGCGCTGGGCCAGAAGTCCTCACCGACGCCCTCGACCAGGTAGGGACGTCCGGTGCCGCCCGAGTACACCGAGCCCTCCGGGTCGGCGCCGATGACCTTCACCCGGCCGTCGGATACCTCTTTCAGGTATCGGCCGGTGCCGGTGATGGTGCCGCCGGTGCCCACCCCGGCCACGAAATGCGTGATTCTGCCGTCGGTGTCGGCCCAGATCTCGGGTCCGGTGGTCTCGTAGTGGCTTTCCGGGCCCATCGGGTTGGAGTACTGATCGGGCTTCCACGCACCGTCGATCTCCTCGACGAGACGGTTGGAGACGCTGTAGTAGCTCGCCGGATCATCCGGCGCGACGGCGGTCGGGCACACGACCACCTCGGCGCCGTAGGCGCGCAGCACGTTCCGCTTGTCCTCGCTGACTTTGTCCGGGCAGACGAAGACACATCGGTAGCCGCGCTGCTGGGCAACCAGTGCCAGCCCGACGCCGGTGTTGCCGGACGTGGGTTCGACGATGGTGCCACCGGGCTTGAGCTCCCCGGATGCCTCGGCGGCGTCGATCATCTTGATCGCGATGCGGTCCTTGGAGCTGCCGCCCGGGTTGAGGTACTCGATCTTCGCTGCGACCAAGCCCGATCCCGGCGCGACCACCGAGTTCAGCTGGACGAGCGGGGTATTGCCGATGAGCTCACTGATGTGCCTGGCGATACGCATGCCACCATCGTCTCAGGCCGCCGGTCGACTCACCACGTTGCCTCACGGATGTAGTCCCCGATCTGGCGCAGCGAGCGGGTCGCCTCGCCGACGATCGGTGAGCAGAGCTGGAATACGTGCATCTGACCGGGCCAGACACGCACCTCGACCGGCACACCGGCCTCGGCCAGCAGCCGCGCGGCCTTTCGGGCATCGTTGAGCAGAACCTCCGAGCCGGACACGTGGATCAGGGTGCGCGGCAGTCCCGGCTCAATGTGCTCCAGCGGCTCGTAGACCTCCTCGCCCTGGCGCTGAGCGGCGGCGCCGACCATGTCGACCAGAGCGTCGAATGCCTTGGTCGGGAACAACGCATCGGTGCGGGCGTTCGGGTGCTGGGTGCGATTCTCGTTGTCGATCTCGAACAGCGGGGACATCGTGACGATGGCGGCAGGCATTTCGGCGGCGTTCCCCTCCGCCTGCAACCGCTGGGCGAGTGCCATGGCAAGGTAGCCGCCGGCCGAGTCGCCGGCCAGCACGATGTGTTCGGGGGCGTAACCGGTCAGCCGCAACCACCGGTAGGCGTCATAACAGTCGTCGAGTGCCGATCCGATCGAATGCTTCGGGATCATCCGGTAGTTCACGACGAACACCGGGCTGTCGGCGAACTTCGACAATTCCGTCACCAGGCGGCCGTGCGTGTTCACCCCGCATGACAGGAACGCCCCGCCATGCATATAGAGGATGACGCTGCGTCGGCCGTCGGCGGGCAGCACGCCGGCCGCACGCACCATCTGTGCGGTGCACTTGGGCAGCGCGATGGTGGCCCGCACAGTGCCCGGAGCCGGGCGCAGAACCCGCGCGGCGAAATCCAGGATGCCGAATGGCCAGGGAAGCTTGGGCATGTGACTGCCGATAGCCAGCGCCGGCTTGATCGTCATCATGGCAACTAGCCCGGCGAGTCGACCAGCGATGCCGGCACCGTCCTCGACGACCTCTACCGGTCGCCGGCCACCGACCGCGAATCGGCGGTGTTGACGCGCTCTAGCTGGGCTGATAGCCGCGAGCGGAGAACCTGAGACCTTGCTTGGTGCCGTCATCGCCACCACTCCTACGCCGTTGTAGTACCCGTTGCTGTTATTTACTTAGCCAACCGGGTAACTTAGCTTGCCCGACCGTCAAGACATTCAACAATCTAAGAATCCGTTTAGTTCCGCACTTGATACCCCACCGTGACAGCCCGGGTCCGTACCGCAGCGCCGGCAATGCGCAAATCGGATCTAATATCGCGTATGTGGGCAGTCGTACCCGTCGTTCAACCATCGCCTTGGCAGCCGCGGCCACCCTCGCATCGACAGGTTCGGCCTACGTCGGGGCCCGCAACCTGTTGAGCGGGCAGGCCGACCAGGCGCGCCAGGTCATACCCAAATCCTGGGACGTCCCGCCCCGCGCCGATGGCGTCTACGTCGCCGACGGCGGGCCCGCGCAGCGCTGGACCCGCGACGTGCCGTTTGACCTGCACCTGATGATCTTCGGTGATTCCACCGCCACCGGATACGGCAGTACCTGCGCCGACGAGGTACCCGGCGTGCTGCTGGCCCGCGGCCTTGCCGAGGAGTCGGGCAAGCGGATCCGGTTGAGCACCAAGGCGATCGTCGGCGCGACCTCCAAGGGACTGTCGGGCCAGATCGATGCGATGTTCGTCGCCGGACCCCCGCCGGACGCCGCGGTCATCATGATCGGCGCCAACGACATCACCAAGCCCAACGGCACCGGGCCCTCGGCGCGCCGGGTCGGGCGGGCGGTCCAGCGACTGCGGGCGGCCGAGGCCGTCGTCGTCGTCGGGACGTGCCCCGACTTCGGCGTCATCAAGGCCATCCCGCAGCCGCTGCGCTGGGTGACCCGCAGCCAGGGCCTGCGACTGGCCCGTGCACAGGCGTCGGCGGTGCGGGCCGCGGGCGGCGTGCCGGTGCCGTTCTCCGATCTGCTGGCACCGGAGTTCCACAAGGCCCCCGAGGTCCTGTTCTCCCAAGACATGTTCCATCCGTCCGGCGCGGGCTACCAGCTGGCGGCCAAGCAGCTGCTGCCGGCACTGTGTAATGCGTTGGGCGACTTCGTGTCCGACGTGCCGGTCGAGGCGGCGCTGGAATCGCGGACCGACGAGGGCGGCTCGTTACTGGCCCGGATCGGCAACATGAGCCGGTTGTGGCGTCGCACAACCGGGGTCCCTGCACCCATCGTGGTGCCCGCGAGCTAGGTTTTGTGCAGTACTTTCCAACTGTCTGAACACCGAGGAGCTGTCATGCCCGAAGCCGTCATCGTCGCCACCGCCCGCTCCCCCATCGGACGCGCCGTCAAGGGGTCGCTGGCCACCATGCGCCCCGACGACCTGGCCACCCAGATGGTCCGCGCCGTCCTCGACAAGGTGCCGTCGCTGGATCCCAGGGACATCGACGACCTGATGATGGGCTGCGCGCAGGCCGCCGGTGAGGCCGGCTACAACATCGCCCGCGCGGTGGCCGTCGAACTCGGCTACGACTTCCTGCCGGGCACCACCGTCAACCGCTACTGTTCGTCCTCGCTGCAGACCACCAGGATGGCCTTCCACGCCATCAAGGCCGGCGAGGGTGACGTGTTCATCTCCGCGGGTGTCGAGACGGTGTCACGCTATGGCTTCGGTGCCGCCGATGGCGCCCCGAACAGCACCAATCCGCTCTTCGAAGAGGCACAGGCCCGCACCGTCACACAGGCCGAGGGCGACATCAAGTGGCATGACCCGCGCGAGGACGGCCTGATCCCCGACTTGTACATCGCCATGGGCCAGACCGCCGAGAACGTCGCGACCTACACCGGCATCAGCCGCGAGGACCAGGACCACTGGGGTGTGCGGTCGCAGAACCGGGCCGAGGAGGCCATCAAGAGCGGGTTCTTCGAGCGCGAGATCGTCCCGGTGACGCTGCCCGACGGGTCCGTCGTCTCGACCGATGACGGCCCACGCGCCGGCACCTCCTACGACAAGATCAGCCAGCTCAAGCCGGTGTTCCGGCCGAACGGCACGATCACCGCGGGCAATGCCTGCCCGTTGAACGACGGCGCCGCCGCGGTCGTCATCATGAGTGACACCAAGGCCAAGGAACTGGGGCTGACCCCGCTGGCACGCATCGTGTCCACCGGCGTGTCCGGCCTGTCGCCGGAGATCATGGGCCTGGGCCCGATCGAGGCCATCAAGAAGGCGCTGGCCAAGGCCGGCAAGACGATCTCCGATATCGACCTGGTCGAGATCAACGAGGCGTTCGCGGTCCAGGTCATCGGATCCGCGCGTGAGCTCGGCATCGACGAGGACAAGCTGAACGTGTCCGGCGGCGCGATCGCGCTGGGGCACCCGTTCGGCATGACGGGCGCGCGGATCACCGCCACGCTGCTGAACAACCTGGCCACCTACGACAAGACGTTCGGCATCGAGTCGATGTGCATCGGCGGCGGGCAGGGCATGGCGATGGTCGTGGAGCGGCTCTCCTGAGTTGACCACTCTGGGACGCCACCATCACCGCGCGCCACCAAAGTTGACTCTGCACTGACGGCGCAAAAGCGCGAGTGGCACGCGCCGTCGGCGCAGAGTCAAACCCAGCCCGCCTCAGGCGGGCATGAAAAAGGGCGCCCACGCTGTGGACGCCCTTTCTCTGGCCAGTACTGCTAGTCGTTGTTGAAGTAACTCAGCAGGCGCAGGATCTCCAGGTACAGCCACACCAGGGTGACCATCAGACCCAGGGCGACGCCCCATGCTGCCTTCTCCGGAGCGCCGGCACGGATCATCTGATCCGCGGCGTCGAAGTCGATCAGGAAGCTGAACGCCGCCAGTGCGATGCACAGCAGCGAGAAGCCGATCGCGATGGCGCCACCGTCGCGCAGGCCCATGCCCGCACCGCCGCCGACACCGAACATGCCGAGCACCAAGTTCATCAGCATCAACGCAACCACACCGAAGAGGCCGGCAACGATCATCCGGGTGAACTTCGGGGTGACGCGGATGGCGCCGGTCTTGTAGACCACCAACATGCCGAAGAAGACGCCCAGCGTGCCGACGATCGCCTGCGCGATCATGCCGACGCCACCGACGGAGGCCAGGTTGGCGATGACGAAGGACACCGCACCGAGGAACAGGCCCTCCAGCGCGGCGTAGCTCAGCACGATGGCCGGGTTGTCCTGCTTACGGCCGAAGGTCGCGATGAGGACGAGTGCCAGGCCGCCGAGCGCACCCACGAGGGTGAACGGCGTGGCCAGACTGAGGTTCTGGCTCACGAGGTAGTAGGACACCACGGCGACACCGGTCAGCAAGGCGAGGCCGATGCCCGTCTTGGTGACGACGTCGTCGATGGTCATCGGCCGGGAAACACCGACCTGCTGCCGATCCGGGTACTGCGTCGCGTAGGGCTCTGCATGCACCTGCCGCGCACCGAAGCTTGCGGCTCCGGTACCGAACTGCGCGTATCCGCCCTGCCCCTTGGGCAGCGATCGGAATACCGGGTTGCTGCTTTCGCGCACCGTAGGTCCTCTCCTGGTACTGGATGGTTCGATTGCCGAACACACGGTCAACGATCGACGCTCCGAACAGGTTCCCATGCCCACCCAGAAATAGCTGAGAAGATCCTCAGGACCGTCCAGGTTGATCTTGGCGCAAACCCTACCCGTCGCTCGCCGCGCCGGGACTACGAACTAGATTGCAACCTCGTGGCAGAAAACGAGGACATTCTAGTAAGTGTCCGTAACGGCGTCGGCATCGTCACCCTGAACCGGCCCAAGGCGATCAACTCCCTCAACGACGTGATGGTCGACGGCCTGCAGAAGGCCCTCACAACCTGGGAGAACGACGATTCGGTCAGGGCTGTGCTGCTAACCGGCGCGGGCGAGCGCGGTCTCTGTGCGGGCGGTGACGTCGTGGCGCTCTATCACAGCGCCAAGGCCGACGGCTCCTACGCACGCAAGTTCTGGTGGGACGAGTACCTGCTCAACGCCCACATCGGCCGATACCCCAAGCCGTACATCGCGCTGATGGACGGCATCGTGATGGGTGGCGGCGTCGGCGTCGCCGCCCACGCCGATGTCCGGGTCGTCACCGACAAGACGAAGATGGGCATGCCCGAGGTCGGCATCGGATTCATCCCCGACGTGGGCGGCACCTACCTGCTATCGCGCACACCGGGATCGCTCGGACTGCATGCCGCACTGACCGGCGCCCCGTTCTCCGGACCGGATGCCATCGCGCTCGGTTTCGCCGACCACTTCGTCCCGCACGAGCAGATCCAGGACTTCGCCGAAGCCGTCGTCAACGACGGACACCAGGACGCACTGAACTCCTACGCCCAGGAGCCGCCGCCCAGCGGCCTTCTGGCGCAACGGGATTGGATCGACACCTGCTACGCGGGCGACACCGTCGCCGAGATCGTCGCCGACCTGCGCCACCAGGAAACCGAGCAGGCCGACGCCGCCGCCGACCTGATCGCGACCCGCTCCCCCATCGCGCTGGCCGTCACGCTCACCGCGGTGCGTCGCGCCGCGCACCTGCAGTCCTTGGAAGAGGTTCTGCAGCAAGAGTTCCGGGTGTCGACGGCCTCGCTGAAATCCCACGATTTCGTCGAGGGCATCCGCGCCCAACTGGTGGACAAGGACCGCAACCCGACATGGTCGCCCGCCTCACTCGAGCTCGTCGATGACGCGGCGATCGACGCCTACTTCGCCTCAGCCCACCCCGATCTGACGTTCTGAAGGAGATCCGATGACTACTTACGAGACCATCCTGGTCAGCCGCGACAGCCGGGTGGCCACCATCACGCTGAACCGGCCCAAGGCCCTCAACGCCCTCAACAGCCAGGTCATGCACGAGGTCACCTCCGCCGCAGCGGAACTCGACGCCGACGGAGGCGTCGGCGCCATCATCCTGACCGGCAGCGAGAAGGCGTTCGCCGCCGGCGCCGATATCAAGGAGATGGCCGGCCTGTCCTTCGCGGATGTGTTCAGCCAGGACTTCTTTGCGCTGTGGGGCAAGTTCGCCGCCACCCGCACCCCCACCATCGCCGCGGTCGCCGGGTATGCCCTCGGTGGCGGCTGCGAGCTGGCCATGATGTGCGATCTGCTGATCGCCGCGGACACCGCGAAGTTCGGCCAGCCCGAGATCAAGCTCGGTGTGCTGCCCGGCATGGGTGGCAGCCAGCGGCTGACCCGCGCCATCGGTAAGGCCAAGGCGATGGATCTGATCCTGACCGGGCGCACCATCGATGCCGCCGAAGCCGAGCGCAGCGGCCTCGTCTCCCGCGTGGTGCCCGCCGACACGCTGCTCGACGAGGCCAGTGCCATCGCCGCGACCATCGCGGGCATGTCCCTGTCGGCGGCGCGGATGGCCAAGGAGGCCGTCAACCGCGCCTTCGAGTCGACGCTGGCCGAGGGCCTGCTCTATGAGCGGCGACTCCTCCACTCGGCCTTCGCCACCGAGGACCAGAAGGAAGGCATGGCCGCGTTCACCGAGAAGCGCGCGGCCAACTTCACCCATCGCTAAAGTCGAGCGGTGACCGCCGCCCCCGACCTGCTGACCCCCGACGCACCGGCGCGGGCCGTCCAGCGCGACTGGTGGAGCCGGCACTACACCTTCACCGGCACGGCCGTCGGCCTGCTGTTCATCTGGCTGTCGCTGACCCCGTCACTGCTGCCCCGGGGCCCGCTGTTCCAGGGGCTGGTCAGCGGTGCGGCCGGCGGTATCGGCTACGGCCTCGGGGTTTTCGGCGTCTGGCTGTACCGGTACATGCTGTCGAAGGACAGCACCCCGTCAGCGCCGCGACGCGCCTGGCTGATCCTGCTCGTGGTCGGTGTCATCGGGCAGATTGCCGCGATCGTCTACTTCCACGTCTGGCAGGACGATATCCGCGACCTGATGGGGGTGTCGCGGCTCGCATTCTGGGACCATCCGCTGACCGCGGTGCTGGCCATCGTTTTCCTGTTCCTGTTCGTCGAGATCGGCCAGCTGGTAGGCAGATTCGTCCGCTTCCTGGTACGCCAGCTCGAACGCGTCGCGCCACCGCGGGTGTCCGGTGTCGTCGCGGTGGTGCTGGTTCTCGCGCTTGCCATCGCACTGCTCAACGGGATCGTGGCGCACTTCGCGATGAGCACCATCAACAATACCTTCGAAAGCGTCAACAACGAGGGTGATCCCGACGATCCAGCTCCCACAACGGTTTTACGATCGGGCGGGCCGCAGTCATTGGCCAGCTGGGAGTCGTTGGGGCATCAGGGCCGAAGCTTCGTGGCGGGCGGCCCCTCGGTGGCGGAGCTCACCGAATTCAACGGCGCGCCGGCCACCGAACCGATTCGGGCCTATGCCGGGCTGAACTCCGCCGACGGCATCAAGGCCACCGCCAAGCTGGCCGCCGAGGAGCTCAGGCGCACCGGCGGGCTGCAACGCGACGTCATCGCCGTCGCCACCACGACCGGTACCGGCTGGATCAACGAGGCCGAGGCGTCCTCGCTGGAGTACATGTACAACGGCAACACCGCGATCGTGTCGATGCAGTACTCGTTCCTGCCCAGCTGGATCTCGTTCCTGGTCGACCAGGAGAACGCTCGGCAGGCCGGTCAGGCATTGTTCGAAGAGGTCGATGCGCTGGTGCGCGAACTGCCCGAAGCCGACCGGCCGAAGCTGGTGGTGTTCGGTGAGAGCCTCGGCTCGTTGGGCGGCGAAACCCCGTTCCTGGCCCTGAACAACCTCATCGCCCGCACCGACGGCGCGCTGTTCTCCGGGCCCACGTTCAAGAACACCATCTGGACCAATCTGACCATCAACCGCGATGCAGGCTCCCCGCAGTGGCTGCCCATCTTCGACAAGGGCGAGAACGTCCGGTTCTCGGCGAAGGCCGCACAAGACCTGGTCCGTCCCGACGATCCGTGGGGGCAGCCGCGCGCGGTGTACCTGCAGCACGCGTCGGATCCCATTGCGTGGTGGAATCCCGATCTGCTGTTCGCCAAACCGGATTGGCTGCGCGAGCCGCGCGGGTACGACGTGTCCCCGCGGATGGAGTGGATCCCGGTGGTGACCTTCCTGCAGGTGTCCGCGGACATGGCGGTCTGCGTCGATGTGCCCGACGGGCACGGCCACGTCTATGCCCGCGACGTCGCCAACGCGTGGGCGGCGATCCTGCAGCCGCCGGGCTGGACACCGGAGAAGACCGACCGGCTACGGCCCGTGCTGCGCTCCGGCGAGTGAGGCGGCTTTCAGTCCTGAAATCCGGTCCCCTTCATCATGGGCGCGAGTGTTGCATAGATTGGCCTCATGCGCCGCTACCCGATCCTCGTGACGGTGGCCGCCGCCGTCCTCCTGACCGGATGCTCGCCAGGTTCCGAAGAGCCGGCCCCCGCCACGTCCCCGCCGGAAACCGAGACCTCTGAAACCTCTGATTCATCGCAGCAGCCCCAGGAGGGAGTCGTGCGCCCGGGCGAGGTGCAGGTGTCACCGGGCGGCGTCACAACGGCGGTCGGCGCGCCCGCGGATGCCACCGAGTCCGGGTATGGCCAGGCCTGTCTGGCCGCCAAGGCCTGGTTCGACGAACAACGCGGTGAGGTGGAGGCCTATCTGCAGACGGTGCAGGCACCCGGTGCCGTCGGCCGGGGCAGTTTCAACATCCCGTGGGCCGATCTGACGCCCGGGCAGCAGGCCGGCGTCATCATGGCCGCCAATGCCGCAGCAAACGGCGACTGCGGCTGAGGGTTCGAATCACGCCGAGCCGAACGATCGCCCGGCGAGGACGTCGCGGGGTGCGGGAAGGCCCAGGCGCCGCGGCAGTCCGATGGGCATGCTCACAGTTTTGCCGACGGCGGCCACGGATGCACCACAATGGGGGTATGCGAATTGCGCTGGCGCTCGGCAGCGGCGGTGCGCGCGGCTACGCGCACATCGGCGTGATCAACGAACTCCAAGAACGCGGCTACGACATCGTCGGTGTGGCCGGATCCTCGATGGGCGCTCTGGTCGGCGGCCTGCACGCCGCCGGCAAACTCGACGAATTCGCCCAGTGGGCAGGATCTTTGACCCAGCGGGCGGTGCTGCGACTGCTCGACCCGTCGTTGACGTCACCGGGAGTGCTGCGTGCGGCGAAGATCCTCGACGCGGTGCGCGACATCATCGGCGATGTCGCCATCGAGACACTGCTCATTCCCTACACCTCGGTGGCCACCGACCTGATCGCCGGGAAATCGGTGTGGCTGCAGCACGGTCCCCTCGATGACGCGATCCGGGCGTCCATCGCCATCCCCGGCATCTTCACCCCGCACGTGCTGGACGGACGACTGCTCGCCGACGGTGGCATCCTCGATCCGCTCCCGATGGCACCACTGTCGGCGGTGAACGCGGACCTGACCGTCGCGGTCAGCCTATGCGTCGGTGATCCGGCAGTCCGGTTGCGCGAACCCCAGCCGCGGGTGACCACCGAGTGGCTGGGCCGGATGTGGCGCACCACGACGGCTTTGCTCGATACCTCGACGGCGCAGCGGGTGATGGACAGCCCGGCGGCCAAATCGGTCCTGAGCCGGTTCAGTAGTTCTCTGGACGACACAGCAGAAGCGGCAGAGATCGCCGAAGAGCGGGCGGCCGCGGGCGGCCCAGCGCTGCCGCGGCTGGGCAGCTTCGAGATCATGAACCGCACCATCGATATCGCCCAGTCGGCGCTGGCCAGGCACACGCTGGCCACCTATCCGCCCGACCTGCTGATCGAGGTGCCGCGCAACGCCTGCCGCAGTCTGGAGTACCACCGGGCCGAGGAGGTCATCGAGATCGGCCAGGAACTCGCCGCGGCCGCTCTGGACGCGCTGGATTAGCGAGCCACGAACTCGGCGTGATCGGGCAGCATCAGCCACGCCAGAGCGAACATCACCGCAGACCCGAACACCCGGTTCAGCAGTAGTGATGAGATCAGCAACCGGCGCCCACCGCCTCAGCAGCAGGGGGCCGTGGACGTCTGCGCACTGACGCCGAATGTGTCCGAATCGGCGAGCACGGCATAGACCTCCCACTTCTCGCCTCCCGGAGCGGTGACCCACACCTTGTCCTGGGTGGCGAAACAACACGTGGTGCCGATCTCCTCCTCGGTGAACATGCCGGCCGCCGTGAATCGGGCGATCTCGTCATGCACGGTCTGGCTGGAGCCGACCTCGACCCCGAGATGGTTGAGGCTGCCGCCCTTGCCCGAGTTCTCCAGGAGCACGAGTTTCAACGGAGGTTCGACGACCGCGAAATTGGCGTAGCCCGGTTTCACCTTCGCCGGGGCGGTACCGAACAGCTTGGAATAGAAAGAGATTGCCTCGTCGAGGTCGTCGACGTTAAGGGCCAGCTGCACACGGGACATGACATCCTCCTCCGAGGGTCTGCGACGTATATCGAACTTCTGGGCACAGCTCAGCATGCCACCTTTTTGATATATGCCAACAAAGCTGTCAGGATGCAGGAGTGCCCAAAGCCCTTCCCGTCATCGACATGTCCGCCCCGGTCTGCTGCGCCCCGGTCGCCGCGGGTCCGATGACCGATGCCGCGGCACTGGAAGTGGCGCTGCGCCTCAAAGCCCTGGCCGATCCGGTGCGGGTCAAGATCATCTCCCAGCTTTTCGCATCCTCGCTCGGCGAACAGAACAGCGGCGAACTGGCTGCGGCGGTCGGGCTCACCGAATCCACTGTCAGCCACCACCTCACCCAACTGCGAAAGGCCGGCTTCGTGGCCTCGGAGCGCCGCGGCATGAACGTCTACCACCGCGCTCAACGCAGCCCACTGGCCGCACTCTGCGTGGTCCTCGACCCGAACTGCTGCCGTTAACGCACCAGCTGGTAGTACAGCTCCTCCAGCGACTGCCGCGCGTAGCCCTTCCCAGTGCGCCCTGGACAGATCACTGGCTCACATTGTGGCGCAACACCATCGGATACTGCCCACCACGACCAGCAACGACCTCGTGCCCACACAATGACCGACCCCGCAACACCCTCAAGCCACATCAATCAGCCACATCAATCAGGTCAGTCCACGGATCGTGACTAACGGTGTTGGGCGTAGCGACGGGGAATGGCCACGCGTTATGGTGGGACTCGACCGCAGCGCAGCGAAAGGGATCCACCATGCCGAATCGTGTCTTCGTCGTCGGAGTCGGAATGACGAAGTTCGAGAAGCCCGGGCGACGTGAGGGCTGGGATTACCCCCAGATGGCCAACGAATCCGGGACCAAGGCCCTACAGGACGCCGGCATCTCCTATGACCAGGTCCAGCAGGGTTACGCCGGTTACTGTATCGGCGATTCCACTTCAGGCCAGCGCGCGCTGTACGAGCTCGGCATGACCGGCATCCCGATCGTGAACGTCAACAACAACTGCTCCACCGGTTCGACGGCGCTCTTCCTTGCCGCACAATCGATTCGGGGCGGTCTCGCGGACTGCGTGATCGCGCTGGGATTCGAGAAGATGCAGCCCGGTTCACTCAGTAGCGCAGCGCAGGACCGCGAATCGCCGCTGGGTCGGCACGTGAAGGCGCTCGCCGAGATCGACGAGTTCGCTTTCCCGGTGGCGCCGTGGATGTTTGGTGCCGCCGGCCGCGAACACATGAAGAAGTACGGCACAACCGCAGAGCACTTCGCGAAGATCGGCTACAAGAACCACAAGCACTCGGTGAACAACCCGTACGCACAGTTCCAGGACGAGTACACCCTCGATGACATCCTCGGCGCGAAGATGATCTCCGACCCGCTGACCAAGCTGCAATGCTCGCCCACCTCCGACGGGTCCGCCGCGGCGATCGTGGTCAGCGAGGCCTTCGTCGACAAGCACGGCCTGGCCGCCCAGGCCGTTGAGATCGTCGGCCAGGCGATGACCACCGACTTCGCCTCGACGTTCGACGGCAGCGCCGCCAACATCATCGGCCATGACATGAATGTTCAAGCCGCACAGCAGGTATACTCGCAGTCCGAGCTGGGCCCCGAGGACTTCCAGGTCATCGAGCTGCACGACTGCTTCTCCGCCAACGAGCTTCTACTGTACGAGGCCCTGGGCCTGTGCGGTGAAGGCGAGGCTCCCGCACTGATCGACAAGAACGACACCACCTACGGCGGACGCTGGGTGGTCAACCCGTCCGGCGGGCTGATCTCCAAGGGGCATCCGCTGGGGGCGACCGGCCTGGCGCAGTGCGCCGAGCTGACCTGGCAGCTGCGCGGTACCGCCGACAAGCGACAGGTCGACAACGTCAGCGCCGCACTGCAGCACAACATCGGGCTCGGCGGCGCGGCGGTGGTGACCGCCTACCAGCGCGCCGAGCGTTGACCGCATGTGCGGAGCCGCACCCGCAATGGTGATGTGCGGGGCCGCACCCGCAATGGT
>WOYS01000014.1 GCA_011620645.1 Mycobacterium sp.
TGACTCTAGTCGCACGAGGATGCGAACCGGCGCGATATCCGGGGAATACGAGGGTTACTAGCTGCTCATCTTTTACTGAGTAATAACTAGCGCACATACATTCTAACAATTACTCTGGTGGAGTGAATCTGACCCAGTGGGCGCGACTGCAGGGAGTGCACCCGCAGACGGCATATCGCTGGTTTCGTGAAGGCACCTTGCCCGTCCCCGCGGTGCGGGTTAATTCACGGTCGGTGTTGGTCTCCCCCGAAGCAGCAATGGCCACCCCGACCACCGCCTTCGGGCTGTACGCGCGGGTCTCGTCACACGACCAGAAGTCCGACCTCGACCGCCAGGTCGCACGGCTGTCGACCTGGGCGGCTCAAGCCGGCGGCCAGGTGGTGCGCGTTGAAGCGGAGATCGGTTCAGGAATGAACGGCTCACGCTCGAAAGTCCGCCGGCTGCTCGCCGACCCCACTGTCACCACCGTGGTGGTGGAGCACCGAGACCGGCTGGGGCGGATGAACACCGAGCTAGTAGAGGCCGCGTTGTCGGCACACGGAAGGCGACTGGTGGTACTCGACGACGGTGAGGTCGACGACGATCTGGTGCGCGACATGGTGGAGGTTCTCACGTCATTCTGCGCACGGCTGTACGGGCGCAGAAGTGCCCGCAACCGTGCCCTGAAGGCGGTCGGCTGCGCGCAGCGAGACATCGGACCGCAGGCGGCTATCGCCGCGGAATCTGTCGTAGCTCGCCGGGAGAATGACTGACATGGCGGAATCAGCTGTGCGCGTGGTCGTGAGCCCCACGCTGTCGGATGACTACGACCGCCGATACGTTGTCGTCGCCACCGCCACCGGCGCCGTGATCGACGATGCACAGGGCCACGGATACAAGACCGCGCAGAACGCCCACCGTGCACACGCCTACAAGTCCGTGTCACCGGCGAAGAAACGCCAGCGCGAAGCTATCAAGAAGAGTGTCCGCCGCTGGTGCGTCAAGCACTCCGACTTCATGAGCGACATCGAGCAGGCCATGTTCTACGCCATGAAAGACGGCGACACCTTCACTGAAGCTGACGTCAGCGCACTGCTGAAAGAGCGATCCCTGGAACCACTTTTCACGGTAAAAGAACTGATGAGGCACTGGTGAGCGCGGGAAAGCCGTTGCGGAAGATCTCCGATCCGATCGCCGCCGCCGGCCCGTCGGGGTGCCGTTTCCGAACCCGACTGCATCTGTCCGACACCGAAGCCGCCGCGTTGGTGGAGATCGGTGAGTTCCTCGGTGGCTGTTACCGCCGGGAACTGGCGGGTCGTGTCCGCTTGGGGCGGATAGACCGCGACGGGCATAAGCAGTGGCGTGCGACGCGTAAGCAGGCGTTGACGTCGGTGTCGTCGTCGCGGTGGGCGGGTGCGATCACCCGGGCGGTGGAAGACCAGTACCAGCTAGGGATGCGCGGCTTGGCGGCCCATGTCGCCGATCTGCACTCCGCGGTCGAGGTCCTCGAGAAGCGCTGCTCCCTGCGGGCAGGTGAACTCGCTGAAGACGGCGGAGACTCCCGCCGCGGGAAACGCAGACGCGGATATGCCACCGCTTCCGAGAGGTTCTCCAAGACTCGCCGGTTGGCGATCCTGAAGCAGCGTCTGGCCGTAGCGGAAGCTGAACTCGCCGAGGGGAATCCGTCGATCACGGTGGGTGGAAAACGGCTGTGGCGCAACCGCACCAACCTGGAAGCTGCGGGGCTGGACGAACGGCAGTGGCGCGATCGTTGGGACGCCGCCCGCATGTTTCTGACCGCCGACGGCGAGACTGGAAAGGCTGGCGGTAACGAGACCATTCGCGTCGACACGCAGGGACGGTTGCAGATCAAAGTTCCCGCCGCGCTGGTACATAAGCTCGGCGGGCACCTCCAGTTCGCTGCTCCGGTCAGGTTCACTCACGGCGGGCCTGCGTGGGCTGCGCGGGTCGATCAACGTAAAGCGGTCCGCTACGACATCGTTTTCGACCCGAAGCGTGACCGCTGGTATCTGGATGCGTCCTGGGCGATCACCGCGCAGCAGCCCGCCGAGCTGGCGCAGCTTCGGCAGGGACGCGTCCTCGGTGTGGATCTCAACGCCGATCACCTCGCCGCGTGTGTCCTGGACTCCTCCGGTAATCCTGTCGCAGAACCGATCACGATCCTCATCGACGTTCAGGGGTTGCGCGCATCACGGCGTGACGGCCGAGTCCGGGCAGCGATCACCGCACTGCTGGACACCGCGCATCTGAGTGGCTGTTCGGCGATCGTGGTGGAGAACCTCAACTTCGCCGACGCCCGCACTGCGGGCAGGGAAACCATGGGTCGCGGACAGCGGGGAAAGACGTTCCGGCGCACCGTGGCCGGCATCCCTACCGCGAAGTTCCGGGACCGGTTGACCGCGATGGCCGCCCGCCGCGGTATCGCGGTCATCGGTGTCGACCCCGCCTACACCAGTAGATGGGGCGATCAGCACTGGCGTAAGCCGTTGCAGCAGCAGACTTCCGATCAGGTCACTCGCCATCACGGCGCGGCGGTAGCTATCGGTAGACGTGGTCTCGGTAAGCCGATCAGGCGTCGGCCGGCAGGACCCCGCACCCAACAGAGGATGGGTGCGGGCACTCCACCGGCCAGACCTGTGACGCTTCCGCGAGCACAGGGAGTTCGGAAAGCCCCGATTCACCGGCACACCCGCGAGGTATGTCGGTCCGTCGGTCAGCACCGGAATCCCGCGGCCAAGACCGTTCGGGCCGCAACTGAGCAGAACTCACTTCTGCTCAGTAATTAGGAACGGTACCGTCTTTATATCGGCATACCCGGCCACGCTCGATATGACCACCAGCGTCCGTCGAAACGGTATACACCGAT
>WOYS01000100.1:0-29595 GCA_011620645.1 Mycobacterium sp.
TAAGCCACCCGTGTGGAATTTCGGTGTCGTACCCGAACTCTCAGGAATGCAGCGCGGTTCGCAGGGCAGCGATGCCGCGGTCGGTGGCCTCCGCCGCGGCCGGTGAGGCCAGCGCGAGGCTGACATATCCGTGCACCATAGTCGGTTCGTTACTGTGCTGCACCGCAACCCCGGCCGCGGTGAGCAGTCCGGCGTACTTGCCACCGTCATCGCGCAGTGGGTCGTGCTCGGCGGTGCCGATGAAGGCCGGCGGCAGTCCGTTCAGCGACTCGGCGTTGGCCGGCGCGACATCGGTCGGCAGCGCTGCCGGGTCGCTGAGGTCGACACCGGGCAGATACCAGGTCAGAAAGGCGTTGGTGACGTCCTGGTTGAGGATGTAGGCGTCGGCGTTCTCGATGAAGGACGGTGCGGTGATATCGCCGACGGCGACCGGGTACCACAGCAGCTGGAACACCAGCGGGGGGCCGCCCGCATCGCGAGCGCGCAGCGCCATCACCGCCGACAGGTTGCCGCCTGCCGAATCTCCGGCCACCGCAATACGTGTCGGGTCACCACCCAGTTCGCCGGCATGTTCGCCCACCCATCGCAGCGCCGCCCAGGCGTCCTCGACGCCGGCCGGGTACGGGTGCTCGGGGGCGAGCCGGTAGTCCACCGACACCACGATGGCCTCGGCACCCACCGAGTGCGCGCGGGCCACGTGGTCATGGGTGTCCAGGTCGCCGATCGCCCAGCCGCCACCGTGGTAGTAGACAACCACCGGCAGGTTGTCGTGCTGCTCGACCGGAGGCCAGTAGATCCGCACCGGGATGTCGGCCAGGTCGCCGTAACCCACTGTGCGCTCCTCGATCCGCAGCTGCGGCAGCATGTTCGGCGGCGGGTTCACCGCGCGCAGCTTCTCACGGGCCACGTCGACACCATCGGCGACGGTGAATTCCAACGGCACCGCGTCCAGCAGCGCCTTGAGATCGGGGTCGACAGCGGGCCTTGTCGAGCTCGATGACGGGGAAGAAGATGCGGTCATGGACTCAGACTAACGCGCTTCCCAGCGCGGCGAAGGCGAGATCGGCCGCCTCGGTCGCCGCGGGTACGACACCGTGGTAGCCCAGATAGCCGTGCACCAGGGTATCGGCATTGTGCACTTGCGCCGGCACACCGGCGGCGGCCAGCAGCTCGGCATACCGGACACCGTCGTCACGCAGCGGGTCGTACCCGGCCACCGCGATATAGGCCGGCGCCACCCCGGCCAGCGATTCGGCGCGGGCCGGGACCAGGGTGGCCGGCGGGTCGCTCAGGTCGGTGTTCCCGGCATACAGCTTCGAGAAGCCGCCGATGGCACCGCGGCCGAGGATCGGGGCGTCGGCGTTCTCGGTGAACGACGGCAGGCTGGTGTCCCAGGTGGTCGCCGGGTACCACAGCAACTGCAGCCGCAGCTGCAGTCCGGCGTCACGGGCCAGCAACGCCACCGCCGCGGCCAGGTTGCCACCGGCGGAATCCCCGGCGACCGCGATCCGGCCGGCATCGGCACCCAGCTCATCGGCATGCGCGGCCACCCATCGAGTCACCGCCCAGACGTCGTCGACGGCCGCGGGGTAGGGATGTTCGGGAGCCAGCCGGTAGTCCACCGACACCACCACCGCACCCCCGCTGACGGCGTGTTCGCGTGCAGTCCCATCGTAGGTGTCCAGATCGCCGACCACCCAGCCGCCGCCGTGGAAGAACAGCACGACCGGCGGGCTGGGCTCCTGGGTCTCGGGCCAGTAGATGCGGACCGGCACGCCCTCGATGGTGCGGTTCTGCACTCGCAGCCCGGGATGCACCTCGCGGCGCGGCAGCGAGCGGAAGCGTTCGCGCGCCGCTTCGGGACCGCCGTCCATCGTCAATTGGAACGGCGCGGCGTCAAGTACCTTTTCCAGAATGGCGTCCAAGGCGGGTCTGTCAGTACCGGATTCAGGCATGGCATCACCGTACGCACTGTCCTGGACCCGCCTGTTCTGGGTGCTCGCGGTGTTCTGCGGCGCCGGGTATGGCGTCTTCCTGATCACCGTCGCGCTGCGGGTGCCCTCCGGGGCGGAGCTGACCGGACAGTTCGCCCTGCAACCCGCCGTGAAGGCCGCCGCGGCGATTCTGCTCGCGGTGGCCGCGGTGCGCCACCCGGTCGCCCGGGAACGACGCTGGCTGGTGGCCGCGCTGCTCGGATCGGCCGCCGGTGACTACCTGCTGGCCATGCCGTGGTGGGAGCCGTCCTTCGTGCTGGGCCTGGGCTCGTTCCTGATCGCGCATCTGTGCTTCCTGGCGGCGCTGCTCCCGTTGATCGCGCGCCGCACGTCGCGGATGGCCGCGGCGGCGGTGGTCGTGGTGGCTTGTGTGGCCCAGCTGGTGTGGTTCTGGCCGAGCCTTCTCGAGCAGGACATGGCGCTGCCGGTCACGGTGTACATCGCGGTACTCGGCGCCATGGTGTGCGCGGCGCTGCTCGCCGAGCTGCCGACGCCGTGGACGGCGCTGGGTGCGGTGTGTTTCGCGATCTCCGATTCGATGATCGGTATCGGCAGGTTCGTGCTCGGGTCGGAGGCTCTCGCGGTGCCGATCTGGTGGGCCTATGCGGCATCGCTGTTCGGAATCACCGCCGGATTCTTCTTCGGCCGACAGCGGCGCATCCGCGTCCGGTGGCCGCAGGGGTGACGCAGACCCGCCGGGCGGCCGAGCATGAGCCGATAGCGCGCGTGCTCCCGATGCTGTCGGTACCGCACCTCGACCGCGAGTTCGACTATCTGGTCTCCGCCGATCAGTCCGATGACGCCCAGCCCGGGGTGCGGGTCCGGGTGCGCTTCCACGGCAGGCTGGTGGACGCCTTCATCCTGGAAAGGCGTTCGGACACCGACCATCCGGGCAAGCTGGGCTGGCTGGACCGGGTGGTCTCCGCGGAGCCGGTGCTGACGCCCGATATCCGCAGGCTCACCGATGCGGTGGCCGCCCGATATGTCGGTACCCGCGCCGACGTGCTGCGCCTGGCGATTCCGCCGCGACACGCCGGCGTCGAGAAGCAGGCACCATCCGAACTGCTGCCCTTGACCCACCAACCCGTCGACGAGTCGGGCTGGGCGCATTATGGGCGCGGGGAGCAGTTCCTGTCCGCGCTGCGGGAGGGCCGGGCCGCGCGGGCGGTGTGGCAGGCCTTACCCGGTGAGCAGTGGGCGCTGCGGCTGGCCGAAGCCGCCGCGTTGACGGTGCATGCCGGGCGCAGCGCACTGATCGTGGTGCCCGACCAGCGCGACGTCGACGCGGTGCACGCGTCCGCGGTGAGCCTGGTCGACGAATCGCGCGTGGTGGCGCTGTCCGCCGGTCTGGGGCCGTCTCAGCGTTACCGGCGCTGGCTGTCGGTGCTGCGCGGCCAGGCACGGCTGGTCATCGGCACCCGGAGCGCGGTATTCGCACCCGTCACCGACCTGGGCCTGGTGGTCGTCTGGGATGACGGTGACGACACCCTGTCCGAACCGCGGGCGCCCTACCCGCATGCCCGCGAGGTCGCGATGCTGCGGGCTCACCAATTGCGTTGTGCCGCAATGATCGGGGGGTATGCACGCACCGCCGAGGCGCATGCCCTGGTACGCAGCCGATGGGCTCTCGACCTCGTCGCCAGCAGATCGGTGGTGCGCACCCACGCTCCGCGGGTGGTGGCCCTGGACGACAACGCCTTCGATCAGGAGCGCGACCCGGCGGCACACACCGCCCGGCTGCCCTCGATGGCGCTGCGCACGGCGCGCTCGGCGTTGGAGGCGGGCCATCCGGTGTTGGTGCAGGTGCCGCGGCGCGGCTACATCCCGGCTCTGGCCTGTGCCCGTTGCCGCACCGTGGCGCGCTGCCGACACTGCACGGGTCCGCTGTCACTGCCGGACCGCGACACCCACGGCGCGGTGTGCCGGTGGTGTGCCCGGGCCGAGCTGTCGCTGCGCTGTGTGAGCTGCGGGTCGGACGCGGTGCGCGCGGTGGTGGTCGGCGCGCGGCGCACCGCCGAGGAACTCGGACGTGCCTTGCCCGGCGCCAGCGTCATCACCTCCGGGGGTGATTCAGTGCTGTCCACGGTGGGACCGAAACCGGCGGTCGTGGTCGCCACGCCGGGCGCCGAACCGGTCGCCGAGGGCGGCTACGGCGCTGCGCTGCTACTCGACAGCTGGGCGTTGCTCGGCCGTCAGGATCTGCGGGCCGCCGAGGACACGCTGCGCCGCTGGATGGCCGCGGCGGCCCTGGTGCGCAGTCGGGCCGACGGCGGATCGGTGGTGGTGATCGCCGAGTCGACCATCCCGACCGTGCAGTCGCTGATTCGCTGGGACCCGGTGGGGCACGCCGAGTCCGAGCTGAACGCCCGTGAGGAGGTGGCACTGCCTCCCGCGGTGCACCTGGCGGTGCTGGACGGAGTGCCCATGGCCGTCGACACGCTGCTGCAGTCCGCCGAGCTACCGCCGGACGCCGAAGTGCTGGGGCCGGTCGACCTGCCGCCAGGGGCGCGCAGGCCGCCCGGCATCGCGGTGGACAGCCCGGTCGGCCGGATGCTCGTCCGGGTTCCGCGCGCCGGTGGCCTGGACCTCGCGGCGGCCCTGCGCTGGGCGGTGAACGCGCACAGTGCCCGCCACGATCAGCAGCCGGTTCGTGTGCAAATGGACCCGTTGCACATAGGGTAGGCAGCGTTACCGGCAGGAGGTGGGCGATGGGACGGCTGTTCAAGTTGCTGATCCCGTTGGTGCTCATCGCGTTTGGATTGCTGTGGCCGGTGGTGTTCAGCGCCGCCTCCAGTGGCGTCCAATCCGGAGGCGCCGCTGCCGACCCGGTGGTGATCAGCGACTACACCGCCCACTACACCGTCACCGCCGACGGCGACCTCGACGCCGTCGAGACCATCACCGGGCAGTTCCCGGCCGGACGGCATGGCATCTTCCGGTACTGGGACGTCGCCAACCCGAACAGCCCCAAGGTTCGGCAGGTGCCACAGATCGAGTCGATATTGCTCGACGGCGACCCGGCGCCCTACCAGCTGCTCTGGGAGGGCCGAGAACGATTCCGGGTGGCCAAGATCGGCAGCCCCGACTACACACTGAATCTCGGCCCCCACGTCTACGAGATCCGCTACTCCATTCCCGGCGTCCTCGACCCGGGAACCGCCGGTGCGGGTAAGCAATTCGGCGATTCGACCGGAGATCGGGAAGCGCCGACGGTGTTCTTCTGGAACGTCATCGCACCCGCCTGGAATAACATCATCGAGAACGTCGACATCACCGTCACGCTGCCGGAGCGGGTCCTCGGCGCGCAGTGCTCGGTGGGCTTCGGCCGCGGCACCGCCTGCAGTGACCTCACCGTCGACGGCAACACCGTCACCCTCGGGGCGCAAGGGCTGGAGCCGCACACCCCGGTCACCCTGCGGACGGGGGTGGACATGCCGACACCGCCGCGCGCCGAACTGCTCTGGACCTACCACTGGGACCGGGTGCTGGGGAAGTCGACGACGCGGGTGGTGGTGTTGCTACTCCTCACCCTGGTGGGCGCAGCGGTGGCCATCCTGTGGTTGCGGAGCACCTTCGAACGTCCGCCCGGTTTCCCCATCCAGTACGCGCCACCGCCCGGCCTGGGACCGGTGCAGACCGAGTACATCCGCACCGAATCGGTGCCCAAGAGCGGCTTGACGGCGACGCTCTTCCATCTGGCCGAACGCAAGCTCGTCGAACTACGCCAGATCAGCAAGGATGACTGGAACGTCACCGGAACCGCGCAGCCCGGCGTCTGGGCCGATACCGACCCCGTCGGTGTCGCCGTCGGTTCGGCACTGAAGGTGATAGGCCCCGGCGCCGAGTTCACGGCCAGGAAGTCGGCGACATCGGGGGAGAAGCTCAGCAGCGCGAAGAATGACATGGCCGCCGCGGTGCGGAAGTGGGCCATCGACAACGGTCTGCTGGTCAAACGCCGCAAGGAACTGTGGCTGCGGGCGGCCAACGCGGTCGCGGCGATCCTGATGGTGTGCGGGTTCTTCGGGTGGGGCTTCGGAATCACGTTGTGGGCGCTACCGTTCGCGGTGTTCTTCCTGTTCTCCACGCTGTCCTGGCGCGACGGTGTCGGTGCTCGGCGCACGGCCGCGGGCCGCGAGCTCTGGTCACGCGCCGGCGGATTCCACCGCCTGCTGTCCACCGACTCGGCGGAGAGCCGTTTCGATTTCGGCGCGCGTAAGGATCTGTATGCCGCCTACGTGCCGTTCGCGGTCGCCGCGGGCAGCGCGGCGTTGTGGGCGCAGAAGTACCGGGACGCCACCGGAGCCGTTGCGCCGCAACCGGAGTGGTACAACTCCTCGTCCACCACATCGTGGGGTCTCACCGGAGGCTCCGACGGGGCGGGGTTCGACAGTTTCGAATCGGCACTGTCGTCATCGATCGGCGCCTATACCGCGTCGCAGGCTTCGTCCTCCAGCGGCGGCAGCAGCGATGGCGGCGGTGGCGGTGGCGGCGGAGGTGGCGGCGGATCATGGTGAGGTTCTTGCTGATTCTGGTGCTGGCGATCGCCGTGCTGGTGCTGATCGGATTCGTGGTCGGCTACAACAAGCTGAAGGCCGCCGACGTCCGGGTGTCCGAAGCGCTCTCCGGTATCGATGTCGAGCTGACCCGGCGCGCGGCGCTGATCCCGAGCCTGGTCCACACGGTCGGGACGTTTGCCACCCATGAGAAGGGGATCCTCGACCACGTCACCAGCGCCCGGGCCGCGCTGAACGCTGCGACCGGTGGTGAGTCGGTGGCCCGGCGCAGCGCCGCCGAGGGCGAACTGGACAACGCGCTGGGTCAGGTCCTGGCGCTGGGACGGAGCTATCCGCAGCTAAATTCGTCGAACAACTTCCTGAACCTTCAGGAGACCCTCACCGACACCGAGAATAAACTCGCATTCGCTCGGCAGTACTACAACGACGCGGTGGCCGGGGTGAACCGGCTGATCACCACGATGCCGTGGATGTTCGTGGCCCCGATCGCCGGTGTGGAAGAGCGCGAGTTCTATCAGACGCCGCGCTAACGGGTGCTGCCCGCCGAACGCGCCAGGGCGCCTTCCCTAGACTGACTCGGTGCGACTCGTCTTTGCCGGCACCCCGGAACCCGCGCTGCCCTCGCTGCGCCGACTGGCGGAGTCGGAGAACCATGACGTCGTGGCCGTACTGACCCGCCCGGATGCCGCGGCGGGCCGGCGTGGCAAGCCCGTCCCGTCCCCGGTGGCCAAGCTCGCCGCCGAACTCGGTATCCCGGTGCTCAAACCCGAGAAACCCAACAGCGCGGACTTCGTCTCCGCGCTTGCCGAGCTGGCCCCGGACGCGTGCGCGGTGGTGGCCTACGGTGCGTTGCTGCGTGACGAACTGCTCGCCGTCCCGGCACACGGATGGGTGAATCTGCATTTCTCGCTGCTGCCGGCCTGGCGCGGGGCCGCTCCGGTGCAGGCTGCCATCGCCGCGGGGGACACCGTCACCGGGGCGACCACCTTTCGGATCGAGCTCGACCTGGACTCGGGACCCGTCTACGGCGTCGTCACCGAAACCGTCCGGCCCGCCGATACCGCCGGGGATCTTCTCGACCGGCTGTCCGTGTCGGGCGCCGGCCTGCTCGAGATCACCATGGACGGCATCGCCGACGGTTCCCTGGCCCCGGTACCGCAGCCGGCCGACGGGGTCACCGTCGCGCCCAAGATCACCGTCGAGGAGGCGCGAGTGCGGTGGGAGCTGGCGGCCCACGTCGTCGACCGGAAAATCCGGGCGGTCACGCCGAACCCCGGCGCCTGGACGATGATCGGAGATATGCGCGTCAAGGTCGGACCGGTCCGACCCGACGAGGCGAAAGTGCTCGCTGTCGGCGAGTTCGAGATCGGGAGACGTGACGTGTGGATCGGTACCGGATCGAATGCGGTGACGCTGAGCTGGGTGCAGCCGCCCGGCAGGAAACCGATGAACGCCGCCGACTGGGCGCGCGGAGCCCGTCCGGACGCGACGGTGCGGGCGCTGTGAGCAGGCCCACGCCCGGCCGGGGAAATCGCCCGCAGCGCCATCACTCGAGCCGCCCGCCGCAGCGTAAAGGCCCGCAGCGCAAGCCACTGGATCCCGCTCGGCGCGCGGCGTTCGACGTGCTGCGCGCGGTCAGCGAGCGGGACGCCTACGCGAATCTGACCCTGCCGGCGTTGCTGCGTGAGCGGGGGATCACCGGCCTGGACGCCGCCTTTGCCACCGAACTCGCCTACGGCACCTGTCGCACCCGTGGCCTGCTCGATGCGGTGATCACCGCCGCGGCCGGACGGCCGACCGATCAGATCGACTCTGTCCTGCTGGATCTGCTGCGGCTCGGTGCCTACCAACTGTTGCGCACCAGGGTGGACGCGCACGCCGCACTGGATACCACCGTGGATCAGGCCGGAATCGAATTCGACACTGCGCGAGCAGGTTTCGTCAACGGAGTGCTGCGCACCATCGCCGGCCGCGACGAGCAGTCCTGGGCGGAGGAGCTGGCGCCGGCCGCTGCGACCGACCCGATCGGCCACGCCGCCTTCGTCCACGCCCACCCGCGGTGGATCGCCCAGGCGTTCGCCGATGCGCTGGGCACGGGCGCGGGGCGACTCGGCGCCCTGCTGGCCAGTGACGACGAACGCCCCGTGGTGCACCTGGCGGCCCGGCCCGGTGTGCTGACTGCGGCGGAGCTGGCTGCCCAGACGGACGGCACGGTCGGCCGGTATTCGCCGTACGCGGTCTACCTGCCCGGCGGTGACCCGGGCGGGCTGGCCGCGTTGCGCGAGGGCGCCGCCCTGGTGCAGGACGAGGGTTCCCAGCTGGTGGCTCGCGCCCTGACGCTGGCCACCGTG
Organism: Mycobacterium sp.; assembly: GCA_011620645.1. GTDB lineage: Bacteria > Actinomycetota > Actinomycetes > Mycobacteriales > Mycobacteriaceae > Mycobacterium. The sequence continues at coordinate 8,860 of WOYS01000100.1, forward strand.
GAAGGGCCCGACGGTGGCCGGTGGCTCGACCTGTGTTCGGGACCGGGCGGTAAGACCGCGCTGATCGCGGCGCTCGCCGAGCAGTCATCTCCCGGCTTCCGGGTCACCGCGGTGGAGCCCTCCGAGCACCGCGCCGACTTCGTCGCGCAGAACACCGCCGGGCTGCCGGTCGATGTGCTGCGGGTGGACGGACGCGATTCCGGCCTGGCGCCGGGCAGCTTCGACCGGGTGCTGGTCGACGCTCCCTGCACCGGCCTGGGCGCGCTGCGCCGCCGCCCCGAGGCCCGCTGGCGGCGCCAGCCCTCGGATGTGCCGACGCTGGCGAAATTGCAGCGTGAGCTGCTGGCCTCGGCGATCGGGCTGACTCGTCCCGGCGGTGTGGTGCTGTACGCGACGTGTTCACCGCATCTGGCCGAGACGGCCGGCGTGGTCGCCGACGCGCTGCGCAAGCTTCCGGTGACCGCGCTGGACACCCGGGACTTCTTCGAAGGTGTCGACCAGCTCGGTAGCGGACCGTATGTGCAGCTGTGGCCGCACCTGCACGGCACCGATGCGATGTTCGCCGCCGCCCTGAAAGTAGGCTGACCGCCATGGCTGGTCAATCTCCCGTCGCTCCGGTCGCCCAGGCCCCGCTCATCGCGCCGTCGATCCTGTCCGCAGACTTCGCCAGGCTGTCCGACGAAATCGCGGCCGTCACCGGTGCGGACTGGTTGCACGTCGATGTGATGGACAACCACTTCGTGCCGAATCTCACGCTGGGGCTGCCCGTGGTAGAGAGCCTGCTCAGGGTGACCGGCATCCCGATGGACTGCCACCTGATGATCGATCAGCCCGAACGGTGGGCACCGCCGTACGCCGAGGCCGGTGCCTACAACGTCACCTTTCATGCCGAGGCGACCGACAATCCGGTCGGCGTCGCGCGCGACATCCGCGCCGCGGGAGCCAAGGCGGGCCTCTCAGTGAAACCGGGCACTCCGGTGGAGCCCTATCTGGAGATCCTGCGCGAGTTCGACACCCTGCTGGTGATGTCGGTGGAACCCGGATTCGGCGGGCAGAAGTTCATTCCGGAGGTTCTCAGCAAGGTCGCGACCGTGCGCCGGTTGGTGGATGCGGGGGAGCTGACCATCGTGGTCGAGATCGACGGGGGCATCAACGCCGACACCATCGAGGCCGCCGCGGAGGCCGGGGTGGACTGTTTCGTCGCGGGATCGGCGGTCTACAGCGCCGAGGACCCAGCCGAGGCGGTGCGACGGCTGCGCAGGCAGGCCGGCGCCGCCTCACCGCATCTGACGCTATGAACTTCGACGCCGCGATGCGGCTTGCCATCGAGCAGGCCGAACGGGTGAAAGGCGCCACCTATCCCAATCCGCCTGTCGGCGCGGTCATTCTGGATGCCGGCGGGGACGTGGTCGGTGTCGGCGCCACCGAGCCGACCGGGGGAGCGCATGCCGAAGTGGTCGCGCTGCGGCGCGCAGGGGAGTTGGCGCGTGGCGGCACCGCGGTGGTCACCCTGGAACCGTGCAACCACCACGGCCGCACCCCACCGTGTGTGGACGGACTTCTGACAGCCGGAGTCTCGCGGGTGGTCTATGCCGTCGCCGACCCCAATCCGGTGGCAGCGGGCGGTGCATCTCGTCTGGGAGCGGCCGATGTCGAGGTTCGGCCCGGCGTGCTGGCCGGCGAGGTGGCAGGCGGATCGCTGCGGGAATGGCTGCACAAACAGCGCACCGGGGTACCCCATGTCACGTGGAAGTTCGCCACCAGCGTCGACGGGCGCAGCGCAGCCGCCGACGGCAGCAGCCAGTGGATCACCAGTGAAATCGCCCGCGCCGACGTGCATCGCCGCCGCAGCGTGGTCGAGGCGATCGTGGTGGGTACCGGAACGGTGATCTTCGATGACCCGACCCTGACCGCCCGGCTGCCCGACGGCAGTCTCGCCGACCGGCAGCCGCTGCGGGTCGTGGTGGGCGAACGCGAGATCTCGTCGGAAGCCAATGTGCTCAACGACGACTCGCGCACCATGGTCATCCGAACCCGCGACCCGCTCGAGGTGATGCGCGCGCTGTCGGACCGCACGGCCGTACTACTCGAGGGCGGCCCGACCCTGGCCGGCGCCTTCCTACGTGCCGGCGTGATCGACCGGATCCTGGCGTACGTGGCACCCATCCTGCTCGGCGGTCCGGTGACCGCTGTCGACGACGTCGGGGTGCTCAGCATCGCCGGCGCTCAGAAGTGGCGGTTCGACGGGATCGAGCCGATCGGGCCGGATGTCCGGCTCAGCCTGGTCCCGAACTGACCGTCACACTGCAGCCGCTGCTGTGATGACGGACACAGTGTTCCATCCCCTGTGACGTCCAATTCCGTTGCTGGCGCCTGTTCAGCCGAGTGTTGTAACCCGGCGCCGCTGTCCCTCCGCCGGTAGACTCCGGCTCGAGCGCCTTCACCGACGAATCGCTGGGGAAAGCATCAACCAAAGGACGAGCATGACTGCCTTGCAGGACTGGCTCAACAGCGGGCCGGTCAACCCGCACAATTTCAAATCGCTGGTGTTCGGTGTGCTCCGGATGGGGCCACAACCAGTCGACTATCCGCGTGCTCCCAAGATCATGGCGCGCGGCCTCGAACGTTGCTGATTTGCTGAATCGAGATTCAGCTAACACAAAACCACGCCTGGAGGAGTCGAGATTGCACCTCAGGGCGCGCTGTCGCTGCTGTTCAGTGCTGAATCGTCCTCGGCCTCGTGTTCATCGTGGCCGTGGCGATCGCTGATCAACAGCGAGGCCACGGCGCCGACGACACACACCACTGCGGTAATGGCGAATATCTCGCCGTACTGCATGGTGTAGGCGATCCGGGTGTTCTCTATCAGTTGCCTGCCGGCGTCCAGCAGGTTGCCGGTATCGACGACGGGCAGTGACTGCAGGATCTGGTTGAAGCGGTACAGGCCCCACGCCGACAACGCCGCCATACCGATGAGCATGCCGATCATCCGGGAGACGACCACGGCGGCCGAAGCGATTCCGTGTTGGGCGGCCGGCACCACTCGCAGCGCCGCGGAGGTCAGCGGACCGATCACCAGTCCGAGTCCGAACCCGGCCAGCGCGAGGTCGGTGTCAAAGGTGGGCAGTGTGAACAGCCCGAAATCGTGACGTGCGGAGAGCACGTTGACATCCCAGTGCGAGATCAGCCAGTAGCCGAACGCGGCGATCAGCAGCCCGGTCACCGCGATGGGCCGATCACCGATGCGGGTGGCCAGCCAGCCGCCGAGCAACGCACCGATCGGAAGCGCGATGAGGAAGCGAAGCAGCAGCACGACAGCTTCGTTCTTGTCCATGCCGAGCACTCCCTGCCCGAACAACTCGATGTTGACCAGCGTCACCATCAGTGCGGCGCCGGCAGTCAGCGATGCGGCCAGTGCCGCGAGGAACGGACGGAACTTCACCCCGGCCGGCTCCAGGAGTCGAGTGGTGGCCTTCTTCTCCCAGACGAAGAACCCGACCATGGTCAGCACCGCCACGATCAGCAGCGGGACCCCGTAGCTGGGCAGCAGATTCTTGCCGTCCGGTGCCGGGTTGTACAGGCCGACGACAGCAGCGCCGAGCGCGATGGCCAGCAGGAGGCCGCCGACGACGTCCACCCTCTGTTGTGGTTGATCGCGATCCCGGGACGGCACGCTGAAATGGATCATGATCATCGCGACCGCGGCCATCGGGATGTTGATCCAGAAGATGTCACGCCAGGTGCTCAACGCCCACACGACGGCGATGCCGTACAGCGGGCCAAGCACGCTGCCGAGTTCCTGTGCCGCACCTATGCCGCCGAGCACCGTGGCGCGGCCGTGCGCTGACCAGAGGTCGGCGGCCAGGGCAAGGGTGACGGGCAGCAGGGCGCCACTGGCGATCCCCAGGATGGTGCGTCCGATGACCAGCGTGGTCAGGTCGCCGGCTAGGGCGGTGACCACCGATCCGGCCATGAATCCGAGCAGGCCCGCCTGCAGTATCAGCTTGCGCCCGAACCGGTCGGACGCCTTGCCCAGCAGCGGCATGGCCGCGACGTAGCCGAGCAGGTAGCTCGTGACGATGGGCGTCACCTGCTGAATCTGGTTAATCGGGATGCCGACGTCGCGCATGAGGTCGGTCATGATGGTGATGACGACGTAGGTGTCGAGTGCACCGAGGGTGACCGCGAGGCCACCTGCACTTATTGCCAGGCGGCGGTTGGTGCCCGCCGAACCAGCGGCCCGGTGGCTGGTCGCCGCCGGCATCAGCTGCCGGGCTTCGTGACGGTGACGGTCTTGCCCCAGTCTGTGAGCGTCATCGTGATGGTGTTGCCTGCCGACGGCTCCAGCGTGACCTGAGCCAGCGGGTGGCCGTCTTCCTCACGGATCCACGCGGTGGCCGGTGTCGGGGCGCTCGCCTTGAGCTGCGGGGCGATCTTGTTGACGGCCTCGGCGTTGACGGTGCCGGTGATCTTCACCGCGTCGGCGCCGCTGATCGCCTCACGGCCGACGGCCTTGGGATCGGTGAAGCTGGCCAGCACGTTGGCCAGGCCGTTGTCCGGGTTGAGGATCGCCGAGACGTCGTAGATGTCGGCGGCAGGACCGAAGTTCTGCATGTTGCCACCCTTGGTGATGGCGGCGTACAGATCGCCGTCGACGACGACGAAGCCGACGTCGGTCAGCTTCTGGCCGAGGAACATCAGGTCGGTGGTGCCCTGGGCGGCCACTGCCGGAGCGTTGGTCAGGTCGCCGCTGAGGGTGATGATCGGCAGTTCCTTGATCTCACCGTTGACCGTCAGCTGAAGGTGCACGCTCTGCTCGTTGCGAGTGGTCGCAGCCGATTCGGTGAGCAAGGTGGCGGCTTCTGGGAGTGGAGCGTCGTTCTTCTCAGAACCGCAGCCGACGAGGGCGGCTCCGCCCAAGAGCGCGGCCACCAGGGTGGCGACGAAGGGGAGTAGGACCCGGACTGCACGGGGGCGCGTCTGCATGAACTGCATCGTAGTGGGTCGCCCTGGGTGGACCTGCGCTACGTGGATCCCACTAACCTTGAACCCATGTTCACCGGAATCGTCGAGGAACTCGGCGAGATCGTCGGCAAAGAGGACCTCCCGGATGCCGCGCGGTTCGTCATCCGCGGGCCCGTGGTCACCTCCGATGCAGGGCACGGGGACTCGATCGCGGTCAACGGCGTGTGCCTGACGGTGGTGGAGGTGCGTCCGGACGGTGCGTTCACCGCCGACGTGATGGCCGAGACCCTCAACCGGTCCAGTCTGCGCGCGGTGGGCGTCGGCAGCCCGGTCAATCTGGAACGCGCGGCAGCGGTCAACAGCCGGCTCGGGGGCCACATCGTGCAGGGGCACGTGGATGGCACGGGTGAGGTGATCGCCCGGAATCCGTCGGAGAACTGGGAGGTCGTCCGCATCTCTTTGCCCGACGCGCTGGCCCGATACGTGGTGGAGAAGGGCTCGATCACCGTCGACGGCATCTCGCTGACGGTTTCCGGGCTGGGTGAGAGTTGGTTCGAGGTATCGCTGATCCCCACCACGTTGTCGCTCACGACGCTCGGCGGCGCGCCTGTCGGCGCACCGGTGAATCTCGAAGTGGATGTCATCGCCAAATATGTCGAACGGTTGATGGGTGAGCGCGACCGCTGACGGATTTGGGGCAGGGGACCGGCGGGCAATAACTGTTGATGGGCCGTGGTTCATACTGATGTAACCGCTCGATGCGCGCGCCCGCGCGGGTCGAGTCGCATTCGAGCTGATGAAGGTGGCACAAGGGATGACAAGGCTGGATTCCGTCGAGCGGGCGGTAGCCGACATCGCGGCGGGCAAGGCAGTCGTGGTCATCGACGACGAGGACCGCGAGAACGAGGGCGATCTGATTTTCGCCGCGGAGAAGGCCACCCCCGAGCTGGTGGCATTCATGGTGCGCTACACCTCGGGATACCTGTGTGTGCCGCTGGACGGGGCCGTCTGCGACCGGCTGGGGCTGCTGCCGATGTACGCGGTCAATCAGGACAAGCACGGCACCGCCTATACGGTCACCGTCGACGCCAAGAAGGGCGTCGGCACCGGTATCTCGGCATCCGATCGCGCCACCACCATGCGCGCGCTGGCCGACCCGGCTGCCGTCGTCGACGATTTCACCAAACCCGGGCATGTGGTCCCGCTGCGCGCCAAGGACGGCGGCGTGCTGCGCCGGCCCGGCCACACCGAGGCCGCGGTCGACCTGGCCCGGCTCGCGGGTCTGCAGCCGGCGGGCGCGATCTGCGAGATCGTCAGCCAGAAGGACGAAGGCGCCATGGCACAGACCGACGAGCTGCGGGTCTTCGCCGACGATCATGATCTCGCCCTGATTTCCATCGCCGACCTCATCGAGTGGCGGCGCAAGCACGAGAAGCACGTCGAGCGCATCGCCGAGGCGCGGATCCCCACCCGGCACGGCGAGTTTCGGGCGGTCGGATACACCTCCATCTACGAGGACGTCGAACACGTCGCGCTGGTGCGGGGCGACATCGCCGGCCCGGAGTTCGACGGGCACGACGTCCTGGTGCGGGTGCACTCGGAATGCCTGACCGGCGACGTGTTCGGATCCCGCCGATGCGACTGCGGCCCGCAGCTGGACGCCGCGATGGCCATGGTGGCCATTGAGGGACGCGGCATCGTGCTGTACATGCGCGGCCATGAGGGCCGGGGCATCGGACTGCTGCACAAGCTGCAGGCCTACCAACTGCAGGATGCCGGCGCGGACACGGTGGATGCCAACCTGGAATTGGGCCTGCCCGCCGACTCGCGTGACTACGGCATCGGGGCGCAGATCCTGGTCGACCTCGGCGTGCGGTCCATGCGGCTGCTCACCAACAACCCGGCCAAGCGGGTGGGGCTGGACGGGTACGGGCTGCACATCACCGAGCGGGTTCCGCTGCCGGTGCGCGCCAACGCCGAGAACATCCGCTACCTGATGACCAAGCGCGACCGGATGGGCCATGACCTGGTGGGCCTTGAGGACTACGACGAGGTCTCGGCGTCCGGGGAGTGGGGGGGCGCGCTGTGAGCGGCCATGCGGGTGCGATTCCGGATCTGCCCGATATCGACGCGTCGTCGGTGTCGCTGGGCATTGTCGTGAGTACCTGGCACGCCCGGATCTGCGATGCGCTGCTGGACGGGGCGTTGCGGGCGGCCAAGCAGCTCGGTGTGACGGATCCCGCCGTGGTGCGGGTGCACGGCGCGATCGAAATCCCGGTCGTCGCTCAGGCGCTGGCCGCGAAGTATGACGCGGTGGTGGCCCTGGGTGTGGTGATCCGCGGTGAGACACCGCATTTCGACTATGTGTGTGACGCGGTCACCCAGGGTCTGACCCGGGTGTCACTGGATCATGCGACACCGGTGGCCAACGGCGTGCTGACCACCAACACCGAGCAGCAGGCACTGGCCCGAGCCGGACTGCCGAACTCCAGTGAGGACAAGGGTGCTCAGGCCGCCGCTGCGGCGCTGTCGACCGCATTGGTTCTGCGCGACCTGTCCTCATGACCGAGTCCGCTCCGTCCGGCGGGGGAGAGCGCAGCGACCCGGGGAATGTCAACTGGGAGCTGGAGATCCGGCCGCACCTCACGCCCTATTTTGTCTACGGGGCCTCATTCCTGATCGCGGCCGCGCACATCGCCGTGGGATTCCTGCTGAAGGTCGGTTCCAGCGGCGTGGTGTTCCGGACCGCGGATCAGGTCGGCATTGCGCTGGTCGGGATCACGCTGGCCGGTTTGATCCTGCTGCTGGCGCGCGCTCGGCTCCGCGCCGGACCATCCGGCATCGCGGTACGAAATACATTGGGATACAAGCTCATTCCGTGGTCGGACGTGGCCGATGTGTCGTTTCCGGTCGGCGCACGCTGGGCCAGAGTGGATCTGGCCGATGACGAATACACCCCGGTGATGGCGATCCAGGCGGTCGACAAGGACCGGGCGGTGCGGGCGATGGACGAACTGCGCTCGCTGCTGGAGCGTTACCGTCCCGACCTCACGTCACATTCAACGTCATCGTGATCTCGGGGGCGGCGCCGGTGTCAGCCGCGTTCGCCGTGAATCCCAGACTTTCGTAGACGGCGCGCGCCGCGGCGTTGTCGACCTTCACCCGCAGCGTCACGCGCAGCACCTGCTGGCTGCGCGCCCAGTCCACCGCCGCGGCAACCAGCGTGCGCGCCAGGCCACGCCCGCGGGCCGCCGGATCCAGCCACAGCGAGTACAGGTAGATCGATTCCATGCTCTGGCGCTGGGCACCGATCAGTCCGACCGGCCGGTTGTCCACGACGACGGCGAACTGTGCGTGTGCCCGCAGCCTGCGGCGCCACTGTGCCGCGGTGAAGGCTCGTTCGCGCTCGTAATGCTCGTCGTGGGCGCCCAGTGAATCGGTCAACGCACGAAGCCGCATGCCGGCGAATGCCCGCCAATCGGTCTCGGTCAGCCGGGCCACCCGCACCTGCGCCATACCCATCGCATCAGTATCGCCGCTGCTGGCTGCGGTAGGATCGGCAAGTCGTATGGGTATTTTGGAGTTCGTGTCAACGTCGGCCGGCGGCGTATCCGACAGCAGTGCGCCGCTCGTCACAGCACCCACCCTGATTTCCGGGCTGGGCACCCATCCGACACTCACCCTGCCGCTGGTGTGCGGACGCGAACCCGATGTCGAACTCAGCTGGCACCGACTGGACGAGACGGGCCGGTTCTATGGCATCGCGATCCCTCCGGCCGATGCGCTCCGCGATACGCTGCACGGCTTCCTCGAGGAGGCGGCCGCCCGGCATGGCCGGGTCACCCTCGCGGCGCGCGTGCTGGTCGTCGAGGTCGCCGGCCGACTGCAGTTCGTGGTGTCGGCCTCGGTGATCGACCCTGTCCGGCCCGAGCCCGTAACGCTGGCCGTCACGTCCGGTCCGGATGGTGCTGTGGCGCCGCACTGGCGGCAGATGGCGGCCCGCACCAGCAGCCATGCCGACGACGATCTCACCGAGTGCGAGTTGCGTGCCGGCGGCTATGCCGATGTGGTGCCCGTCGACGGGGATCGCATCGGTTGCCCGCGACTGGGGGCGCTGATCATCGAAACCCCCAACGGCGCCATCGGAACCGGGTCGGCGCGCCTGGCGCCCCTGCGCGCCGCCGGCCTGCTGGACGGGGTGACCTGCTCCGAGACGTCGGTTGCGATGTCCGGCGCGACGCGGGTGAGATGGGTCTCACCACGATTCGAGACCCACCCCGTCACCGCCATCGGCGCACACCGTTTCGAGAACGGGGAGCCACGTGCATGAGTGACATATTCCGCCCGGAAACGTTTCTGGCCCTGGTGATCGACGGGCATGACTGGGCCTACGGCAGGCTGAGTATGCGATACACCCTGCGGGGGCCGGATCCGCGCACCTTCACCGAGGTGATCGATTTCGGTGACAGTCTGGCCGGTGGTCAACCGGATCCGCTGTTGTCCAGGCTGCTGACGCTCACCTGCTCATTGAGTTACTTCAAGGCCGCCGCACCGCCCGTTATCGAGATCGCTTTTCCCACATATGATTTCGAGAAGCACTACCTGAGCGCCCTCATCGAGGGCGGCCTCGGCGAATTCGCCTACACCAACCAGTTACCCGCTGCGCTGACACCCGCGATCGACGGACCGGCGGCGGCCGGCGGCCCCCGCCGGGACGACGATTGGGATCCGGCGGCGACCCCGCTGGTCCCGGTCGGCGGCGGTAAGGACTCGGTGGTCAGCATCGAGGCATTCCGCAGGCATGGTATTGCGCCGATGCTGTTCAGCGTCAACCGCTATGACCCGATCGACCGGTGCATCGAGGTCAGCGGTCTGAACAGCGTTCACGTGCGGCGCAGCATCGATCGCAGTCTCATCCAGGCCAACGCCGAGGGCGCCCTTAACGGGCACATTCCGGTGACTGCCATCAACAGCGTGATCGGGCTGATCGTCGCCGACGCCAACGGGTTCGGCCCGGTGGTGCTCTCCAACGAGCGCTCATCCAACGTCGGCAACATGGAGTGGCTGGGCCGCGACATCAATCACCAGTGGTCCAAGAGTCTGGTGTACGAGACCCTCTTGCGGGACACCTTGGCGCGCTACGGATTCAATCCCGACCGCTACTTCTCGCTGCTCCGCGGACTGTCCGAATCGCAGATCGCCGACCGGTTCGCCACCAGCGGTGAATACTTCGGCGTGTTCACCAGTTGCAACCGGTTGTTCGCACTGGATCCCAGCAAGCGGGCCAGTTCGTGGTGTGGGCAGTGCCCGAAATGCCAGTTCGTGTTCGTGTTGCTCGCCCCGCGTCTGGGCCGCGCCACGTGCGAGAAGATATTCGGTAGCAACCTGTTCGCGGACAACGGGAACCGGGACGGTATCGCCGACATCCTCGGTCTCGGGGTGCACAAGCCGTTCGAGTGTGTGGGGGAGTACTACGAGGCCGCCGAGTCGATGCTCGCGGTGGTCGACGACCCGCAATGGCAGGGTCTGGAGCTGGTTGACGAATTCGCCGGGCAGCGTGGGCAATTGGCGGTGGTGGCGGTGAATCCCGATCCCACACCGGCCGAACATCACGTGCCTGCCCGCTATGCCATGCTGCTCGATGACTGATCTTGCCGGTCGGGTGGTCGGCATCTGGGGTCTCGGCAAGGAGGGTCTGTCGATGGCCCGCGCAGCCGCCGCGCACGGCGCCGCCCACATCGTGGCCGCCGATGAGAAGTCGACTGCGGGCGACGCGCACGATATCGCCAATCTGACCGTCCACTACGGGCCGGATGCCCCGGCGCGGTTGCGCGACACCGATATCGTCTTCGTCAGCCCCGGGGTGCCCTGGGGGCATTCGGTGTTCGAGGAGATGCGCGTCAACGGGCCGACGGTGTCCAGCGCGGCGGATTGGTTCATGTCCCGCCATGGCGCCCGCACCGTCGGCATCACCGGCACCAAGGGCAAGAGCACCACCGCAGCCTTCCTGGCGCACCTGCTGGCGGGGCTGGGTGTGCCCGCCGTGGCGGCGGGCAATATCGGTACGCCGCTCTCGGATCTCGAACCGGCAGAAGGCGAGTGGGTGATCGCCGAACTGTCCAGTCAGCAGTGCGCGTTGCTGCACAGCGCGCCTGCGGTGGCGGTCATCACCAACCTCTACCAGGACCACCTGGACTGGCACGGTGACGTCACGTCGTACTACGAGGCCAAATCCCAGGTGTTCGGCGACCGAACACGCTGCCTGGTGACGACGCCCGCCGTCACCGAAGCCCTTCGGGGGATAGGTATCTCGCAGTTTCCGCCGCTGCGGGAACTCGATCCGGCGACGGTCCGAATGCCCGCGGGCGATTCGGTGCTGTCTTACGCGCACAACACCGTCAACACCGCGCTCGCCGCCCTGGCGGCCGAGCAGGTGCTCGGCCGTGCGGTGACTCCGGACGAAGTGGACACCGCTGCCGCATCGTTCACCGGGCTGCCGCACCGCCTGCAGACCGTCCGGCGCACCGGTAGGACCCGCTGGATCGATGACACGCTGGCGACGACCGGCGAGGCCGTGGTGGCCGCGCTCACGGCGATGCGGCCCGACGAGGAGATCGCGCTGATCGTCGGCGGGATGGACCGGGCGCTCGATTACCGGCAGCTCGACGACTATCTGTGCAGTGGGCAGCGCCGCGTCACCCTCATCCAGGGGCCGACCAACGGCGCCACGATCGGCATCGGGTTCGCCGGGGCACACCCCGATCGCATCCACGTCGTGGGCAGCCTGCAGGAGGCGGTCCGGGTGGCCGCCGCGCTGGCCGATGTGGACGTGGTGCTGCTCTCCCCGGGGGCGGCCAGTTACGACAGCTACCGCAACTACGAAGAAAAAGCGGCGATGTACTGCGGTTATATCGACGTCGTAGACACGCTCTAACCTGGACCCGTGCCCGATCCAGCGACCTACCGGCCCGCACCGGGTTCGATACCCATCGAACCCGGTGTCTACCGGTTCCGCGATCCGCACGGCCGGGTGATCTACGTCGGCAAGGCTAAGAGCCTGCGCAGCCGGCTGAACTCCTACTTCGCCGATATCTGCGGGCTCGCGCCACGCACCCGGCAGATGGTGATGACCGCGGGCAGCGTCGAGTGGACGGTGGTGTCCACCGAGGTCGAGGCACTGCAGCTGGAATACAACTGGATCAAGGAGTTCGACCCGCGGTTTAACATCCGCTATCGCGACGACAAGTCCTATCCGGTGCTGGCGGTGACGCTGAACGAGGAGTATCCGCGGCTGTTCGTCTATCGCGGTCCGCGGCGCAAGGGGGTGCGCTACTTCGGGCCGTACTCGCACGCCTGGGCCATCCGGGAGACTCTGGACCTACTGACCCGGGTGTTCGCGGCCCGAACCTGTTCGGCCGGAGTGTTCAAGCGGCACAGGCAGATCGACAGGCCGTGCCTGCTCGGCTACATCGACAAGTGCTCGGCGCCGTGCGTCGGTCGGGTGAGCGCGGAACAGCACCGGCAGATCGTGCTGGACTTCTGCGACTTCCTGGCGGGTAAGACCGACCGGTTGGTCCGCGATATGGAGAGGCAGATGAATGCCGCGGCCGAGGAACTGGACTTCGAGCGGGCGGCCCGGCTGCGCGATGACGTCGGCGCGCTGAAGCGGGCGCTGGAGAAGCAGACCGTGGTGTTGGGCGACGGTACCGATGCCGATGTGGTGGCCTTCGCCGATGACGACCTGGAAGCCGCGGTGCAGGTGTTCCACGTGCGCGGCGGCCGGGTGCGCGGTCAGCGCGGATGGGTGGTGGAGAAGGCGACGGAGCCGGAGGCGACCAACGGCTCGGCACCCGATCTGTCGGGCTTGAGCCAACTCGTGGAGCAGTTCCTCACCCAGTTCTACGGCGATCAGGCCGAACTCGGCGCCTTCGCCGGGCCGCAGGATGAGACGACCAACCCGGTGCCCAAACAGGTGCTGGTTCCGGTGCTGCCCGAGAACGCCAAGGAGCTCACCGACTGGCTGAGCGGGCTGCGCGGCTCCCGGGTGGATCTGCGGGTGCCGGTTCGCGGTGACAAACGGGCACTGGCCGAGACGGTGCAGCGCAACGCGAAGGATGCACTCGCCCAGCACAAGCTCAAGCGGGCGGGCGATTTCAACGCCAGATCCGAAGCGCTGCAGAGCATTCAAGAGACCCTCGAACTGGTGGACGCGCCGCTGCGCATCGAGTGCGTCGATATCAGCCACGTGCAGGGCACCGATGTGGTGGCCTCGCTGGTGGTCTTCGAGGACGGCCTCCCGCGCAAATCCGACTACCGTCACTACGCGATCCGGGAGGCCGCCGGTCACGGCCGCTCCGATGATGTCGCGTCCATCGCCGAGGTCACCCGGCGGCGCTTTGCCCGGCATGTCGCCGATGCCGAGCGGCCCATGGTCGCAGAGGGCAAGTCACGGAAGTTCGCGTACCCGCCGAACCTTTTCGTCGTCGACGGAGGCGCCCCACAGGTGAATGCGGCCGCCGCCGTGCTGCGGGAACTCGGCGTGACCGATGTCTCGGTGATCGGGCTGGCCAAGCGGCTGGAGGAGGTCTGGGTGCCCGGACCGTCGGCGGACCCGGTGATCTTCCCGCGTACCAGCGAGGGGCTGTACCTGTTGCAGCGCATCCGTGACGAAGCACACCGCTTCGCCATCACCTTCCACCGCAGCAAGCGGTCCAAGCGCATGACGGCTTCGGCGCTGGATTCGGTCCAAGGATTGGGTGAGCACCGGCGAAAGGCGTTGGTGACACATTTCGGTTCGGTGTCGCGGCTGCGTGCCGCCAGCGTCGATGAGATCACCGCGGTGCCGGGCATCGGGGTGGCGACGGCAAAGGCGGTGCTGGCCGCGCTGGGGGTGGTCGTGGGTGAGGGGTCAGACGCGCCCATCGATTCCGGCACGCCCGAGCCGGTGTTGCACGATGATCGAGCCTTGGCCGCAGCACAGAAGAACAAACAGACCGAAGCGCAGACGGGCAAGATATCGGGGTGGCAGACCAGCGAATGAGCGAGGAATCAGGCATCGAAGTCGTCCTGGTCACCGGATTGTCGGGCGCCGGCCGCGGCACCGCCGCCAAAGTTCTCGAAGACCTCGGCTGGTACGTCGCCGACAATCTCCCACCCGAACTGATCGCGCGCATGGTCGACCTGGGTCTGGCGGCGGGCTCCCGGATCACGCAGCTGGCATTGGTGATGGATGTCCGGTCACGCGGATTCACCGGCGACCTCGACTCGGTGCGCAATGAGCTCGCGACCCGGGGCATCCGCCCCCGGGTGCTGTTCATGGAGGCGGCCGACGAGATCCTGGTGCGCCGTTACGAGCAGAACCGTCGCAGCCATCCATTGCAGGGCAACCAGACTCTGGCCGAAGGCATTACCGCCGAGCGGGCCATGCTGGCACCGGTGCGTGCAACCGCCGATCTGATCATCGACACCACGACACTGGCGGTGCCCGCACTGCGGGAGAGCATCGAGCGTGCGTTCGGCGGCGAGGCGGTCGCAGAGACCAACGTCACGGTGGAGTCCTTCGGCTACAAGTACGGACTGCCGATGGACGCCGATACCGTCATGGACGTCCGGTTCCTGCCCAACCCGCACTGGGTCGATGAGTTGCGCCCGCATACCGGGCAACATCCGGCGGTCCGGGATTTCGTTCTCGGCCAGGACGGCGCCACCGAGTTCCTCGATACCTATCATCGGCTGCTGGGGGTGGTGATCGACGGATACCGCCGGGAAGGAAAGCGGTATATGACCGTGGCCATCGGTTGCACCGGCGGCAAGCACCGCAGTGTGGCCATTGCCGAGGCACTGACCGAACGGTTGCGTGGCGGCGACGAGAATCTGACGGTGCGGGCACTGCACCGGGATCTGGGTCGCGAATGACCGCGCGCAGGCGAGCGTGCGCGCGGATCGCAGCGAGGTACGAGCGAGGACCGGAACGCGCGGGAGTCAAGCCATGACCGCGCGCATCGTCGCGCTCGGCGGTGGCCACGGACTGTATGCGACGTTGTCGGCCGCCCGCCGGCTGACCCCGCATGTCACCGCCGTCGTCACCGTGGCGGACGACGGCGGCTCCTCGGGGCGACTGCGCAGCGAACTCGATGTGGTGCCACCCGGCGATCTGCGAATGGCCTTGGCGGCATTGGCCTCTGATTCTCCGCACGGGCGGCTGTGGGCGACGATCATCCAGCACCGGTTCGGTGGCAGCGGTGCGCTGGCGGGCCACCCGATCGGGAACCTGCTGCTCGCCGGGCTCAGCGAGGTGCTGGCCGATCCGGTGGCCGCGCTCGACGAGCTGGGCCGAATTCTGGACCTCAAGGGCCGGGTGCTGCCGATGTGCCCGCTGGCCCTGCAGATCGAAGCCGATGTGGCCGGTCTGGAATCCGATCCGCGGATGTTCCGGGTGATCCGCGGTCAGGTGGCCGTCGCCACCACCGTCGGTCAGGTGCGCAGGGTTCGGCTGCTGCCGGGAGATCCGCCGGCGACGCGGCAGGCGGTCGACGCGATCATGGCCGCCGATCTGGTGGTGCTGGGACCCGGATCGTGGTTCACCAGCGTGATCCCGCACGTGCTGGTTCCCGGGCTGGCGGCCGCGCTGCACGCCACCACCGCCCGGCGGGCGCTGGTCCTCAATCTGGCGGCCGAACCGGGGGAGACCGCAGGGTTCTCCGCCGAACGTCACATCCACGTGTTGGCCCAGCATGCACCCGGTTTTCAGGTGGACGACATCATCATCGACGCATCGCGGGTTCCCAGCGATCGGGAACGCGAGCAGCTGGCGCGCACGGCTTCCCTGCTCGGCGCCAATGTCGAGTTTGCCGCCGTATCCAGACCTGGTACACAGTTACATGACCCGTCGATGCTGGCAGCAGCGCTGGAAGGGGTGCGCGTGCGCGGCCGGGGGCCCGACGCGCCACGGCACGGGCAGCGATCATTGAACGAACCAAGAGGGGAAGACTCGTGGCGATGACGGCCGAGGTCAAAGACGAGCTGAGTCGCCTGGCCGTGAACTCGGTCAGCGCGCGGCGCGCGGAGGTCTCCGCACTGCTCCGGTTCGCCGGCGGTCTACACATCGTTGCCGGCCAGGTGGTGGTCGAGGCCGAGGTCGACCTCGGCATCATCGCGCGCCGCCTGCGCAAGGACATCTACGACCTGTACGGCTACAACGCGGTGGTGCACGTGTTGTCGGCTAGCGGTATCCGCAAGAGCACCCGCTACGTGGTGCGGGTCGCCAAGGACGGCGAGGCCCTGGCGCGGCAGACGGGCCTGCTCGACCTGCGGGGCCGGCCGGTCCGCGGGCTGCCCGCCCAGGTGGTCGGCGGCAGTGTCAGCGATGCCGAAGCTGCTTGGCGTGGCGCCTTTTTGGCGCACGGATCGCTCACCGAGCCGGGCCGGTCCTCGGCGCTGGAGGTCAGTTGCCCGGGTCCCGAGGCGGCGCTGGCACTGGTCGGTGCGGCGCGCCGGCTCGGAATCAATGCCAAGGCCCGCGAAGTGCGCGGCGGCGACCGGGTGGTGGTGCGCGACGGCGAGGCGATCGGCGCACTGCTGACCCGGATGGGTGCTCAGGACACCCGGTTGACCTGGGAGGAGCGCCGGATGCGGCGTGAGGTCCGGGCCACTGCCAACCGACTGGCCAACTTCGACGATGCCAACCTGCGGCGTTCGGCGCGGGCGGCGGTGGCCGCGGCGGCCCGGGTGGAACGCGCACTGCACATTCTCGGCGAGACCGTTCCCGATCATCTGGCGCAGGCCGGCCGTCTGCGGGTGGCGCACCGGCAGGCATCGCTGGAGGAACTCGGCCGGCTGGCTGAGCCGCCGATGACCAAAGATGCTGTGGCAGGCCGGATTCGGCGGCTCCTGTCGATGGCCGATCGCAAGGCCAAACAGGACGGCATTCCCGATACCGAGTCGGCGGTCACCCCCGATCTGCTCGAAGACGCCTGAGTTCGTGCTCGGGGTGGCGGTGCCGCAACCGGTGCCGGGGGCTTCGGCCCGCGCGGACACGGCTCTGCTGCCCCATAATCTCGACCCGAGCCTGACCGCGCTTTCACCGAGGCATTTGGCCGGCCGAGGTGCACACGGCGGACTCGACACCACTAGGCTGGCATGGCGAGCAGTTCACCGCGATTCCCCTCGACGATCTAGGAGCGACACTGTGACCATTCGGGTAGGCGTCAACGGCTTCGGCCGAATCGGGCGCAACTTCTTCCGCGCCCTCGATGCGCAAAAGGCGCTCGGCAACAACACCGACATCGAGATCGTCGCGGTCAACGACCTCACCGACAATGCCTGCCTGGCTCATCTGCTGAAGTTCGACTCGATCCTGGGCCGGTTGCCGTACGACGTCAGCCTGGAGGGCGACGACATCATCGTCGTCGGCGACGCCAAGATCAAGGCACTCGAGGTCAAGGCCGGCCCGTCGGAGCTGCCGTGGGGCGACCTGGGCGTCGACGTGGTGGTCGAATCGACCGGCATCTTCACCAACGCCGCCAAGGCCAAGGGCCACCTGGACGCGGGCGCCAAGAAGGTCATCATCTCCGCGCCGGCCACCGACCCCGACATCACCATCGTGTTCGGCGTCAACGAAGACGAGTACGACGGCAGCCAGAACATCATCTCCAACGCCTCGTGCACCACGAACTGCCTCGGCCCGCTGGCCAAGGTGCTCAACGACGAGTTCGGCATCATCAAGGGCCTGATGACGACCGTCCACGCCTACACCCAGGATCAGAACCTGCAGGACGGCCCGCACCGCGATCTGCGTCGTGCGCGCGCCGCGGCGCTCAACATCGTGCCGACCTCGACCGGTGCGGCCAAGGCCATCGGCCTGGTCCTGCCCGAGCTCAAGGGCAAGCTGGACGGCTACGCGCTGCGGGTGCCGATCCCCACGGGTTCGGCGACCGACCTGACCGTCGAGCTGGCCAAGCCGGGAACTGCGGACGAGATCAACGCCGCAGTCAAGGCCGCGTCGGAAGGCAAGCTCAAGGGCATCCTGAAGTACTACGACGCCCCGATCGTGTCCAGCGATATCGTCACCGACCCGCACAGCTCGATCTTCGATTCCGGGCTGACCAAGACGATCGACAATCAGGCCAAGGTAGTCGCCTGGTACGACAACGAGTGGGGCTACTCCAACCGCCTCGTCGACATGGTCGCGCTGGTCGGCAAGTCGCTCTGACGGGCGAGCGAAGCGACGGGAGATAGCGCAGACATGGCTGTAGCGACACTCGAAGAGCTTCTTGCCGCGGGCGTCGAGGGTCGGGGCGTACTCGTGCGCTCCGACCTGAACGTCCCCCTCGACGACGACGGAGCGATCACCGATCCCGGCCGCATCATCGCCTCGGTGCCGACGCTCAAGGCGCTGGTCGAGGCCGGGGCCAAGGTCGTCGTAACCGCCCACCTGGGTCGCCCCAAGGGCGAGCCAGATCCGAAGTTCTCCCTGGCCCCGGTCGCCGCGGCACTGGGGGAGCGGTTGGGTCGCCACGTCCAGCTCGCCGGTGACGTGGTCGGCACCGATGCGCTGGCTCGTGCCGAGGGCCTCACCGATGGTGATGTGCTGCTGCTGGAGAACATCCGCTTCGATGCGCGCGAGACCAGCAAGGACGGCGCCGAGCGGCTGGCGCTGGCCAAGGCACTGGCCGCTCTGGTGGAGGGCGCCGACGGAACGCCCGGGGCATTCGTCTCCGACGGTTTCGGAGTGGTGCACCGCAAGCAGGCCTCGGTGTACGACGTCGCCACCCTGCTGCCGCACTATGCGGGCACATTGGTGGCCGCCGAGGTGAAGGTGCTCGAGCAGCTGACCAGCTCGACCGAGCGGCCCTACGCCGTGGTGCTGGGTGGGTCCAAGGTGTCTGACAAGCTGGCGGTCATCGAGAACCTGGCCACCAAGGCCGACAGCATCGTCATCGGCGGCGGCATGTGCTACACCTTCCTTGCCGCGCAAGGGCTTTCGGTGGGTGACTCACTATGTCAGGTCGAGATGATCGACACCTGCAAGAAGCTGCTGGAGACCTACGGTGACGTGATCCGCCTGCCGGTGGACATCGAGGTCGCCGACGGATTTGCCGCGGATTCACCGCACGAGACCGTGGCCGCGGACAAGATCCCGGACGCCAAGATGGGCCTGGACATCGGCCCGGAGTCGGTGAAGCGATTCGCCGCGCTGTTGTCCAACGCCAGGACGGTCTTCTGGAACGGCCCGATGGGCGTGTTCGAGTTCCCGGCGTTCGCCGCGGGCACCAAGGGTGTCGCCGAGGCGATCATCGGTGCCACCGGCAAGGGCGCGTTCAGTGTCGTCGGCGGTGGAGACTCGGCGGCCGCGGTGCGTCAGCTCGGTCTGCCCGACGACGGGTTCTCGCATATCTCGACCGGCGGCGGCGCATCGCTGGAATACCTTGAGGGCAAAACCCTGCCCGGCATCGCCGTCCTGGAGTCTTGAGTCATGGCACGTAAGCCCCTGATCGCCGGCAACTGGAAGATGAACCTCAATCATTTCGAGGCTATCGCGCTGGTGCAGAAGATCGCGTTCGCCTTGCCGGACAAGTACTTCGACAAGGTCGACGTCACCGTCATCCCGCCTTTCACCGATCTGCGCAGTGTGCAGACCCTGGTGGACGGCGACAAGTTGCGGCTGACCTACGGGTCGCAGGATGTGTCCCAGCATGACTCGGGCGCCTACACCGGTGAGATCAGCGGGGCGTTCCTGGCCAAGCTGGGCGTCACCTTCGCCGTCGTCGGGCATTCGGAGCGTCGCACCTATCACCACGAGGACGACGCACTGGTGGCAGCTAAGGCACTCGCCGCGCTCAAGCACGGGCTGACGCCGATCGTGTGCATCGGTGAAGCGCTGGAGATCCGTGAGGCGGGTGACCACGTCTCCTACAACGTCACCTCGCTGCGCGGGTCGCTCGCCGGGCTTTCGGCAGAACAGATCGCGAACGTCGTCATCGCCTACGAGCCGGTATGGGCGATTGGCACCGGGCGGGTTGCCAGCGCGGCCGACGCACAGGAGGTCTGCACAGCGATCCGGGAAGAGCTGGCGCAGCTGGCTTCACCGGAGATCGCGGCCGGAGTGCGGGTGCTCTACGGCGGATCCGTCAACGCCAAGAACGTGGGCGAGATCGTCGGCCAGGCCGATGTGGACGGTGCGCTGGTCGGTGGTGCCTCGCTGGACGGGGAGCAGTTCGCTACCCTGTCGGCGATCGCAGCCGGTGGGCCGCTGCCGTGAACGGCAAATAGGGCACTGCCGTGAACGGCAAATAGGGCACTGCCGTGAACGGCAAATAGGGCACTGCCCTGACCGCGTGACGTAGCGGCCGCCGCACCACATGCTCAGTCGGCGACTCCCTACCAGGTGATCGAGGCGGTTGCGGCCCGAAGATCGCCGCCCGCTATCCTTGCACGCATGGAACTCGCTCTGCAGATCGTGCTGATCATCACCAGTCTCCTGGTGGTGCTGCTCGTCCTGCTGCATCGGGCCAAGGGCGGCGGTCTTTCGACGCTCTTCGGCGGTGGCGTGCAGTCCAGCCTGTCCGGTTCGACCGTGGTGGAGAAGAACCTGGACCGCCTGACTCTTTTCGTCATCGGCATCTGGGTGGTGTCCATCGTCGGCATGGCGCTGCGCATCAAATACAACGCCTGACCTCAAATACAACGTCTGACCTCAAATACAAGGCCTGACCTCAAATACAAGGCCTGACCTCAAATGCAAGGCCTGACCTCAAATGCAAGGCCTGACCT
>WOYS01000100.1:29695-41009 GCA_011620645.1 Mycobacterium sp.
AATACAAGGCCTGACCTCAAATGCAAGGCCTGACCTCAAATGCAAGGCCTGACCTCAAATGCAAGGCCTGACCTAAGATTTCGGCGTGCTCCGGCATTGCCGATGGTCAACCCGGGGTGTCGGCGGACGAAATCCTGCGCAGAGTGATCGTGGAATGTACCGGGCCACGCGCGCCGGGCGCAACCGCACGGTGTCGGGAACCCAGGCCTGAACCGGTCCACCGGCCTCGTCATGCGCTTGCAACAGCACCGGTCGATACTTGGACCATGGCACAGGGCGAAACAGTGGACACGGCGCTGGAACCGATCGGCTCGGTGCAACGCACCCCCAGCGGACGCGAGGCCACCGAGCCGATGCGCGAAGACATCCGGCTGCTCGGTGCGATCCTCGGCGACACGGTCCGCGACCAGAACGGTGACACCGTCTTCGATCTGGTGGAACGGGCCCGGGTCGAGTCGTTCCGGGTTCGGCGCTCCGAGATCGATCGTGCCGAGCTGGCCGATCTATTCCGCGATATCGACGTGCATCAGGCCATCCCGGTCATCCGCGCGTTCACCCATTTCGCGCTGCTGGCCAACGTCGCCGAGGACATCCATCGGGAGCGCCGCCGGGCGGTGCACGAGGCCGCCGGTGAGCCGCCGCAGGACAGCAGTCTGGCGGCCACCTACCGCAAGCTCGATCACGCCCAGCTGGACGCCGCCGAGGTCGCCGACGCGCTCGTCGGCGCACTCGTCGCACCGGTGATCACCGCACACCCGACGGAGACGCGGCGGCGCACCGTATTCGACACCCAACACCAGATCACCGAACTGATGCGGCTGCGCCTGCACGGCCACACCCGCACCGAGTCCGGGCGCGATATCGAGACCGAACTGCGCAGGCACATTCTCACGCTGTGGCAGACCGCACTGGTGCGGTTGTCCAGGCTGAAGATCTCCGATGAGATCGAGACCGGGCTGCGGTACTACCCGGCGGCGTTCCTCGACGTCATCCCGCGGGTCAACGCCGAGGTCCGCAGCGCGCTGCAGCAGCGGTGGCCGGGCACCCAGGTGCTGGCGCAGCCGATCCTGCGACCGGGCTCCTGGATCGGCGGCGACCGCGACGGCAACCCGAACGTCACCGCCGACGTGGTGCGGCTGGCGACCGGCCGGGCCGCCTTCACCGCCTTCACGCATTACTTCGGCGAGATCACCGCGCTGGAGGAGGAACTGTCGATGTCGGCGCGGCTGGTCAAGGTCAGCACCGGTCTGGATGCGCTGGCCGGTCAGTGTGACGAGCCGGCGCGCAGCGACGAACCGTACCGGCGGGCCCTGCGCGTCATCCATGCCCGGCTCACCGCGACCGCCGCTCAGATCCTGGACAGCCAGCCCGAGCATGAACTCGATCTGGGCCTGCCGGCCTACGACACGCCTGCGCAGTTGCTCGATGACCTCGACGCCGTCGACGAGTCGCTACGCGCCAACGGGAGCGCCGTACTCGCCGATGACCGGCTGGGCCGGCTCCGAGAAGCGGTGCGGGTCTTCGGTTTTCACCTCTCCGGGCTCGACATGCGACAGAATTCCGAGGTGCACGAGCAGGTCATCGCCGAACTGCTGGCCTGGGCGGGGGTGCACCCCGACTACGCGTCGCTGTCCGAGGATGAGCGCATCACGCTGCTGGCCGCCGAGATCGGCACCCGACGCCCGCTGATCGGGCCGGGCGCCGACCTGTCCGAGTTGGCCGCGAAGGAACTCGGCATCGTCGGCGCGGCGGCGCGAGCGGTGAAAGTGTTCGGGGCCGAGGCGGTTCCGAACTACATCATCTCGATGTGCCAGTCGGTGTCGGACATCCTGGAAGCGGCGGTGCTGCTCAAGGAAGCCGGCCTGCTCGATGTCAGCGGAGCCGATGGTGCGCCCGCCGTTGCGCCGGTGGGTATCGTGCCGCTTTTCGAGACCATCGACGACCTGCAGCGGGGATCCTCGATCCTGGAATCGGCGCTGGAAGTGCCGGTGTACGCGGCCGCGGTGGCCGCGCGCGGCGGGCAACAGGAAGTGATGCTGGGCTACTCGGATTCCAACAAGGACGGCGGCTACCTGGCGGCCAACTGGGCGCTGTATCGCGCCGAACTCGAACTCGTCGAATCCGCCCGCAAGACCGGAATCCGGTTGCGGCTCTTCCACGGTCGTGGTGGCACGGTCGGGCGCGGCGGCGGCCCGAGCTATGACGCGATCCTGGCTCAACCCCCCGGCGCGGTGCAGGGATCGCTGCGGATCACCGAACAGGGTGAGGTGATCGCCGCCAAGTACGCCGAACCCAGGATCGCGCACCGCAACCTGGAAACCCTGCTGGCGGCAACGCTGGAATCCACACTGCTGGATACGGAGGGTCTGGGCGAGGAAGCCGAACCGGCATATTCGGTATTGGATGACCTGGCTGCCCGCGCGCAGCGGGCCTACTCCGAATTGGTGCATGAGACACCGGGATTCGTCGAGTACTTCAAGGAATCCACTCCGGTGAGCGAGATCGGGGCGCTGAACATCGGCAGTCGTCCCACATCGCGTAAGCCCACCACCGCGATCTCCGATCTGCGGGCGATTCCCTGGGTCCTGGCATGGAGTCAGTCGCGGGTGATGTTGCCCGGCTGGTACGGAACGGGCACGGCGTTCGAGGAATTCGTCGCCGGTGACGAGGCGCGTTTGGAAACCCTGCGGGACCTCTATGAGCGGTGGCCGTTCTTTCGGACGGTATTGTCGAACATGGCTCAGGTGCTCGCCAAGTCGGATCTGGGCCTTGCGGCCCGGTATTCCGAACTGGTGGCCGACGAGGATCTGCGAGCCCGCGTCTTCGACAAGATCGTCGCCGAGCACGAGCGCACGGTGCGGATGCACGGGCTGATCACCGGCCAGGACGATCTACTGGCCGACAACCCGGCGCTGGCCCGGTCGGTGTTCAACCGGTTCCCCTACCTGGAGCCGCTGAATCACCTGCAGGTCGAACTGCTGCGCCGGTTTCGCTCCGGCGAGGACGACGAACTGGTGCAACGCGGCATCCTGCTCACGATGAGTGGGCTGGCCAGCGCGCTGCGCAACTCCGGTTAGCGGTGGGCCGCGCGCCGCACCGAGGACACCGCACCCCTGATGGCGGTCTCGACGGTCGCCAGCGGCGAGGCCACCGCTTCGCCGATCTCGACGATGACCTCCACCCGGGCCACGATCTGCTCGAGGCGTTCCACCATGGTGATCAGGCGCGGAGCCAGCTCGTCGATGCTGGTGATGGTCTTGTTGAACCGGTCCAGGGTGACGTCCAGGTCGCCGATCGAGCTGTTCAGCGTGACCACGGTGTGATCGAGGTCGGTGAGCAGCGTCTCGACCTGGACGACGGTGGCGTCGGCGTTCAGCGCTGCCTGCGTCAGCGTCTTGATGCGCCGGGTTGCCGGACGGGTGCGACCGTCGCCTTTGTCTGTCATAGGAGTCAGTATGGCGGCTGATGGAACCAAAGGGCGCCAGCCAGCGTCTTAAATCGTATGCGTAAATTCTGCGGAACCGGTGCCCGGGTGCATACCGACTCCCGTTCGGCCAGGGCGGTGGCCGATTACCTGGCCGGCTACGGCGAGGCGCTGGCCGACCGCTGCGCCGAACGTCGGCCCGATCGGGTGGCCGACGAGTGAGCGGATTACAGCTTGCTCGCCGAAGCCTTGTCCAGCAGCCACACGGTCGCCTTACTGCCGATCGCGCCCGCCGCGGGGATGTCGACCGGATCGGCACCGCCGATCGCCGCTGCGACCGCGTCGGCCTTTTCGCCGCCTGCGACCAACAGCCAGGCCTCGCGGGCACGCCGGACTGCGGGCAGTGTCAGCGTGATGCGGCGCGGCGGCGGCTTGGGTGAGTCGGTGACGGCGACGACGAGGCGGGACGTTTCGCGGACGGCCGCGGTGTCCGGGAACAGCGAGTTGATATGGCCCTCGCCGCCCATACCGAGCAGGTGCACGTCGAACTCTGCAGGCAGCAACTTCTCGTAGGCGTTCGCTGCGTCTTCGATGGCGTCCCCGAAGGCACCGTCGCTGGGCGCCATCGCGTGCACATTGGCCGGCGGGATGGAGATGCTCTCCAGCAGCGCCTCATATGCCTGACGGTGGTTGCGGTCGGAATCGGATGCCGGAACGAACCGGTCATCACCCCAGAACAGCTGCACCTTCGCCCACTCGATATCGGGGCTGTAGGCGGCGACGTGGCGCAGCAGCGCGATGCCGACGGTGCCGCCGGTCAACACGATGGCGGCATGCCCGCGGGTGGCGATGGCCGAGGTGATGGCCCCGACCAGGCGCGCGCCGGCCGCTGCGGCCAACGTGTTCGCGTCGGAATAGGTCTCCACCACACGCTCAGACATAAGCCACTCTGTCGATTCCCTGCAATGCTTCGAAGTAGATCTCATCGGAGTCCAGACGCCGCATGTCCTCCGCGAGGCAATCGCGGGTTTCCCTGCGGGCCAACGGAATCTGAGCATCGGGCTTGCCGGTGCGGGTGAGTGTCGCGGTGACGCCGTCCTGCGGGCGGGTCAGTGTGATCGTCTCGCTCGACCTGGTCAGTTCGACCTTCAGATCACCGACGGCGCGGCTCACCGGGCAGTCCAGTCGAGCGGCCAGCCAGCCGGCCAGGATGTCCAGTGCCGGTTCGTCCGTCAGCCCGGACACCACGACCGAGGTGATGGGTTCGTGCGGAGCCTGGTCGACGGCGGCGGTCAGCAGCGCCCGCCAGTACGTGATCCGACTCCAGGCCAGATCGGTGTCGCCGGCGGTGTAACCGGCCAGCCTGCTCTTGATGCAGGCCAGCGGGTCGGTGCCGTTGGTGGCATCGGTGATCCGGCGGATCGCCAACTTGCCCAACGGATCTTCGGCGGGGTTGGCGGGCGCCAGATCGGGCCACCAGGTGACCACCGGGGTGTCGGGCAGCAGAAACGGTGTCACCACGCTGCTGGCGTGGTTGGCCAGCGGTCCGGATAGCCTCAGCACCACAACCTCGTTGGCGCCGGCGTCACTGCCCACCCGCAACTGGGCATCGAGGCTGGCTTCGGTCGCCAGTCGGTCCCCGGGGATCACCACGATGACGCGGCAGGGATGCTCACGGCTGGCCACATTGGCCGCCTTAATCGAATCTTCGAGCACGGCTTCGGTATCCGGTGCGATTACCAGCGTAAGCACCCGGCCGAGGGTGATCGCGCCGCCCTCCTCGCGCAGGGCGACGATCTTCTTGTTGATGGCACCGGTGTTGGTGTCCGGCAGGTCGATGATCACGGCTCGGCTCCTCCTCGTTGCGCTCCTCGCTCGTACCTCGCTGCGATGCTCACTCGTCGTCGCCTTCGCGGATCACGGCTCGGCTCCTCCTCGGATCACGGTCGCCTCCATTCCCGGCCGGTCCTGCGCAGCATATCGAATGCCGAGTCCGGGCCCCAGGTGCCAGACTTGTAAGTGTCCGGTTTGCCGTGCGATTCCCAGTATTGGAGCGCGGGATCGAGTATCTTCCAAGACAATTCGACTTCGGCGTTCACCGGGAACAGCGACGGTTCGCCCAGCAGCACGTCGAGGATCAGGCGTTCGTAGGCTTCGGGCGATTCCTCGGCGAAGGCGGAGCCATACGAGAAGTCCATGCTGACATCGCGGACCTCCATGGCGTTGCCGGGAACCTTCGACCCGAAGCGCAGGGTGATGCCCTCGTCGGGCTGCACCCGGATCACCAGGGCGTTCTTGCCCAGCTCTTCGGTCATGGTGGCGTCGAACGGCAGATGTGGTGCCCGCTTGAACACCAGGGCGATCTCGGTCACCCTGCGGCCCAGCCGTTTTCCGGTGCGCAGATAGAACGGAACGCCGGCCCAGCGGCGGGTGTCGACATCCACGGTGATGGCCGCGAACGTCTCGGTGATCGAGGTCTTCGAGAAGCCCTCCTCGTCGAGTAGTCCGATCACCTTCTCGCCGCCCTGCCATCCGGCGGCGTACTGGCCGCGCGAGGTGGTCTCGTCCAAGGGTTCGGCGAGTCTACTGGCGGCGAGCACCTTGATCTTCTCGGACTGAAGTTCGGCGGGGGAGAAGCTGACGGGCTCCTCCATCGCGGTGAGTGCCAGCAGCTGGATCAGGTGGTTCTGGATGACGTCTCGCGCAGCGCCGACACCGTCGTAATAGCCACCGCGCCCGCCCAGCCCTATGTCCTCGGACATGGTGATCTGGACGTGGTCGACATAGTGCGCATTCCAGATCGGCTCGAACATCTCGTTGGCGAAGCGCAGCGCGAGGATGTTCTGCACGGTCTCCTTGCCGAGATAGTGGTCGATGCGGAACACCGACGCCTCGGGGAAAACGCTGTTGACCAGAGCGTTGAGCTCCTCGGCGCTGGACAGGTCGTGTCCGAACGGCTTCTCGATGACGACCCGGCTCCAGGTGTCGCCGGGCTTTTCGGCCAGCCCGGACCGCGACAGCTGCTGCAGCACCTGTGGGAACGCCTTCGGCGGGATCGACAGGTAGAACGCGTGATTGCTGCCGGTGCCGCGCTCGGTGTCCAGGGTGTGCAGCGTGTCGGCCAACTGGCCGAACGCGTCATCGTCGTCGAACGCGCCCTGAACGAACCGGAATCCCTCGGCCAGCCGGTCCCACACTTCCTGCCGGAACGGTGTGCGGGCGTGCTGCTTGACGGCGTCGTACACGATCTTTCCGAAGTCCTCGTCCGCCCAGTCGCGCCGGGCGAACCCGACCAGCGCGAAACCCGGCGGCAGCAGTCCGCGGTTGGCCAGATCGTAGATTGCCGGCATCAGCTTCCTGCGGGCCAGATCACCGGTGACACCGAAGATCACCACCGCGCACGGCCCCGCGATGCGGGGCATGCGCTTGTCGCGTTTGTCTCGCAGCGGGTTATGCCATGCGGCAGCGGTTTCCGTCATTTCTTCGCAGCGTCGAGCTGTCCCTGGGTGGCCTCGAGCAACTCCTGCCACGACTTCTCGAACTTCTCCACGCCCTCTTCTTCGAGCACCTTGAACACGTCGTCGAGATCGATCCCGACCTCGACCAGGGCATCGAAGACGCCCTGAGCGGCAGCCGCGGTCCCGCTGACGGTGTCGCCGGTGACCACGCCGTGATCGGCGACGGCGTCCAGGGTCTTCTCCGGCATGGTGTTCACCGTGTTGGTCGCCACCAGTTCGGTCACGTAAAGGGTGTCCGAGTAGTCCGGGTTCTTGACACCCGTCGACGCCCACAGCGGGCGCTGCACCCGGGCACCGGACTCCTGCAGCGCGGCGAAACGCTCGCCGCCGAAGAGCTCCTCGTAGGCGGCGTAGGCGAGGCGGGCGTTGGCCACACCGGCCTGCCCGCGCGAGTCCAGCGCTTCCTGCGTGCCGATCTTCTCCAGTCGGGCGTCGATCTCACTGTCCACGCGGGATACGAAGAACGAAGCGACGGAATGGATCGTGGACAGGTCGTGGCCCGCCTCCTTGGCCTTTTCCAGTCCGGTCAGGTAGGCGTCGATGACCGCCTTGTGACGCTCGACGGAGAAGATCAGTGTCACGTTGACCGAGATGCCCTCGGCGATGACCGCGGTGATGGCGGGCAGGCCGGCCAGAGTCGCGGGGATCTTGATGAGCAGGTTGGGCCGGTCGACGATCTTCCGGAGCTCGATGGCCTGCAGGATGGTTCTGTCGGTGTCATGCGCGAGCCGCGGGTCGACCTCGATGGACACCCGGCCGTCGACGCCGTCGGATGCCTCGTAGGTCTTGGCCAGCACATCGCAGGCATTGCGGACGTCATCGGTGGTGACCGTGCGGATGGTGGCATCCACATCGGCACCGCGTGCGGCCAGCTCGTTGACCTGCGCGTCGTAGGCGGTGCCCTTGGAGAGCGCGGCCTGGAAGATGGACGGGTTGGTGGTGACACCGACGATGCTCTTGGTTGCGATCAGTTCGGCCAGGTTGCCGGTCTGCAGGCGTTCGCGTGACAGGTCATCGAGCCACACGGATACACCGGCGGCGCTCAGCGCCGCGAGGTTCGGGTTCTGAGCCATGATTTCGCCCTTTTCTGTGCTAGTTGTCGAGTGTGCGTTCTGCGGCGGCGACCACGGCTTCTGCGGTGAAACCGAACTCCCGGAACAACGTCTTGTCGTCGGCGGATTCGCCGTAGTGCTCGATCGAGATGATCTCGCCGGTGTCTCCGACCAGCTTGTGCCAGGACTGTGCGATACCCGCCTCGACCGCGACGCGTGCCGAAATATCGGGCGGCAACACCAGATCGCGGTACTCCTCAGGCTGGGACTCGAACCATTCGACACACGGCATGGACACCACGTAAGCGACGATGTCCTTGGCCGCCAACAGTTCTCGCGCTTGAACGGCAAGTTGAAGCTCGGAGCCGGTGGCAATGATGACGACGTCGGCATCATCAGCAGGATTCCCGCCGCCGAGCACGTAACCACCCTTGGCCACGCCCTCGGAGTCGGTGCCCTCCAGCACCGGGATGCCCTGTCGGGTGAGGATGAAACCCACCGGGCCGCTACCGCTGCCGCGCGACACGATGCTGTGCCAGGCGTACGCGGTCTCGTTCGGGTCGCCGGGGCGCACCACCGAGAGGTTGGGGATGGCCCGCAGTGCGGACAGATGCTCGATCGGTTGGTGAGTGGGTCCGTCCTCACCCAGGCCGATGGAGTCGTGGGTCCAGATGTAGATGGTGTCGATGTCCATCAGCGAGGCCAGTCGCACGGCCGGCCGCATGTAGTCCGAGAACTGCAGGAACGTCCCACCGAAGGCGCGGGTGGGCCCGTGCAGCACGATGCCGGACAGAATCGACCCCATCGCGTGCTCGCGGATACCGAAGTGCAGCACCCGGCCGTACCAGTCGGCGGTGAAGTCCTCGGTCGAGATGCTGGGCGGGCCGAAGGATTTCACGCCCTTGATCGTGGTGTTGTTGCTGCCAGCGAGATCGGCTGAGCCACCCCACAATTCGGGCAGCTTCGGAGCCACGTCGTTGAGCACCTGGCCGAACGCGGCGCGGGTGGCGACCGCCTTGGAGCCGGGCTCCCAGTAGGTCAGATCCGCGTCCCAGCCCTCGGGCAGTTCCTGGGCCAGCAGCCGGTCCAGCAGCTTCTTGCGATCCGGCTCGCGCTCGGCCCAGGCGTCGAAGCCGGTCTGCCACTTCTCGTGTGCCTCTTTGCCGCGCTCGACGAGCTTGCGGGTGTGCTCGATCACCTCGGGGCGGACCTCGAACGTCTTGTCGGGGTCGAAGCCCAGGATCTTCTTGGTGGCGGCGACCTCGTCGTCACCGAGCGCGGAGCCGTGCACGCCGCCGGTGTTCATCTTGGTCGGCGCCGGGTAGCCGATGATCGTGCGGAGTGCGATGAAAGACGGCTTGTCGGTCACGGCCTTGGCGGCGGTGATCGCTTCCTCTATTCCGACGACGTTCTCGCCGCCCTCGACTTCCTGGACGTGCCAGCCGTAGGCCCGGTAACGGTCGGCGACGTTCTCGGACAACGCGATATCGGTATCGTGCTCGATCGAGATCTGGTTCTTGTCGTAGAAGACGATCAGGTTGCCCAACTGCTGGGTTCCCGCGAGGGAGGACGCCTCGCTGGTGACACCCTCCTCGATATCGCCGTCGGAAGCGATGACGTAGACGAAGTGGTCGAACGGGCTCTCACCGGCCGGTGCGTCCGGGTCGAATAGGCCGCGTTCGTAGCGGGAGGCCATCGCCATTCCCACGGCCGATGCCAGGCCCTGGCCCAGCGGGCCGGTGGTGATCTCGACACCTTTGGTGTGCCGGAACTCGGGGTGCCCGGGCGTCTTGGACTTCCAGGTCCGCAGCGATTCGATATCTTCGATCTCTAGGCCGAAGCCGCCCAGGAACAACTGCAGGTAGACGGTGAGGCTGGAATGCCCACAGGACAGCACGAAGCGGTCGCGGCCCAGCCAGTGGGTGTCGGACGGGTCATGGCGCAGCTGGCGCTGGAACAGGGTGTACGCCAGCGGCGCCAGGCTCATCGCGGTGCCGGGATGGCCGTTGCCGACCTTCTGGACGGCATCGGCGGCCAGCACGCGCACGGTGTCCACGGCGACCGTGTCGAGGTCGGTCCAGTCGTCGGGGTGGTGCGGTTGTGTGAGGGCAGAGATTTCTTCGGCGGTGGTCACTACCTTCACTCCTAATTCTTCGTGCGCTGCGGACTTCGCTACCTCAAACACCCTAGTGCCGGGGGGGCATCCGACGCAGACCGGTTCTTGCAGGTTTAGGCCGCCGTTAACGTCGAACAAACTCCGAGAACCACCCTGCGGTGTCGGGGCGACTCCGGCGCGGTCTACCATCGTCTGTAGTAGAAGCCCGCGTGACCGCTGCCCGAGGAGTTATTTGCGTGAGCATTCGCGAGCGCCGGCCGGTCAGTGGGGCGCCGAAGCGGATCAGGACCACAGTCCTGGCGTACGTGGCGTTGACCAAGCCGCGCGTCATCGAGTTGTTGTTGGTGACCGCGATTCCGGCGATGTTGCTTGCCGACCGCGGCACCGTTGACCCACTCCTGATCCTGAACACCCTGATCGGCGGCATGATGGCCGCCGCAGGCGCCAACACGCTCAACTGTGTGGCGGATGCCGATATCGACAAAGTGATGAAGCGCACCGCGCTTCGGCCGCTGGCCAGGGCGACGGTGCAGACCCGCCACGCGCTGATCTTCGGGCTGGTGCTCACCGCCGGCTCGTTCGCCTGGCTGTGGTGGACCACCAATCTGCTCTCTGGCGTGCTCGGGCTGGTGACGATCGCGTTCTATGTCTTCGT
Source organism: Mycobacterium sp. (assembly GCA_011620645.1). Taxonomy (GTDB): domain Bacteria; phylum Actinomycetota; class Actinomycetes; order Mycobacteriales; family Mycobacteriaceae; genus Mycobacterium. The sequence goes on from WOYS01000100.1 coordinate 40,461, forward strand.
CTACACGCTGTTGCTCAAGCGGCGCACGTCGCAGAACGTGGTCTGGGGCGGCGCCGCGGGCTGCATGCCGGTGATGATCGGCTGGTCGGCGGTGACCGGGACCGTTCAGTGGCCCGCGCTGGTGATGTTCCTGATCATCTTCTTCTGGACGCCGCCGCACACTTGGGCGCTGGCCATGCGCTACAAGGACGACTACAAGGCCGCCGGCGTGCCGATGCTGCCGACGGTGGCCACCGAGCTTCAGGTCACCCGCCAGATCCTGATCTACACGTGGCTGACGGTGCTGACGACGATGGCGCTGGTGCTGGCCACCGGCTGGCTGTATGCGTCGGTGGCACTGCTGGCCGGCGGGTGGTTCCTGGTGATGGCACACCAGCTCTACTCGGGTGTGAAGCGCGGCGAACCGGTCAAACCGCTGCGGCTGTTCCTGCAGTCCAACAACTACCTCGCGGTGGTTTTCTGCGCACTGGCCGTGGACTCGGCACTGGCACTGCCCAGGCTGTTCTAGGTCGAGCACTGACGCTGGCGTCGGCGCATGACCAGCACCTA
>WOYS01000100.1:41109-59474 GCA_011620645.1 Mycobacterium sp.
CCAGGCTGTTCTAGGTCGAGCACTGACGCTGGCGTCGGCGCATGACCAGCACCTAGGGCACCAGCACGATCGAGCCGACCGTCCGTCGGCCCTGTAGATCGGTGTGCGCCCGCTCGGCCTCGGCTAGCGGGTAGCGCCCGCTGATCGTGATGGTGATGGAACCATCGGCGATGGCATTGATCAATTCACCTGCGCGCCAAGAGAACTCGTCGGCCGAGCGGGTGTAGTGACCCAGGTTGGGGCGGGTCAGGAACACCGAACCCGCCGCATTGAGGCGTTGCGGATCGACCGGGGGCACCGGGCCGCTTGCGGCCCCGAACAGCGCCAGCATGCCGCGCACCGCGAGGCTGGCCAGGCTGGCGTCGAACGTGGACGCGCCCACACCGTCATACACCGCGGCCACCCCACCGTTGCTCAGACGTTTGACGGTCGTCCCGAACTCCTCGGCATCCTCCGGGTATTCGAGGACCTCGACCGCGCCGGCCTGCCGGGACAACTCGGCCTTCTCCGGCGTCGACGCAGTCGTGATCACCCTGGTCCCCAGGCTGGTGGCCCACTGGGTCAGGATCAGGCCGACACCACCGGCCCCGGCATGCACCAGGATCGTGTCATTGGACTGCACCGCGTACACCGACTTGAGCAGGTAGTGCGCCGTCATCCCCTTCAGCAGTGCCGATGCCACCGTGTCGGGCGCCACTGCGTCGGGCACATAGGCCACGTAATCGGCTGGCGCGATGGAGAAGTCGGCATAGGCGCCGGCCGCATTGGCGGTCACCACCCGGTCCCCGACGCTCAGCGCCGCGACATTCTCACCGACCGCGGCGACCGTCCCGCACACCTCGGTGCCCGATACGAACGGCAGCTCGCGCGGGTACTGGCCGGAGCGGAAATAGGTGTCGATGAAATTGACACCTATCGCCTCGGCCTCGATGAGCACCTCACCGGGGCCGGGAGAGGGCGTTTCCTTCTCCACGTAGTTCAGGACGTCGGGTCCGCCGGTCCGGGCAACTTCGATGGCATGCATATACCTATCATCCATATGTGAAGCTGGCCCGCCCCGACGTGTTCCATCCGCACATCGTGTTCGCCAGTTGTGCGGCGTTTCCCGAGGGCGACGATGATGACATCGGCCTGGTGGAGGCGCTGCGGGCCCACGGTCTGCCCATCAGTTGGCGACCCTGGGACGATCCGGCCACCCTCGAGGCCGATCTGGTGGTGCTGCGCGCGACATGGGATTACACCGAGCGTCTCGACGAGTTCCTGGTGTGGACGCGGGCGGTGCGCAATCTGCTCAATCCGCCCGACATGGTGGCCTGGAGCGCCGACAAGCACTATCTGCTGGATCTGGCGCAGGACGGTCTGCCGATCGTGCCCACGCAGTACTACGCGCCCGGTGACCGGGTGCGGGCACCCCAGGGCGAAGTGGTGGTCAAGCCGGCCATCGGTGCGGGATCGAGCGGCGCACAACGGTTTGTCGATCCGCATGCCGCCGTCGCCCATGCCGAGTTGCTGCAGTCCGACGATCGCGCCGTGCTGGTGCAGCCCTATGACCCGCGGATCTCGGGCGGAGAGACCGCACTGGTGTTTCTCAACGGTGAGGCTTCCCATGCCTTCACCAAGGGCCCGATCCTTCCGCCGGCCGGTCGCCGGCCGGAATTCGAGGAGACCGGCACGTTCGCGACGGAGAAGCTGGGCGCCGCGGACCCGGCCGACGAGGTGTGGGAGATCGGGCACGCGGCGGTGGCCGCGGCGTCGCGGCGATTCGGCGTCGCGGGCCGGGATCTGCTGTACGCCCGGGTCGACGTCATCGGCGGCGCCCGCGATCCCCGACTGCTGGAACTGGAACTGGTGGAGCCCTCGCTGGGATTCCGGCAGCTCGGGGCACACGAAAAGCGGCGGGCCGAACGCGATTTTGCGCTCGGCGTCGAGTCAGCGCTGGACCGTCTCGGGCTCGGCCCGCTCTCGCATCGACGCCCATAGCGCGGCGGTGGCCGCGGTGCACGCGCCTGCGCCTGCCACATGCAGCGCCACCAAAGCCTCGGGGACACCGGTGAAGAACTGCACCGCGCCGAGCGCGCCCTGGGCGGCGACCAGCATGACGACCACGCCAAGGCGTGTCAGCACCGGGCGTGACGCCCGGACCGCCAGCAGTGCGAAGCCGAGCGCCACCAGCAGTGAGAGATAGGCGATCAGCAGCGTCGAGTGCATATGCACCAGCGTGGTGATCTCCACCTCCAGGCGCGGCACCGGACGTTCGAGGCTCTTGTCGCCGGCGTGTGGCCCCGCGCCGGTCACCATGGTTCCGGTCACCAGGACGGCGGACAGTGCCACGCCGCTCAGCATGGTCAGCTGTCGCAGCGGTGTGGGCACCCGCGACACGGGAATTCCGTCGTCGGGTTCGCCGATCTTGGCGTACAGCAGCACCGCCAGCCACACCATCGCCATGGATACCAGCAGATGGATTGCGACGGCCCACCAGAGCAGTCCAGTGAGCACGGTGATGCCGCCGATCACCGCCTGCGCGACCGTCGAGGCCGGCATCAGCCAGGCGTAGCGCAGCACTTCGGGACGTCGGCGGGCGCGGGTGACGACGATCACCGCGGCGGCCGCGGTGAGTATGACCAGGAACGTCAGCATCCGGTTGCCGAACTCGACGGCCTGATGGATACCGGCCACCTCGGGGTGCGGCACCGGGGTGAAACTGCCGGGGAAACATTGCGGCCAGGTGGGGCAACCGAGCCCGGACGCGGTGACGCGGACGATCGCTCCGGTGACGGCGATACCGCCCTGGGTCAGGATCACGCACGCCGCGACGACGCGCTGCGTGCGCATGCTCGGCATGGGCAGCGTGTCGACGAGTCGCAGGAAAAGTCGTCTGACAGCCACGGCCCTGATCGTAGAGCAGTGCTAACTACGTCTTGTAGTAGGGCGTCTTGTAGTAGGGCGTCTTGTAGTAGGGCGTCTTGTAGCAGGGCCGGGTGGGCCTCAGGTGAACCGGAACCAGCGCAGCGCCGCCAGCGCCGAGAGCACACCCCAGGCCGCCAGCACGGCGATGCCGAACCAGTCCACCGACAGCGTCATGGCCTGCGTCAGTGATTCGGTCAGGGACCCGGACGGAGTCAGGCGCGCCACCCAGCGCAGCGCCGCCGGTACCGGGCCGCCGTCGAGAGTCAGCGCGCCGAGCCCGGCGAAGACGAACCACAGCAGGTTGGCGATCGCCAGGACGATCTCTGCGCGCAGGGTCCCGCCGAGGAGCAGGCCCAGCGCGGCGAAGGTGGCGGTGCCGATCGCGATCACCACCGCGCCCAGCGCCAGGCCCAGCAGTGCCGGTCGCCACCCCAGTGCAATCCCGATGGCGCCCAACAGGATCGACTGCAGGAAGACGACGGCCGCCACGGCCAGTGACTTGCCCGCGATGATGCCCCACACCGGAAGCGCGGTGGCGCCCAGTCGTTTCAGGGCGCCGTAGCGCCGATCGAAGGCCACCGCGATCGCCTGTCCGGTGAAGGCCGTCGAGATGACCGCCAGCGCCATGATCGCCGGGGTGAACGTCGCGGCCCGGTTGTCGCCGAAATAGCCGAGCGGCAGCAGTGTCAGTCCGATCAACAGGGTGATCGGGATGAACATCGTGAGCAGCAGCTGTTCGCCGTTGCGCAGCAACAGTTTCAGTTCGAGGCCGAACTGTGCGGCCAGCATCTTCTGCACATCGGCGGGCCGGGGATCGGGTGTGAAGGTGCCCTCGGCAAATCTGTTGACGGTCACGATCGCATCTCCCGGCCGGTCAGATCGAGGAAGACATCCTCCAGGCTGCGTTGTTCGACGCGCACATCGGTGGCCAGCACGTTTACCCGCGCGCACCACGCCGTCACCGTCGCCAGCACCTGCGGGTCGATATGTCCCTCCACCAGATATTCGCCGGGGGAGGCCTCCGAGGACCGGTAGCTCTCCGGCAATGCGGAAACCAGAAGCGTCAGATCGAGCTTCGGTGGCGCGGTGAAGCGAAGCTGATTCTCCGCGCCGTCGCGCATGAGTTCGGCCGGTGTGCCCTCGGCCACCGTCACGCCGTGGTCGATGATGACGAGCCGGTCGGCGAGCTGCTCGGCCTCGGTGAGCTGATGGGTGGTCAGCACCACCGTCACACCGTCCCGGCGCAGGGCGTCGATGAGGTCCCACACCACGATGCGGGCATGGGCGTCCATGCCGGCGGTCGGCTCGTCGAGGAACACCAGCTCCGGGCGCCCGACCACCGCGCAGGCCAGCGCCAGGCGCTGCTGCTGGCCGCCGGAGAGCCTGCGATAGGTGGTGCGCGCGGCGTCGGCGAGGCCGAGGGTATCGAGCAACCACTGCGGGTCCAGCGGATTGGCCGCGTAGGCGGCCACCAGGTTGAGCATCTCGCCGGCCCGGGCGGCGGGGTAGCCGCCACCACCCTGCAGCATTACCCCGATGCGCTCACGCAGCTTGGTGTTCTCGGTCGCCGGGTCGAGGCCGAGAATCTCGATGCTGCCCGAATCAGGGCGCAGGAATCCCTCGCACATCTCGACCGTGGTGGTCTTGCCTGCGCCGTTGGGTCCGAGCAGGGCGAACACCTCCGCGCGCTGCACGTCGAGGTCGAGGTTGTCCACGGCCGCGGGGCCGGAAGCCGGCCCGTAGCGCTTGGTCACCCCGCGCAGTCGCACGACTGCATCAGAACCGGTGGTCACGGAGATTCAGCGTAAGCGTCGGCCTTGGCGGTCGGTGGCTCCGGTCCGGGTCGGGGGTCGTCGGGCCCCGGCGGCGGCATCCCGCGCCACGGCAGCCGACGGTAGGTAATCGCGATCAGGATCAGCACGATGACGGCACTGGCCAGGGTGGCGTCGACGATCTGGAAGAGCGCGAACCGGTCGCCATTGGCCGTCGGCCCGAATATGCCCACCACCAGCGTTATCGCTATGGCGGAGCCGCGGAAACCGGGCCGGGTGGCCCACGTCGCCAACGGGATGATGGCCCACAGCAGGTACCAGGGCTGCACCACCGGGAACAGCAGAACGGTGGCGCCCAGCGCCACGCCCAGACCTCCGACGGGGTGCAGACGGCCCCGGAAGACCGCCAGTAGCAGCCAGGTCACCAGGATTGCGATGATGATCACACCGATGCCACGGGTCAGGCCCAGCACGGATGTGGTGTGGTCGCCCAGGCCGAGCAGGATTCCGACCTGACCGGCGCCCAGCGCGATCAGGGTCGGCGGTGACATCCACGACCGGACCACGTTCGCGGTGCCCAGGGTGAACAACCAGCCGAAGCCGAGCCCGCTGGCCCAGCCGATCACGGCCATCACCGCCAGCGACAGCGCGCCGAGCGAGAAACTGGCGGCCAGGAAAGCCTTGATGGTGACGCCCCAGCGCCAGGCCAGCGCCATCACGACGAAGCCCATGGCCAGCAGCGACGGCAGCTTCACCTGCGAGGACATCGTGATCAGTACGGTCCCGGCGGCGAGCATGGCCGTCGCCTGCCCGGGTGGCCGCCATTGTCGTTCCCGAACCCCGTCGATACCGCGCAGCGCGAATTCGGTGCCGGTCAGCATCAGGCCGAGCATCAGCGCCTCGTTGTGGATGCCGGCAACCAGGTGCATGAACAGCAGCGGGTTGCACGGGCCCAGCCACAGCGCGCTGACCTCGTGGACACCGCATCGCTGCGCCAGCCGGGGCGTGGCCCAGACGATGAGCCCGACGCCGACGAGCACGACCAGCCGGTGGCACAGCACGGCGGCGACGATGTTGTCGCCGGTGATGACGGAGATGCCCTCACCGATCCACAGGAACAGCGGGCCGTAGGGCGCCGGGGTCTCGCGCCACAGACTGGGTACCGAAAGGGTGAACACGTGATCGAGGCCGAGCCCGGGGGCAGGGCCGACCAGATAGGGGTCCAGGCCGAGCCGGGCGATCTGGCTCTGCGCCAGATAGGAGTAGACGTCCTTGCTGTACATCGGCGGGGCGATCAGCAGAGGTAGCAGCCAGAGCAGCAGGGTGCGGTCCAGTTGGCTACGCGACATCCGGTGCGGGCCGAGCGCGAATCGGCCCAGCATCAGCCAGGCCAGCGCCATCATCACGGCGCCGGTGGTGGTCATCGTCAGTGACACGGTCTGGATACGTGACGGCAGATTGAGCAGGCGGACGCCGAAGGTGGGATCCTGGACCACGGGCCGGGCTCCGGCGCCGAGCGCGCCGATGGCCATGAGTACGGTTCCGGTCGCACCGAAGACCCTGGTCCGGCGCAGTGAGACGACCTCGGCGCCGTTCAGTGGTGAGCCGGCAGATCGTTCGTCGGCGTGCCAACGGGCGACCGCCGAGCTGAAGGACCCAAGGGCGGTCATGTGAAGCAGCGTAGCGGCCGGGGTGGCGGGTCCCGTCGCGGTTAGGGTTGCCTTGCTGGAACCGCCGCCAGAATTCCGTCACAATGGTGTTGTGGAATTAATTTCGGAGGCATCAGGCGCGGCAGCAACCGCATCTGTCGTCGCGCCTCCGGTGTCTTCGGTGCCGACTTCTTCGGTGTCTTCCGAAGGTCACACTCGCAGTGCCATCGTCCAGTTGCTGCTGGAGGGCCCGGTCACCGCCGGTGACATCGGCCGGCGGCTGGGCATCTCGGCAGCAGGTATCCGCCGGCATCTCGACGCGCTGATCGAGGCCGGTGACGCACAGGCCAGCGCAGCTGCGGCCTGGCAACACAGCGGACGCGGCAGGCCCGCCAAGCGGTACCGATTAACCGCGGCCGGACGTGCCAAGCTCTCGCACGCTTATGACGACCTGGCCGCTGCCGCGATGCGTCAGCTGCGCGAGATCGGCGGGGACGCCGCCGTGCGCACCTTCGCGCGCCGTCGTATCGACAGCATCCTGGCCGGTATCCCGGAAGTGGGCGACGCCAGCCGCGGTGCTCGAGCGGTCGAACAGACCGCAGACCGGATGGCCGTCGCGCTGACCGGCGCCGGGTACGCCACCACCACCACGGCGGTGGCCGGTCCGCTGTCGGGCGTACAGATCTGCCAGCATCACTGCCCGGTATCGCATGTCGCCGAAGAATTTCCGGAACTGTGCGACGCCGAGCAGGAGGCGTTCGCCGAAATCCTGGGCACCCATGTCCAGCGCTTGGCCACCATCGTCAACGGTGATTTCGCCTGCACCACCCACGTTCCACTGATCAGTACGCCGGGCTACCGCCCGGCCGGCACCGAAGACTCCGCCCCTATTCGGCACACAGCCCGCCCCGAACCCACCACCACACAAGGAGTGTCGCCATGACTCTCACCCCGGAAAGTCCGCTGACCCAGGCAGAGACGATTGCGTCCCTGGGTAAGTACGGCTACGGCTGGTCGGACTCCGACGTCGCCGGTGCCAGTGCCCAGCGCGGTCTGAACGAGGCTGTCGTGCGCGACATCTCGTCGAAGAAGAGCGAGCCCGAATGGATGCTCGACATCCGGCTCAAGGCGCTGCGCACCTTCGACAAGAAGCCGATGCCCAACTGGGGTTCCGACCTGGACGGCATCTTCTTCGACAACATCAAATACTTCGTGCGCTCCAGCGAGAAGCAGGCCGCCACCTGGGATGACCTGCCCGAGGACATCAAGAACACCTACGACAAGCTCGGTATCCCCGAGGCGGAGAAGCAGCGCCTGGTGTCCGGTGTGGCCGCGCAGTACGAATCCGAGGTGGTCTACCACTCGATCCGTGAGGATCTGGAGGCCCAGGGCGTGATCTTCCTCGACACCGACTCCGGTCTGCGTGAGCACCCGGAGCTGTTCAGGAAGTACTTCGGCACCGTGATCCCGGCCGGGGACAACAAGTTCTCCGCGCTCAACACCGCGGTGTGGTCGGGCGGTTCGTTCATCTATGTGCCGCCGGGCGTGCACGTCGACATCCCGTTGCAGGCCTACTTCCGGATCAACACCGAGAACATGGGCCAGTTCGAGCGCACCCTGATCATCGCCGATGAGGGTTCGTACGTGCACTACGTCGAGGGCTGCACCGCGCCAATCTACAAGTCCGATTCGCTGCACTCCGCGGTCGTCGAGATCGTGGTCAAGCCCGGTGCCCGGGTGCGGTACACGACCATCCAGAACTGGTCGAACAACGTCTACAACCTGGTCACCAAGCGCGCCCGTGCCGAGGCCGGCGCCACCATGGAGTGGGTCGACGGCAATATCGGGTCCAAGGTCACCATGAAGTACCCGGCCGTGTGGATGACCGGTGAGTACGCCAAGGGTGAGGTGCTCTCGGTGGCGTTCGCCGGCGAGGGACAGCACCAGGACACCGGTGCCAAGATGCTGCACCTGGCCCCCAACACCTCCAGCAACATCGTGTCCAAGTCGGTGGCTCGTGGCGGTGGACGCGCCTCCTACCGAGGCCTGGTGCAGGTCAACAAGGGTGCGCACGGGTCGAAGTCGAGCGTGAAATGCGATGCGCTGCTGGTCGATACGATCAGCCGCAGTGACACCTATCCGTATGTCGACATCCGTGAGGACGACGTGACGATGGGCCACGAGGCCACCGTGTCCAAGGTCAGCGAGGATCAGCTGTTCTACCTGATGAGCCGCGGCATGACCGAGGACGAGGCGATGGCCATGGTGGTGCGCGGCTTTGTGGAGCCGATCGCCAAGGAGCTTCCGATGGAGTACGCACTGGAGCTCAATCGGCTGATCGAGCTTCAGATGGAAGGCGCGGTCGGCTAGTGAGTGAAATGACTGCTGCGGTGGAGGGCGGCCGGAAGTCCGGCTCGGCTCTCAAGGCCAACAAGGGCGAACAGTTCGCCTCCTTCGATGTCGACGCGTTCGAGGTCCCTGGCGGCCGTGACGAGCTGTGGCGGTTCACCCCGCTGAAGCGGCTGCGCGGCTTGCACGACGGCTCGGCGCCGGCGACCGGCTCCGCGCTGGTCGAGGTGACCGAGCGTGCCGGGGTCACCGTCGAAACCGTCCGGCGTGACGATGAGCGCCTCGGCCAGGGTGGTGTTCCCTCCGACCGCGTTGCGGCTCAGGCGTTCTCGTCGTTCGGTAACGCCACGGTGGTGACCGTGGCGCGTGACACCGAGGTGGCCGAGCCGATCGAGATCGTCGTCACCGGCCCCGGTGAGGGCAACGTCGCCTACGGGCACCTGCAGATCCGCGTGGAGGAGCTGTCCCGGGCGATCGTCGTCGTCGATCTGCGCGGCAGTGGCACCTACGCCGACAACGTCGAGATCATCGTCGGTGACTCGGCCGGCGTCGGGGTGATCTGGATCGCCGACTGGGCCGATGACATGGTGCACGTCAGCTCGCACCATGCCCGCCTCGGTAAGGATTCGGTGCTCAGCCACGTCAACGTCACCCTCGGCGGCGACGTGGTGCGCACCACGGTAACCGTGCGGTTCACCGCCCAGGGCGGCGAGGCCCAGTTGCTCGGCACCTACTTCGCCGACGACGGCCAGCACTTCGAGTCCCGGTTGCTCGTCGACCACGCGGCACCGAACTGCAAATCCGACGTGCTGTACAAGGGTGCGCTGCAAGGTGATCCGGCTTCCGACAAGCCCGATGCGCACACCGTGTGGATCGGCGACGTGCTGATCCGCGCCGAAGCCACCGGTACCGACACCTACGAGGCGAACCGCAACCTGGTGCTCACCGACGGCGCCCGCGCCGAGTCGGTGCCCAACCTGGAGATCGAGACCGGCGAGATTGCCGGTGCCGGCCACGCAAGTGCCACCGGCCGTTTCGATGATGAGCAACTGTTCTACCTACGCGCCCGGGGCATTCCCGAGGAGCAGGCCCGCCGCCTGATGGTCCGCGGTTTCTTCGGCGAGATCATCGCCAAGATCGCCGTGCCCGCCGTGCGGGAGCGCCTGACCCAAGCCATCGAACGAGAACTAGCAATAACGGAATCGAAAGCAGCCCAAGAATGACCACGCTCGAAGTCAAAGATCTGCATGTCTCCGTCGCCAATCCTGAGGGCGGGGAGGACATCCCGATCCTCAAGGGTGTCAACCTGACCGTGAAGTCGGGGGAGACCCATGCCGTGATGGGACCCAACGGTTCCGGCAAGTCCACTCTGTCCTATGCGATCGCCGGCCACCCCAAGTACAAGGTCACTTCGGGTTCGATCACCCTTGACGGCGCCGACGTGCTGGAGATGACGATCGACGAGCGGGCGCGTGCGGGACTCTTCCTGGCCATGCAGTACCCGGTCGAGGTTCCCGGCGTGTCCATGTCGAACTTCCTGCGGACCGCGGCCACCGCGGTGCGTGGCGAGGCGCCGAAGCTGCGGCACTGGGTCAAAGAGGTCAAGGGCGCGATGACAGACCTGGACATCGATCCGACCTTCAGCGAACGCAGCGTCAACGAGGGCTTCTCCGGCGGAGAGAAGAAGCGCCACGAGATTCTGCAGCTGTCGCTGCTCAAGCCGAAGATCGCGATCCTCGACGAGACCGACTCCGGCCTCGACGTCGACGCGCTGCGCATCGTCAGTGAGGGCGTGAACCGCTACGCCGAGGCGGAGAACGGCGGCCTGCTGCTGATCACGCACTACACCCGGATCCTGCGCTACATCCGCCCACAGTTCGTGCACGTCTTCTATGACGGCCGGATCATCGAGTCCGGCGGGCCTGAGCTCGCCGATGAACTCGAGGAGAACGGCTACGAGCGTTTCACCCAGGCAGCATCGGCAACCTAGCGCCGGCAACCTAGCACCGGGAAGGAGTCACAGATCATGACCCTGTCTGATATCCGTTCGGCACCACTGGATCTGGAGGGGATCGCCCGTATCCGGGCCGACTTCCCCATCCTGAACAGGGTGATGCGCGGCGGATGTCAGCTGGCATATCTGGACTCCGGTGCCACCTCGCAGAAGCCGCTCGCGGTGCTGGACGCCGAGCGTGCGTTTCTGACCACCTCCAACGGTGCGGTGCACCGGGGCGCGCACCAGTTGATGGAGGAGTCCACCGACGCCTACGAGCAGGGTCGCGCGGATATCGCGGCCTTCGTGGGTGCGGATGTCGACGAGCTGGTGTTCACCAAGAACGCGACCGAGGCGATCAACCTGGTCGCCTACGCGTTGGGCGACACCCGGTTCGAGAACGCCGTCGGACCCGGCGACGTCATCGTCACCACCGAACTGGAGCATCACGCCAACCTGGTGCCGTGGCAGGAGCTGGCGCGCCGCACCGGGGCAACCCTGCGCTGGTATGGCGTGACGGATGACGGCCGCATCGACCTGGACTCACTGCAGCTCGACGAGCGGGTCAAGATCGTCGCCTTCACCCATCATTCGAATGTTACCGGTGCACTGGCGCCGGTGGGCGAATTGGTGGCCAGGGCAAAGGCGGTCGGTGCGCTGACTCTGCTGGACGCCTGCCAGTCGGTGCCGCATCAGCCGATCGACCTCCACGCTCTCGGTGTCGACTTCGCTGCGTTCTCCGGACACAAGATGCTGGGGCCGACCGGTATCGGGGCGTTGTACGGCCGGCGCGAACTGCTCGATGCGCTGCCACCGTTCATCACCGGCGGGTCCATGATCGAGACCGTCACCATGGCCGAAACCACCTTCGCGCCCGCACCCCAGCGGTTCGAGGCGGGTACCCCGATGACGTCTCAGGTCGTCGGACTGGCAGCGGCCGCAAGGTATCTGAGTGCGATCGGCATGCCCGCCGTGCAGGCCCACGAACAGACCCTGGTGGCCGCCGCGCTGGCCGGGCTGGCCGAGGTGCCGGGTGTCCGCATCATCGGGCCGCAGTCCACGGAGCGGCGTGCCTCCCCGGTGAGTTTCGTGCTCGACGGCGTGCACGCCCATGACGTGGGCCAGGTGCTCGACGATGAGGGTGTCGCGGTGCGGGTCGGCCACCACTGCGCGGCCCCGCTGCACCGCAGGTTCGGTATCAGCGCCACCGCGCGCGCCTCGTTCGCGGTGTACAACACCCTCGACGAGGTGGACCGGCTGGTGGCCGGGGTGAAGCGAGCCGGGGAGTTCTTCTCGTGACGGCGGGCAGGAGCGCAGCGACCCGGGGGCAATCGGTGAGCGGGGAGCAGAACCTGTGAGAATGGAACAGATGTACCAGGAAGTGATCCTGGACCACTACAAGCACCCGCATCACCGTGGCCTGCGCGAGCCGTTCGGCGCCGAGGTCCATCACGTCAACCCGACCTGTGGCGACGAGGTCACCCTGCGGGTGGCGCTGTCCGAGGACGGTGAGACGGTCGAGGACATCTCCTACGATGGCCAGGGCTGTTCGATCAGTCAGGCCGCGACCTCGGTGCTCACCGACCAGGTGATCGGGCAGAGCGTCGGCGACGCGCTGAAGACGGTGGCCGCATTCACCGAGATGATCTCCTCGCGCGGAAACGTCGAAGGGGACGAAGATGTCATCGGCGACGGGATTGCGTTCGCCGGAGTAGCGAAGTACCCGGCCCGGGTCAAGTGTGCGCTGCTCGGCTGGACGGCTTTCAAGGCTGCGCTGGCGCAGGCCAGCCATGATGTGGAGGACACGCGATGAGTGACAGCCCGGAGACCGCAACGACTCAGCAAGCAGAGCCCGTGAACGAGGAGCTGCTCACCGATGTCGAGGAGGCCATGCGTGACGTGGTGGACCCCGAACTCGGCATCAATGTCGTCGACCTCGGCCTGGTGTACGGCATGAACCTCGAAGAGGGCGAGACCGGCACCGTTGCGCTGATCGATATGACGTTGACGTCGGCGGCCTGTCCGCTCACCGATGTCATCGAGGATCAGACCCATACCGCGTTGGTGGGCGCCGGACTGGTCAACGAGATCAAGCTCAACTGGGTGTGGAACCCGCCGTGGGGCCCGGACAAGATCACCGACGACGGCCGCGAGCAGCTGCGCGCACTGGGTTTCACCGTCTGATAACGCTCGGTCCATCACCATGGCCGGATGGTCTTCATTCGCTGCCCGGGGGCGCGGGGTGGATACTGGGAATTCCGATATCGACGCCGACGTTAGGACGAGCGTGAGTACACAGGACATCACCGCAGCAGAGTTCAAGGCGATCGTCGATGACAACGACATCGTCCTCGTCGACTTCTGGGCGTCGTGGTGTGGTCCGTGTCGCGCCTTCGCACCGACATTTGGTGCGTCCGCGGACCAGCACCCCGACATCGTGCATGCCAAGGTCGATACCGAGGCCGAGCCCGAACTCGCCCAGGCCGCCGAGATACAGGCGATCCCGACGCTGATGGCCTTCAAGAAGGGCCATCAGGTGTTCCGCCAGTCCGGTGCGCTCGGACCTGCGCAGCTCGAGGAACTCATCACCAAGATCAAGGAGTTCGACGTCGACTCGGCAGTCGCTTCGCAGGAGAACTGAGCAGCGCCATCACGACAACGGCGCCATCACGACAGCGAGGCCGAGCTACTCACCGCCAACGTCGAGGAAGCGGTAGCTGCGCGCACGGAGAACCGGCCCGCCATCGTCACCGACGAGAAATGACCATCCAAGAAAATGACCATCGAGAAATGACTATGAGGAGGTAGTTGCGTGATCACCGCAACGGACCTGGAGGTCCGCGCAGGGGCGCGCACACTGCTGTCCATCGAGGGTTCGGCGTTGCGGATCCAGCCCGGCGACCGCATCGGCCTGGTGGGCCGCAACGGAGCAGGCAAGACGACCACGATGCGCATCCTGGCCGGCGAGGGGGAGCCCTACGCCGGTTCCGTCGACACCGTCGGTGAGGTCGGCTACCTGCCGCAGGACCCGCGTGAGGGCGATCTCGACGTGCTTGCCCGCGACCGGGTGCTCTCCGCGCGCGGCCTGGACACCCTGCTCGCAGATCTGGAGAAGCAGCAGGTCCTGATGGCCGAGGTGGCCGACGACGACGAACGTGACAAGGCGGTCCGCCGCTACGGAGTACTGGAGGAACGGTTCTCCGCGCTCGGCGGCTACGCCTCGGAAAGCGAGGCAGGCCGGATCTGCGCCAGCCTGGGACTGCCCGATCGCGTGCTGACCCAGCCGCTGTGCACCCTGTCCGGCGGCCAGAGGCGGCGCGTGGAGCTGGCCCGCATCCTGTTCGCCGCCAGCGACACCGGTTCCGGATCGGCGACAACGTTGCTCCTCGACGAGCCCACCAACCACCTCGACGCCGACTCGATCGGGTGGTTGCGGACGTTCCTGCAGAGCCATAGCGGCGGTCTGGTCGTGATCAGCCACGATGTCGAGCTGCTCGGCGACGTCGTGAACCGGGTGTGGTTCCTCGATGCAGTCCGCGGTGAGGCCGATGTCTACAACATGGGCTGGCAGAAGTACCTCGACGCCAGGGCCACCGATGAGCAACGCCGGCGCCGTGAACGCGCCAACGCCGAGAAGAAGGCGGGCGCGTTGCGGGCACAGGCCGCCAAGATGGGCGCCAAGGCCACCAAAGCCGTTGCCGCACAGAATATGTTGCGCCGCGCCGAGCGAATGATCTCCGAACTCGACGCCGAGCGGGTGGCCGACAAGGTCGCCAGGATCAAGTTCCCGGTCCCGGCGCCGTGCGGCAAGACACCGCTGGTGGCCAAGGGGCTGACCAAGACCTACGGCTCGCTGGAGATCTTCACCGGTGTCGACCTGGCCATCGACCGGGGATCCCGCGTCGTCGTGCTGGGACTCAACGGCGCAGGTAAGACGACGCTCCTGCGCCTGCTGGCAGGTACGGAGACCGCCGACGCGGGCGGGTTGGAACCCGGACACGGACTGAAGATCGGCTATTTCGCCCAGGAGCATGACACCTTGGAGAACGAGTCGACGGTCTGGGAGAACATCCGGCATGCCGCCCCGGACACCGGGGAGCAGGACCTGCGAGGTCTGTTGGGCGCGTTCCTGTTCACCGGTTCGCAGCTGGATCAGCCGGCAGGCACCCTGTCCGGTGGCGAGAAGACCCGGCTGGCACTGGCGGGGCTGGTGGCCTCCACTGCCAATGTGCTACTGCTCGACGAGCCGACCAACAACCTCGACCCGGCATCGCGTGAGCAGGTGCTCGACGCGCTGCGCAGCTACCAGGGCGCCGTGGTGCTCGTGACGCACGACCCCGGCGCCGCCGAGGCGCTGGACCCGCAGCGGGTGGTGCTGCTGCCCGATGGCACCGAGGATTTCTGGTCCGCCGAGTACCGGGATCTCATCGAGCTGGCATAGCGCCGGCTGCCAGACAATTCGCGGATCCCACGCCGACCGCGTTTCGGCGGTTCCCGGTCTGGGTATCCGCCGCGTGCACCGGGAAGTGGGGAGATTGTCGATGGATGAAACAGCTCGGTCCCGTGAGCAGATCCTGACCGAGCTGCGCAGCGCGTACGAACGTGGTGCCAGCATCAGGTCACTGGTGGCTGAAACCGGCCGGTCTTACGGGTCCGTGCACAGCATGTTGCGCGAATCGGGAACGCAAATGCGCAGCCGGGGTGGACCGAATCACCGCCGCGCGGGCTGATCGCCTGACGGCTGACGCACCGAAGCCTCAACGAGGTCCAGTACCGCACTGAGGTTTTGGCTGTCCTCGCCGGAGGCAAGCCGGGCGACCAGACCGTCGAGGACCAGATCCAGATAGGTTTGCAGCACGGCACCCGGCACATCATCGCGCAGGCGACCGGCCTGTTTCTGTTTGCGCAGCCGCTCGGTGGTGGCCGCGGACAACTCGGCCGACCGTTCGGCCCAACCCTGATGAAACGCAGGGTCATTGCGTAGCTTGCGGGCGATCTCCAGCCGCGTCACCAACCAGTCGAACTGATCCGGTGCGGCGAGCAGATCCCGCATCACCTGAATCAGCCCTTCCCGGGCGGCGACGTCGGCCATCCGTTCGGCGTCCTCGCGGGCCAGCTCGAAGAAGAGGGTGTCCTTGTCCCGGAAGTGATGGAAGATGGCGCCGCGCGACAGCCCGATGGTGTGTTCGAGCCGCCGCACGGTCGCCTTCTCGTACCCGTATTCGGCGAAGCAATGCCGGGCGCCGTCGAGAATCTGGCGCCGGCGTGCAGCCAGATGATCGTCGGTTACCTTAGGCACGGTATATGCCGGTGCCTAATTCGCCTTCAGCATATTGCGCAGCACGTACTGCAGGATGCCGCCGTTGCGGTAGTAGTCGGCCTCGCCGGGGGTGTCGATGCGGACCACCGCGTCGAACTCGACTCGGCTGATTTCGGAGCCGACCTCATCCGTTTTGGTGGCGGTCACCTTGACGGTCTTGGGCGTCTTGCCCTCATTGAGCTCGGTGATACCGGAGATGTCGTAGGTCTCGGTGCCGTCGAGCTTCAGGCTGGCCGCCGACTCGCCGGCGGGGAACTGCAGCGGGATGACGCCCATGCCGATCAGGTTGGAGCGGTGGATGCGCTCGAAGGACTCGGTGATCACCGCGCGCACACCCAGCAGGCTGGTGCCCTTGGCGGCCCAGTCCCGCGAGGACCCGGATCCATATTCCTTGCCGCCCAGCACCACCAGCGGGATACCCGCGGCCTGGTAGTTCTGCGAAGCGTCGTAGATGAACGCCTGCGGGCCACCAACCTGGGTGAAGTCGCGGGTGTAGCCGCCGGACACCCCTCCTTCGACAACGGCGTCCAATAGCTGGTTTCTCAACCGGATGTTGGCGAAGGTGCCGCGGATCATCACCTCGTGGTTGCCACGTCGTGAGCCCAGTGAGTTGTAGTCCTTGCGCTCCACGCCGTGGGAGTCCAGATACTGCGCCGCCGGGGTGCCCGGCTTGATAGCACCGGCCGGGCTGATGTGGTCGGTGGTCACCGAGTCACCCAGCAGGGCAAGAACTCTCGCGCCGGTGATGTCCTTGACCGGCTGTGGGTCGGCGGGCATGCCGTCGAAGTAGGGAGGCTTGCGGACATAGGTGGACTTGTCGTCCCACTCGAAGGTGTTGCCCTCCGGTGTCGGCAGCGAACGCCAGCGCTCGTCACCCTTGAACACATCGGCGTAGGAATCGGTGAACATCTGGCGGTTGATCGACGAGGCGATGGTCTCCTCGATCTCGGCCGTCGTCGGCCAGATGTCCTTGAGGAACACGTCATTGCCGTCGTGATCGGTACCGAGCGGGTCGGACGCGAAGTCGAAGTCCATCGTGCCCGCGATGCCGTAGGCGATCACCAGCGGCGGTGAGGCCAGGTAGTTCATCTTGACGTCGGGGGAGATGCGGCCCTCGAAGTTGCGGTTGCCCGAGAGCACCGCGGTGACCGACAGGTCGTTCTCGTTGATCGCCGCCGAGATCTCCTCGGGCAGCGGGCCGGTGTTACCGATGCAGGTGGTGCATCCGTAGCCGCCGAGGTAGTAGCCCAGCTTCTCCAGGTAGGGCCAGAGGCCGGCCTTGTTGTAGTAGTCGGTGACGACCTGCGACCCGGGGGCCATGTTGGTCTTGACCCAGGGCTTGGACGTCAGGCCCTTCTCGACGGCCTTCTTGGCCAGCAGCGCGGCGCCGAGCATGACGGTGGGGTTCGAGGTGTTGGTGCAGGACGTGATGCCCGCGACGACGACGGCGCCGTGGTCGAGCACGAAATCGCCGCGCTCGTCGGAGTGCACCTTGACCGGCTTGGTGGGCCGGCCCTCGCCACCGTTGGCGGCCGACGGGATGATCGCGTCATCGTCGGCGAAGGACAGAGAGACGGAATCACTGGCTGGGAACGACTCGTCGACGGCCTCGTCCAGCTTGGTCTCCGGCGCCGGGTGGTTCTCCTCGACGTAGTTGTGGATGTCCTTGCGGAACGCGTTCTTGGCGTCGGTGAGCTCGATGCGGTCCTGCGGGCGCTTGGGGCCCGCGATCGACGGCACCACCGTGGACAGGTCCAGTTCGATGTACTCGGAGAAGACGGGCTCCTTCTCCGGGTTGTGCCACATGCCCTGTTCCTTGGCGTAGGCCTCCACCAGCGCCAGCTGCTCATCGGTGCGGCCGGTCAGCCGCAGGTACTTGATCGTCTCTTCGTCGATCGGGAAAATCGCTGCAGTGGAACCGAATTCGGGGCTCATGTTGCCCAGGGTGGCGCGGTTGGCCAGCGGCACCTCGGCCACGCCCTTGCCGTAGAACTCGACGAACTTGCCGACCACGCCGTGCTTGCGCAGCATGTCGGTAGCCGTCAGCACCACATCGGTGGCGGTGACGCCGGGCTTGATCTCGCCGGTCAGCTTGAAGCCCACCACGCGGGGGATGAGCATCGAGACGGGCTGGCCCAGCATGGCGGCCTCGGCCTCGATACCGCCGACGCCCCAGCCCAGCACGCCGAGGCCGTTGACCATGGTGGTGTGGCTGTCGGTGCCCACGCAGGTGTCCGGGTAGGCCTTACCGTCGCGGACCATCACCGTGCGGGCCAGGTATTCGATGTTCACCTGGTGCACGATGCCGGTGCCCGGCGGCACGACCTTGAAGTCGTCGAAGGCGCCCTGGCCCCAGCGCAGGAACTGGTAGCGCT
>WOYS01000012.1:0-10745 GCA_011620645.1 Mycobacterium sp.
GATTCGAGTCGTTTGCTAGTAGTCGTGATGTCTGCCGGACATCACGGCTACTAGGGCTCATGCTGGCCTTCGAGCCGAAGGGGGACGGCATCATGGCCCGCCCGCCACGGGATCCGGGCCAGCCGTTGCTGACTCGAGCCCTGGTGGGCCGCATCCTGTTGGTTTCGGGTCTTCTCGTCGCCGGTTCATGGCGGCTGTTCGAATGGGAACTGGCCAATGGCGCCACGCTGCCTGAGGCGCGCACCGCGGCCTTGAATCTCTTCGTCGTGGTCGAGGCCTTCTACCTGTTCAGCTGTCGGTCGCTGGTCCACTCCGCGTGACGCGTCGGCCTGTTCACGAACCGCTGGCTCATCGTGGGCGTGGTGGCGCAGGCCGTCGCCCAGTTCGCCATCACCTACCTGCCGGTCATGAACACGGTGTTCCAGACGGCGCCGCTGGGTACCGGCGGCTGGCTGCGCATCTTCGGAATAGCCGTTCTTGTCAGCCTGGCAGTGGCGGTGGAGAAGCGGCTGCGGGCGCGGAAATAAACTTTGCGCCCATGGACTTGCATCCGTTCCCCACCCTCGCGACCGTCTTGGCGATCGCCACCGTCGCCGGATTGATCGCCACCCGGATGCGCCAACCGCTCATCGTCGCGTTCATCGTGGTGGGTATCGCCGTCGGCCCCGTGGGCACCGGATGGGTGTCGGCCGACAGCACGATCGAACTGCTGGCCGAGTTCGGCATCTCACTGTTGTTGTTCCTCGTCGGACTCCGCCTCGATCTGCAGATGATCCGCAGCACCGGGCCGGTGGCGATGGTCACCGGGCTCGGTCAGGTGGTGTTGACCTCGGCGATCGGTTACCTCGTCGCGATCGCGTTCGGCATGGACAGCCTGACCGCGGTCTACATCGCGATGGCCCTGACGTTCTCGTCGACGATCATCATCGTGAAGTTGTTGTCGGACAAGCGCGAACTCGACCACCTCCACGGCCGCATCGCGGTCGGCCTCCTCATCGTCCAGGACCTAGTCGTGGTGGTCGTGATGATCGTGCTCACCGCGTTCGGGCAGGACACCGGTGGTGATCTCGGCGGCGGCGTCGCGGCCGTACTGCTCAAAGGCGCAGGGCTGCTCGCCGGAATGTGGCTGCTGACGCGTTACGTGGCACCGTGGCTGCTGCCGCACATCGCGCGGTCGCAGGATCTGCTGGTGCTCTTCGGTGTCTCCTACGCGGCGTCGGTGGCGGCGCTGAGCGAGTGGCTCAGCTTCAGCTCGGAAGTGGGCGCATTCCTCGCCGGAGTCAGCCTGGCGAGCACGCCGTTTCGCGATGCGCTGGGCGCACGACTCGCCAGTCTGCGCGACTTCCTGCTGCTGTTCTTCTTCCTCGGGCTCGGCGCTCAGCTCGAATTCATCGGCACCACAGAACAAATCGTCGAGGCACTGGCGTTCTCCGCGCTGGTGCTGGTCGGAAAGCCGCTGATCATCATCGCGATCATGTCGGTGATGCGATACCCGCTGCGAGTGAGCGTCAATGCGGGGCTGCCTCTGGGCCAGATATCGGAGTTCTCGTGGATTCTGGCGGCCCTGGGATTGAGTCTGGGCCATATCACCAACGCCACCGTCAGCCTGATCACCGTGGTCGGCCTCATCACGATCGCGGCCTCGACGTACATGATCACCTACTCGCAGCAGATCTACGAGCGAGCCAAGCGCTGGTTGGCAGCTCTCGAGAGAAGCCCGCGCGAGCCGGAATCCCATGTCGCCGAGAACTACGACGTCATCCTCTACGGGCTGGGGCGATTCGGCGGTCACCTGGCCGATCGGCTCAGCAACGCAGGCCATGGGGTCCTCGCGGTGGATTTCGATCCTCACCAGGTGAAGACGCATTCCGGCGGGGGTGTCACCGCGATGTTCGGCAGCGCCGAGGACCTTCATCTGCTGGAGGCGCTCCCGTTGGAGCGGGCCAGATACGTCGTCAGCGCCATTCCGGTACTGCAGACGAATCTGGCGCTCCTGCACGGTCTTCGTCACCACGGGTACCGGGATGCCATCGCGTTGACCGCCCATACCCGTCACGATGCCGCTCAGCTGCGCGCCGCCGGGTTGCACACGGTGCTCGAGCCGTTCTCCGCGGCGGCCCATTCGACGTCCAACACCCTGCACGACTTGCGCACCGGGGATGTCGACTCGGCGGAGAATGACGAGAAGACCGAATGACCGGCGATCTCGCGTTGGTGGCTGTGCTCGTCGTGGTCAACGGACTGCTGGCCGGCAGTGAGGCCGCATACATCTCCCTTCGGGAGGGCCAACTGCACGAGTTCGAACGACGCGGGACCCGCCGGGGCCGCATCGTCGTGCGCCTCGCGCGAGAGCCGAACCGATTCCTCGCGACGATTCAACTGGGCATCACACTTGCCGGGTTCCTCGCGTCGGCGACGGCGGCGGTCACTCTGGCCGAACCGTTGGTCGCTCGCCTGTCCTTCCTCGGTGACGCCGCGGAGATCGTGGGCATCGCCCTCGTCACGCTGCTGGTGGCGATCTTCACGCTGGTAGTCGGCGAGCTCGCCCCCAAGAGGTTGGCGATGCAGTACGCCGGTCGCTGGGCCGTTGTGGTGGCCACACCGCTTGAAGTGTTGTCGGTCGTCGCGAGACCTGTCGTGTGGTTCTTGGGGAAGGCCACCGACGTGGTCGTGCGGTTGTTGGGGGGCGATCCGAGTGCGGGTAGGGAGGAGTTGACGGTCGGGGAACTACGCCATCTGATCGCCGGCCACCGAGGCCTCTCCGCCGAGCAGCGGACGATCATCACCGGAGCCCTGGAGATCCACGAGCGCAGGCTCCGCGAGGTGCTCGTGCCCCGACCGGCGGTGCGCCGACTCGACGCGAGTCTGCCCGTGGAGCGGGCACGGGTCGACCTTGCGGCCTCCGGTCATATCCGGGCGCCGGTGGTGGCTACGGGCGATCTCGACGACGTGCTCGGGGTGGTCCACCTGCGTGACCTCCTCGGCTCGTCGGGCACCGTGACCGACGTGATGCATCCCATACTCAGGTTGCCCGACAGTCTCCGTGTCAGTTCGGCCCTCAACCGGTTCATGGCCGAGCACGAACATTTCGCGATGGTGATCGATGAGCGGGGCGGCGTCGCCGGGATCGTCACGCTCGAGGACTTGTTGGAAGAGATCGTCGGTGAGATCTATGACGAGGCGGATCGCGACATCAGGTCGGTTCGGACGTTGGCCGACGGAAGCCTGCTTCTACCAGGGACTTTCCCGATCCACGACCTCCCCGACGTGGGTGTCGACCTCGACAGAGTGCCGAAGGGCGATTACACGACGATCGCCGGGTTGGTGGTGGCGCAGTTGGGCCGCATCCCGGCCGTCGCCGGAGACCGTGTCGATCTGCCGGACTGCACCGTCGAAGTCACCGCGGTGGGCGGGCATGCCGTCACCGAGGTGAAACTCAGCTGGCATGGGCCCGGCTGACGCGGCGAGCGTTCAGCTGGTGTGCCGGTGGTCTGCGGCGTAGGCCTTGACCACGGCGGCGATGTCACCACCGCCGAGCCTGAGGAACTCCTCGTCGAGAAGCCCGGCGAGGCTGTCGACGGCGGCCGTGATGAGCGCGCCCGCGAGCCGTGTCTGGGGGGGTCTGGAACGTATTCGGTTTGTGGTCTGCCTTGCCATCTGACTTTCTGGTCCTCGTGGCGATGGCGACGAACGGCCGGGTGGTGGCTGACAATAGCCGTCGTGCTCGGAACCGCGTACGCCCTTTGGATCTACATCGACCAGCACGGAAAAGATATGCCCGAACTTCTCAACTGGTCATGGGCAGCCCGCGATGACTGAACCAGCGCTCACCTGCGGCGGGTTCGTGTTCTGCCATCTGCGGTCGAGGATGCGCTGGCGGCGGGCAAAGCGTCGGTGCTTGTTGTTGCGGTCGTTGCAAGATGGTGTCAGCGCGGCCGGTCGCGTCGTTTCTGGGAGGAGGCGCATCATATTGGAGACAACACGAGCAACACGGCCCCGCCCTTAGGGAGCGCGCAGTAATTAGGTAGGTGATATCGGGCGTGTCGCGGTGTGGGCGGCCGTGAGCGTGTAGTTCCAGTCGCCGTGAAACTCGTGACGGTGCAGCTAGGTGGCTTCGAGGGCGGCGATCTGCTTGTCGGTGATCTTGATGCCGCGGTCGTAGGTGCTGGTGTCGAGCACCGCGTTCACGGCCAGTCCGGTGGATGTGGTTGTTGCCCTGAGAGTTTCGATGACGACCTCGTGAGATTCCAGGGGTCGTCCGCGCCAGTTGCGGCTGATCGCGGAGAACAGCCGGTGTTCGATCTTGTTCCATTTGGAGGTGCCCGGCGGCAGGTGGCAGACCGTGATGTCGAGTCCGGCGTCGACAGCCGTCGAGCATGCGATGGAGCTGCTGGCCAGCGGGCGCAGTATCGGCTACTTACTCAAGAGCCGGGTCACCGACGTGGCGGACTTCATCGACACACTGGAGCGGATCGCCAAGGGTGCTTCGGTCGTGGACCCCGCGCTGGTGCAGGAATTGGTGTCCGCCCGACCCGCTCGCCGCGCTCAGCGCGCGGGAGCGGGAGGTGCTGGCGCTGATGGCGGAGGGACGCTCCAATGCCGGCATCGCCCATCGGCTTTGGGTCACGGAGGGCACCGTCGAAAAGCATGTGCGCAGCATCCTCACCAAGTTGAACCTTCCGGAGACCGGCGATGATCACCGCCGGGTCCTAGCGGCGATCACCTTCCTCGAGGCCCGCTGATCCGCCGACGAGATCGCGGATAGCGTCGGGCGACAGAGCGAACTTGGACAGGAATCCCACAGCCGGGCTCGTCGCGATCATGTCGGCGAAGTCCTGCGCGGGCGTGGGTGGAAATCAGTATCACCGGTGACGGGCCTAGCTACAGCATTAAGAGACACGCCCCAGCCTCCCCATACCGTCTAGTCAGAGCGTGTGGTGGTGCTGCGTTGCGGCCACCAGCTGGCCTCGCGAAGCAGGACGGCGATTGCGGGAACGGTGAGCGTGCGCACGACGAAGGTGTCGAGCAGCAGACCGCATCCGATGATGAGCCCGGCCTGGACCATGATGGCGATGGAGCCGACCATCAACCCGAACATGCTGACCGCGAAGATGATGCCGGCTGAGGTGATCACCGATCCGGTGCTGGCCACGGTGCGAAGGACCCCGACGCGGATGTTGCGGGTGGACTCCTCCTTGAGCCGGGAGACCAGAAGCATGTTGTAGTCAGCGCCCACGGCGACCAGACAGATGAACGCCAATAGCGGTACAGGCCACGCGATTTCGTGGCCAAGACCCCATTGGAAGACCAGCACCCCGATGCCCAGGGATGCCGCGTAGTTGAGCACCACGGTGCCCAGCAGGTAGAGCGGGGCGAGCAGCGCACGCAGCAGCAGAACCAGGATCGCGCCCACGATGAGCAGGGTCGCCGCGGCTAATTGGATGAAGTCCGCCGAGAGCAGTTTCTGGACGTCGGAGTTGACGGCGGGGAACCCGGCGACCGAGATGGTGGACTGAGCCAGGGAGGTGTTGGGTCGGGCGGCCTCGGCGACGGCGACCATCTGGCGGGACAAGTCCATGGCGTCCAGACTGTAGGGGTCGTTGCTGGATTCGATGAGGAACCGGGCGGTCTTGCCGTCGCCGGACAGGAATTGGCTCGCGACGTCGGCGAACTGCCGGTTCTCGAAGGCGTTGGGAGGTAGGAAGAAGCCACTGGAGGAGTCGGAGCCGGTGCTGGCGCGCGCCGAGTTCTGCAGTTGGGTGGCGATCTGGCTCATCCCGCTGAGCATCTCGATGTTGCTGTCGGCCAGGGTGTGCACACCGGTGGCCAGGGCTTGGGCGCCGGAGGCGAGTTGGCGGATGCCGTTTTGGAGTCGGCGGACGTTGCCGGCCAGGTCGGCGGGGTTGCCGAGCGCGCCGAACGCGTTGTCCAGTGAGGTGACGGCGGTCTGGACATCGGCCAGGGTGTCGGCCACGGATGCGTTCTGGCCGACGGTGTCGCCAATTCCGGCGACCTGGGTGAAGAACCCGGCGTTGCGCAGCGTCACGAGGACTTGGACTTGGTCACGGATTTGTACGCACTGCGGTGTGGTCGCGCACCACGGCGAGGTGCTCAGGACGCCCGCCAGGGGGTCGATGGTGGCGATGGCGCCGTCGGCCTGCTCGGCAAGTGGGCGCAACCCTGGGCCGGCACGTAGCGCTTGGTCGACGGCAGGTGCGGTTGCCGAGAGTTGGTTCAGTAGCGGCCGGAACGTGTCCACCCGTTGTCCTGCGGTCTGGGCCTGGTCGAGGATTCCAGTCAGTGGCGTCAGCGCGGTGCGGAGGGTGGTCTCGAGTTGGGCGAGGCCGCCGGCAAGTTGGTCGGCGCCGCCGGTGAGCTTTGTCAGGTCGTCCTTGCGGGCGTTACCGTCGGCCACCGCACCGGCCATCTTGTCGCCTATTTGTCCATTCTGCCAACCTAATTGGGCCTGGTCCAGGCGTGCTCCCGCGGGGCGGGTGACCCCGGAGACCTTCGTGACTTCAGGGATCTGCGCTACGCGCGACGCCAACTCGTCGAGGTCGGCAAGTCCCTTGCCGGTGCGCATGTCGGTCGGGGACTCCACGACGAGGAATTCGGCGATGACGACGTCCTTTCGAAAGTGCCGGTCCAACAGGTGATAGCCCTGGTTGCTAGCGGTGGTGGCGGGTTGTCCTTTGCGATCGTCGTAGCTCAGCGTCATCGTCGTGGCGACTGCCGACAGTGCCAGCAGGATGACCAGGCTGACGAGTAGCAGCGGCACCGGTTTGCGCACCACCGCCACGGCCACCCAGTTCCAGTAGCGCCGGGTGCGGTCGGACTTGGGTTCGCCGATGCCGCGTTTCGCAGCGAGTGACAGCACCGGCGGCAACAGCGTCACGGTGGCGACGAACCCGACCAGCACGGCCACCGCGCAGGCCGGTCCCAGCCCGGCGAACACGCTCAAGTTGGCGAACACCATGGCGGCAAACGCCAATGCAACCGTGGCGGCCGAGGCCAGGATGACGCGGCCAATGCTGGCGGTGGCGTGCTCTACTGCCTCATCGGGAGATATCCGTGCTCGGCGTTGTTCGTGGTAGCGGCTGATCAGAAAGACGGTGTAGTCGGTGCCGGCGCCTAACAGGATCGCCGTCATGAAGGCGACGGTGAACTGCGACACCGGCATACCCAACTCGCCCAGTGCGGAGAGCACCCCCCGCCCCACAGCCAGACTGGTGCCGATCACCAGCAGGGGCAACAGCGCGGTGAACACCGAGCGATAGATGACGAGCAGGATCACCGCGATCAGCGCAGCGGTGGCGATCGAGATGAACAGCAGGTCGTGTTCGGCCTCGGCGACCTGGTCGCTGAACGTCGCCGGCGGACCGGTCACCTCCACGGTCGTCGACGAGCCTTCGAACGCCTGGGCGACGATGGCGCGGACCGCGGTGACCGACTCGGCGGCAGTGGGGTCACCGAGCGTGCCGGCCACCCCGACCGGCAGATACCAGGCCTTGCCGTCCTGGCTGAGTGCCTGAGCGGCGGTAACCGGATCGGCCAGCAGGTCCTGAACGAGAAGCACGTGATCGGTGTCGGCACGCAGCCGCGACACCAGGTCGGCATAGCGTTGCCGCGCTGACGGCGTCAAGCCCGCCGGGTCCTCCATCGCCACGAACAGCATGGTCTTGGAGCCCTGCTCACCGAATGCCTCGCTCATCCGGTCGAGGGTCTGAAAGGACGCCACATCCTGCGGGATCAGCTGAGCCGACTGCTTTTGGACCACCGTCTCCAGTTGCGGGAACAGCAGTGCCAAAATCACCGCCAGTCCGACCCAGGCGCCGATCACCAACGCCTTGTGTCGCACCGTGAAACGGGCCAATGCGCCGAGAAGCTCACTGTACTCGCCAGAATTCTTGGCAGCAGATACGGCGCGTTCGCGCACCCGAGCGGCGGCGGCGTCGTGCGCGTCCGCTTCGCTGCAGTCGATGCTCAAGGGCGCACCGCTGGGCGGTCGGAGACCAGGTCGTCCTCGGGCAGATGGCGGACGACGCGGACCCGGCCACGGGGTAGACAGTAGTCGTCGCAGCCGACGTGCTGGACCTCGCAGGCTTGGACCCACTGGGCGATCATGAGACCTCTCTCCGCCAATCCAATTCACAAAGGTACCATTAGTATCGGTACGCTACTGTCGGTACCATATTGTGATGGGACTATTGTGATGGGACTCCGAACGGCCAGACAATCCGGTCGGCGGGTATGACGTTGAGCGAATATGCGTCACCCGACGGCGACGACGTCGATCCGCGTCGGGCGCTGTCACGAACCCGACTGCTCGACGCTGCCGCTCATCTGCTCAGCACGGGTGGAGTCGAGGCGGTCACGATCGACGCGGTCACCAAGGCCTCGAAGGTCGCGCGAACCACCCTCTACCGCCATTTCAACGGTTCCTCCCACCTCCTCGCCGCCACCTTCGAGCGACTCCTGCCCCAAGTCACCCCACCGCCTCCGAGCTCAGTTGCCCTGCGAAAGCAGCTGGTCGAACTGCTCACACGTCAGGCATCTTTGTTCGCCGACGCGCCCCTTCACCTCACCACCCTGGCCTGGCTCTCACTAGGGCGCTCGTCGACCAATGGTGACGACGCCGGCCACACGCAATCACTGCGAACGAGGGTGGTCGACCAATACCGACAGCCGTTCGACGCCGTACTGCAGAGCCCTCAGGCGCGCGACGAGCTTGACGACTTCGACGTCGAACTCGCCATATGCCAACTCGTCGGACCGCTCGCATTCGCACGCATGTCCGGACTCCACGCCGTGAGCCAGCAGCACTGCGAACACATCGTGGATGACTTCCTCAAGGCGCATCGAAGCATGCGCCTGGACACCGGTCAGCCTCGGACGGTCTGACCTGTAGAGGTTGAGCCCTCTGATCGCGCCCATTGGTTAGAGTGAGTCGCGCCGGGCGGCTTGTGCTCCAGCGTCGCCATGATCACCTCTTCGGCCTTGTCCAGCAGGATCGACGATGGGCTCCTTCATCGAGTTCACGCGCCCAGATCTGGCAGATCGCCAGGTCGGCGTACTTCGGGGTGTTGATTGTTCGGGGCGAGCACCTTCGCGCCTTCAGTGTCGGTGAGCGACCGGCCGTTCCGCGGTGCCGTGGGCGGCCTGGCGGGGCCCTCAGCGGGCGGTGTGCGGTGGCCGGTAACGGGGTGACCCGGTGCGCCCGATCAGGGGGCACATGCGCGGCGCACAGGTACCCCCGGCGGCCCCAGTGGGGCGAGATCATCGAGAAGCTGGATGAGGCAGAGCAGCATCAGGAGGCCCCGCTACCGGCGTGGACGGGGCGTTCGCGTCGTTTACGCGAGAACTCAAGTGAGTTCTAGGACCATGGCGTCGGTGGCCCCTGGGGTATGGGTGGCCCTTGTGGACCATTTATCCAGTGACCGGGCGGTGTTCCGCAAGTCCAGAAGGGCGGGACACACGCTTTCTTGACTTGTCCGGGCGGGCCCCAATTGATTCCCGGATTCCAATCCGAAACCCAATCTCCCGGCCCCGGAATCCACGGAATGTCCGGGCCCCAACCAGGATCAGCCTGTGCTGAACCCGCGCCGAGTCCAAGGGCGGCAGCGCTAAGCGCGGCGGCGACGGTGGCTGTCCCCGCGATTTTCTTGAGATTCACGTGCGGTCTCCTTTCTGCTCGTCTCCGCGCCTCCGAGATGGCGGTTGACAGGCGGTGATAGGAAATCGGTCTGCCGCCTCTGTCCTGGGCGGCAGACGAACATTCGACCCCGTACGTTTAGGGTACCCACCCTCTTGGGGGCGCTAACCCGCTGGCGGCGACACATAAGCGAAAGCATCGTCCTTGTGGTCGCGCGCTTGTGGTCGCGCGGACAGTGACGCACGCGCCGTCGGTGGCCCCGGATAAACTTTCAGACGCTTCACGAGATGCCGTCGCCAAGCTCCGACTGGACGGCACGCCAACCCCACGCTCGTGGTGGCTCGGATGACGAAGCGACGCACACCAGCCGGTGTGACGGAAGAGCGCCCCGTGGCAACGAGGCATCCGCCCTGCTGGCCCCGGCTAGCGATGAGGAACCCCATAAGCACATATCGCATGTGCGGCAAGACGTACACCTGGGGCGAGTTGCGCGAGGTGTCGAAGGCCGAGGCTGCTGATCTGCCTCCAGAGACCTGGCGAGACGGCATCTTCAACTTCAACGACTACCTGACCGAGTCGACTCAGGTCGGCACCATCAAAGAGATCGATGACGAGGACGACGAGTAAGTGCCCAGTAGCGAACATGACAAGCGCCTGCATGCCGAACTGGCCGCCGAGTTGGGCTGGTATCCGGCGGATCTCGACGACGAGTCCATCACCCGGCACCGCGCCGAAGCCGCTAGCAACTCAACCGACCGTGACCCCGCCAAGAGGTGGGCACACTTGACCGAGCTTGCCCGCCAGCGTGAGGTCGAGGACAGGTCGGTGCGCTTGCGAGGGCAAGGGACTAAGCGCGTCGCGGGTATGGCAGGCTCACCAATTGGTCGGCGCAGTGCTCAAGTTCGCGGTCAAATCCAAGCACCTGGCAGCCAATCCCGCTGACGGCGTTGAATTGCCTCGATTGCCGAAAATCGAACAGCGATACCTGACTAACGAACAGCTACACCGGGTCGCGGTGGCCTCGGCGCCGGTTGCGGACCCTCGTGTTCGTGCTCGGCTACTGCTGCCTGCGCTTCGGTGAAGCGTCGGCGCT
>WOYS01000012.1:10845-47345 GCA_011620645.1 Mycobacterium sp.
CCCTCGTGTTCGTGCTCGGCTACTGCTGCCTGCGCTTCGGTGAAGCGTCGGCGCTGCGGACCGGCTACCCCGAAACGCAAACCAGGCCCGGTAAAAACCGGGCCTGATTTGCGTGGCAGGTACAGGATTCGAACCTGTGTAGGCGTTAGCCGACGGATTTACAGTCCGCTCCCATTGGCCGCTCGGGCAACCTGCCGGAATTTGGTGCGAGTAGCAGGGTACAACGAGGATGTACCGAAGACGAAAACGGCCAACACCTACGAGGAGGGTCCATGGCGGATTCAAGCTTCGACGTCGTCAGCAAGGCTGATCGACAAGAGGTCGACAACGCGCTCAACCAGGCAGCCAAGGAACTGTCCACCAGGTTCGATTTCCGCGGCACCGACACCACCATCGAGTGGCAGGGCGAAGAGGGCATCATCCTCATCTCCTCCACCGAGGAGCGCGTCCAGGCCGCGGTCGACGTGTTCAAAGAAAAGTTGATCCGTCGCGACATCTCCATGAAGGCGTTCGACGCCGGGGATCCGCAGCCCTCAGGCAAGATCTACAAGGTCATCGGCTCCATCAAGCAGGGCATCGACAGCGAGAACGCCAAGAAGATCACCAAGCTGATCCGCGATGAGGGCCCCAAGGGCGTCAAGGCACAGATACAGGGCGAGGAGATCCGGGTCAGCTCGAAGAAGCGCGACGACCTGCAGGCCGTGCAGGCCCTGCTGCGTGGCGCCGACCTCGAGGTCGCGCTGCAGTTCGTCAACTACCGCTAGCGGACGCCGTCTTCAAGCTCCTCGTACTCGGTCTTTCCGAGCCCGTTCGGGTACGGCAGATCGCGGACGGGGATGGTGGTGTATCGAGTACTCGACGACATCGGGGCCTTAGTAGTGGTAGCGGGCCTGGAGGATTTCCAGGTTCTCGTCGACGACGCGGTAGACAAGTCGATGCTCATCGGTGATTCGGCGGGACCACGCTCCGGCGAGTCCGTACTTGAGTGGTTCTGGCTTTCCGATGCCTTCGTATGGGCCGCGGCATGTTTCGTTGATGAGTCTGTTGATGCGCTTGAGGATCGTGCGATCGGCTGTCTGCCAGTGCTGGTAGTCATCCCACGCCTGCGGTGAGAAGACGATGTTCACTCTGTGTCGAGTTCGTGGCGGACACCGTGGCCGGCGTCCAGTGCCGCCGCTGCGTCCAGGAGCCGGCGGGCATTGGCGGGAGACCGAAATAGGTAGGCGGTCTCCTGCCAGGCTTCCCACTCGTCGGCTGCTATAAGGACCGCGCGGCCATTCTTCGAGGTGATCTCGATGGCGGCGCGATCGTCGTTGACCTGCTGAATCAGGGGAAACAGGTTCTTACGGGCTTCGCTCGCCGTGATAGCCATTTGACAATCCTCCTAGTGGTACAAATTATGGTACCAGTTGGATCGGGATTTGACGGTAGCGATCAGGACGGGCAAGCGGACGAGATTTCAGCCCGAGTACACCTTGTCCCCCTCGCAACCTTGATGTCCCGCAGCGCTTAGCCGCGCTTCTCTCAGTTGAAGTAGGGACTGCGCCCCTCGGGCCGATCCAGCAACGGATTGCTGGGATTGATCACATAGCTACCGGCCGGGCTGATCACGAAGCCGGACTGGTCGAACGAGTTCTGGCACGAGGTGAGCACACCGTCGGTGCCACAGCTGACGTGCTGGAAGCTGATGCGCGAATTCGGCGGCAGCGGCTGGGCCGGTTGATCCCCGACGTAGATCGGGTTGGCCGCGGTCGCAAAACCGGGCGCGCCAACCTGTCCGCCCGACACCACATTGGCGCCATTGGGCGCGGCCGGGAACGGTCCGCTGCAGCCGTAGCCGCCGGTACCCCGGCTCAGCACGCAGGTGATGCCGCCGTTGGCGGTGAAGGCGTACATGCTGCCGTCGTTGACCGCGAATGCGGAAGGCTTCACCAGCTCCCAGGCATTGATGTTGGGCCCGGGCGGCGGCGGGGGTGGCGGAGCGGGTTCGGCGCCGGCCACCGCCGACGAACCGATCAGGGCGGCACCGGCCGCCACCGCAGTCAGCAAACCTCGCATAGCCATGGCGTCACCCTAACCCGCCGGTGCATCGCGGGCCAGGTCAGCGGACCGTCACCGGGGTAGGTGTGCCAATCAGTACTGGCCCGGCCCGCGCCCGGCCATCCGCTCCAGCCGGCGGATGCGATCCTCGACGGGCGGGTGGGTGGAGAACAGCTTGCCGATCTTCTCCCCCGCCCGGAACGGGTTGGCGATCATCAGGTGTGCCTGATCGGCCAGTTGCGGCTCCGGTGGCAGCGGCGCGGCCTGCACACCGGCGGAGATCTTGCGCAGCGCGCTGGCCAGCGCCAGTGGATCGCCGGTCAGCTCGGCACCGGACTGATCGGCCTGGTACTCCCGCGAGCGCGAGACGGCCAACTTGACGACGGTGGCCGCGATCGGGCCCAGCAGCGAAACCAGCAGCATGGCAAAGGGGTTCACCCCACCCTCGCGGTTACCGCCGAACATCGACGCGAACACCGCGATATTGGCCAGCGCGGTGATCACCGACGCGAGCGCGCCTGCCACGCACGAGATCAGGATGTCGCGGTTGTACACATGGGACAGTTCGTGGCCCAGCACCGCACGCAACTCACGCTCGTCGAGAATCTGCAGAACGCCGGTGGTGCAGCACACCGCGGCGTTGCGCGGATTGCGGCCGGTGGCGAACGCGTTCGGAGCGGCGGTGTCACTGATGTAGAGCCGCGGCATGGGCTGACGCGCCGTGGTCGCCAGCTCGCGCACGATCCGGTACATCGCCGGGGCCTGCATCTCGGTGACGGGCTGGGCGTGCATCGCCCGCAGTGCCATCTTGTCGCTGTTGAAGTAGATATACCCGTTCATGCCGACGGCGAACAGCACCGACAGCCACAGGATCGACGTGTTGCCGAACAGCGAACCGATGAACACGATGAGCGCCGACATGCTGACCAGCAGCACAAAGGTCTTCATCCGGTTGGCATGGGGATGCCAGGTCATCAGCTTGCCTCCTAGGAAAGTCTTCGCTCGCTGATCTAACGCCGAAGGACCCCCGGAGGTTCCGATTCAGCCGTGCCGGTTCGCGGTGTAGTCGACCAGAATGGCCAGTGCAGCGCGGCCGGGTCCGGCGGGCAGATTGTTGAGTTCATCGCGGGCCCGCCCGGCGTATTCGCGCACCGTCTGCTTGGCATCGGCCATGCCCGGGGACCGCCGCAGCAAGGTCAGCGCCTCGGCCAGCTCGTCATCGTCCTCGATCGGCCGGGCCACCAACTCCCGGAGCCGATCCGTGTCGGGACCGGACTCGCGCAGTGCGTACAGGACGGGCAGCGTGTGCACGCCTTCACGCAGGTCAGTGCCGGGAACCTTGCCCGACTCGTCGGGATCGCTGTCGATGTCGATGATGTCGTCGGAGATCTGGAAGACGGTCCCGACGATGCCGCCGAGCCAGGACAGCCGCTGGATCTGATCCTCGCCGGCACCGGAGAACGTTGCCCCGAAGCGGCCCGCGGCCGAGATGAGGCAGGCCGTCTTCTCGTAGACCACCTTCAGGTAGTGCTCGATCTCATCGGTGCCGTCGGCAGCGCCGCGCGTCTCGCGCATCTGCCCGGTGACCAGCTGTGCGAATGTGTCGGCAATCACCCGCACCGCGTCGGGTCCGAGCCGCGACACCAGCCGCGACGCGGTCGCGAACAGGTAGTCACCCGCGAGGATCGCGATGTTATTGCCCCACCGGGCGTTGGCACTGTCGGCGCCCCGCCGCAGCTGGGCCTCATCCATCACGTCGTCGTGATAGAGCGTGGCCAGGTGCACCAGCTCGATGACGGCGCCGGCGATGATGACATCGCCGTCCTCCGGTCGCGGCCCCAGCGACCCCGCCAGCACGGTGAACAGCGGCCGGAACCGCTTGCCGCCGGCCTGGAAGAGATGCTGGACGGCCTCGACCATCAGCTCATCCGCCTTGCCCAGCTCGGTGGCCATCAGATCTTCGATACGCGCCACTCCGTCGCGTACCTGCGTGGCGAATTCAGGATCCCCGAAGTCCACCCCCGCCACCACGCTCGCCGGTGTCCTCATTTGTCCAACATACTGGGAGGGTGCTGAGTCGAGCAGATGTGGTTGTCGTCGGGGCCGGGCCCGCCGGTTCGTCGGCCGCCGCGTGGGCGGCGAGGGCCGGCCGCGAGGTGTTGGTCATCGACTCGGCACAGTTCCCCCGCGACAAGGCATGCGGTGACGGGCTGACCCCGCGCGCGATCTCCGAGCTGCGACGGCTGGGCCTCGGCGACTGGCTGAGCGGCCGGATCAGCCACCACGGACTTCGGATGTCCGGGTTCGGGGCCGACGTGGAGATCCCCTGGCCCGGGCCCTCGTTCCCGTCGACCAGCAGCGCGGTCCCCCGCACCGAACTCGACGACCGGATTCGCACGGCCGCTTCCGACGACGGCGCCAATATGATGCTGGGCACCAAAGTAGTTGATGTACGCCATGATTCGACGGGTCGCGTATCGGAGCTGATGCTCGACGACGGCTCCGAGATCGGGGTGGGCGAGCTGATCGTCGCCGACGGTGCCCGCTCGACACTCGGGCGCGCACTGGGCCGGACCTGGCATCAGGAGACGGTGTACGGCGTGGCGGTGCGCGGATACATCGCGACCCCACGCGCCAACGAGCCGTGGATCACCTCACACCTCGAATTGCGTTCGCCGGAAGGCAAAGTGCTGCCCGGCTACGGCTGGATCTTCCCGTTGGGCAACGGCGAGGTGAACATCGGCGTGGGCGCACTGGCCACCGTGAAACGCCCGTCGGATGCCGCGTTGCGACCGCTGATGTCCTACTACTGCGACCTGCACCGCGAGGAATGGGGTTTCGAGGGCGAGCCACGCGCCGGGCTGTCCGCCCTGCTGCCGATGGGCGGTGCGGTGTCCGGGGTGGCCGGTCGGAACTGGATGCTGATCGGTGATGCCGCGGCCTGCGTCAACCCACTCAACGGCGAGGGCATCGACTACGGATTGGAGACCGGACGGCTGGCCGCCCAGCTGCTGGGCGCCGGTGACCATACCGACTCCTGGCCCGCAATCCTGACTGAGCATTACGCGCGCGGCTTCTCCGCGGCGCGGCGGTTGGCGCTGCTACTGACGTTCCCGCGGTTTCTGCCCGCGGTGGGCCCGCTGGCGATGCGATCGCATTTCCTGATGAACGTCGCGGTGCGGATGATGGGGAATCTGGTCACCGAGCAGGACGAGGACTGGATCGCGCGGGTGTGGCGATCGGCCGGCCTGGCGTCGCGCCGGCTCGACGACCGCAAACCCTTCAGCTGATCAGAGCGCGAGCTGCGGTTCACGACCCAGCAGGGTCATCTCCATCAGCAGCCGGACGCAGACACCACGTAGACGCAGGCACCACGTATTTGTGCACCGCGAGCATCGCGTTCTCGTCCGCGGGTTCGCGCGTGCAATCCTGCAGCGCCGCCAGGGACGCCGATTCGTCGATATCGGTACCGATGAGCACCAGCATGGTGCCGCGCCCGGAGGCACCGCGTTTCTCGAAGCGCAACGAGCTGCCGACCAGTTGCACGGAATATCGACCGCCGGAACCGAAATCGACGAAACCCTTTGCGCGGTAAAGCCCCACGGGGCGGTCATGCAGAAAGGCCATGAGGCGGCGGGGGTTCACCGGCGCATCGGTGCTGAACTCCACACTCTGATATTCCGGGTGTTCGTGGTGGTGATCCTCGTGCAGCAGTTCCTCCAGCGACAGCTGGGCCGGACGCTCCCGGCGCCCTACCGGCGGGTCGATCAGCAACGCAGGGTCCACCCGCGCAAAATCGGTGTACACCAACGGAACCTGCGGGTTCTCGGCGCGCACCCGCGCCGCGATCCCGTCGGCATCGACGGCTTCACCGACCTTGTTGAGTACCACCAGGTCGGCGACCCGCACCCCGTGTCCCAGCTCGGCGGGCCGGGCGGCGTCCACTACCAGCACCAGCCCGGCGTAGTGGAACCGGTGATCCCCGGCGGCGGCGATGGTGCGGGCCAGCACCGGCGGCTCGGCGATCCCACTGGCCTCCACCACGATCAGATCCAGCGCGGGGCGCACGCCCGCCAGCCGGCCCAGCATCTCGGCGGCTTCGGTGGAGTCCGTCGCGCAGCAGATGCACCCGTTGGACAGCGAGGCCATCGCGTCGACCTGCCCGGCGACGAACATCGCATCGATGTTCACCGCACCGAAGTCGTTGACCAGAGCCCCGATTCGCACCCCGCGGCTGTTGCGCAGCAGATGATTGAGCAGCGTCGTCTTACCGGCCCCGAGGAAACCGGCGAGCGCCAGAACAGGAACGCTCAAGGCTTGACGGCGGCGTGCAGCGCGACGATCCCGCCGGTCAGATTGCGCCAGCGCACCGCTTCCCAGCCGGCGTCGCGGATGCGGTCGGCCAGCTCGGCCTGTATCGGCCAGGCCCGGATCGACTCGGCCAGATACACGTAGGCGTCCGGATTGCTCGACACCGCGCGCGCCATCGCGGGCAGCGCCTGCATCAGGTATTCTTTGTACACCGTGGCGAACAGGCCATTGGTCGGTGTGGAGAACTCGCACACCACCAGCCGCCCCCCGGGGCGGGTGACCCGCGCCATCTCGCGCAGACCCGCCACATGGTCGACCACGTTGCGCAGCCCGAAGCTGATGGTCACCGCGTCGAACACCCCGTCGGCGAACGGCAGGCGGGTGGCGTCGCCGGCCACCTTCGGCACATCGCGCTCGGCACCGGCGGCCAGCATGCCGACCGAGAAGTCCGCGGCCACACACCAGGCACCCGAGTTCGCCAACTCGACCGTCGACACCGCCGTGCCGGCGGCCAGGTCCAGCACCCGTTCTCCCGGGCCGATGCCCAGTGCCGCTCGGGTCTGCCGGCGCCAGAACCGGTCCTGCCCCAGCGACATCACCGTGTTGGTGATGTCGTAGCGGCGGGCCACGGCGTCGAACATCGACGCGACCTCGTGCGGGTCCTTCTCCAGCGACGCCCTACTCATCGGACCAAACCTACCTGTGAGTCTCGAGGATCCGGGAATGGGGATTCCGTGATGACGTGGGCACCCTAGACTCTCCAGGCCCTTTCGCGCACCGCGAGATAGTGCTCGGAGACCGGAACGCCGTCGGTGTAGCGCTCGACGGCCTGCTCGATCAGCAGGTCATGACCGGTGAGCCGGGTGTGGTGCTGGTGCATGTGCTCGCCCCAGGAGCGCACGATGAACGTCTCCACGAACGTCGAATCGTGTTCGACACTGCGGAACAGGCGCCACTGCGACGCCCCGGTGCGCTGACGGGACCGGCCCAGCACGTCCATCGCCTTCAGGAAGTTCTGCTCGTCGGCCGCGGGCACGCGGTAGGCGGTGATCACCAGAACGGGACCGTCGAGTGGTTCGGGCTCGAAGACGAGGTTCGGCTCGGGCCAGTGCGAGGACGGCGTCAGGTCGAGGTCGCCGGTGTTGGCGTGCAACGGCCACCACAGCGAGGACAGCCCGCACACCACGAGGAATCCCGCGCTGATCAACAGGCTCGTGACACTCGTGGTGGCCGCGGCAACCACACCCCACACAAGCGAGCCCACCGCCTGCCCGCCCATGAAGACCAGTTGGTACACCGACAGTCCGCGGGCCCGCACCCACGCCGGCAGGCTCAGCTGCATCGACGCGTTGAGCGTCGACAGCGACAGCAACCAGGACGCGCCGCCCACCAGCAGTGCCACCAGCACGGCGGCGAAATTGGGCACCAGCGCCAGCACGACGGTGGCCACCGCGAATCCCACCGCCGCGGTGGTCAGCAGCGTGTTCTGGCCGAATCGGGACCGTAACCGCGACAACAGGAAAGCGCCCAGCACGGCACCCGCACCGAGGGAGCCCAGCAGGACGCCGTACCCGGAGGACGACAGGCCGAGCCGGGCACTCGCGATCACCGGCAAAAGTCCCCACAGTGCGCTGGCGGGAGCGATGAACAATGCCGCCCTCAGCAGGATGCGCCGCACGATCGGCGAGCTTCGGATGAACCGTCCGCCCGCGCTGAGCGCTGCCAGTGCACGCTCAGGTGGCCCGCTGCGTTCGACCGGGTCTCGTCTCCACCAGACGAGCACGACCACGATTCCGGCGAAAGATACGGCGTTGAGCGCGAAGACCAGGGTCGGCCCCGACAGTGACACCAGCACCCCGGCGATGGCGGGCCCGATGGCCCTGGCCAGGTTGATGCTCATGCTACCCAGTGCCGCGGCGGCCGGAATCTGCTGAGCGGGAACAAGATCAGGCTGGATCGCCTGCCACGCGGGTGCGACGAGCGCCTGACCGCAGCCGATCACGAACAACAATGTCAGCAGCACCGCCGGAGTCGTCAGTCCGGCACCGGTCAACGACGCGAGCAGACCCACACCGGCGGCCATCGCGCCCTGGGTGGCGATGAGCAGACGGCGCCGGTCGATGAGATCGGCCAGCACACCCGATGGCAACGCCAACAGCATCACCGGCAGCGTCGTCGCGGTTTGCACCAGCGGTACCAGAACGGCCGCGCGGGGATCGCCGACGAGCATCCACTGCGCCCCGACGGTCTGCATCCAGGTGCCGAGGTTGGACACCAGTTGCGCGATCCACAGCGCGCGATAGACCGGCGACCGCAGCGGCGCCCATGTCGATATGCCCGCCGATGTCATCGCTGCCCCCATCCACGGCCTTTCGACCACTGTAGAGGTGGGGGCGCATGGAGACGTTTCGAACGGGCGGCTCACGCCGCTTTGCGACGACGCAATCCGATCACCGAGTCGTAGTGGTCGAGCAGTTCGTCGCAGACCGCCGGCCAGGTGCGGGTCAGCACGCTGCGCCGGGCCGCGGCCGCATAGCGGGCGCGTTCGGCGACCAGATGGTCGACGGCGCCGTTCAACCGGGCTTCGAATTCACCGACGCCCAGCAGGATGCCGGTGTGCATCGGGGTGACCAGATCCCGCGGCCCGCCGGCGTTGGGCGCGATGACCGGCAGACCGGAGGCCATCGCCTCCTGTACGGCCTGACAGAAGGTCTCATGTTCGCCGGGGTGCACGAACACGTCCATGCTCGCATAGGCCGCGGCGAGCGCCGCACCGTGCAGCTCACCGGTGAAAACTGCTGTCGGCATGAGTGTTTCGAGTTTGTTCCGGTGAACACCATCGCCGACCACGACCACCTGCAGGTCGTCACGCGCGGCGACGGTGGCCAGTCGTTCGACATGCTTCTCCGGCGCGAGCCTGCCGACGAATCCGATGACCGGTTTACCGGCCGGGGACCACGCGGCGCGCAGCGCCTCATCGCGTGCCGAGGGCACGAAGCCGGTGATGTCGACTCCGCGGCCCCATTTGTGCAGTCGCGGAACACGATGGGCGGCAAGGTTTTCCATTGCCGAGGTGGATGGTGCCAGGGTGCGGTCGGCGTATCCGTGCAGGTGCCGGGTCCATGCCCAAGCGGCCTTGGACATCGCACCGATCCCGTAGCTCTCGGCGAAGCCGGCCACATCGGTCTGGAACACCGCGACCGTCGGGGCATTGAGGTACCGGGCGGCATGCAGGCCGCCGTAGCCGAGCAGCGCCGGCGACGCCAGATGCACCACGTCGGGATCGAAACCGCGCAGCACTCCGACCATTCGCGGTCGCGGCACGCCCAGCGGCAGCGAGGTAACCTTCGGGAACATCCACGACGGCACCCGGTGCACCCGCACCCCGTCGTGTACGCGATCGGCGGGCGCCTGGCCACGCGGGGTGTCCGGCGCGATGACCAGAACTTCATGGCCCGTGCGACGGAGATGCTCGATCACCCGAAGCACCGAGTTGGTGACGCCGTTGACATTCGGGAGGAAGGATTCGGCAACGATGGCAACGCGCACACTGCAACTGTGCCAGCGCAGGTTAACAGCACGGTTGCGGGCGGGCATATGGCATGCGAACACCACGACAGCGGTACGGTGGCCAACGTGCACCGAATGTTGGCCTTGCTCATCGGTTTGACGCTCACCGGTTTGACGCTGCTGACCGGCGTGGCATGCACGCGTCAGATCGAGGGCAGCGCCCAGTCCGACCCGAACGCACCGTTGACTCAGGTGAGCGAGGACGGCTTCGGCATCGTCGCAGGTTTCGACGAGGCACCGGTGCAGATCGAGATCTTCGCCGAACCGCAGTGCAGCCACTGCGCGGATCTGCAACGCGATTTCGGTGCATCCCTCCGGCACTACATCGGCCTGGGCCAGCTCGAGGTCACCTACCGGCCGCTGACCTTTCTGGAGATGGCCGGCTACCACTACTCCGAGCGGGTCAGCAATGCGCTGTTCGTCGCGGCTCAGGACGACAAGACCGCGGCCGTCGCATTCCAGCGGTTCGTCGAGGAGTTGTGGGCCGATCAGGACCCGTCCGGCCAGGGCCCGACCGACGACCAGATGGCCGAGAAGGCCCGCACCGCAGGGATACCCGACGAATTAACCCAACGCATCGCCGACGGTGATGGCGCGGTGGACACCACCGAGATGGACGAGACGAACTACGACTTCCTGTACATGGTGGATCCGGTGGAGACCGGGACGCCGACGGTCTATGACCTCGTCAACGACGAGAAGATCGACATCTACGACGAGGACTGGCTGGACAACTTGATCGCGTCATCCTGATGTTGGGCGGCCTGATCATCGATTGCCTGGTCCTCGATCCGCCGGGCGATCACCGCCACCACCAGTAGTGCGATACCGGCGATCAGCCAGCCCAGCACCGCAATCGACCCGGCCGGGATGATGGCGAGCGCCGCGTTACGGTGCTGCACGCGCACGAGATCGGGATCCGATCGGTCGTACTCCACGTAGATCCGCATCCCGGAGTCCAGTTCGGACGGATAGAGCACCCCGAGCTCGGGCCGGTAGGT
This sequence comes from Mycobacterium sp., assembly GCA_011620645.1. GTDB lineage: Bacteria > Actinomycetota > Actinomycetes > Mycobacteriales > Mycobacteriaceae > Mycobacterium. Next base: position 21,768 of record WOYS01000012.1, read on the forward strand.
CACCCGGTCGGGCGTGACGAACTCGATGGTCGAACGCCGCGGGCCGGCATCGAGCACCTCGGCGGCCGCCACCCCCATATCGGCTTCGATCCGGCGGTCGTTCTCCCACGCGCCGAGCACCAGCAGCACCGACTGGAACATCACCAGGGCGGCCGCCATGAGGATGCCGACCCGCACCCGGCGGATGACGCGCTGCGACCTGGTCTCCGTGCCGTCGCCGAACATCCGCGGAACCCTGTGCTGCCAACGGGCTTTCAGCCTGTTGAGCAGTTCCACTAGAGCGCCGCCCGGATGGACGCATGCAGTGCGCGCAATGATGACCGGTCGGCCTTCACCTCCAGCACCCGCATGCCCTCGAACGGTTCCCGAAGGACCTCGGCCAGCGTCTCCACCTCGACCTGCCAGCTGTCCACGTGATATGCCCGGCACAACGCGGCGATGTCCACATTGTGCGGGGTGCCGAAGATTCGCGACGACACATCCGAGAACCGCGGGTCGCCCTGCTCCAGCAGCTCGAAGATGCCCCCGCCGTTGTCGTTGGGCACCACGATGGTCAGGTTGCGCGGCGTGGGCTCGGTGGGCCCGATCAGCAGTCCGGAGCTGTCGTGCACGAACGTCAGATCGCCGATGAGGGCTATGGTTTTCGGCGGCGGACTTCCCCCGCTGCGCTCATGAGCCAGCGCCGCCCCGATCGCCGTCGACACGGTGCCGTCGATACCGGCCACGCCGCGGTTGGAACGCACCTTGACGCCCGGGACGTTGAGTCCGACCAGCGCGATGTCGCGCACCGGGTTGGAGGCGCCGAGCACCAACTGGTCGCCATCGCGCAGGCCGGCCGCCACCCCGGCCGCAACGTGCAGACCGGTGGTGAGCCCATGCTGTTCGAGCTGGGTGTGCACCGCACTGTACGTGCGCCTGTTCAGATCCGCGCAGCGTTGTAGCCACGCCGGATCGGGGGTGCCCGTGGTCACCGCACGGGTGCCGGTGGCCTGGGAGTTGCCGGACACATCGGGCCAGCGTGGACCGGTGGTCAGCGCGAAGACCGGCACCGACGAATCGGCCAGCAACGTCGACACCGTCCGGTGCAGGGTCGGTCGGCCGGCCATGATCACCTGCTGCGGGCGCAGCAGCGGCAACGCCAACGGGTGCAGCGGGTTCGCGGGCGGCGGCGCCGTCGGTTCGGCAACGGTGGGTAATCCGGCCAGGTTGGGGTGCGGGCCCGCGCCGTGGCCGGCGATGACCACGGTGTCCGGGGTGAGGTCGATGTCCAACGGCTGGTCGAAGCTGACCGGCGGGGTGTGCGTCCAGCAACGGCCGTCAGGGCGACCGTCCGGCGTGTCATCGGTGCTGTCGCGGTCGGGCACCAGGGGTTCCCGCAGCGGGATGTCGAACTGTACCGGACCCGCGTTGGCTGTACGAGATCCCTTGGCCGCCACCAATACTCGACAGGTCGCCGATCGCCACCGCGCATTGGCCGACGCCAGATCGCCAAGGCCTCCCCCGTCGCTTCGCTCGCCCCAGGACTCCGCCAGGCCGAGGCTGATACTGGCGCGGACCTGGCTGCCGAAATAGCCGAGCTGCTCCATGGTCTGGTTGGCACCGGTGCCCAGCAGCTCGTAGGGCCGGTTGGCGCTCAGCACGATCAGCGGAACCCGCGCGTAGTTGGCCTCCACCACGGCGGGTCCGATATTGGCCACCGCGGTACCCGATGTCATCGCGATCGGCACCGGGGTCTGCCCGGAGACCGCCAGGCCGATCGCGAGGAAACCTGCGGTGCGTTCGTCGATGCGGACATGCAGCCGGATGCGGCCGGCCCGATCGGCGTCGTGCAGGGCAAAGGCCAGCGGGGCGTTGCGCGACCCGGGACAGAGCACCACGTCACGCACGCCGCCGCGAATCAGCTCGTCGACGACGACGCGGGCCTGAGTCGTCGAGGGGTTCACCAACTCAGCCTATTGCTTCGGTGACAAAGCCTCGGCAAAAGAACCCCAGCACGGCCTCGTTGACCGCATCGGGGTGCTCGATGAAGCCCAGGTGGCCGGCGTCCGGGATTTCCAGGTATCGGCCGCCCGGGATGGCGTCGGCCACCTCGCGGCTCAGATGCGGGGCCATCAGCACGTCATCGCCGAAACCGATCACCAGCACCGGCACCTTGATGTGCTGGTAGGCCGGCAGCCGATTGCCCTCCGGGGACACCGCGAGCTGGCTGCGCAGGCCCGGGGTGTGCTTGGTGGGCCACATGGTGAACATCTCGGCCCAGTCGCGCACGGCGCGGTCGTCGTTGAGGGTCTTCGGTGAGAAGTTCTCCAGCAGGCGGATCTTGGCGTCATAGCTGGGCGGCAGGGTGATGTTGGCGTCGTGGAATTCGCGTTCGGCCTTGTTGAAGATGTCCCGGGCTCCGTCGTGGCGGCCGCGGGTGGCCATCAGTACCGCCTGGGTGACCAGTTCGGGGCGCGACACCATCAGTTCCTGGGCGATGAAGGAGCCCATGGACACCCCGACCACCCGGACCGGGCCGCCGACCACCTTCTCGATGAGCGATGCGGTATCGGCCACCACCTGGTCGGTGGTGAAGCCGCTGGCGTTCTCCGTGGCGCCGACACCGCGATTGTCGAAGGTGATCACGCGGTAGCCGGCCCGCTGAAACGCCGGGACCTGGTGCAGGTGCCACGTGCGGCCCGCACCGCCGCGGCCCGCGATGAACAGCACCGGGTCGCCGGTGCCGCCTTTGTCGACGTAAGCGAGATTCACCCGCCCGACCCTACTTGCGGGCGCGCACCGTGCGGATCGCCCGGTCCCACAGCAGCAGCGTGGTGGCCTTGAGCTGGGCGGGTTTCATCAGGTCCTTCGACATCAGCGCGGTCGCACTCGCCGGTGGATACCTCGAATGGGCCGACCAATGTCGGACCGTCAAGCGATGCTGAGGTATGCCCGAATACACCTACCGCGCCATGTGGTCGCCCGACGATCGGTCCTACACCGGCCACTGCCTCGAATTCCCCGGACTCTGGTGCCGCGGACCGACGGCGGCCGAAGCCATCGCCGCGATCGAGAGGCTGGTGACCGAGGAAGCCACCGCCGCAATGGCCACCGGCTGGGACCCGCCGGAATCCGTGAGCGGCCGCGAGTACAGTGGAAAATTCGTGGTCCGCATTTCGCCGGCACTGCACGCCCACCTGGCGGTCGAGGCCGCCGAGCAACGGGTATCACTGAATCAATGGGTGGTGCAGAAACTGGTGAATCGAGCACGCCCACATGGCTTCTGAGTCCCACTCGTCGCTGCATGAGAAGTCATATCGCGCTGCGAAACCTGGTACTACCGACAGTACTATGCCTCACTGGTACTGCCGGTAGTACCAGTTCTCAGAACCTCACATCGGCCCGCCGACAGTGACTGGTGTGACAGGTGTGGCTACAGCTTACGTGTAGATGTACGAACTTACGTCTAGATGTACGCGTGACACTCGCGGATCCGCTCCACCCACCATCGCCTTCGATCCACCGGCGCCGCCAGCGAAGCCAACCGGGCCGGGTCCGGGACAACGGGCCCGATCGGGAGATAGCCGTCCACCGGGGCGACAGCATCGACGACATCCTCGACGAACAGTCCCCCGGTGCCCAGCCCGCAGGCGTACGGCAGTTCTGGCAGGCAGGCGGCGGCCAGCAAGCCGCGGGACATGCCGACCGCACTGTCCAGCGCGCTGGACACCACGACGGGGATGCCGATGCGGGCAGCGATGATCAGCAGTGGGTCCACCCCGCCCAGCGGAGCAACCTTGACCACCGCGATATCGGCGGCGCCCAGCGCCACCACCCGAAAAGGATCGGCGGCCTTGCGAATCGATTCGTCCGCCGCGATCGGCACGTCGACCTGACGACGCACCTTGGCGAGCTCTTCGACTGTGGCACAAGGCTGTTCGATGTACTCCAACGGACCGAGCGCACCGGCCGCAGCCACCGCCTCCGATACGCTCCAGCCGCCGTTGGCATCGACGCGCACCTTCGGCACCGCCGCTCGCACCGCTTCGACGCGCGCGATATCGTCGGCCAGGCTCTGCCCGGGCTCGGCGACCTTTACCTTGGCGGTCTGTGCCCCCGGAAACCGGGCCAGCACCTCGGGTACCCGGGCCGGTTCGACGGCGGGCACGGTGGCGTTGACCGGGATGCGGTCACGAAGCGGTGCAGGCGATTCCCGGTAGGCGGCCTCGATGGCCGACGCCAGCCAGTGCGCGGACTCGGCAGGCCCGTACTCGCCGAAGGCACCGAACTCGCCCCAGCCGGCCGGTCCGTCGAACAGCGCCACCTCGCGTACGGTGATGCCGCGGAACCGGACCCGCATGGGCAGCGCGACGACGTGCAGACGATCCAGCAGATCGTCGAGAGACGGCGCCTCGAAAGACGGGGCCTCAAACGGTGGCGCGATCGCGACCCTCCCAGTGTTCACCGGCCGCCCGGTGGGCGACACGCTCGTCGAGGAACCGCGGCACAGTCAAGCCCGGGGCGAGCGAAGTGACGGGAATGGACTCGGACATGTCCGACAGCCTGCCACGCCGGCTTTGCCCTCACGCTGGCTTCGGATGAACCTGCCGACCCGCCAGATACGTCGCCCGTACCTGCAGTTCGGCGACCTCCTCGGGGTCCACCGCGCGCGGATCAGCCGACAGTACAGCGAGACCCGACAGTACAACGAGACCCGACAGTACAACGAGATCGGCGTACTTACCGACCTCGATCGAGCCGATGCGGTCCTCGGCGAACAGCTGATAGGCCGCGTGTGCGTCTTCGTAGACATCCAAAATGGTGTCGACGCCGGCGTCCCCCTGCACATGGCAGGCCATCTGCCAGCCCTGCGGATAGAAGGCGCCGACGATCTCGGCCAGCTGGTCGCGAGTGTAGTTGGCATGCCCGCACGAACCGGGCACCACACCGATGCTGCGGGTGGCATCGGTGTCCAGGTACGGGAATGTCAGGTCGATGTTGCCGATCCACGGCGAGCCGTCCACCAAAATCTTGGCCGCCGTTGGCGTCGCGGCCGTACCGCGCGCCCTTGGGATCCGGGGTGTCGCGGCTGATCCCCGCGACCTCGGCCGCCGCCGAGTTGAAGAATGCCTTGTGCCCCGAATTGTGGATGATCACCAGCGGAGTGTCGGCGACACCTTTCAGCCAGTCCAGCGTCGGCTCCGGTAATCCGTTCTGCAGCAGCGGGTCCCAAGCCATTGAGGTAGGCGCCGTCGGTGCCGCGGCGGGCCACCTCCCGATGGACCGCGTCGACGACGTCATCGGCCGACGGCAGCGTCACCGGCCGGATGTCGACCATCCGGTCCGACAGTACCACCGCTTCCATCAGCGGATGTCCGTGCGCCTCAACGAAACCGGGCAGCACGCAGCCCTCCCCGACAGACACCACCGTGGTATCGGGCTCGATCCAGTCCTGCAGCTCGTCCTCGGGTAGATCCACCGCCGCGGGCCTGGTCGACGAACTGACACCGGGTTCGGCGCTGCAGGCCGCGGTAACCTTCGGCTGGCCCGTCGCACCCGCGATCGGCGACCACTTCCAGGAAGGACGGCACCCGTGACAAACGCCGTGCTCTTCGATTTCTCTGGCACCCTGTTCCGGCTCGAGGAGGAGGATAGCTGGTTCGACGGCATCACGGTGGACGAGAAAGCGGTCGACCGTCACGTGCAGGCCGAGTTGATGCGCCGGGTCACCGCGCCCACCGGCAACTCGGTGCCGATGTCGGAAGCGCAGCAACACAACTGGGCCAATCGCGACCTGGAGCCGCATCTGCATCGGGAGGCCTACCTGCATGTGCTGCGCGAATCCGGGCTCACCGGCCATGACGCCGCCAATCTCTACCCGAGGCTGGTCGACCCCGCGTCCTGGACGCCCTATCCGGACGCCGCGGCCACGCTGAACGGGTTGCGCGCGGCCGGGATCAAGACGGCGGTGGTCTCCAACATCGCCTTCGATCTGCGGCCGGCGCTGGCGGCCGCGGGAACCGCGGCCGACGAGTACGTGCTGTCCTTCGAGGTCGGTGCGGTCAAACCGGACCCGGCGATCTTCGAGACCGCGTTGGCCCGCCTCGGTGTCGCTGCTGGCGATGCGCTGATGGTCGGTGACAGCGAGGAGGCCGACGGCGGGGCCCGCGCCCTGGGGTGTGCCTTTGCACTGGTCGATCCGCTGCCCACCGGCGAGCGCCCGGACGGACTGGTCAGGGCGCTGAAGGGGCACGGCCTCCTAGGGTGAGCTTCATCCGCGATGCGGGCCCGGTCGGCAAGGGCACCCCCGACGAGTTCGAGGCGCTGGCCGCTACAGGTGCGGCGCTTCCTTGATCGTGGACTCCGGGGTGCCGACCGTCTGACACCAGGTCTGCACGGCCAGCCGGGTACCGGTGACCTCCAACTGTGCTGCGTCGGCGCCCTTTTCGTCCTTCAACATCTTGGCCACCGCTTCGTTCTGCGTCTTCTCGTCCTGGCCGATGAAGTCCTCGCACTTGGTGTCACCACCGGTGACCGCGGGTGAGCATCCGACCAGCGCGGCTCCGACTGCCAGACCCGCCAGCAACCCACTTGCCGACCGCTTCATCGTGCTCTCCAACCTCGTGCGTCCCATACGCATCGTCTCGGTCTTTGTACCCCACCACCCGAGCGCCGAAACCTGCCGGTGCCCGTCTCCGGCGCCCCGCCTAAAGTCGATGGGTGACCACTGCGAGCCCGTTCGATCCGTCCCTCTGGCAACCCGTCGCCGGCTTCGAGCTGACCGACATCACCTACCACCGGCACGTCGTCGACGGGGTGCGCCAGCCTACCGTCCGGGTAGCCTTCGACCGCCCCGAGGTGCGCAACGCCTTCCGGCCGCACACCGTCGACGAGCTCTACCGGGTGCTCGATCACGCCCGGATGTCCCCCGACGTCGGGGTGATCCTGCTGACCGGAAACGGCCCCTCGACCAAGGACGGCGGCTGGGCGTTCTGCTCCGGCGGCGACCAGCGCATCCGGGGTCGCACCGGCTATCAGTACGCCGGGGGCGAGACCGCCGAGTCCGTCGACCCTGCCCGCGCCGGCAGATTGCACATCCTGGAGGTGCAGCGGCTCATCCGGTTCATGCCGAAGGTGGTCATCTGCCTGGTCAACGGGTGGGCGGCCGGTGGCGGGCACAGCCTGCACGTCACCTGCGACCTGACCCTGGCCAGCCGCGAGCACGCGCGTTTCAAGCAGACCGACGCCGATGTGGGCAGCTTCGACGGCGGATTCGGCAGCGCCTACCTGGCGCGGCAGACCGGCCAGAAATTCGCCAGGGAGATCTTCTTCTTGGGCCGCACCTACGACGCGCAGACCATGTACCAGATGGGGGCGGTGAACGAGGTCGTCGACCATGCCGACCTGGAGACCGAGGGGCTGCAGTGGGCGACCGAGATCAACGGCAAGTCCCCGCAGGCCGTGCGGATGCTGAAGTTCGGCTTCAACCTCATCGATGACGGACTGGTCGGACAGCAGGTCTACGCCGGTGAAGCAACACGTTTGGCGTACATGACGGACGAGGCCGTGGAGGGTCGCGACGCCTTCCTGGAGAAGCGGGCCCCGGACTGGAGCGGCTTCCCCCGCTACTTCTAGTCTCTAGACTCGCGAGGTGAGCAAGAACCCGTTGCGCCGGCTGTCCGATGCCGTGCTGCTGACCAGCATGCGACCACCGCTGACCGAGTACCTGAGCCGGGGCCCGCAGGTACCGCTGCGCGGCAAGCGCATCCTGATCACCGGGGCATCCTCCGGTATCGGCGAAGCGTCTGCGGTGAAGCTGGCCAAACTCGGCGCCAGTGTCATCGTGGTGGCCCGCCGCGAGGATCTGCTCGGTGCGGTGGCCGAGCGGATTCGCGACAACGGCGGTATCGCCGAGGCGATCACCGCCGACCTCTCCGACCTCGATGCCGTCGACGCAATGGCCGCCCGGGTGATCGAAAGCCAGGGCGGCGTGGATATTCTGATCAACAATGCCGGCCGCTCGATCCGGCGCCCGCTGATCGAATCCCTGGAACGCTGGCATGACGTCGAGCGCACCATGGCACTGAACTACTACGCCCCGCTGCGGCTGATGCGCGCCCTCGTGCCGGGGATGATCGCCCGTGGCGACGGGCATGTCATCAACGTCTCCACCTGGGGCGTGATGAACGAATCCGCACCGCTGTTCGGGGCATATCAGGCATCGAAGGCCGCGCTCACCGCGGCGAGCCGGGTGGCCGAGACCGAATGGTCGGGCAAGGGCGTGCATTCCACCACGCTGTACTACCCATTGGTGAAGACCCCGATGATCGCACCGACCAAGGCGTTCGTCGGGATGCCGGGCCTGTCGGCCGAGGAAGCCGCCGACTGGATGGTCACCGCGGCCCGCACCCGGCCGGTACGCATCGCGCCGCGGATGGCGGTCACGGCCAAGGCCCTGGACAGCGTGGCCCCCGGACTGTTGGGCGCGATCATGAAGCGCGGCGTCGTCGAGCCTGCCTAGACATCACGCCCCGTCGACATCACTCCCCGTCCACATCACGCCCCGTCGCCTACCATCGGCGTTCATGCGGACCCAGGACTGGATCCGGCAGCGAGACCCCGAGTACGACGCGCTGCGCCGCGCCGTCAGAGCGGGCATCGTGCTACCCATCGCGGCGGCCGTCAGCTTCATCGTCGCCGGCGGCACCCAGGCTCCGATGTTCGCCATCTTCGGTTCGGTGGCGTTGCTCATCATCGCCGACTTCCCCGGCAACCGGTCCGGCCGCGCCCTGGCGTACGCCGGACTGGCCGTCAACGGCGCGGTGCTGATCAGCATCGGCACCCTTGTCGCGCCGTACCCGTGGCTCAGCGTCGGGCTGATGTTCGTACTCGGCGTCACGGTGATGTTTTCCGGGGTGCTCAGTGAGACCGTCGCCGCCGGGCAGCGTGCCACGCTGCTGACCTTCGTGCTGCCGGCCTGTACGCCACCCGGCCCGATCGCCGAACGCCTGTCGGGATGGCTCATCGCGCTGGCCGTGTGCGTACCGGCGGCGCTGTTCCTCCTTCCACCGCGGCATCACGACGACCTGCGCCGGCACGCGGCAAGCGTGTGTCGCGTGCTCACGGATTGCCTGGGGGGAGTCGCGTCGACCAAAGAGGTCACCCGGGCGATGAACGCGCTGTGGGCCAACTTCGTCAACGCCGATTTCCGTCCGGTCGCCTTGACCGCCGGCAGCCGCGCATTGGTACGCGTCGTCGACGACCTCGGCTGGCTATCCGACCGGATCACCGACCGCACCGCTGCCATGCTCGGTGATCTGTTGGCACCCATCGTCGCCGTGCTTCGCGACTGCGAGGCGGTGCTCAGCATCTCCGACCCACGGCTGCGCGCCGCCCGCGGCGCCGCGCTCAACACCGCGTTGACCGACCTGCGATCCGTCGCCCAGGGCCGTAACCGGGAGGACATCGAGCAGATCCTCGGTGTGCCCGACAACGCCACCGCCGTCGAAGTCGGGCGGATCCTATTGGAACGCCGCACCTTCTCGGCCACCGTGGGGGTCACCGGACGCATCATCCGCAATGCCGCACTGGCCGACGCCCGGCCGGTTTGGGAGCGCGTGCTGGGTCGCGGGCTTCCCGAGACCGGCGCCGCGGACTGGGTGATGCCCGAGACCACGGCCGTCGCGGCCATCACCAAGGGCTTCCTGGCCACCCGGGCACTGGTGCTCCGCAACAGCCTGCGCACCGGGCTCGGCCTGGCTCTGGCCGTCGCGGTCACGCACGTGTTTCCGGTGGAGCACGGGTTCTGGGTGGTTCTCGGCGCGCTGTCGGTGCTGCGCAGCAGTGCACTCACGACCGGGACCCGGGTGCTGCGCGCGGTGGCCGGTACCACACTGGGTTTTGGGCTGGGTGTCGGCGTGATCGAGCTCGTCGGCGTCAACCCGGTGGTCATCTGGACACTGCTGCCGGTGGTGGCCTTCGGTTCGGCCTTCGTCCCCGAGGTGGCGTCGTTCATCGCCGGACAGGCAGCGTTCACGATGATGGTGCTGATCATCTTCAACCTCATCCAGCCGTCGGGCTGGGCGGTGGGACTGATCCGCGTCGAGGACGTCGTGGTCGGTGCGCTGGTCGGTGTCACGGTCTCGGTGTTGCTATGGCCGCGGGGCGCATCAGCGCCGACTGCCAAGGCGGTGGACAACGCCCGCGTGGCAGGCGCGGCGCTGCTCAAGGCGGCGGTGCTACGGGTCATCCGCGGCTCCACCGAGGCCACCGACAACCGGGTGTTCTCGCTCAGCCGCAGCGCACTGGAGTCCAGCCGGAGCCTCGATGACGCTGTACGGCAGTATCTTTCGGAGAACGGTGGCCATAACGACGTCCGGGCGCCGATCGTACGGGCGGCCAACCGGGCAGTGCGGCTGCGGGCTGCCGCCGAGCTGGTGGCCGATGTGGTGCCACCACCGCTCGGGGTGTACCCGCGGGCGCGCGAACTGCTCGCACAGCACGCCGACGTGGTGTGCGCTCAAGATGGGGCGAGCGCAGCGACGGGGGAAAGATCGGTGTCGGAACCGCCGATCAGTGACGACTTCGTGCTGGCGCTGCGCGCCGAGGCCGGGGACAACCCCCTCGCCGTGTCCGCGGCGCTACCACTGCTCACCGTCGCGGCCCATCTCGGCGAACTCGAACTGCTCCATCCGCGCGGCTGAACGCGCGGACCGCTTTAGGCCCTGGACGTGTTCCCGAACTGGTCGGCCCCGTCGCGGCGCGCGGCTACCGTGTCGCGGCCGAATCGGCCTGACCCGTGATAAACACGACGTATGGAGATCCTGGCCAGCCGGATGCTGATACGGCCGGCCGACTATCAGCGGTCCGTTGAGTTCTACCGGGACCGGATCGGGCTGGCCATCGCCCGCGAATATGGCGGCGGCACCGTCTTCTACGCGGGACAGTCGCTGATCGAACTGGCCGGACACGGCGAGCCGTCAGCCGGTGGCGCCCTCTGGCTTCAGGTGCGCGATGTGTACGCCGCAGAGGCGGGACTGTCCGTACGCGGGGTGCAGATCACCAGGGCTGCCACCGAGGAACCATGGGGCCTGCACGAGATGCACGTCGTAGACCCCGACGGTGTCACGCTGATCTTCGTGCAGATCCCCGAGACGCATCCCTTGCGCCGCGATGTGAGAAGTTAGCGCGCGGGCGCGGCGAGTGGCCAGCCCACCGACGCCAGCCGTGACGCAACCTGGTGCAGCTCTTCGGGGTTGGGCTCCTTGGCGATGATCAACTCGATGGCGCCGCTGATCTCGGCCTCGGTCACCGGCTTGTCACCGTCGCTGGAGCGCAGCACCGCCTGGGCGGCCTTGACGACCTCCTCCTCGGTGAGCGAACGTGTCAGCAGCGCCAGCAACGCGAAGTAATCGGTCCGCGGCACGCCCTCGGGGTAACCCTCGTGCAGCCAGCCGAGCACGTTGTCCAGGACGGTCTTGTTCTCTGTCATCGCAGTCAGCTCACTTCTTGGGAAGGAAGGGGAAGAGGTCGATGCCGGTGTGATGAATGATCGTCGCCCTGGTGATCCATAGGACCGCGGTCAGGATCACCCAGCCCACGAAAACGAACAAGGCGAGGCCCACAAACTTCAGTGCCGGGTTCGGCGCGAGGGCCGCATCGCCGTCGGTGTCCGCGCCACGTGAGTAGGCCACCAGCCCCAGTGCGAAGACCGCGGGCAGGCCGGCCCCCAAAAGCAGGCCGATCCCCAGTACCTTCAGAATGCTCTCCAGATAAACCATCTGAGTTCCTTTTGGCTAGTCGCGGATCAGACCGACGCGGTGGGCTTGTTGTCTGTGACGGCTTCCCGTATCTCCGCCGGGATGACGGAGTTGGTCGACGAATCCCAGTCGGCGTTGACGTTGCTGCTGTCGACCTTCTGCTGCTGGGCCCGCCACCACATGTAGCCGGACAGGCCAACCAGAACGAGGAAGATCAGCCCGTCCCCGGCCAGGGTCGAGTTGGTCACCGACTTCACGCCGTCGGACAGCCAGTACGACAGCGCGCCGACGAGCCCGGCGGCCGGCAGCGTGATCATCCATGCGATCGCCATCCGGCCGGCGACCGCCCAGCGCACCTCCGCGCCGGGCTTGCCGACGCCGCTGCCCAGGATCGAGCCGGTGGCAACGTGCGTGGTGGACAGCGCCATACCCGCCGCGCTGGAGCTCAGGATGATCGCGGCCGAGGACGCCTCAGCGGCGAAGCCCTGCGGCGACTCGATCTCCACCAGACCCTTGCCCAGGGTGCGGATGACGCGCCAGCCGCCGATGTAGGTGCCCAGGCCGATGGCGACCGCGCAGCTGAAGATGATCCAGAACGGCAGGCCCTGCTCCTTGACGTCGCCGGTCAGGTGACCGGTGGTGATCAGCGCCAGGGCGATGACGCCCATCGTCTTCTGCGCGTCGTTGGTGCCGTGCGCCAACGCGACCAGGGATGCGGTCGCGATCTGACCCCAGCGGAAGCCCTCACGCCGGCGCTTCTCGGCCACCCTGCGGGTCAGCCGGTAGACCAACCAGGTGCCGCACGCCGCCACCAGGCAGGCGATCACCGGAGCGGCCACGGCGGGGATGAGCACCTTCTGGGTGACGCCGGACCAGTTGACCCCGACGCTGCCGAGGGCCGCGAGTCCGGCGCCGATGAGTCCGCCGAAGAGCGCGTGCGACGAGCTCGACGGGATGCCGAACAGCCAGGTGAGCAGATTCCACAGGATGCCGCCGATGAGGCCGGCGAAGATGATGGTCAGCCCTGTCGATGCGTCGATCCCCGGTAGCAGCGATCCGGTCTTGCTGTCCTGAACCTTGAGCACCGCGGTGGTGACGGTGACGGCCACTTCCACGGACAGGAAGGCGCCGACCAGGTTGAGGATACCGGCGAGTATCACCGCGACCTTCGGTTTGAGCGCCCCGGTCGCGATCGACGTGGCCATCGCGTTACCGGTGTCGTGGAACCCGTTGGTGAAGTCGAATGCCAGTGCCGTTGCAATCAGCAGCACCAGGATGATCAGCTCTGCGCTCATGCCCCCAATTCTGAGACACCTCCCAGGTTTCCGCGTGGTTACGCCAGACCTCGTAGGGGCTATCCACCTGGGACTTTCCCTCGCGCAGCGAACTCTTCGTCCATCGTTCACCTGATAGCTGGGCTCCATTCGTCCTGCGCCGCAACTCCGGCGCAGGTCATCACCATCTGAGAGGCTTGAGCGGTGAATGCTTTTCTGGCGAGGATCGCCGCCTGGCTGACAGCCGGCTATCCCGACGGGATACCTGGCCCCGACCGGGTGCCACTGCTGGCACTGCTCACCCGGCGCCTGTCCAACGACGAGGTGACGACGGTCGTGCAGGGGCTGATGGACCGTGCCGAGTTCGCGCAGGGCGAGTTCGACCGCGTCGATATCGGCGTGCTGATCACCGACATCACCGACGAACTGCCGCGCCCCGAGGACGTCGAGCGGGTCCGCGCCCGACTGGCCGAGCAGGGCTGGCCTCTCGACGATCCACGCGACGAGGAGGAGGGTTCCCCATCGCCGTCCTGAGCCCCCTGCCGGTCGGCAGCGGTACGGCGGCCTTGTCGATCCTGCCGGACCTCGAGGCCGCCCTCGGCGGGGGCGCGGCACAGCTGCCAGTCCCGGCCGCCGACGATCGGCAACGCGATCTACTGACCACCGCGCTGCGCGCCGGTGAACCCATCGACGACGATATCGCCGTCGTGGTGTCCACGTCCGGCACCACCGGAAACCCCAAGGGCGCCATGCTTTCCGCTGCCGCGTTGATCGCCGGCGCCACCGCCACCCAGAACCGCCTCGGCGGTCCCGGCCGGTGGCTATTGGCGCTGCCCGCCTATCACGTCGCCGGCCTGCAGGTACTGGTGCGCAGCATCGTCGGCGGCAGCACGCCCGTCGCGCTGAACGCGAGTTTCGAACCGTCGGAGTTGGCCGCCGCGGTGGCCGAGCTGGGAACCGGGCGGCGATACACCTCGCTGGTGACGAACCAACTGGACAAGGCGCTGTCCGATCCGGCCGCGGCGGCGGCACTGGCCGAACTGGATGCCGTCCTGATCGGCGGTGGGCCGATGCCGACCGGGGTGCGCGAGAAGGCTGCCGCGGCGCGGGTTCACGTGGTGCGCACCTACGGCATGAGCGAGACCTCCGGCGGCTGCGTCTACGACGGCGTGCCGCTGGATGGGGTGTCGGTGCGGCTCGACGATGGGCGGGTGGTGCTCGGTGGGCCGATGGTGGCGTCCGGGTATCGCAACCCGGTTCACCCCGACCCGTTCGCCGAAAAGGGCTGGTTCCGCACCAATGATCTTGGCATGCTTGATGATTCGGGAGTGCTCAGCATTCTGGGACGCGCCGATGACGCGGTGAGCACCGGCGGGCTGACCGTCCTGCCCCAGCTCGTCGAGAACGCGCTGGCCACTCATCCCGCCATTGCGGACTGCGCGGTCTTCGGGGTGCCCGATGAGCGTCTCGGGCAGCGGGTGGCCACCGCGATCGTCCTCACCGCCGGCTATCGACCGCCCAGCCTGGAGGAGCTGCGGGCCCATGTCGCCGCGACCCTGGACCTCACCGCCGCTCCCCGGCAAGTGCACATCGTGGCCGAACTTCCCCACCGCGGCATCGGCAAGCTGGACCGCCGCACGCTGACCGAACAATTCGGTTGAACGCCGGGACATGGTGGGACGGGTGGGCACCGAACCCTCGGTCACAAGGTCACAGAATTGGCACAGATGTTAATAGAGTGAATATTGTGAACGATGATGGGCACTAGATGATGGACACTCAAGGGGGCAGATAGCGGACTGCCGACATCGAGGGAGAACCCAATAATGGCCGCCCGAAGATTGGTCGTGCTCATTGCAGCGGGAATGGCGCTCACCATGGGCCCGTCGTCCGCGCCGGTCGCCTCGGCGGCTCCGGAATGCTCCGATGTCGAGGTCGTGTTCGCGCGCGGCACCGACGAGCCGCCCGGTATCGGCAAGGTCGGTAAGGCCTTCGTCGAGACGCTGCGCCCCATGCTGAAGGGCTCCTCGATCAGCACCTACGCGGTCAAGTACCCGGCCACCTGGGACTTCATGAAGGCCGCCGTCGGGGCCAACGATATGAGCAAGCGGATCCAGACCATCGCCAAGCAGTGCCCGAAAACCAAGATCGTGCTGGGCGGCTACTCGCAAGGCGCCGCGGTGGTGGACGTCGTGGCCACCGCACCCGTCGCCGGCCTCGGCTATACCGCGCCGCTGCCCGCCGCGGCCGGGCCGCATATCGCCTCGCTCGTGGTGTTCGGCAATCCGTCGGCCCGCATCGGTAACCCGCTGACCCGGATGAGCATCGTCTTCGGGCCGCGTACCGCCGATCTGTGCGCGCCCGCCGATCCCATCTGCTCACTGGGCCGCGACTGGGACGCCCACGTGCTGTATCCGGAATCCGGTCTGGTCAAGCTGGGCGCGGAG
Source organism: Mycobacterium sp. (assembly GCA_011620645.1). GTDB lineage: Bacteria > Actinomycetota > Actinomycetes > Mycobacteriales > Mycobacteriaceae > Mycobacterium. The sequence continues at coordinate 37,227 of WOYS01000012.1, forward strand.
TGGACCGCCAAGCTCGTCAAGGCAGCGGACAAGAAGCCCGACACCGTGAAACCTGCGTCAGCCAGCACGCCACGTTGACCCGTCCACCGGATACAACAGGTGGGTTCCGCGTAATCCCTTGAGCTCCACGATCCCGTGAGCTCCACGCCGATTATGACGGCTCAGTCCGGAAGCGACTTACTCAGCCGCTCGGTGGCGGCGAGGTAATCCTCGATGAACTCGTGCACCACGTCGCGGGCCGGCTTGACCTTGTTCATCAGCCCGACCCCCTGCCCGACGAAGTAGGTCGACAGCAACCGGGCGCCTTCGTGACCCTGACCGGCCAGGCCGTCGATGCGGCGCAGCACCGGCTCGGACAACATGCTCTGCAGCGGAAGCGGAAGCGGCTGCTGACCACCGGGATTCGGCGCCCAGGCATCGGTCCAGTCCGAACGCAGCTGGCGCGACGGCTTGCCGGTACGGCCGGCCGACCGCACGGTGTCCCGCGAACTGGCGGCGAGCATCTTGGTGACCGTGTACGGCTCGGTCTCGGCCTCCTCCGTCGTCAACCACACCGAACCGGTCCAGGCACCCGCGGCACCCATCGCGACCGCCGCGGCCATCTGGCGCCCGGTGACGATGCCACCGGCGGCCAGCACCGGGACCGCGTCGTTGACGGCATCGATGACCTCGGGGACGACAACCAGGGTCGACACCTCACCGCAATGCCCGCCGGCCTCGGTGCCCTGCGCGACGATCAGGTCCACGCCCGCGGCCACCTGCTTCACCGCATGCTCCTTGGCGCCGACCAGCGCGGCCACCGGGATCCCGCGTTCGCGGCCGGCTTCGATCATGTAGCCCGGCGGCACGCCGAGCGCATTGGCCATCATCTTGATCGGATGGCTCATCGCGACCTCGAGTAGTTCCGCGCCGTTGCCGCCGGCGAGTGCCGGGTTGCCGGTGCGAACCTTCACATCGGGTTCGATGCCATGGTCGGCCAGCAGCTTGTCGACGAATTCGCGGTACCCGTCCGGGATACGGGAAGCCAGGTCCTGGTTGGAGAGTTTCTCGCCCTTGCCCTCGAATTTGGCGGGCACGATGATGTCGATGCCGTAGGGCTTGCCGTTGACATGCTCGTCGATCCAGGTGAGCTCACGGTCCAGCTGCTCGGGCGAAAAGGCGACCCCACCCAGCACGCCGAAACCGCCGGCGTTGCTGACCGCCGCGACCACGTCGCGGCAGTGGCTGAAGGCGAACAGTGGGAAGTCGATGCCGTAGCTGGAACAGAATGCCGATGTCATCCGCCCATTATCGACACGTGTCACGTTCCTGGGGAAGGCCCCGTCACCGAAACGTCAGCAACGCTGCGACGAGCTGCCCATAGTGTGGACGGCATGCAGAACGGGCGCCGAGAGGCGGTGGCGCTGGCCATCGGGGTGACGCTGCTGGTGGCGGCGTTCGTGGTGCCACACCTCGATCTGGGAATCGTCACCCCGCTGATCAACAGCACCCCCCAACAGATCCGCGACTTCGCGGGCACCGCTCCGATCTTCGGATGGTGGAACGCCCACATCGGCTGGGGCACCATCCCCGCACTGCTCATCGGTGGGGCCGTCGTGTGGTGGGGACAGACCGTCGCGCGCAGGCTGCCCTGGCGGGCGCTGATCTTCGGCACGTGGGCCGTCTCGGCGCTGTGGGCGTTCTCGCTCGCCATGATCGACGGCTGGCAGCGCGGTCTCGCCGGCCGCCTGACGGCCCGCCACGAATACCTGCGTCAAGTGCCCACGATCACCGACATCCCCGAGGCGTTGCGGACGTTCTCCGGCAGAATCCTGGATTTCCAACCCGATTCGTGGATCACCCATGTCTCCGGTCACCCGCCCGGCGCGCTGCTGACGTTCGTGTGGCTGGACCGCATCGGACTGGGCGGCGGAGCGTGGGCCGGGCTGCTGTGCCTGCTGGCCGGATCCAGCGCCGCCGCCGCGATCATCGTCGCGGTCCGGGCCCTAGCCGACGAGGCCACCGCACGCGCGGCGGCGCCCTTCGTGGCGGTGGCCCCCACGGCGATCTGGATCGCGGTATCGGCCGACAGCTACTTCGCCGGCGTGGCGGCCTGGGGCATCGCGCTGCTGGCGCTGGCGGTCAGCGGCACGGCGCGCCGACCCGCACTGGCCGCGGCGGCCGCCGGGCTGGTACTGGGCTGGGGCATCTTCGTGAACTACGGCCTGGGCCTGATGGCGCTGCCTGCCGTTGCCGTGCTGCTCACCGCCAAGGACTGCCGGGCCGCGCTGCGGGTCCTGCTGCCTGCGGTCGCCGCGGCGCTGGCCGTGGTGGCCGCGTTCGCGTTCGCCGGGTTCTGGTGGTTCGACGGCTACCACCTTGTCCAGGAACGGTACTGGCAGGGCATCGCCGACAACCGGCCGTTCCAGTACTGGGCATGGGCGAATCTGGCATCGGTGGTGTGTGCCATCGGCCTTGGCAGCGTGGCGGCCCTTGGCCGGGTCTTCGACATCGCAGCCTTGCGACGTCGTTCGGGATTGCACGTGCTCGTGCTCGGCGCGGTGGCGGCCATCGTGGCAGCGGACCTCAGCATGCTGAGCAAGGCCGAAACCGAACGCATCTGGTTGCCGTTCACCGTCTGGCTGACCGCCGCCGGGGCCCTGCTACCACCGCGGTCACAACGTTGGTGGTTGGCTCTCAACGTCATCGGCGCCCTGGCGCTCAACCACCTGATCCTGACGAACTGGTAGGAGGCGGTTCGCGCCGCAATACAGCGGTACACACAGCCACACCAGCGCCAGCGCAATCCACAACCCCAGCGGATAGTCACGGTCCAGCACCGTCGGGTTGTCCGGACGCAGCCCCGGCTTGCCGTAGAGCGGGATGGCCAGCAGCACGAGCACCACACTGCACAAAGCGGCGATCGCGACCGGTGACTGCCACCGCCCGGGGATCAGGCGCCGGCCGGCCCAGCCCGCGGCCGCACATATCGGTGCGAACACCAGATCGTGCACCACCACTGCGGCGGCCGCCCAGACCAGGATGCGCAGGATGACCACGGGCGGGTTCTCCCACAGCAGCAGGGCGCCGTAGCCGCCCAGGCCGACGCCGATCAGCGCCAGCACAATTCGCGCCGCCGTCACGACAGCACCTCGATGCCCGACAGCCATTTGGTCTGCAACACACCCGGCCGGCTCGGGGCGATCAGCCGGCACGGATAGCCATGGTCGAGGTTCAGCGTCTGGCCGTTGAGTTGCAGGGCGATCAGCGTCTGCGCATCCCTGGCGTGCCGGGCAGGCAGGACGGTGCGCGAGTACGGCCCCGGCGGCTCCAGGGACACCATCCGCACGTCGGACTCCGGCGAACCACCCACCGCCGCAACGAGATCGGCCAGCACCACGCCAGTCCACTCGGCGTCCGCGCTCCACCCCTCCACACAGGCGATCGGCAGTCGGAAGGTGGCCTGCGGCATCGCCCGCAGCTCGTCGATGCCGAAGGTCCGGCTCACCGCCCCGTTGGCGACGGTCAGCCGGTACTGCGGCGACCGGGCGGCACGCAGCACCCCGGCGGCGACCGCGCTCCGGTTGACCGGAACACCCTGTGGCCCTTCACCGGTCCGCGGTGCGAGCACCGAGACCCGGCGCAGCAGCGGCACCGTCTGGCCCGCGGTCACCACCGTGGCCAACGCGACCGCCAGCCAGGCGCCCCACAACACGGTGCGCCGGGTCGGACCGGTGCGGCGGCGTTCTTCGATCGGCTCACCGAGTGCACGGCGGATGATCGGCAGTTTCACCCCGATGTGCACCAGTACCGCGCCCAGCGCCACATAGGCCATCGCGTAGTGGACGGGCGGAAAGTAGAACGTGAAGGCATACCACTGCGCGATGTTCAGCAGGCCGGTGGACAATTCGAACAGGATCGCCGCGACGAGCACCAGGATCGACGCCCGCTCCAACTGGCGCACCGGCCCTCCGATCACCGGTCGCTCGAAGAGCTTCGGCCAGACCGACCACAGCTTCACCACGACCAGCGGGATCGCGGCGATACCGGAGGCGACGTGTAACCCCTGCGTCACCCGGTACAGCCACACCGGGCGGGTGGGCCAGAAGAACCACGGCTGCGGATGCTGGATGAAATGGCTGAGCAGTCCGGTGACGAAGCAGACCGCCACGGCGACTCCGAGCGCGACACCGACTCTTGCGGTCACGGCGGTGCCGCGCAGTCCGGTCATCGCGCGACCAGGCTCGCAATCACCCGGTCACCGATCGGATGCACCGTCCGCACCGCCAGGCCCACGTCCTCGGCGATCCGCGCCGCGCAGTCCAGTCCCACCGACGCCCACCGAAACCACGGACCGATGGTCTGCACGGACTCCAACCGCACCCATTGCGACTCGACTCCGGTTATCGCCGTGTCGAATTCGGCCAGGCACTCGCCGCCGTGACGCAGCAGTTCGCCGGCCCGCTGCAGCACCCGCCACGGATCACCGCCCAACCCGACGTTTCCGTCGGCCAGCAGTGCGGTGTGCCAGCGTCCCACCCCGGGCAGTGGTCCGAACAGATCGCGGCACAGCACCGGTACGCCGCCGCTGCGAGCCAATTCGACTGCGGCCACGGATTGGTCGACGCCCAACGCCGGAACTCCGCGCTGCAGCAGACCGGCGACCAGCCGTCCGGGACCGCATCCGAGGTCGATGGTGGGCCCGGAGCACAGGTCGACGATGGTCCGGTCGAAACGCCGGTCCGCATCGGTGCCCAGCAGCCAGTTGTGCACCGGTAGCCGGCGCAGCCGGCCGTCCTCGTGGCGGATCCAACATCGTTCGCCGTCCAGCGCCTGATCATAGAGTTGTCCGTGCATGTCAGACGCCGACTATCCGGCTGGCCCGCGCGAACCGGCCGGTGGGCGGGCAGGCACGCCGCACCGATTCGATATCGGCGACGGTGTCGAAATCGGCCAGCTCCGTCACGAGCCGAACCCGAAGTCCGTTGTTGCGCAACGCGGTCAGTGTCAGCGCACCGGTGTCGGGTTGCGACATCGGCACCCCGCGCAGGCAGCCTGCCATCGCCGCGTCCCGCACACCCAGCACCCACCATCCGCCGTCGGCGGCCAAACCCAGCACCGCGTCGTCGACGAAGGCCCGCCCGCAGTCGGCGAGCAGACCCGGGCTCACCTGTGGGGTGTCCATGCCGATCTGCAGCACCGGCAACCCCGGTGCCGCGGCGTCTTCATGCGCGTTGGCCAGCCGCTCGCCAAAGCCCTCACCGCGCTGCGTGATGACGGTGAAATCGGTTAACCTGTCCGCGATCTCGTCGGCCCGGCAAGCCTGCCCGAGATCGCCGGTCAGCGCCACCACCCGCTCGGCAACCTGCGCCGAGGCCACCGCGTCCAGCGTGTCCAGCAGCGCGGCCGCCGCGATATCCGCGGCCACCTCGACGCCGACGTCGGCGGCCAGCCTGGTCTTCGCCAGTCCCGGCACCGGCGCCTTGGCCACCACCAGGACGGTTCCAGGCCACATCAGATTGCTCGCCAGAAGTCCAGCGCGGCAACAGCACTGCCCCGCACCGAGCCACTGACCTTCGATCTGCCCCCGGTCCGCGGGCCGTAGGCCACATCGCGTTCCACCACCCGCCAGTCAGCCTCGGCGGCCCGCACCAACAGCTCCAGCGGGTATCCCGACCGCCGGTCCGTCACCCCGAGTGCAAGAAGTGCGTCGCGCCGGACCACCCGCATCGGGGCGATGTCGTGCACCTGTAGCCGGTAGCGCCGGCGCAGCCGCCAGCACACCGCGGCGGTACCCAGCCGCGCATGCCAGGGCCAGCTCAGCCCCGGGATCGCCCGGCGCCGGCCGATCGCCATATCGGCACCGCGTTCCAGTTCGGCGACCAAGTCGGGCAGTTCGTGCGGATCCAGCGAACCGTCCCCATCGAGGACCGCGACGATCGGAGTCGTCGCCGCGACCACGCCGGCGTGCACCGCCGACCCATAACCTGGCCGCTTCTCGGCCACCACCACAGCGCCGTTGGCGCGGGCCACCGCCGCGGTGTCATCTGTGCTGTTGTTGTCGACCACCAGCGCGGTATACCCAACAGGGATCGCTGCCAACACTGCTGGCAAAGATTCTTCCTCGTTGAGGCAGGGCAGCACCACGGTGACAATCGGCGTGTCCAGTCCGGCCATGACACCGACCGTAGGCGGCCTTCCAACCGGGCACCATGGCAATTCCGTGACGAAACCGTGACACCGGCGCTGCGCCGGACCATCACGGCTAACCTCGGAGGCTATGACCCGGGTGCTGATCGCCGACGACGACACCGTCGTCCGCGATGTCGTGCGCCGGTATCTGGAACGCGACGGTCTCCACGTCGCCATGGCTCAGGACGGCACCGAGGCGCGGCGACTGCTGGGTTGCGAGCAGGTCGACGTGGCGGTGCTCGACGTGATGATGCCCGGCTCCGACGGCTTGACGTTGTGCCGGGATCTGCGCCGCGACGGTGACTACAGTCTGCCGGTGATTCTGCTGACGGCACTGGGCGAGCAGGACGACCGGATAGCCGGCCTGGAAGCCGGCGCCGACGACTACCTGACCAAACCGTTCAGCCCACGCGAGCTGGCGTTACGGGTGCGATCGGTGCTACGACGAAACAACGGGCCGACATCGCCTGCGCCGATGGAGCTTTCGGTCGGCGAACTGAACGTGTCCACGGCCGCGCGTGCGGTCACGCTGGCCGGCAGGCCGATCAGCCTGACCAACCGCGAATTCGATCTGCTGGTGTTCTTCCTGACCCACACCGACACCGTGTTCTCCCGCGCCGATCTGCTCAAGCAGGTGTGGCGCTGGGACTTCGGGGATATGTCCACGGTCACCGTGCACGTCAAACGCCTGCGCGCCAAACTCGGGGACCAGCATCGGGTGCACACGGTATGGGGCCGCGGCTATCTGTGGAGCGGGCAGCGGGCGAGCGAAGCGACGGGGAATTGGCGGTGACAGACCTCTGGGAAATCGCCGGGTGGGCACTGGCCTGCTCGGTACCGGTGGTCGCGGCGGGAGCGATCGTGATCCGGCTGGCCCGGTCCTGGTCGTTGGCGGTCAGCATGGTCGCCCTGGTGCTGATCCCGACGCTGGCCACGTTCACCGGGGTGATCGGCGCCAGCGGGTTCATGATCACCCAGACCTTCGAGCAGATCGCCGTGGTTCTGGTGATCGTGTCTGTGGTCACCATTCCCGCTGCCGTCATGCTGGCCCGCTACCAGGCCCGACGCACGGTGTGGGAGAAGGAGATCCGCGATTCGGAACGCGCGGCCGAACAGTCCCGGCGCCAGCTGGTGGCTTTCGTCAGCCATGACCTGCGCACGCCGCTGGCCGGGATCCGCGCGGTTTCGGAAGCCATCGCCGATGGCGTCGTCACCGACGACGAGGTTCGGATTCAGGCCAAACACATCGAACAGGAATCGATCCGGCTCGCCGATATGGTCGACGACCTGTTCGAGATGTCGAAGATCAACGCCGGAGCGGTGGCGCCTACCCACGAACCGGTGGCGCTCGACGAGGTCATCGATGATGTCATTGCCGTGCACCGGATTCCCGCCCGGCGGGCCGGAGTGACGCTTCATGCCGTACTACCCGAGCAGCCGGTGCGCATCGTGGGCAGCGACCGCTCACTGGTGCGGGTGCTCTCGAATCTGGTGGCCAACGCCGTCGCTCACACACCCGAGGGTGGCAGCGTCACGCTGGCGGTGGGATCCGAGGGTGACCACGCCTGGGCCCGGGTCGACGACACCGGCGTCGGCATCGACGAGGCCGACCTGCCACGGGTGTTCGACGTCGCCTATCGGGGTTCCAACGGCCGTGTGCCACGCGATGATTCATCGCTGCCGAGCGGCTCTGGCCTCGGACTGGCGATCGCCGCGGGTCTGGTGCAGGCGCACGGCGGATCGCTGACCGCCCACAATCTGGACACCGGCGCCCGGTTCGAGGTGCGGCTGCCGCTGTCCGGCTAGTCCCGCAGTGGGGCGAAGGCGAAGTCGCGCAGGCCATCCCGCGGGTCTACCGCCGCACGAAAATCCAGGTCCTGAGCGGCGCTCGCCGGGTCGGCGACGATATGGCGGACATCGCCGGCGCGGAACTGACCGGTGACCGCAGGCGCTGCGGCCCCGCGCGCCTGCGCCAACTGGGTGGCCACGTCGAGAATCGAGACGGGCCTGCCCGAACAGACATTGAACGCGGTGAACCCGCCGAGCCCGGCCTCGACCGCGGCGACGTTGGCCGCGGCGATATCGTCGACGTGCACGAAATCGCGCATCTGCCCGCCGTCCTCGTACACCTTCGGCGCCTCGCCGGCTTCCAACTGAGAACGGAAGATCGCCGCCACTCCCGAGTACGGGGTATCGCGCGGCATCCCCGGACCGTAGACGTTGTGGTAGCGCAGCGCGATGACCGAGCCACCGACGGCATCGTTGAAGGCCAGCGCGTAGTGCTCCTGCGCGGTCTTGCTGGCCGCGTAGAGGCTGCGTGGCCGCAGCGGTGCGTCCTCCCCGACCAACCGCCACTGCAGCGGTTCCCCGCCGACCGGGCAGCGGTGCTCGAACTGCCCGTTGTCGAGATCGGCCCTGCTGCGCGGGAGCGGGTCGACGGCTCCGTGCTCCGGGCAGTCGTAGCCGCCCTGCCCGTAGACCACCATCGACGAGGCTAGCACCAGCCTCGTGCAGCCGGCGGCGAACATCTCGGCCAGCAGCACCGTCGTGCCGTAGTCATTGTGACTGGCGTAGGACGGCGCGTCGGCGGCGTTCACCCCGGCTCCCACCACCGCAGCCTGGTGGCACACCACGTCGACACCGTCGAGCAGTCCCGCCAGCGCGGCTCCGTCGCGGATGTCGAGCCGCAGGCAGTCCGTCGGCGGCTCGGCGCCGTCGCGATGGGCGGCCGCCAGCATGGCGTCGACGGCGACGACCTCGTGCCCGGCCGCGTGCAGCGCCTCGGCGATTGCGCCGCCGATGAACCCGGCAGCGCCGGTGAGCAGTACTCTCACGGCAGTTCGAAGGGCAGTGTGACGCCTTCGTGCGCCAAGCAGTGCGTGCAGGTGCGCTCGAGGGCGACCCCGGCGATGGCCTCGTGTACGAGTTGCTTGAATCCGGCGATGTTGCGTTCGAACTCTGCGAACACGTCCACCGCCCGAACACCGGCGCCGGTCTCGATGCCGGCGTCCAGGTCGGTCACCAATGCAATGGCCGCGTAACACATCTCGAGTTCCCGGGCGAGTACCGCCTCCGGGTAGCCGGTCATGTTGACCAGCGTGAAGCCCTGACCGGCGAACCAGCGACTCTCGGCGCGGGTGGAGAACCGCGGGCCGTGGATGACGACCATGGTGCCGCCGTCGACCACCGAGGGCAGCTCGGCGGCCGCGGCCCGCAACGTCGGGCAGTACGGATCGGCGAACCCGACGTGGATGCCGCCGGAGTCGAAGTAGGTGTCCTGCCGGCCGCTGGTGCGGTCCACCAGCTGGTCGGGGACGACCATGGCGCCCGGTCCCAGCTCCGGGGTCAGGCTGCCGACCGCGCAGGGCGCGAAGATCCGCCGCACCCCCAGTGCCCGCAGCGCCCACATGTTCGCCCGGTACGGCACGGTGTGCGGGGAGAACTCATGGTTGAGGCCGTGCCGGGGGAGGAACGCCACATCGTGGCCGGCGACGTTCCCGACGGTGATGGCGGCACTGGGCGCACCGTAGGGAGTGTCCAGGTTGATGGCTCTGGCATCGGCCCCGAAGAAGGTATAGAAGCCGCTGCCGCCGACGACGCCGAGCATCAGGCGTCGGGCTGCCCGTCCAGTTCGGTGCGTTCGGCGGCCTGGCGGGCCGCATCCCGGATGGCGAAGGCGTCGGTCGCCAGGCCGCCGATCGCGTTCGCCACGTCCTTGACGGCGGTGGTGATGATGGTCGCGACCTCCCCCACCGTCGATGCCACGGTCTCCACACCCTCTTGCAGGGCGTCCATGGCGATTTCCTGCTTGCTGAGTCGGTCAGTCATGGGATCAGTTTCCTGCCGACCACACCGATGTGACAAGGTGCGCCGCGTCACCCCTGTTCAGGCAGGTTCTTCCCCCGTCGCTGCGCTCGCCCCCGTCGACCCCCGTCGCTTCGCTCGCCC
>WOYS01000012.1:47445-59313 GCA_011620645.1 Mycobacterium sp.
CCCCCGTCGCTGCGCTCGCCCCCGTCGACCCCCGTCGCTTCGCTCGCCCAGGAGGCGCGTGCGACGATGGCGCCGTGGCTAGCTTTGCGCAATGGATCGAGGGCGCCCGTCCGCGCACCCTGCCGAACGCGGTCGCGCCCGTCATCGCCGGCACCGGCGCGGCGGCGTGGCTCGGGGAAGCGTTGTGGTGGAAGGCGCTGCTCGCGCTGGCGGTCTCGTTGGCCCTGATCGTGGGCGTCAACTACGCCAACGACTACTCCGACGGGATCCGCGGCACGGACGATGTGCGCAGCGGGCCGCTGCGACTGGTGGGGTCCAAGGTGGCCTCCCCGCGCGCGGTGCTGACCGCCGCAGTGGTCAGCCTGTTCGTCGGCGCGCTGGCAGGGCTCGCCCTGGCGATCGTCAGCCAACCGTGGCTCATCGCCGTCGGCGCGGCCTGCATCGCCGGCGCCTGGCTGTACACCGGCGGTTCGAAGCCCTATGGCTATCTGGGCCTCGGCGAGGTCGCGGTATTCGTGTTCTTCGGCCTGGTCGCCGTGTTGGGCACCCAGTACACCCAGGCACTGCGGGTGGATTGGGTGGGCCTGGCTGTGGCGGTCGTGATGGGTTCGCTGTCCTCGGCGGTGTTGGTGGCCAACAACTTGCGCGATATCCCCACCGATACCGACTCCGGCAAGATCACCTTGGCGGTCCGGCTCGGCGACGCGCGCACCCGGGTGCTCTACATCGCCCTGCTGGTCATCACCTTCGCGTTGACCCTCGTGCTGATGCTGGCCACGCCGTGGTGTGCGGCCGGGCTGGTGGCGCTGCCGTGGGCGGTGCGGGCGGCGGTACCGGTGCGCCGCGGGCTGGGCGGCCGAGAGCTGATCCCGGTGCTGCGCGACACCGGGCTGACGATGCTGGTGTGGTCGGTGGCGGTCGCGGCGGCGCTGGCGTTGGGTTGATCAAGCCCGCGGTTCAGGCGTCCTCGCCGCGCAGTCGCGCCTGCAGGGCTTCCTTGTCCTTGCGGCGGCGCTCGTCGAACTCGGCGATGCTGGCGGTGGCTCGCCGCCGCAGCGGCGCGAAAACCCAGATGCCCAGTGGCAGTGCCAGCACCAGAGCGAACAGCACCGCAACCACGACCGGGAACTCCCGCACGCCGACAAGGTGACCCGCGCCGACGATCACCCCGGTGAGCACCGCGGCCAGCGCCAGTCTCGCGAACAGATAGGCACCGACGTCACGCAGCATCCGGGGACCCGGCCGAGATTCAGACACGGCCCGAGCCTACCCACCGAACGCGTATATTCGGAGCAAGGAGGTTTTTGGCTTGCAGTACTTACTCCTGGTCCTGATCGTGGCCGGGCTCGTATACGTGACGTGGCGGTTGGTCCGCGCATCGGCGAATCGCCCGGGGCCGCGCGTCATCGGGCCGGACGACGATCCCGATTTCTTGCGCCGCCTCGATCCCAAAGACAACCCGCGCAACTAGTCCAGGCGGGCTGTGCTTTGACTTGCCGGGAACCCCGCCGCGACCACGGCTGCCAGCCTCAACAGCGCTTCTCGCGTCGCCGGCTTGAGGCGTTCCAGGCTGATCTCGGCACCCGCTTCCAGATGCGGATCGAACGGCACCTTCACGACCGCCCGGCACCTTCGGGAAAAGTGGTCGACGACCTTCTGCAGATCCACCTTGCCCGACCGCGGGCGCACCGCATTGACCACCGCGACGGCGTTGCGCACCAGGTCCTGATGGCCATGCGCGTCCAGCCAGTCCAGCGTCGCCGATGCCGACCGCGCCCCGTCCACCGAGCCCGAGCTGACGACGATAAGCACGTCGGCCTTCGACAGCACCGCGGCCATCGCCGAATGCAGCATCCCGGTTCCGCAATCGGTGAGCACCAGGCTGTAATAGCGCTCAAGCACCTCCACGGTGCGGGCGTAATCCTGTGAGCTGAACGCCTCCGACACGGCCGGATCGGATTCCGAGGCCAGCACCTCCAACCGGCTCGGTCCCTGCGAGGTGTACCGGCGGACGTCGCTGTAACTGGCAATGCCCTCGGCGTCGCGCAGCAGGTGCCGAACGGTGGCCGGGGTTTCCAGCGGCACCTTCTGACTCAGCGTGCCGCGGTCCGGGTTGGCGTCGACCGCGATGACCCGGTCTCCCCGGGTGGACGCGAAGGTGGCGCCCAGTGTCGCGGTGACGGTCGTCTTGCCGACACCACCCTTGAGGGAGAGCACCGCGATTCGGTAGCAGCCACGCAGCGGCCGGCCGACCTCTTCCAGGAGGGCGATCTGATTGGTGACCTTCGGGCTCTCGCCGACGTTGAGGAGCTTGAACGATGCCAGGTACACCCACCGCCGCCAGCCGCCCGACGGTGCCTGCTTGGGCTGGCCGAGCAACGCCACCGTGGAGAGATCGAGGTACGGCGGCGGCAACGGGACCGGGCTGGTCTGCGGAGGCAGGTCCAGCGGCTGAACACGTGCCGTCGCTGCGCTCGCCCGGAGAGCAGGAAACCCGTGCGGCGGCGTCGGTGCGGTCCATTCCGGTGGGGCATCCTGAGCCGGGTCGACGAATCGATGCTGCGCCCTGAAACTCGGCACGTCTCAGCTCACCCCGGCGTATGAGTGCAGACCGACGGTGACCAGGTTGATGAAGAAGAGGTTGAAGATCATCGCGATGAAGCCGACGACGTTGATCCAGGCGGCCTTCTTGTCCCGCCAGCCCGCGGTGGACCGGGCATGCAGGTAGGCCGCGTACACCACCCACGCGATGAACGAGACCGTCTCCTTGGGATCCCAGCCCCAGTACCGGCCCCAGGCCTCCTCGGCCCAGATCGCCCCGAAGATGACGCCGAATCCGAATATCGGGAAGGCGAAGATGGTGGTCCGGTAGGCGATGCGGTCCAGTAGCTGGGCATCGGGCAGCCGCTGGATCATCCGTCCCAAGCCGTTGTCCCGCTGGGCAAGCGGCGACATCTTGAGCAGGAACAGCATACTGGCCACGCCGGCGACCAGGAAGACCCCCGACCCGAGACTGACCACCGACACGTGAATGGGCAGCCAGTAGGACTGCAGCGCGGGCATCACCGGCGCAGCGTGGGTGTAGAGCCATTTGCCCGAGACCGTCAGCAGGACCAGCACCGTCGGCAACACGAACACCCACAGCACGCGGTACTGCGGGCGGCGCAGCACGACCGCGGCGGCGACCAGACCGGAGAGGCAGGTCAGGTTGATGAACTCATACATGTTGCCCCACGGCACCCGCGCGGTGGCCAGACCACGCAGCACGATGCACGCCGCGAGCAACAGAATGCCGACGTAGGTCAGGGCCACACCGGCCCGTCCGACGCGCTCGTCGGCGGTGCGGGTGGGAGCTGTCGTGACGATGCCGGGAGTGGTGCTGTTGGCTCCGACCCCGACCAGCTCGCGGGCCTCGACCTTGCGGCCGCGCGAGTACGCCAGCTCCACCGCCAGCGGCAGCAGTGCCAGCACGAGCACCACCACCGATGACGTGAACGCCCAGTCCGAATAGCGGGCCAGGTCGATATCGATGTCTGTGCCGTTCACGTGGTCTTTCCTCCGTCACCAAGCAGCCGGTCGGTCAACCGCTCGAACTCGTCGCCCCACCCGGAGTTGTCGGAGCGGGCAAGTCCCCCCAGCTCCACGCTCACGGTACCCGCAGCACCGGGAGTTATCCGAACCCAGATGCGGCGGCGTCGCACCACCAGCGACACCAACAACCCGCCCATCATCGTCAGCGCGAACACCAGCACCCACACCTGCGCGGGATCGTGGGACACCTGCAGGTTGATGAACGGGACGGCGCCGTCGAAGCGGATGGCGGTGCCGTCGTCGAGCCGCTTCTCCTCGCCCACGCCCAGGTTGACCCTGGCCTCCTTGTTGAGCCGGCCCTGCCCGATGAGCCGGGGATCCAGATCGAAGATGGACTGCGGCCGGCCAGTGTCCAGCCCGGTGTCGCCGCGGTAGATGTCGACGGCGACGGCCGGCTTGTCGAGCGCCGGGAAGCTGGAGGACAGCAGGGAGCCCTGCAGGAACTCGGTCGGCGCGAACAGGCCCTGAATCGCGATCTGCTGTTCGCGGCGCTCGTCGGGATCGGGATAGGTGCCCGCCGGCGGGTCCACCCGGATCACCCCGGAGGACAGCAGCGTCAGCGGATCGTCGGGGCGCCACTGCACCGTGCTGGTGCGGGTCTGACCGTCGGGGAAGATGACGGTGAACGTCGGCGCGTACCCGTGACCCTGCAGGTAGACGCGGTCCCCGCCGACACGCAGCGGGTGGTTGACCTCGAGCCGGTAGTCGTTCCAGGTGTTGCTCTCCAGATCCGCGCCTGCCTGGTATTCGATATTGGCGGCGAAGCTGACGGCCGCACCGCTCGGTAGATACTCGGCGTCGAAGTCGTTGACCTTGACGCATATCGGGTACAGCGAAGTGCCGTCGACGGTGTTGCCTGCGCGGAACGAGTCGAACGCCGCCGGAGATGCCGAACAGAACCCCGGGCCACCGTCGGCGATGACGATGACATTGCCCTCGTAGCCGAAGAGCTTGCCCGCGGCGATCGCCACCAGCAGACCCAGCAGCGAGAAGTGAAAGACGATATTGCCGAACTCGCGCAGGTAGCCCTTCTCGGCCGATATCTCGGTCGCGTCGCCCTCGCGCCGGGTGGTGCGCCGCCAGCCCTTGAGCCGATCACTCACCGAAGCCGCCACTTGTGCGGGCTGGCCGGGAATCTCGGCCTCGTGATGCTTGGGCAACCGGGACAGGTTGCGGGGTGCGGGCACCGGTACCGCGCGCAGGCTCTTCACATGTTCGGCCAGCCGTGGAGTCAGGCACCCGACCAGTGAGATGAACAGCAGCACATAGATGGAGGTGAACCAGAAGCTGGAGAAGACGTCGAAGCCCTGCACGCGGTCCAGCCACGGGCCGAGAGTGGGATGCTTGAGGAGGTACGCGTCGACCTTGCCGGCGTTGAGGCTGCGCTGCGGCAGCAGCGCGCCCGGAATGGCGCCCAGCGCAAGCAGGAACAGCAGCACCAGCGCGGTGCCCATCGACGTCAGCGTCCGCCACGTATTGCGGATCAGTGCCCACGTATTGCGGATCAGGGCTGCGCCCATTCCCCCGGTCGCTGCGCTCCTGCCCGCCGGAACCCTCATATCGGCAGCCTCACGTCGGACACGAAAGCGTCGCGCACCCAGGCCACGAAATCACCCCAGAGTCCGGTGACCAGCGCGATGCCGACCGCGATCATCAGCACCCCGCCGAAGATCTGGATGCCTCGGGTGTGCTCACGCAGCCAGCCCAATCCGCGCACCGCACGGGCGGATCCGAAGGCCAGCAGCACGAACGGCAGACCCAGGCCCAGACAGTAGGCGATCACCAGGGTGATCCCGCGCGCCACCGCCGAACCCTCGGTCGCCGAGGACACCGCGATGACCGCGGTCAGGGTCGGGCCGAGGCACGGTGTCCAGCCCAGCGCGAACACCGCGCCCAGCAGCGGTGCCCCGCCGAGCGTGGACAGCTGTCGCGGGGTGAAGCGGGCCTCACGTTGCAGCAGCGGGATGAAGCCGACGAACACCAGGCCCATGGCGATGGTGACGACACCGCCGATGCGTTGCAGCAGTTCCTGATTGGTGATCAGGGCCGTCGTCATACCGAGCACCGCGACGCTGCCGAGCAGGAACACCGCGGTGAAACCCGCGACGAAAAGACCTGCCGCGCCGGCCATCCGGAAGCGGCTCGGCCCGCCGGAGATGGCGGCGAGATAGGACAGGTACCCCGGCACCAGCGGCACCACGCACGGCGAGGCGAAGGACACCAGGCCGGCGAGCGCGCTCAGCCCGATCGCGAACAGCAGCGGACCACCGGTGATCAGATCGGTCATGCTGCTGAAGCCAGCCGCTCGACCACCGGTTGCAGATCGGTGGCCAGCAGCTCACGCAGGAACACCGCGGCGACCCGGTGCTGACGGTCCAGCACCAGTGTGGACGGGATGACGGTGGTCGGGTACCTGCCGCCGAAGGCGATCATGGTGCGCATCGACGGGTCATAGATCGACGGGAAGCCGACCTTGCGGTCGACGATGAAATCGACTGCCGCATCACGGTTGTTGTCGCGAACATCGATACCCAGAAATTGGACGCCGAGGTTCTGCGTCGCGGCGTAGACCTGCTGCAGTTCGCCGATCTCCGCCCGGCAGGGTCCGCACCACTGCCCCCACACATTGATCACCACGACCTTGCCCGCGAAATCCGAAAGGGCCAGCATCGTGTCGGGATCCAACAGGTCCGGGCCGGTCAATTTCCCCGGGGTACTCCGGGATTCGGGAGGGTCGTAGAAGATGTCGGTCTTGCCGCCGGGGGCGACGAATTCGAACGTGCCACCCTGGGCGACGGCGTCGCCACCGGTGCTGCAGCCGGAGAGCAACAAGCCCAGCGACATTGCCAGGGCGACAAACAACTTCACTAGATTCCCCAGGGCTCCGTGTAGCCCCACCGGATCAGGCGGTCGTCGTCGAAGGTGAACGAGGTGATCGACGCCAGGTTGCACAACCGGCTGTGCGGCAGCGGCAGGTGCGGCAGCTTGCGTCCGGTCATCGCCCGGCGCAGCGTCTCCACCGGCAGCTGATGGCTGACACACACCGCTTCGTGCCCCGCCGCTTTCACCCGGGCGCGGTGCAGAGCAGCGATCATCCGTGGTGCGATGTCGTCATAGTGCTCACCCCACGACGGTTTGCGGGGGTTGCGCAGCCGCGGCCAGTTCCGCGGGTCGCGAAGCGCGCCGTCTCCGGGCGCCATCCGCTTTCCCTCGAAGTCGTTCCACGATTCGATCAGATCGCTGTCGGTGTCCATGTCCAACCCGTGCACGGCGGCGATCGGTGCAGCGGTCTGTTGTGCCCGCTCCAGGGGGGAGGCCACCACATAGGTGATGTCCTTGGGCGCCAACCAATCCGCCGCCAGCTGCGCCTGGGCGCGGCCACGGTCGGACAGGTTGTAGCCGGGCAGCCGGCCGTAGAGCACCTTCTCCGGGTTGTGCACCTCGCCATGGCGCATCACATGGACGGTCGTTCGTGTTGTCACTGCTTGGCCTCGGCGGCGGCCCGGGCGGCCTGCGGCAGCGCCGCGGCGATCCGGTCGAAGGCGTCGTCGTCGAGTGCGGTCGATACAAACCAGGTTTCGAAGGCGCTGCACGGCGGATAGACACCGGCATCCAGCAGCGCATGGAAGAACGCGGGATAGCGCCAGGTCTCGGTGGCCTTGGCGGTCGCGAAGTTCGTCGGCAGGTCCTCCCCGAAGAATACGGTGAGAAAGTTCCCGGCGCGGGCGAGGCGGTGCGCGACCGAGGCCTCGGTGAGGGCCTTGGTGATCAGGGCGCCCAGCCGGTCGGCGTTGGCATCGAGGGTGGCGTAGACGGCGTCGTCGGCTGCCCGTAGCGTTGCCAGTCCGGCCGCCATCGCCACCGGGTTCCCCGACAGCGTGCCCGCCTGATACACCGGGCCGAGCGGCGCCAGACGCTCCATGACCGCGGCGCGGCCACCGAACGCCGCGGCGGGCAGGCCGCCGCTCATCACCTTGCCGAAGGTGATGATATCGGCGTCGACGGGATCGACGCCGTACCAACCGGACCGGCTGACCCGGAATCCGGTCATCACCTCGTCGGAGATCAGCAGGGCTTCGTGTGCAGCGGTGATCCGGCGCAACGCGGCGTTGTATCCCGGCAGCGGCTCGACGGTGCCCATATTGCCCGGGCTTGCCTCGGTGATGACGCAGGCGATCAGCTCACCGTGCGCGGCGAAAGCCTCCTCGACCGCCGCGACATCGTTGTACGGCAGCACGATGGTGTCCGCCGCGGCGGCACCGGTCACCCCCGGCGAGGACGGCAGACCCAGCGTCGCCACACCCGACCCGGCGTCGGCCAGCAACGCATCGCTGTGGCCGTGGTAGCAGCCGGAGAACTTGATGATCTTGGGCCGGCCGGTGAATCCGCGGGCCAACCGGATGGCACTCATGGTGGCCTCGGTGCCGGAGTTGACGAACCGGATGCGCTCGACCGGCGTCACACGATCGATGATCTCGCGGGCGAGTTCGGTCTCGGCGGGCGTCGGGGCGCCGAAGGACAGTCCGTCGGCGGCGGCCCGTTGCACCGCCTCCACCACCGCGGGATGCGCGTGACCGAGAATCATCGGCCCCCAGGAACACACCAGGTCGACGTAGCGGTTGTCGTCGGCGTCGGTCAGCCAGTAACCGTTGGCTTTGGTGATGAAGCGGGGTGTGCCACCCACAGCGCTGAAGGCCCGTACCGGTGAGTTCACCCCACCGGGGATCAGTGCGGACGCGTCGGCGAACAACTTCGCGGATGCCGAAACGGATGAACCGGTACTGCTCATGGCTCCCAGTGTTCCAGTCAACGCCAACTCAGCAACTACAGGGTGTAGTGGAGCGAAAAGCCTGGACACCCCGATACCAACGTGGCAACTTCAACACTCGGCTGTCGCAAATTCGCCACTACGGGCAAAATACCATTTTTAGCAGGTAATCATCGTATTTCTATGTCGACAGCGAACACTCCTATGCCAGATCAGCTACCCGCCTGCCAAGCCGGCATCCCTATCCCGCCGGTCTGCCCGAGCAGGGCTGGCGCAAAGCGGTCAAGGTCGGTCTCGGTCGAACCGGCAGCAGCGATCCACGGGCGGGGTATGTTGGCCGCGTAGTCCGACAGCGAGCCCACGAACGAAGGTATCCGGTGCCTGCGAAACTATCCTTACCTGGCAAAACGGTCCTGATCACCGGTGCCGCGCGAGGCATCGGCGCCGGGGCGGCGCGCCGGCTGCACGCCAAGGGCGCCAACGTCAGCCTGGTCGGAATCGAACCCGAACGCCTGAAAGCGCTGGCGTCGGAACTTGGCACGCGCGCCGCCTATTTCGAAGCGGACGTGACGAACCTCGAAGAGCTCAACGCGGCGACGGCGGGCACGGTCGCGCGGTTCGGCGGAATTGACGTTGTCATCGCCAACGCCGGCATCGCACCGCCGACGACGACCGTTGCCGATATCGGTGTGGCCGACTTCGAGCGAACCCTGGAGGTCAACATCAACGGCGTCTGGCGAACCGTGAAATCGACTCTGCCCCATATCATCGACAGCGGAGGCCATGTGCTGCTCATCTCGTCGATCTACTCGTTCCTCAACGGCGGTCTCAGCGCCTCGTATGCGATGAGCAAGGCGGCCGTCGAGCAATTCGGGCGGGCCCTGCGCGTTGAGCTGGCCGAATCCGGCGCGACCGCCGGTGTCGCCTACTTCGGCTTCATCGACACCGATATGGTGAGCACCGCATTCGCCCGACCCAGCGCCGCGGCGTTGCGAAAAGCGTTTCCCGCCTTCATCACCAAACCGATAAGGCTCAACGCGGCAGTGACCCAACTCGTCGACGGCATCGAGCACCGCTCGCCGCGCGTGATCGCTCCCCGCTGGGTGGCGCCGGCCCTGCTGGCGCGCGGCCCGCTCGGCTTCCTCGACGCCGTGCTCGCCCGGGACAAGCGGGTCCGGGCCGCCATTCAGGCAGCGGGCCAGCCTTAACGACCAGCGGTGGGCACCGCTGTCGCGCGCGGCGACGGTGGAATCCGCGGTGCTGCTCACCTGCTCCAGCGGAGCACGTCACCGTGAGCTTCGGTCATCACGGTCCCGGGCTGCACCCTTAACCGATACGGCGCCAGCCGCAGCACCGCGAAAGCCGGTGAGGTCGGCGAGTCCCAGCCCGGGATGACGGTTGGGTTGTATCCCAACGGTTCCGGGGCGTTGACGAACTTGTCCCATACCGCCGTGCGGGTTTCGTCATCGGTGTACCACTCGACAAGGCAGTCCGCGCTGCAGGTGTCGTGGTTGGGGGCCCAATAATTCACGGACATATACGGGTGTACGGCAAGGTGTTCCTGCTTCACCGGCGACGGCACCGTGGCCACCCAGCCGAACAGATCGGTGCCGTCCCACTCCCAGATCGGGTGCAGGACCCTGCTGCGCGGCTTGCTGTCGGAGTCCACGGTGGCCACCGAGGCCCACACGATGGAGTGCGCCATCTCGACGAAAGCAGGGGCGGTTTGCAACAACGAGGCCACCTGACCACTTTAGGCCGTGGAGTCCTCGCAGGCGCCGGTGAGCTACCAAACAATCAAGCCGGCACGGACCGCACAGCCGCAGGCAGGCTGGGCAGGAAATGCCGTGTCGCGAATTCCCGGACGTCATCGGCGGTCTGCAACGGCTGCACGCTGGGCAACAGCAGCACCATCGCCGCATAACGCAGAATGGTGTCGGCCAGGTCGTTGACGGCAGGCGCGCCGATCCGCTCGGCGAATCCGTCCGGGAAGATCACCCGTAGCGCGGTGGCCATCCGGTCGACGGCCGCACCATAGTGCCGGTGCAGCATCTCCTGGGCCAGCGCGGGATCGTCCACGATCATCTGGTTGAGCACCCGATGGCGCCGGAACCGCATGATCGAGAGCGTGAAGGCTTCGACGTAGTAATTCGCTTGCGGTTTGGCCTGTTTCAGTTCGGCGGCGATATCGGCGAACAAGGCCACGTTCTCGCGTTCAATGACCGCGCCGACGAGCACGTCACGGTTGGCGAAGCGCCGGTAGATGGTGGTTCGGCTGACGCCGGCCCGCCGAGCGACGTCGTCGAGGGCGACCTTGCGGAAACCATGCCGCTCCAACTCGACCAGCGCGGCGTCGAGGATGTTCTCGCCTGCATCAGCCCCTGGCATAGCCAGCTTGGGCAAACTTGCTGTAGCGCACCGACATCGGCAACTTATCCCAGGCCCAGTTGACCGGGCGTGACCGGCATACCGCGGCGAAACGCTGATAGTTGCGTTCCTGTCGTTCGGTCCAGGGCAAACCCAGCAGGTCCCGTGCCCGTGGGGGCAGCCCGCCCGCGGTGATGAAGGCCGCGACCGGGTCGAACACTGTCGCGATGATCTTCCAGGCCACCGGATTGACGCCCTTGGGGCATGGGAAGCCCTTGGTGACATAACCGACGCCGTACCTCGCGGACTTGTGCGGGACGGCGACCTCGTTGAGCATCCGGTCCCAGTACTGCTCGAACTCGGCGTAGGTGGCCGGCTGCGGACGGTCGCTGACACCGTAGCGGCGGTACCAGGTCTTCGACTCCAGGTAGATCTGTTCCTTCTCGGCCTCGCTGAGGCGCTTGACGAAGGTGTCGGCGAAGTAGATGACCTGCTCGACGAAGGTCGCGTGCGCCCAGTAGTAGGTCTCGGGGTCCAGCGCGTGGTATCGGCCCGCCGGGGCGCTGTACGTGGCAGGCATTACACCCTTGATATTGGTGTGGAAATCGCGCACCTGCGTACCGGCGTTGTGCGCCCCGGAGCCGTACACCGTCTTGAAGATGGGCGGGATGGTGCGCTTGAGCCGTTCCGCGGTGTCGGAGAAGAACGTCGAGTGATCCAGCACGCCCTGACCGAGCTCGGCGAGCATGTTCTGCAGCACCGCGGGGCGGGGTCCGATGAGGTACATCCGGTTCTCGCCGAAGTACTTCCACACCAGGGAGTCGGGCCCGAGCGGCAATGCATCGTCGAGCGCCTCGGGTGTGTTCTCGGCCAATTCCGTCACGCGGAACAGTGTTACAGCTTCTGATTTTTGTTACAACCCGAGGCGGCGCCCTGCGGCGCTCTCCAATGCCGCGCCCACACGCACGGCAACTGATTTTCACGCGACGACGTGTCGGACCCCTCGATTATCATCGAACACATGTTCGACATGTTGGATCGGGCCGCTCTCGCCGAGCTGAGCGATGAGGCGCTCATTTCGGCGGTGACGGCCGCGACCCGGGGTGAAGCCGCCCTGGCCGCGCACCGGCTGGCACTGATCG
>WOYS01000113.1:0-26372 GCA_011620645.1 Mycobacterium sp.
ACCTCACCAGCCCCACATGACACACCAGTCACACCACCGGGAATCAATCATCTAGGTGCGGAGGCTGCCGAGTTGGGGCCCGGTGGTGTGGCGGTGGTAGCGCAGGCGACCGGCATTGCTGCCGATACAGTGCGCCGGGGCCGCAAGGAGGCTGACGGGGGGATCGTCCCTGGCACCGGCCGGTCGCGGCGGCCTGGTGGTGGTCGCAAGCGGGCCGAATCCCATGACGGGGAGTTGGTGGCGGCGTTCGAGTCGCTGATCGATCCGGTGACCAGGGGCGATCCGATGTCGCCGTTGCGGTGGACCTCGAAATCGATCCGCGCTTTGACTGCGGCGTTGCGCGAGGGTGGGCACCCGGTCAGCGATATGGTGGTGCGCCGGTTGCTGCGCGAGCGGGGCTACAGTCTGCGGGCCAACGCCAAGACCGCCGAGGGTGGCCAGCATGCCGACCTCGATGCCCAGTTCGCGTACCTCAACGATCAGGCCACCGCCCATTTGGCGTCGGGGGATCTGGTGATCAGTGTGGACACCAAGAAGAAGGAGCTGGTCGGGGCCTACAAGAATGGTGGCCGGGAGTGGCAGCCCGCGGGGCATCCCGAGCAGGTCACGGTCCATGACTTCATCGACCGGGAGCTGGGCAAGGCCAACCCCTACGGGGTGTACGACGTGGGCGCCAATACCGGGTGGGTGTCGGTGGGTACCGACCACGACACCGCAGCCTTCGCGGTCAACACCATCCGAGCATGGTGGCAGAACGCCGGGAAGAGCCTGCACCCCCACGCTTCCCGACTGTTGATCAGTGCTGATGGCGGCGGCTCCAACGGCTATCGCACCCGGCAGTGGAAAACCGAACTCGCCACACTGGCCGCCGATACCGGGCTGACGATCACCGTCTGCCACCTGCCGCCGGGCACCAGCAAGTGGAACAAGATCGAACATCGCTTGTTCTGCCACATCTCGATGAACTGGCGCGGCAGACCGTTGACCAGTCACGAAGTCATCGTCGAAACCATCGCCGCGACCACCACGAGCACTGGACTGACCGTCCACGCCGAACTTGACCGCGCGACCTATCCCACCGACGTCAAGATCCCCGACCAACACATGAAAGACCTTGAAACCAAACAGATCCTGACCCGACATGACTTCCACGGCGAATGGAACTACACCCTCCACCCGCAACCACGACACGCCGAACCGAACCGAACTAAATTAATTTATCACAAGATTAATTTATCACAAGCCCTAAGTGGTCATGGGCGGTATGGGTGCCGAGGACACCAATTTCCACGCCGATGTGTATCGCCGGATGGGCTACGCCGAGGTGGTCGACGACGTCACCAAACTGTTCCGTAACGACCGCAAGGACGAGGCCGCCAAGGTCATCCCCGACGAGCTCGTCGACGACTCGGCGATCGTGGGCAACCTCGATTACGTCAAGGAACAGATCAAGGCATGGGAGGCGGCAGGGGTCACGATGATGGTCGTCGGTGCGCGCTCATCCGAGCAGATCAAGGATCTCGCCGCGCTGGTATAGACACTTCTTGCCGGTGCTGCCGGGTGCGCTCGAGCGGGCGTACCCCGACCAAGATCAGCATCCTCCGGCCGAAGCGTCGACGAGCGGATTTCGCAGAAGACTTGGTGGGGTGAGGCGCTCGGCCCGGTGCTGGGCCGTCATTCCGTCGGTGACGGGCCCGGCTTCAACTCCGATTTGGCGGTGGCCAGCGCGTCCAGGAACGCCCGCGCCCAGCGGTCCACGTCGTGGGCGAGCACCTGGCGGCGCAACGCGCGCATCCTGCGCCTACCGTCCTCGACGGTCTGATTAAGCGCCTGCTCGATCGCATCGCGGACACCGTCGGTGTGGTGCGGGTTGCACAGGTAGGCCTGGCGCAGTTCGGCTGCGGCACCGGTGAACTCCGAGAGCACCAACGCTCCGCCAAGATCGCTGCGGCAGGCCACGTACTCCTTGGCGACCAGGTTCATCCCGTCGCGCAGTGGGGTCACCAGCATCACGTCGGCTGCCACGAAGAACGCGATCAGCTCGTCGCGCGGGATCGGCCGGTGCAGGTAGTGCACGACCGGATGGCCGACCTCGCCGTATTCGCCGTTGATGTGGCCGACCTGACGCTCGATGTCCTCGCGCATCTCGATATAGCTCTCGACCCGTTCCCGGCTGGGGGTCGCGAGTTGCACCAGCACGGTGTCGCTGCGGTCGGCGCGGCGCTGCTCCAGCAGTTCGGAAAAGGCGCGCAGCCGGACGTCGATGCCCTTGGTGTAGTCCAGGCGGTCGACGCCGAGCAGGATTTTGCGGGGGTTGCCCAGCTCGGCGCGGATCTGACGGGCCCGCTGCCGGATGTCCTTGTGGCGGGCCCTGCGGTCCAGCTCGGCG
This sequence comes from Mycobacterium sp., assembly GCA_011620645.1. GTDB lineage: Bacteria > Actinomycetota > Actinomycetes > Mycobacteriales > Mycobacteriaceae > Mycobacterium. The sequence goes on from WOYS01000113.1 coordinate 2,390, forward strand.
GAGTCGATTGAGATGGGGAACGCACCGACCTTGACGGTGCGAGACGCGAACTGAACCTCACCGAAGCGGGCCCGTACACCGATGGAGGCGCGCGAGGTGTTGGCGCCGATCAGCCGTCGGGCCAGGATCAGGAAATTCTGGGCACCGCCGGCCAGCTGGAAACCGACCAGGTCCGCGCCGAGCAGGCCCTCGATGATCTCGGTACGCCACGGCATCTGCATGAAAAGCTCGACCGGCGGGAACGGGATGTGCAGGAAGAAGCCGATGGTCAGATCGGGGCGAAGGATGCGCAGCATCTTCGGCACCAGCTGAAGCTGATAGTCCTGGATCCAGATGGTCGCGCCGGGCGCCGCGGCCCGCGAGGTAGCCTCGGCGAACCGCCGGTTCACATCGACGTAGCGTTCCCACCACTGGCGGTGGTAGAGCGGCTTGACGATGACGTCGTGGTAGAGCGGCCACAGGGTGGCGTTGGAAAAACCCTCGTAGTACTGGGCGACGTCGTCGGCGGACAACCGCACCGGGAACAGGTGCAGATCGTCGTGGACGATCGGTTCCTCGTCACCGTCGGCCACGCCGGGCCAGCCGATCCAGGCTCCGCGCCGTTTACGCAGGAGGGGTTCCATAGCGGTCACCAGGCCGCCGGGGCTGCGCTTCCATGTGGCGGAACCGTCGGGCAGCACAACCTGGTCGATCGGTAGCCGATTGGCGACGACGACGAAGTCTGCGTTCCCGTGCTGTGTGGTGGAGTCGGTCGAGGCGCCGCCTCCGTCGGCCATCTAGGCCTCGAGCTTTGCCGGTCCGATACCGAGCATGGCCAGGAAGGTCCGACATTCGTCGGCGTCGGTAGCGTAAGCGGCTACGACGCGGCGAGCCTGGCTGGCCGTGTCGTCGGCCACGGGCTCGACCTCGCCGATTTCGGCGCTATCTGTTTTGGCGGGCATCTGGCAATTCTAATCGCAGTACCGACGGGAGCGGTCGGCGCCCGGGTAAATGTGGCCGGCCAGTTCGTGATGGATTCGGCCGTCGACTGAGGTCAGCGGACGGCCGCCGCCGCCCCAGCGACGGGCGATGATCTCGGCGACGATCGACACCGCCGTCTCTTCGGGTGTCCGCGCGCCGAGGTCCAGTCCGATCGGGCTGGACAGCCCGTCGAGGTCTGACTCGGTGACCCCGGACTCGCGCAACCGGGCCAGCCGATCCAGGTGGGTCCGACGCGATCCCATCGCGCCGATATAGCCCACCCGCGGCAGCCGCAGCGCCACCTCGAGGGCGGGCACGTCGAACTTGGGATCGTGGGTGAGTACGCAGATCGCGGTGCGGTCGTCGATTGCGCCGAGATCCCGTTGAGCCCGCAGGTACCGGTCGGGCCAGTCGATCACCACCTCGTCGGCCGCGGGGAAGCGGGCGGTCGTGGCGAACACCGGTCGCGCATCGCACACCGTCACGTGATAGCCGAGGAACGTCGCCTGCCGGGCCAGTGCCGCCGCGAAGTCGATGGCGCCGATGATCACCATCCGCGGCGGCGGGGCGTAGCTCGCGACGAACACCTCCATTGCCCGGTCGTCGCTGTCGTCCACTCGCTCTCCGTCGGGACCGTAGGAGAGCACCGCGGTGCGTCCGGCCAGCAGCAGACCGCGGGCATCGTCGGCGACCGCGGCGTCGGCGCGTTCGGATCCGAGGCTGCCGGCGGACCTCTCCAGGTCGACGAGCAGCCGGCGGCCGGGCCAGGACGGGTCGGGATGAGTGATCACGGTGGCCACCGCGATCGGATGGTGGGTGGCGATGGCCTCTGCGATGTCGGCGAGCTGGGGAAAGGTCTTCTGCGACACGGGCTCCACGAACACGTCCAGGATGCCGCCACAGGTCAGCCCGACGGCGAAGGCGTCATCATCGCCGATGCCGTAGCGCTGCAGCGCCGGCGTGCCGGAATTCACCACTTCGGTGGCGAGTTCGTACACCGCGCCTTCCACGCAGCCGCCGGAGACCGAGCCCGCCACGCTGCCATCGGGTGCGACCACCAGCGCGGCGCCGGCCGGTCGCGGCGCGGATCTGATGGTGCGCACGACGGTGGCCAGGCCGGCGGTGCCGCCGGACCGCCAGGTGGCCATCAGGTCGTCGAGAACCTCGCGCACAGGTTGAAGTCTATGCAGTGACCCGGGCGACACGCTCCAAGAGGCAGTGACCGCTCATCGAGATGTCGAACAGGCTGGGCGACAGCCGCTACGGCACGTTCACCATCACCATGGAGGACCGCTAGGGTGTGAGCCCCCGGTCAGGATTGAACTGACGACCTTTCGCTTACAAGGCGAGTGCTCTACCACTGAGCTACGGAGGCGTTTGGTACGCCGGACAGCCTAGCGGTCCTCGTCGATGATCCGTTCGGAGACCACCGCGCGGGGGCCACCGCTGCTGCGCCGGCTGCGCTGGCGCGGTAGCGGGATGCGCCCGGCGATATTGCTGAGCGGGTTGACCATCTGGCTGAGCGTGATGACGGCCTCGTGCAGGGCGTCGATCGTCGGGGCCAGAGCCTCCAGTCCGGGCGCCAATCGATTCAGGGTGTCGGCCACATCGGCGAGCTTGTTCAGCGGCCCGTTCGGGTCGGTCAGGCTGTCCAGCAGGCCGCCCTCGGACAGCAGGGTGTCGGCCACCCCGCCCTCGCGCAGGATCCGCTCGATCAGCCCGTCGTCAGCAAGCAGTTGGTCGGCCAGCCCGCCTGGGGCGATCACCCGGGACAAGGCGCCGCTGTCGGTGGTGAGCCGGTCGATCAGGCCGCCCTCGGCGGTGATCTGGTCGACGAGGCCGCCCTTGGAAAGGGCGCGACCCACCGGACCGTTCTCGGAGAGGAGTTGTTCGGCGACACCGTCCTCGCGCAGCGCTCGTTCCACCAGGCCCTCTTCGGCCAACAACCGATCGGCCAGTCCGCCGGGCGCGATCACCCGCGAGACGACCCCCCCTTCGACGGTCAGCCGATCCACCAGCCCGCCCTCGGCGGTGACCTGGTCGATCAGGCCGTCGGGGGCGAGGACCCGCGCGACCGGTCCGCTCTGGGCATTGAGCCGATCCAGCAATCCGCCGGGAGCGGTCAGCTGATCGACGAGGCCGCCCGGACGGAGCAGCTGGTTGAGCGGGCCTTCCGGGGCCAGCGCACGTCCCAGCGGGGCGTCATCGTCCATGACCCGGGCCAGCCGGTTGGCCCGGTCGACGGCCTCATCGATACCGAGCATGGCCGCAAAGCCGGTGGTGCCGCCGGACGGGCTCGCGTTGTTGAGCGATCGCTGCACCATCTTGAGCGTGCCACCTGCGATGGTGAGGCCGAGGTCGGCGACGGCCAGCCCCACCCTCACTGGGGCGGTCGCTAACTGCGCGACGCTATTGGCCAGGTTCATCAGCCCAGTCTAGAACGGCCTGAAACGCATTCTCAGCAAGTTCACAACGGGTACGCAGCCTCACTTCATCCACAGAGAGGACCGTAGGGGCATGGCACTGTCGGCAATATCGGAATCAGTGGACAGCATCCCGGAGGCGCGGGTGCTCGTCGTCGACGATGAGACCAATATCGTCGAGTTGCTGTCGGTCAGCCTCAAGTTCCAGGGTTTCGAGGTGCACACCGCCTCCAGCGGCGCCGATGCGCTGGACAAGGCCCGTGAGATCCGGCCCGACGCGGTGATCCTGGACGTGATGATGCCCGGTATGGACGGCTTCGGCGTGCTGCGCCGGATGCGCGCCGACGGTATCGATGCGCCCGCCCTGTTCCTCACCGCCCGCGACAACCTGCAGGACAAGATCACCGGGCTGACCCTCGGCGGCGACGACTACGTCACCAAGCCGTTCAGCCTGGAAGAGGTGGTGGCGCGGCTGCGCGTCATCCTGCGTCGCGTCGGCCGCGGCGTCGAGGAGCCCCGCAATGCGCGGCTGACCTTCGCCGATATCGAACTTGACGAGGAAACCCACGAGGTGTGGAAGGCCGGCGAACCGGTATCGCTGTCGCCCACCGAGTTCACCCTGCTGCGCTACTTCGTCATCAACGCCGGCACCGTGCTGAGCAAGCCGAAGATCCTCGACCACGTGTGGCGCTACGACTTCGGCGGTGACGTCAACGTCGTCGAGTCCTATGTCTCCTATCTGCGCCGCAAGATCGACACCGGCGAGAGACGGTTGCTCCACACGCTGCGAGGCGTGGGCTACGTCCTGCGCGAACCGCGCTAGGCGCGCCGCAGGGTATGGGCACGCGACGCCTGGACGAACGAAGCGACGGGGGCGTGTTCGGGCGCGGGGTCCCGCTACGGGTCGGTTTGGTGGCGGCCACTCTGGTTCTGGTGGGGCTCGGCCTGCTCGCGTCCGGGGTGGCGGTCACCTCGCTGATGCGGCACACCGAGATTCAGCGGATCGACCAGACACTGCTGGAGGCATCCGGCGGCTGGGCGCGGGCTCCGATGATGATCTCGACTCCGGTGTCCGACCCCAGCCCGGCGTATCCGCCGTCGAATTTCTATGTGCGCGGCACCGATTCGGATGGCAGCGTCCGGTTGGCCGTCAAGAACGGTTCTGCCGATCCGGTGCTGCCGGCGAACAACGACGTCGGGCCGGATCCGGTGACCGTCGGCTCTGACGATTCCTCCGACATGCAGTGGCGGGCGGTCACCGTCCGGGGGCCCAACGGCGAGCTAACCACTGTCGCGATCGATCTGACCGAGGTCGAATCCACCATGCGCGCCCTGATCTGGTCGCAGGCCGCCATCGGTTCGGCGGTGCTGTTGGTGCTCGGCGTGGTCGGATACGCGGTGGTGCACCGCAGCCTGCGGCCGCTGGCCGAGGTGGAGCAGACGGCGGCCGCGATCGCTGCTGGCGAGCTGGAACGCCGTGTCCCACAACGTGATCCGCGCACCGAGGTGGGACGTCTTTCGTTGGCGCTGAACGGAATGCTGGCCCAGATCCAGCGCGCGATGGCCTGCTCGGAGCAATCGGCGGAGTTGGCTCGCGAGTCCGAGGAACGCATGCGCCGCTTCATCGGCGACGCCAGCCACGATCTGCGTACCCCGCTGACCACCATCCGCGGCTATGCCGAGCTGTACCGCCAGGGCGCGGCCCGCGATACCGGCATGCTGATGGGCCGCATCGAAAGTGAGGCCGGACGGATGGGCCTGCTCGTCGAGGACCTGCTGTTGCTCGCCCGCCTCGACGAACAACGACCGTTGGACCAGCGCCGGGTGGATCTGCTCGCGCTGGCCAGTGATGCCGTGCATGACGCGCAGACGGTCGCGCAGGGGCGGCGGATCCGGATGGAGGTGTTCGACGGACCGGGCACACCCGAAGTGCTGGGAGACGAGGCGCGGCTACGGCAGGTGTTCAGCAACCTGATGTCCAACGCGGTGCAGCACACCCCGTCGTCGGCCCGCATCACGGTGCGGGTGGGCACCGATGCCGCCAATGCCGTGCTCGAGGTCTGCGATGAGGGGCCCGGGATGAATGCCGAAGACGCACAGCGGGTTTTCGAGCGGTTCTACCGGGCGGACTCGTCACGGACCCGCGCCAGTGGTGGGTCCGGTCTGGGGCTGTCGATCGTCGACGCGCTGGTCGATGCGCATGGCGGCACGGTGTCCGTGGACACCGCACCGGGGCACGGCTGCCGGTTCCGGGTCAGCCTGCCCAGGATCGTCGACGTCGCCGCTCAGTGCAGCTGAGCCAGCGCCGCTTTGATCTTCGTCTGCGCCTCGTCGAGGGATTCCGGCGACGGGTTGCGATCCACGGAGGCGAAACCGAAATCGCTGAGGTTTCGGGCCGGAAAGACGTGTACGTGCAGGTGCGGCACCTCAAGGCCGGCGATGATGACACCGGCACGTTCGGCGTCGAACGCCGCGCACACTGCTTTCCCGATTCGTTGAGAGACGGCCATCACCCGGCCGAACAGGGCGGGGTCGAGGTCCTGCCAGTTGTCCACCTCTGCGCGCGGTACGACCAGCGTGTGGCCCTGTGTCATCGGCTCGATGGTGAGGAATGCCACGATCTCGTCGTCCTCGTAGACGAATCGACCAGGGATATCGCCGTTGATGATCATGGTGAATAGGGTCGCCATGCCGTCGAGCATAGGCGGGTCGGTTACCGTTTTCGCAGGTGCGCCATTTATGCTGAACTTGACCGCCGCCCAGGCGCACTCCGCAGAAACCGACGAGTCGGAGCCACAACTCGGTGATCCGTTGCCCTCCAGCGGCAACTAGGACGAGACCGACGGGATGTTTGGTTTTATGCAGAAGCCGATGACGGATGCTGTGCTCTTGCACGAGCTTGAGTCGATCGCCGAAGACAACGTCAACCGACACCTGGCCAACACGAAAGACTGGTATCCGCACGACTATGTGCCGTGGCAGGAGGGCCGCAATTTCGCGGCCACCGGCGGTACGGACTGGGAACCCGGGCAGTCGTCGCTGGGCGAGGTCGCCCGCGCGGCGATGATCACCAATCTGCTGACCGAGGACAACCTGCCGTCCTATCACCGCGAGGCCGCGGGCAGCTTTTCCCAGGACGGTCCGTGGGGTGCGTGGGTGAACCGCTGGACCGCGGAGGAGAATCGGCACGGCATCGCCATTCGCGACTATCTGGTGGTTACCCGTGCGGTCGATCTGATGGCGCTGGAGCGGGCCCGGATGGAGCATGTCACCAACGGATTCGGGGCGACCGCAGCGGAACTGGCCATGCACGATTCGATTTTCCTGATGTCGGTCTCCTATGTGACATTCCAGGAGCTGGCCACCCGGGTAAGTCACCGCAACACCGGCAAGGTCTGCGATGACCCGATCGCCGATCGGTTGCTGGGCCGGATCGCAGCAGACGAGAACCTGCACATGATCTTCTACCGGAATATCTGCAGCGCGGCCCTTGACCTTTCGCCCGACCAGACGCTGGAGGCGCTGGCGGCCGTCGTCGAGAACTTCCGGATGCCCGGGCAGGGCATGCCCGACTTCCGGCGCAACGGTGTGCTGATGGCCAAGCACGGTATCTACGATCTGCGCCAGCACATGGACGAGGTCGTGATGCCGGTGCTGCGTAAGTGGCGAATCTTCGAACGCACGGACTTCAGTGCCAAGGGGGAGGCCCGCCGCGACCGGCTGGCCGCCTTCCTGGAGAGCCTGGCCGTGAATGTGGGCCGATTCGAGGAGCAGCGTGACCGCATGCTGGCCCGTGAGGCGGCCAAGCGCGACCTGCGGGCCAGCTGAGCTGGATCAACTGCCCGGCGACCAGGCCGCGCCGCTCATCGGCGTTTGGGGTACCGGGCAATCGTGAAGCCGTAAAGACACGAAGGCTTTGCCTTCTGTTAAGACTTCCGAGTTAGGTTTCGCCAGCACGGACTTTCTGAACTACGAGGCAGGCGATCTCATGGCGGATCATGGCACGGACATCAATCTCCCGGACTCGCTGCGTGGTTTGGACGACCTCGCCCTCGATATGCGGCTCATCTCGTCGCACCGTGCCGACCGGGTATGGCACCGAGTCGATCCGGAGCTGTGGGCTGCCTCGCGCAATCCCTGGGCGGTGCTCAAGTCGATCGGCCAGCCCGAGCTCGAGGCGCTCGGCGATGACCCGGCGTTCAGTGCCCAGGTGCAGGCACTGATCGAAGATCGCCGAAAGCGCAACAGTGACCCGTTCTGGTTTCCCCAATCGCCGGCGGCGAAGGATCTGAATCTGACCGCGTACTTCAGCATGGAGTTCGGCCTGTCTGAGGCGTTGCCGATCTACGCGGGTGGGCTCGGTGTGCTGGCCGGCGATCACATGAAGGCCGCGACCGATCTCGGTGTGCCGGTGGTCGGGATCGGCCTGCTGTATCAGCAGGGGTACTTTCGTCAGGTCCTGGACTCGCAAGGTAATCAGCGCGAGCTCTACCCGTTCAGCGATCCCAGTGAGATTCCGGTGCAGCGGTTGCGCGGCCCCGATGGTGCCTGGATTCGTATTCCGCTCGAATTTCCGGGCCGGACCCTGTATTTGCGCGCCTGGGCCGTCAACGTCGGACGGCTGTGGTTGTATCTGCTCGACAGCAACGATCCGGCCAACGACCCCTCCGACCGCGGCATCACGGCGCAACTCTACGACGCCGATCCCGAAGTTCGGTGGGAGCAGGAGATGGTGCTGGGGTTCGGGGGGTGGCGGTTGCTGCGCGAGCTGGGGCTCGATCCCTACGTCTGTCACCTCAACGAAGGGCACGCGGCGTTCGCCGTGTTGGAGCGGGCCCGCTGGATCGCGCTGGAACACGCCGTACCGTTCGACGTCGCGCTGACCGTCGCGCGCACGGGCACCGTGTTCACCACCCACACGCCCGTTGCCGCCGCCTTCGACCGCTTCGATCCCAGCTACGTCGTCGAGTACCTCACGCCGTTCGCCGCCGAGATGCAGGTGAGCATCGGCACAATCCTCGGCCTCGGCCGCATGCACCCGCACGACGATTCCGAACCATTCAACATGACATACCTCGCCATTCGCGGCGCGTCGCGCGTCAACGGCGTCAGCCGACTGCACGGTGAGGTGAGCCGCGAACTGTTCGCCGGCCTGTTTCCGCGCTGCCCGCTCGAGGAGGTTCCGGTCGGGCACGTCACCAACGGCGTCCACGTTCCCTCGTGGGACTCACCAGCCGCCGACGAACTGTGGACGGACGCCGAACTGCGCGAGCAGTGGCGGGGTGTTCCGACACCGATCGTCGAGCGGATGGACAAGCGTCCAACGACCGAATTGTGGGCGATGCGCAACCGCAACCGCGAGCGCTTCGTGGGCTGGGCACGCCAACGGCTGGCACGCCAGCTGACGATCGCCGGCGCCGGCGCGGACCGCATCGACGAAGCGCAACGCATCTTCGATCCCAAAGCCCTGACACTCGGTTTCGCCCGGCGCTTCACCGAGTACAAACGCACCGGGCTGCTGCTGCACGATCCCGATCGCCTGGCCCGCATTCTCACCAATCCTGAACGGCCCGTACAGATTGCCGTTGCCGGCAAGGCCCATCCGGCCGACACCTTCGGCAAGGCGATGATTCAGCGCTGGTATGAGTTCTCCCAACGCGAGGATGTTCGATCACACGTCGCGCTCATCGCCGACTACGACCTGCTGCTCGCCGAACAGCTCGTCGGCGGCGTCGACGTCTGGATCAACACACCACTGCGGCCCTGGGAAGCCAGCGGGACCAGCGGGATGAAAGTACTCGTCAACGGCGGCCTGAACCTGTCGGAACTCGACGGCTGGTGGGCCGAGGCCTACAACCCCGCGGTGGGTTGGGCGATCGGCGACGGTCAGGAACACGGCAGCGACCGGCAGTGGGACGCCCAGGAGGCAAACGGCCTCTACACGCTGCTGGAGAACGAAATCGTCCCAATGTTTTACACCCGCGACCATGACGGGGTCCCGGAGGGCTGGATGGCGCGCGTGCGTGCGAGCATGGCGACGTTGACACCCCAATTCTCCTCGGAACGGATGGTTCGCCAATACGTCGAGGAGTTCTACGCCCCCGCGGCTGCCGCCTACCGCGCGCGCATCATCGACCACTGCCGGGTCGGCAGCGACGTGCAAGCCTGGCGGGAAATGATCGCCAACCACTGGAGCGAGGTGTCGTTCGGCGCCTTGCACGTCGAGCCGGCCGCGACCGGGCACGACTTCCGGGTCCTCGTCTCACTCGGCACGATCGAAAGCGACGCAGTGCGCGTGCAGTTATACGCCGCCGCCGCCTCCGAAGGCGGCGTCACGGAGCGGATACCGATGGAACGCGGTGACGAAGTTATCCGCGGGACGTTCAGCTACCACGCCCACGTCGATGGGCCGCGACGACCCGAGGTCTACACCCCCCGCATCGTGCCCTATCACCCGGACGCGTCGATTCCGCTTGAGGCCGAACAGATCTGCTGGCACTCCCGCTAGTCACCCGGGTCCGCGTCCGCCGCCACCGGTCGAGCTCGGTGTCGTCGGCGTCGACATCGTCACGCTCTTCGAGGGTCACGCTCTTCGAGGTGTGGCATACCGCACTCGCTGCACCGACCGCACACCTCATTGAGAAGTGTGTGGCCGCCGACTTGGTGCGGCGCGAGCGCCGGGCCAGATAGGGTTGTCAACCGTGCGCGTCCTCGTCATCGGATCCGGAGCCCGTGAACACGCCCTGCTGCTCGCCCTTCGGCGTGATCCGCAGGTCGAACAGGTCGCGGTGGCGCCCGGCAATGCCGGTACCGCCGCCATCGCCGCCCAGTGGGACGTCGACATCAGTTCGGCGCCGGCTGTCATCGCGCTCGCGCAGCGCATCGAGGCCGACCTCGTGGTGGTGGGGCCCGAGGTGCCACTGGTGCTCGGTGTGGCCGACGCAGTCCGCGCTGCCGGCATCGCCTGCTTCGGGCCGTCCAAGGACGCCGCCCGTATCGAGGGGTCCAAGGCCTTCGCCAAGGACGTGATGGCCGCCGCCGGTGTTCCGACCGCGGCCAGCGAGATCGTCGACACCCCCGCGCACCTCGACGCGGCGCTGGACCGCTTCGGCCCGCCGGCCGGCCAGGCCGCCTGGGTGGTCAAGGACGACGGCCTCGCCGCGGGCAAGGGCGTCGTGGTCACCGCCGACCGTGACGCCGCCCGTGCGCACGCCGCGTCGCTGCTGGACTCAGGGCACCCGGTGCTGCTGGAGTCGTTCCTGGACGGCCCGGAGGTCTCGCTGTTCTGCCTCGTCGACGGCGAGACCGTGGTGCCGCTGCTGCCCGCACAGGACTTCAAGCGGGTCGGTGACAACGACGCCGGCCCCAACACCGGCGGCATGGGCGCCTACACCCCGCTGCCGTGGCTGCCCGCGCAGGTGGTCACCCAGATCGTCGAAGAGATCGTCAAACCCGTTGCAGCCGAGATGGTTTCCCGCGGCAGCTCATTCTCCGGCCTGCTCTACGCCGGACTGGCGATCACCTCCGCGGGTCCCTCGGTGGTGGAGTTCAACTGCCGGTTCGGCGACCCGGAGACCCAGGCGGTGCTGGCGCTGCTGGAGTCCCCGCTGGGGCAGCTGCTGAACGCGGCTGCCACCGGCTCGCTTGCGACGTTCGGGGATCTGCAGTGGCGGGACGGCGCCGCGGTCACCGTGGTGGTGGCCGCCGAGAACTACCCGGGCCGGCCGCGGGTCGGAGACGTCATCTCCGGTTCCGAGGCCGAGGGCGTCCTGCACGCGGGCACCACCCGGCGCGAGGACGGCGCGGTCGTATCCGCGGGCGGGCGAGTACTCTCGGTCGTGGGCACCGGCGCCGACCTGGACGGGGCCCGTGCAGCGGCCTATCAGCTGCTGAAATCAATTCGCCTGCCCGGCAGCCACTTCCGGACCGACATCGGCTTGGCGGCCGCCGAGGGGCGCATCTCGCTCTGACTTGTCAGGCCACGACTCTGATTCGTCAGGCAACGAGTAGTGGTGCCAGCCAGGAGATTTCGGCGGGAAGCTGCGAGCTCCAGAACGCATCATTGTGTCCGCCGGGGGAGAACCCGCCGGCCGGCGGGTTCGGCAACTGGGCGATGAACTGCCTGGTCGCGGCGGCGAACGGGTCGCCGTTACCGCAGTCGATACGGATCGGGACGGCGCCCAGCGCAGCCAGGCCCCAGACACTGTTGGCCGCATAGTCCTGCTCCCCGTCGAACGCACCGGGTGCCGCGGCACCGGCCGACGTCCACAGCGCGGGGCTGACCGCGCAGATCCCGGCGGTGCGCGCCGGACCCAGTCTGGCGCCCAGCAGCAAAGCGCCATAGCCGCCCATCGACCAGCCGATGAAGCCCACCCGGGAGGTGTCCAATCTCTGGCCGGCCAGCATCGGAATCAGCTCATCCAGTACCATTTCGCCGGCATCGTCCCCGGAATCGCGGTCGTGCCAGTAGCCCCCGCCGCCGTCCACGGCCACCACAGCAAACGGCGGGAGGCCCGCCGCGACGGCTTCTGCCAGCCCCTGTTCGACACCGCCCGCCATCACCGTCGCGGCATCGCTGCCCTTGCCGTGCAGTGCGATCACCGGGCGCAGCGGCGCGGTCTGCCCCGGCGGTTGGGCGATGGCCCAGTTGGTGCTCACCCCACCGCGTGCCGCGGAGACGAACGACCCCGATCGATAGGTGGGTGCGGGTTGCCCTACCGCCTTCGGCAGGGCAGTAGCTCCGACTGCGATCGCGCCGACGGCCGCGCCGAGGCCCATGCGCAGGACGGTCCGGCGGTTCGGGGCTGACATTGGCGCCATCTTGCCAGTCGCCGCCGTGGCGCTTCCTGTCAACTTGTCGTGATTGCCGAAAACCGCCATACAACTGGGATTTTGCTGGCAGCATGCAAATCGTGACAGCGGCGGTGACTCCCAAGGGCGAACGTCGGCGGGGCGCTCTGGTGAGTGCCGCCGCCGATCTGCTGTGCGAGGGCGGGATCGACGCGGTCCGTCATCGCGCGGTGGCGCGGCGTGCCGGATTGCCGCTGGCGTCCACCACGTACTACTTCTCCTCACTGGACGATCTCATCGCCAAGGCGGTCGAACACATCGGTGAGCGCGAGGCGGCGGAACTGCAGTTGCAGGTCGCGCGCCTGTCGCGGCGACGGCGCGGTGCCGAGTCAACCGCCGACCTGCTGGTGGATCTGCTTGTCGGCGACAACGCGGGGGTGCGGGTGTCCGAGCAGTTGATCTCGCGCTACGAGCGCTACATCGCCTGTGCCCGCCAACCCGAACTGCGCGACATCCAGCGGCGGATCCTGCGCCAAAGAGCCGACGCCGTCGTCGAGGTGATGGAGCGGTCCGGCCGCTCGGTGCGATCGGAACTGCTCACCGCTCTGGTATGCGCGGTGGATGGAGCTGTGGTTGCCTCGTTGGTGGACGAGGGCGACGGCCCCAGAGCTACCGCCCGCGCGACGCTGATCGATGTGATCGATGTGCTCGCGCCCGTCGACGAGCGGGGCATGCACGTCTGACCGAACCACGTCTGACCGAACAAAGGGGCGGCATGACGCATGCGGTAGCCACAGAGGAGCCACAACTGCGGCGGGTGTTGGGACCCGGCCTGCCACTGCTGTTCGTGGTGGGCGACGTATTCGGTACGGGGGTATACGCGCTGACGGGCGACGTCGCCGCGGAAGTCGGTGGCGCGGCTTGGCTTCCGTTCCTGGTGGCGTTCCTGATCGCCACCGTCACCGCGTTCAGCTACCTGGAACTGGTGACCAAGTACCCGAATGCCGCCGGCGCAGCTCTATACGCGCACAAGGCATTCGGGATTCACTTCGTGACGTTCCTGGTCGCTTTCGTGGTGATGTCCTCGGGCGTCACTTCGGCGTCCACCGCATCGCAGGTGTTCGGGGTCGAACTTCCTCAAGGGCTTCGGTCTGCAGGATTCCTGGGGCACGACGGGTGTCATCGTCATCGCGCTGCTGTTCATGCTGATGCTTGCTCTGGTGAACTTCCACGGCGTCGGTGAGAGCGTCAAGTTCAATGTCGTCCTCACCATCATCGAGATCAGCGATCCGACCCACCTGGGCGACGCACCCTAGATCGGCGCTTCGGCGACGCCCGTAAGCTGTGTGTTCGTGACGATCCCGAATGTGCTGGCCAACCGCTACGCCAGCGATGAGATGGCCGCCATCTGGTCGCCCGAGGCGAAGATCATCGCCGAACGACGACTGTGGCTGGCGGTGCTGCGCGGGCAGACCGAACTGGGTGTCCCGGTGCCCGACGGCGTGGTCGACGACTACGAGCGTGTGCTGGGAAACGTCGACCTCGGTTCGATCGCCGCGCGCGAGCGGGTCACCCGTCACGACGTGAAGGCGCGCATCGAGGAGTTCAACGCGCTGGCCGGCCATGAGCACGTGCACAAGGGCATGACCAGTCGTGACCTCACCGAGAACGTCGAGCAGTTGCAGATCCGCCGGTCGCTGGAACTCGTCTTCGCCCACGGCGTGGCGGTGGTGGCGCGGCTGGCCGAACGTTCGCTCGTGTACCGCGACGTGGTGATGGCCGGACGCAGTCACAACGTCGCCGCGCAGGCCACCACGCTGGGCAAGCGGTTCGCCTCGGCCGCGGAGGAGACGCTGCTGGCACTGACCCGGCTGCGTGAGCTGATCGACCGTTACCCGCTGCGCGGGATCAAGGGCCCGATGGGCACCGCCCAGGACATGCTGGATCTGTTCGACGGCGATACCGACCGGCTCGCCGAACTGGAGCGGCGCGTCGCGCAATTCCTGGGATTCACAGACGTTTTCACCAGTGTCGGACAGGTCTACCCGCGTTCGCTGGATCACGATGTGGTGTCCGCACTGGTGCAGTTGGGTGCGGGTCCGTCGTCGTTCGCGCACACCATCCGGCTGATGGCCGGGCACGAACTGGTCACCGAGGGGTTCGCACCGGGCCAGGTGGGGTCCTCGGCGATGCCGCACAAGATGAACACCCGGTCCTGTGAACGGGTCAACGGACTGCAGGTGGTGCTGCGCGGTTATGCGTCGATGGCGGCCGAACTCGCCGGTGCCCAATGGAACGAGGGGGACGTGTTCTGCTCGGTCGTGCGCCGGGTCGCGTTGCCCGACGCGTTCTTCGCCATCGACGGACAGATCGAGACCTTCCTGACGGTGCTCGACGAGTTCGGCGCCTACCCTGCGGTGATCCAGCGCGAGCTGGATCGCTACCTGCCGTTCCTGGCGACCACGCGCATCCTCATCGCTGCGGTGCGCGCCGGTGTCGGACGCGAAGCCGCGCACCAGATCATCAAGGAACACGCCGTCGCGGTGGCACTGGTCATGCGGGAGCAGGGAAAGGAGCCCGACCTGCTGCACCGGTTGGCCGCCGACCCCCGGTTGCCGCTGGACAAGGTGGCGCTGGAGGCCGCGCTGGCGGACAAGGAGGCGTTCACCGGTGCGGCGGGCGCCCAGGTCGACAGCGTCGTCTCGGCGGTGGAGGACCTGATCGGCCGATACCCCGACGCTGCCAAGTACACTTCCGGCGCCATCCTGTAGAACCCTTGCCGCGGTTGGTGATCCACCGGTCGCTAGCCGCGGAGGCATGGACTCAGGCCACGACGACAATCTGCGGGTCTCCAACGCCGCCCCTTTACAGCCTCACCCCGGCGGCGTGCAGTTCGAGCAGAGCCAGGCCACGGATGGCCGGCCGGTCGTCGCGGCGCCAGGCCCCGATGGGATCCGGATCGATGGCGGTGAGCTTGCCCAGCGGCCGGTTCGCCAGCGCCCGCATGGCCAGCAGTTCCTGCCCGGCGTGGGTGGAGGCCAGGGACAGTACCGTCAGCTTGCGCCGGAAGAACCGCAGCCGCAGGAACAGCCACGGCATGGCGACGGCCAGGATCGGGGTGGCCGCGACGGCCAGCGCCAGCACCCAGGCCAGCCACGTCGCGGTGCTGTCCAGGCTCTGACCTGCGCCGGCGATCTCACCGGCGGCGTCGCTGGCGGCGCGCAGCGGTCCGGCGAGGGCGTCGCCGATCAGCGGGATGTCATCCGCGCTGTCACCGGCGGAGTTCAGGCTGCCCGACACCCCGTCGGCGCCGTCCTGAACCTGTCGGCCCACCTCGGCGATGGTCGCCACCGCCGTGTACACCGCGCTGCCCACCAGCACCCACATCACCGTCCAGATGATGACGGTGACGTCGCTGACGAGTTGGGCCAGCAGACGGCCGGGCCGGCTGGCGTAGGGCAGGTACCGCATTCTCATGTCGTCGATCCCAGCACATAGGGTGGGTCAATGCGTCCCGCTCTGACCGACTACCGGCATCTGGCCAGCGGCAAGGTTCGTGAGCTCTACCGCATCGATGACGGACATCTGCTGTTCGTGGCCACCGACCGCATCTCCGCGTTCGACCACATCCTGGATACCGACATCCCGGACAAGGGCCGCATCCTGACCGCGATGAGCGTGTTCTTCTTCGACCATCTCGGGGTGGCCAATCACCTCGCGGGACCGCCCGACGATGAGCGGATCCCCGGGGAGGTACTGGGCCGCGCCCTGGTCGTCCGCGCCCTGGAGATGTTGCCCGTCGAGTGCGTGGCGCGCGGATATCTGACCGGTTCCGGGCTGATCGACTATCAGCAGTCGGGGTCGGTCTGCGGGATCGAGCTGCCGGCCGGGCTCGGCGAGGCCAGCAAGTTCGATGAGCCGCTGTTCACCCCGGCGACCAAGGCCGAACTCGGTGCGCACGACGAGAACGTGTCCTTCGACGCGGTGGTCGAGCTGGTGGGTGCGCAGCGGGCAGCCGAGCTGCGCGAGGCGACCCTGCAGATCTATCTCAAGGCCGCCGAGCACGCGCTGAGCAAGGGCATCATCGTCGCCGACACCAAATTCGAGTTCGGGATCGCCGTCGGGGGCGACGATACCGGTGGCCTGGTGCTGGCCGACGAGGTGCTCACCCCCGATTCGTCGCGCTACTGGCCGGCCGACAGCTACCAGCCCGGCGAGGTGCAGCCCAGTTATGACAAGCAGTTCGTGCGCAACTGGCTGACCGGACCCGATTCGGGCTGGGACCGCCACGGGGACACCCCACCGCCACCGTTGCCCGCCGAGATCGCCGCGGCCACCCGCGCGCGTTATATCGAGGCCTACGAGAGGATTTCCGGCTTGAGCTTCTCCGATTGGATCGGATCATGACCTCGGTGCAGCCGCCCGTCGCCAAACGGGTCGAGCATCGCCGCGAGCACCACGGCGACGTTTTCGTCGATCACTACGAATGGCTGCGCGACAAGTCCAGCCCCGAGGTGATCGCCCACCTGGAAGCCGAGAACGTGCATGCCGAGGCTGCCACCGCGCAGCTGGCGCCGTTGCGGCAGAAGATCTTCGACGAGATCAAGGCGCGAACCAAGGAGACCGACCTGTCGGTCCCGACCCGTCGCGGCCCGTGGTGGTACTACGGCCGCAGCTTCGAGGGCAAGCAGTACGGAGTGCATTGCCGTTGCCCGATCAGCGATCCCGACGACTGGACGCCGCCCGAACTCGACGAGAAAACCTCGATCCCGGGCGAGCAGATCCTGCTCGACGAAAACGTCGAGGCGCAGGGTCACGAGTTCTTCTCCCTCGGTGCGGTGAGCATCAGCGTGGACGGCAACATCCTGGCGTTCTCGGTGGATGTCAAGGGTGATGAGCGGTACACGTTGCGGTTCAAGGATCTTCGGACCGGCAAGCTCTACGAGGACACCATCGCCGGGATCGGCGCCGGGGCGACCTGGGGTACCGACAATCACTCGGTGTACTACGTCACCGTCGACGAGGCATGGCGGCCCGACACCGTGTGGCGGCACCGGCTCGGTTCGGGTCTGCCCGCGCAGAAGGTGTATCACGAAGCCGACGAACGGTATTGGCTCGGCGTCGGACGCACCCGCAGTGACAAGTACGTGATCATCGCCGCGGGCAGTGCGGTCACTTCCGAGGTGCGCTACGCCGATGCCGCGGACCCCGATGCCGAATTCACCGTGGTGCTGCCGCGCCGTGACCAGGTCGAGTACTCCGTCGAGCATGCCGTGGTGGGCGGCGAGGACCGCTTCCTCATCCTGCACAACGACGGCGCGGTGAACTTCACCCTGGTCGAGGCGCCGGTCAGCGACCCGAGTGCATTTCGGACGCTGATCGAACACCGCGACGATGTCCGCCTCGACGGCGTCGATGCGTTCGAGGAACACCTGGTGGTGAGCTACCGGCGCGAGGCGCTGCCCCGAATTCAGCTGTGGCCCATCGGGTCCGACGGCTCCTACGGGCAGGCGCAGGAGATCGCCTTCGAATCCGAGTTGATGTCGGCGGGTTTGAGCGGTAACCCGAACTGGTCCTCGCCGAAGCTGCGGGTGAGTGCGGTGTCGTGGGTGATCCCGGTGCGGATCTATGACTTCGATCTGGTGACGGGCGACCGCACGCTGTTGCGTGAGCAGCCGGTGCTCGGTGGCTACCGGCCCGAGGAATATGTCGAGCGCAGGGACTGGGCGGTCGCCTCCGGCGGTGCCAGGGTGCCCATCTCGATCGTGCACCGGGCGGGACTCGCGTTCCCCGCCCCGACGCTGCTGTACGGCTACGGGGCCTACGAGTCGTGTGAGGACCCACGGTTCTCCATCGCGCGCTTGTCGCTGCTCGACCGCGGTATGGCGTTCGCGGTGGCCCATGTGCGCGGCGGTGGCGAGCTGGGCCGCCCGTGGTATGAGGACGGCAAGCTGCTGCACAAGCGCAATACCTTCACCGATTTCGTTGCGGTGGCAGAGCATCTGGTGGTCACCGACCTGACCCGTCCGAAGAACCTGGTCGCGCTCGGGGGCAGTGCCGGTGGGCTGTTGGTCGGCGCGGTGCTCAATCTGGCTCCGCACCTGTTCGCCGGGGTACTGGCCCAGGTGCCGTTCGTCGATCCGCTGACCACGATCCTGGATCCGTCGCTGCCACTGACGGTCACCGAATGGGACGAGTGGGGAAACCCCTTGGAGGACAAGGATGTGTACGACTACATGAAGTCGTACTCGCCTTATGAGAACGTCACGACCCAGGACTATCCGGCGGTACTGGCGATGACATCGCTCAACGACACCAGGGTGTGCTACGTGGAGCCCGCGAAATGGGTTGCGGCTCTTCGGTATGCGCAGCTCGATCCCGCAGCGGATGCCGCCAAGGTGCTGCTGAAGACCGAGATGGCGGCCGGCCACGGAGGTGTCAGCGGGCGCTACGAGCGGTGGAAGGAGACCGCGTTCCAGTTCGCGTGGCTGCTGGCCATCGCCGACCCCGAGAACCACGGCGAGGGTCAGGTGCACAACCTGTTCGGCGGTCCGCGCACCTGACACCGTGGTTATCTAGTCGATGTCAAGATTGCGGCTATGACACCGCTGCTGATCCGATCGCGACGGCTGGCCTTCTGCTCCTCCACCGTCCGCGCACCGCGCCGGATGCACCCGAGGTGATCACCGCCATCGAGGCCGTCATCTCCAAATAGCCAACTCGCGTCCGGGTGTTCGCAACCGTCGTGACATCTGACGTTGCGACACTGAAGGGCGTGACCGCAGAGCTGATCGTCTCGATCTCCGGGATCCGGGACCGCACGCTGTCCGACGTCGATGCCTTCTGCGACGAACTGGACGCGCGCGGGGTGCCGGTGTCATTGCTGGTGGCGCCGCGGCTGAAGGGCGACTACCGGCTGGAGCGCGACGCCGCCACCGCGTTCTGGCTGGGCGAGCGCCGCGCCGGCGGCGATGCGGTGGTGCTGCACGGGTATGACGAGGCCGCCACCAAGAAGCGCCGCAGCGAGTTCGCCTCGCTGCCCACGCACGAGGCGAACCTGCGGCTGATGAGCGCCGACCGGGTGATGGAGCATCTGGGCCTGCGCACCCGGTTGTTCGCCGCTCCCGGCTGGACGGTGTCCGAGGGCACCGTGACGGCCCTGTCGCGCAATGGTTTCCGGGTGCTCGCCGGCCTGTTCGGCATCACCGATCTGGTGCGCAACACCGCCACCCCGGGGCGGGTACTGGGCATCGGTGCGGGATTCCTGACCGAGAACTGGTGGTGCCGAACCCTGGTGCTGTCCGCCGAGCGCACCGCGCGCCGCGGTGGGACGGTCCGGCTGGCCGTCTCGGCGCGTCAGCTGCGCCATACCGGGCCGCGCCAAGCCGTCTACGACGCCATCGACCTGGCACTGATGCACGGCTGCACCCCCGAGACCTACCGCTGGGAGGCGGATCCCGCCCTCACCGATGCTGCCTGAGGCTAAGTTGGCGGCATGGCAGATGCCGACGTCATCGTGGTGGGGGCAGGGCTGGCCGGACTGGTCGCCGCGGCGGAACTGACCGAGCGGGGCCGCCGGGTCCTGATCGTCGATCAGGAGAACGCCGCCAACCTGGGTGGCCAGGCGTACTGGTCGTTCGGGGGGCTGTTCCTGGTGGACAGTCCCGAGCAGCGCCGGCTGGGCATCAAGGACAGCCACGAGCTGGCACTGCAGGACTGGCTGGGCAGCGCCGGTTTCGACCGGGAGGAGGACCACTGGCCGCGGCAGTGGGCACACGCCTACGTGGATTTCGCCGCCGGTGAGAAACGCAGCTGGCTGCGCGAGCGTGGCCTGCAGACCTTCGCCATGGTCGGCTGGGCCGAACGCGGTGGCTATGGCGCACTCGGGCACGGCAACTCGGTGCCCCGCTTCCACATCACCTGGGGGACCGGGCCGGCGCTGGTCGACCTGTTCGCCCGCCGGCTGCTGGGTCAGCCGAGAGTGAAGTTCGTCCATCGGCATCGCGTCGACGAACTCATCGTCGAAGGTGGCGCGGTGACCGGCATCCGCGGCACGATCCTGGAGCCCAGCGAAACCGCACGTGGTGTGGCGTCGTCACGGAAGGCTTTGGGGGAGTTCGAGTTCCGGGCCCCGGCGGTCATCGTCGCCAGTGGTGGCATCGGCGGGAACCACGATCTGGTCCGCAAGAACTGGCCCGCCCGGATGGGACGGGTGCCGCAGCAGCTGCTGTCCGGGGTGCCCGAACACGTGGACGGCCGGATGCTGGGCATCAGCGAGACCGCGGGCGCACACCTCATCAACAGCGACCGGATGTGGCACTACACCGAAGGCATCACCAACTACGACCCGGTGTGGCCCAACCACGGCATCCGTATCCTGCCCGGGCCGTCCTCGTTGTGGCTGGACGCGACCGGCAAGCGGCTGCCGGTGCCACTCTACCCCGGCTTCGACACCCTGGGCACGCTGGAACACATCGCGGCCAGCGGCCACGACTACACCTGGTTCGTCCTCAACGCCCGGATCATCGCCAAGGAGTTCGGGCTCTCAGGTCAGGAACAGAATCCCGACCTGACCGGGCGCAGCGTGCGCGCAGTGCTGGCCCGCGGCCGCGACGGCGGACCCGCGCCGGTGCGGGCCTTCGTCGACCGCGGCTCGGACTTCGTCTCCGCGAATTCGCTGCGCGAGTTGGTGACCGCGATGAACGCGCTACCCGATGTGGAACCGCTGGACTACGCGACCGTCGAGGCCGAGGTGACCGCACGGGACCGGGAGGTGGTGAACAAGTTCACCAAGGACAGCCAGATCACCGCCATCCGGGCGGCCCGTGAGTACCTGCCGGATCGCATCGCGCGCGTCGTCGCGCCGCACCGACTGACCGATCCGAAGGCCGGACCGCTGATCGCCGTCAAGCTGCACATCCTGACCCGAAAGTCATTGGGCGGTCTGGAAACCGATCTGGATTCGCGGGTGCGCAAGGCCGACGGGACCGTGTTCGACGGGCTGTACGCCGCCGGTGAGGCCGCCGGATTCGGTGGCGGCGGCGTCCACGGCTACCGGTCGTTGGAGGGTACGTTCCTGGGCGGCTGCGTGTTCTCAGGCAGGGCGGCCGGCCGGGCCGCCGCCCGCGAGACGGCCTGAGGTCCCGCCGCCAGCACCGCCAGGCACACCATGGTGGAGGCGAAGAACGCCGAACCGATGTTGTCGGTCAGATTCGGGACCGAACCCGCGCTGCATCACCCGCAACGCCCAGTCGTCGAACGACCGCCGCGACCTCAGAACGCTGTCCCGCTTTCGGGGTCGAGCACCTGGAAATCGGTGTCGGTCATTTCCGAGAGCCTGCCGTAGTAGATGCCGCGGGCCGCTGGTTCGATGATGCCCTGGTGGATCGGGACGGCCCGGGCCGGCGCCACCGCCCGCAGGTATTCGACGGCCTCGGAGACCTTCATCCAGGGTGCCGCCGCCGGGGTGGCCAGCACGTCGATCGCCTCGTCGGGCACGAACAGGGCGTCCCCGGGGTGCATCAGCCGGGCCGGGTGGTCGCCGTCGCCGATCAGGTAGGACGTGTTGTCGATCACCGGGATCTCCGGGTGGATCACGGCGTGGGTGCCGCCGACGCCACGCACCGAAAGGTGCCCGATGGTGAACGCGTCGCCGGCGTGCACGGCCTGCCACGGCTCACCCAACTGGGCGGCGGTCTGCGGGTCGGCGTACAGCTTGGCCTGCGGATTGGCGTCCAGCAGAGCCGGCAGCCGCGCGGTGTCGGCATGGTCGGGATGCTGGTGGGTGATCAGGATCGCGTCCAGGCCGGTGATGCCCTCGAACCCGTGGGAGAAGGTGCCCGGGTCGAACAACACCGTGGTCTGGGCACCCGAGCTGCCGGGGAAGCTGGCCAACAGACACGAGTGGCCGAAATGCGTGAGTTGCATGGCTCCATTGTGGCCCGTGCGTGCGCCGGTAGAGTTGGCAACGATCAAGACCGGTCCTACCCGTGAAGGAGTGCCCGTGGCCCGCGTCGTAGTGCACGTGATGCCCAAGGCTGAGATTCTCGACCCGCAGGGGCAGGCGATCGTCGGTGCACTGGGCCGGCTCGGCCATGGTGGTGTCGCGGATGTCCGTCAGGGCAAGCGGTTTGAACTCGAGGTCGACGATTCGGTGTCCGATGCGGCGCTGGCCGAGATCGCCGAATCGCTACTGGCCAATACGGTTATCGAGGAGTTCTCGGTGAGCCGGGAGGATTCGTGACGGGGAAAATAGGCGTCATCACCTTTCCCGGCACGCTCGACGATGTCGACGCCGCCCGGGCGGTGCGGCTTGCCGGTGGTGAGGCGGTCAGCCTGTGGCATGGCGACGCCGACCTCAAGGGTGTCGACGCGGTGGTGGTGCCCGGTGGATTCTCCTACGGCGACTATTTGCGCTGCGGCGCGATCGCCAGGTTTGCTCCCGTGATGGGCTCGGTTGTCGAAGCTGCGGGCCGCGGCCTGCCGGTATTGGGGATCTGCAACGGTTTTCAGGTGCTCTGCGAGGCCGGTCTGCTGCCGGGGGCGCTGACCCGCAACGCCGGGCTGCACTTCATCTGCCGTGATGTCTGGCTGGAGGTCGCCTCGAATTCGACGGCCTGGACGACGCGCTATGAAGCCGGAGCCGACTTGCTGGTGCCGCTGAAGTCGGGTGAGGGCCGCTACGTGGCCGCCGAATCGGTGCTCGACGAGTTGGAGGGCGAGGGCCGGGTGGTGTTCCGCTACCGGGAGAACCTGAACGGCTCCATGCGCGGCATCGCCGGCGTGAGCTCGGCCGACGGCCGCGTGGTCGGGCTGATGCCACACCCCGAGCACGCGACCGAGCCGCTCACCGGCCCGTCCGATGACGGGCTCGGGCTGTTCTACTCCGCGCTGGATGCGGTGCTGGCGGCTTAGCGCGTCAACGCCACCGATGCCTCGGCGGTGTAGGCCAGGAACGTGAACGTCTCCTGCAGGTACAACTGCACCATGTCGGCGTCGTGCGACAGGTAGCCGATCGACACATCGGTGCCCAATTGCAGATCGAAATCGCCTCCCCGGGTGGACAACACGAATGCGCCGTCGATGGCAGGCGCCCAGATGATCTCGCCGTCCACCAGCCGGTTGAGGTGGTCGCGGATCGGATAGCCGTTGACCGTCGTCTCGCTCACCTGCGTGTACGCATCGGCTGACAGCAGCACGCTGTAGGGCCCGTCGACACCGGCCAGCCGCAGCTCCGAGAGCGCCTGGCTGATGATGTCGGGCATCGCCCGCGGGTCGGCGGGCAGCGCGAGGTTGGGGCAGGAACTCGACTTGCGGATGCCCTCGATCGCGGCGGCCTCGTAGCCCTCGAAGACGGCCCGATCCTCGGCGAACGCCAACTTCTTGGCGGCGTCCTTGACCGGATCCCAGTCCGAATCCTGTGAGCCGCGTTCCACATCGTCGACGTCGCGGCGACCCACCGTGAACGGCACCCGCAACCGCACCAGAGGTTTGGACTCACGCAGGTGCGCGATGACACCGTCGCCGGGCGAACCGACATCGCGCAGGTGCCCGGTGCTCACGGCCGCGGTCACCGGGCCACCGGGCTCGCTGACGTCGACCACCCGCCGCCCGGCGATGTGGCGCTTGAAGGTCCGGGTGGCCTCCTGCTCGATCTCGGCCCAGGCCAGCTCGGTGACTGGGGCGAGGTCGCGATACAGATTGTTCATCGCGGGGTTCCTTTCAGGCTGCCGATCGCAAGTGAGTGGTCGCGTAGCACCGCCGGCGGAGCCGGCAGATCCGCCACCGCCGGCAGGGGCAGCGGTGGCGGA
>WOYS01000113.1:26472-58361 GCA_011620645.1 Mycobacterium sp.
CACCGCCGGCGGAGCCGGCAGATCCGCCACCGCCGGCAGGGGCAGCGGTGGCGGATCATCGAGGAAATCGATGGTGGGGACGAAGAACATTCCGCCGGTGACGGCGGTGGAGAAATCCAGGATCCGGTCGGTGTTACCGGGTGGGCTGCCGATGAACATGTTGCACAGCATCTGCTCGGTGACCGCGGGCGTGCGCGAATAGCCGATGAAGTAGGTGCCGTACTCGCCGTTGCCGACGGTGCCGTAGGGCATGTTGCGGCGCACGATCTTCAGCTCGTTGCCGTCCTCGTCGGTGATGACGTTCAGCGCGATATGCGAATTCGGCGGCTTCACGTCATCGTCCATCTCGATATCGTCGAATTTGGTGCGGCCTATCACGTTCTGCTGCTCGTCGACCGGAAGCGCACGCCATGCGGGCATGTCGTGGACGTAGCGCTGAACGTGTACGTAGCAGCCGCCGGCGAATTCGGGATCCTCGGCGCCGATCGTGGTGGCGTTCGCCGCGGTGGTCCCGGTCGGGTTCTCGGTGCCGTCGACGAAGCCGAGCAGATCGCGGTTGTCGAAGTAGTTGAAACCGTGCACCTCGTCGACCACCGTGGCCGCGCCCGCCGTCGCCTCCACGAGACGGCCGGCGAGTTCGAAGCACACGTCCATGGTCTCGGCGCGGATGTGCCACAGCAGGTCGCCCGGGGTGGCCGGGGCGTGATGGCGCGGCCCGTCGAGCGGGATGAACGGATGCAGATCTGCCGGGCGCGGCCCGTCGAACAACCGGCTCCAGGCATCCGACCCGATCGACGTCACCACGGACAATTTCTTGGTGGGGTCGCGGAATCCGATGGCGCTGACCATCCCCGAGATGTCGGGCAACATGTCGTGAACGAGGTTTTCGCCGCCGTCGTCGAGGGTGGCGACCAGAAAGATGGCCGCCGACGTCAACGGATTGACCACCTCTTGCGGCAGCGGATCTGGCACAAAGAGACCCTAGCGCCACCGGCCCGCGATTCGCCGGTCAAGATACGAAGATGGCAGCTAGCCCCCAGAGTCTGTGCGAGTTCATCGATGCATCACCGTCGCCGTACCACCTGTGCGCCACCGCGGCGCGGCGCCTGAACGCCGCGGGGTACCGCGAACTGGCCGAGGCCGAGGCCTGGCCGGCGGGCGGAAAGTTCTTCACCATACGGGCGGGATCCCTGGTCGCGTGGAATTCGACGGCGGCCAACCTGCCCTTCCGGATCGTCGGTGCACATACCGACAGCCCCAACCTGCGGGTCAAGCAGCACCCCGACCGGGCGATCGCCGGCTGGCAGGTGGTGGCACTGCAGCCCTACGGCGGCGCGTGGCTGAATTCCTGGCTGGACCGCGACCTGGGGATCAGCGGGCGGCTGTCGGTAGCGACCGGTAAAGCCGTCGAGCATCGACTGGTCCGGATCGATGACCCGATTCTGCGGGTGCCGCAGCTGGCCATCCACCTGTCCGACGACCGCAAGGGCGTCAGCCTGGATCCGCAGCGGCATGTCAACGCGGTGTGGGGGGTGGGCGAGCGACGGTCCTTCCTCGGTTACGTCGCCGAACGAGCCGGGGTGGACGAAGCCGATGTGCTCGGTTTCGACCTGATGACCCACGACCTCACGGGCTCGGCCATCACCGGTGCGGACGGCGACTTCGTCAGCGCACCCCGATTGGACAACCAGGCCACCTGCTACGCCGGACTGGAGGCGCTGCTGGCCGCGCCGGCCACCGGGCGGGTGCCCGTGCTGGCGCTGTTCGACCACGAGGAGGTCGGTTCGCAGTCCGCTCACGGCGCCCAGTCCGATCTGCTGCTGACCGTGCTGGAGCGCATCACCCTGGCCGACGGCGGCGGCCGGGAGGACTTCCTGCGCCGGCTGTCCGAGTCGATGGTGGCGTCGGGGGATATGGCGCACGCCACCCACCCCAACTATCCGGAGCGCCATGAGCCCGGCCATCAGATCGAGGTGAACGGTGGCCCGGTGCTCAAGGTGCAGCCCAACCTGCGCTACGCCACCGACGGCCGGACCGCCGCCGCGTTCGCCCTGGCCTGCCGGCAGGCCGGCGTGCCGCTGCAGCGCTACGAGCACCGCGCCGACCTGCCCTGCGGATCCACCATCGGCCCGATGACCGCAGCGGGCACCGGCATCCCGACCGTCGACGTCGGCGCCGCGCAACTGGCTATGCACTCGGCCCGCGAGGTGATGGGCGCCCACGATGTCGCGGCCTATGCCGCGGCGCTGCAGGCCTTCTTGTCCCCTTAGAAGCGCCGCACCCTGTTCTAGACTGTCTGCGTGACGCTGGAGCCCACTGCACAGACCGATACCGTCGCGCGGGCAGCCGCCACCCCAGATCACCCGCAGCCGTTCCGCGAGCTGGGCCTCAAGGACGACGAGTACCAGCGGATCCGTGAGATCCTGGGCCGTCGCCCCACAGATGCCGAGCTGGCGATGTACTCGGTGATGTGGAGCGAGCACTGCTCGTACAAATCATCCAAGGTGCACCTGCGCTACTTCGGTGAGACCACCACCGACGAGATGCGGGCGGGCATGCTCGCCGGTATCGGTGAGAACGCGGGTGTGGTGGACATCGGCGACGGCTGGGCGGTGACCTTCAAGGTCGAGTCGCACAACCACCCGTCCTATGTGGAGCCCTACCAGGGCGCGGCCACCGGTGTCGGCGGCATCGTGCGCGACATCATGGCCATGGGTGCCCGCCCGGTCGCGGTGATGGATCAGCTGCGTTTCGGCGCCGCCGACGCACCCGACACCCGCCGGGTGCTCGACGGCGTGGTCCGCGGGATCGGCGGCTATGGCAATTGCCTGGGCCTGCCCAATATCGGCGGCGAGACCATCTTCGACCCGTCCTACGCGGGCAATCCGTTGGTGAACGCCCTGTGTGTCGGCGTGCTGCGCAAGGAACATCTGCACCTGGCGTTCGCGTCGGGCGCCGGAAACAAGATCATCCTGTTCGGCGCCCGCACCGGTCTGGACGGGATCGGCGGCGTCAGTGTGCTGGCCAGTGAGACCTTCGGCGGTGACGAGGGTTCCGGGCCCGGCCGTAAGAAGCTTCCCGCGGTGCAGGTCGGTGACCCGTTCATGGAGAAGGTGCTCATCGAGTGCTGCCTCGAGCTCTACGCCGCCGACCTGGTAGTCGGCATCCAGGATCTCGGCGGTGCCGGATTGTCTTGTGCCACATCCGAACTGGCGTCGGCCGGAGACGGTGGAATGCGCGTCGAGCTGGAAGCGGTGCCGCAGCGCGCCGCCGATATGACCCCGGCCGAGATCCTGTCCAGTGAGTCGCAGGAACGCATGTGTGCGGTGGTCACCCCGGCCAACGTGGACAAGTTCATGGCCGTCTGCCGCAAGTGGGAGGTGCTGGCCAGCGTCATCGGTGAGGTCACCGACGGCGACCGCCTCGAGATCACCTGGCACGGTGAGACAGTCGTGGACGTGCCGCCGCGCACCGTTGCCCACGAGGGCCCGGTGTACCAGCGGCCCGTTGCCCGGCCGGACACCCAGGACGCGCTGATCGCCGACACCTCGGCGAAGCTGCCCAGGCCGGCGACCGGCGATGAGCTCAAGGTCACTGCGCTTGCCCTGCTGGGCAGTCCGCACCTGTGCAGCCGGGCGTTCATCACCGAGCAGTACGACCGGTACGTGCGCGGCAACACCGTGCTGGCGCAGCACGCCGACGGCGGTGTGCTGCGCATCGACGAGGCCACCGGACGGGGCATCGCGATCTCCACCGACGCGTCGGGCCGCTACACCCAGCTCGACCCGTACACCGGGGCACAGCTTGCGCTGGCCGAGGCGTACCGCAATGTCGCGGTCACCGGTGCCACACCTGTCGCGGTGACCAACTGCCTGAACTTCGGATCCCCCGAGGATCCGGGCGTGATGTGGCAGTTCTCCCAGGCCGTCCGCGGACTCGCCGATGGCTGTGCCGCCCTTGGCATCCCGGTCACCGGCGGCAACGTCAGCTTCTACAACCAGACCGGCAGCACCCCGATCCTGCCCACCCCGGTGGTCGGCGTGCTCGGGGTGATCGACGATGTGACCCGCCGCATCCCTACGGGGCTGGGCAACGAGCCGGGCGAGACCCTGTTGCTGCTCGGTGACACCCGTGACGAGTTCGACGGCTCGATCTGGGCGCAGGTCACCGGTGATCATCTCGGTGGTGTGCCGCCGTACGTCGACCTGGCGCGCGAGAAGCTGCTGGCCGAGGTTCTCACCGCGGCATCGCGTGACGGATTGGTCTCGGCCGCACACGATCTGAGCGAGGGTGGGCTCATCCAAGCCGTCATCGAGGCATCGCTGGCCGGTGAAACCGGTAGCCGGATCGTCCTTCCCGAAGACGCAGACCCCTTCGTCTTCCTGTTCTCCGAGTCGGCCGGGCGCGTCCTGGTGGCGGTGCCCCGCACCGAGGAGAGTCGCTTCCGGGCCATGTGTGAGGCCCGCGGCCTTCCGTTGACCCGGATCGGCGTGGCCGACGAAGGGAGCGACTCGGTCGAAGTGCAGGGTCAGTTCACTGTTTCGCTCGCCGAACTGCGAGCCACCTCCGAGGGCGTGCTGCCCGGGTTGTTCGGGTGATTGACCGGACCACATTCCGGCATCCGCTATTGCTGTGGGCCTGGGGTCTGGTTCGCCTCGATTTCTTCGGCATCCCTTTCGGCGCACTGTTCTTCTGTCTGTCGTTGACTCCGTCGTTATTGCCGAGGGACTGGCTGTTCGCCGGCCTGATCGGCGGGATCAACGCCGCGATCGGCTACGGCATCGGCGTACTGATCCGAAAATTTCTGCACCTCTTCGTGTTACGCGATCCCGCCTGGTGGCCGCCGTCCCCATCTGTGTTGCGCTGGGCCAAGATCATGGTGGTGGCGGGCGCGCTGACGGTACCGGTGCTCATGCTGATCCCGGCCGCCCGGTGGCAACGTCAGGTGTCGGCGCTGATGGGCATCGAAGGTCCCACGACGCTGAGCTACCTGCGGACGGCGGTGCTGGCCGTGCTGGTCGGTGCTACCTGCATCGCGGTCTCGCGGGTGCTGGTCGACCTGGTCAAACTGATTGCCCGCATGCTGATCCGGCGGTGGCAGTTGAACAGCGAGGTCGCTTTCTTCATCGGCACCGCGATCATCGCGGTGCTGTTGGTCATGCTGGTCAACGGTGTTATCTACCGTGGCTTCCTGCTGGGCGCCAGCCAGGTCTTCCAGCCGCAGGACGCCACCACCATGGCCGGTGTCACCCAGCCGCTGGTGCCCGAAAAGTCAGGTAGCCCAACCTCCTTCGCGCCGTGGGATTCGCTGGGCTTGCAGGGTCGCAACTTCGTGGCCGGGGGGCCGGATGCCGCCGAACTGACCCGGCTCAACGGGACGCCGGCGCTGGAGCCGATCCGGGTCTACGCCGGGCTGCAGACCGCGGACTCCGCCGAGGCCCGAATGGCGGTGCTGCTCAGCGAGCTGGAACGGACCGGCGCGTTCGAACGCGAACTGCTCGTCATCATCCCGACCACTGGGACGGGCTGGGTCAATCCGGTTGCCGCCCGTGCCGTGGAGTCCATGTACAACGGGAACACCGCGCTGGTCGGTATGCAGTATTCGTATCTGCCCAGCTGGATTTCGTTCCTCGGTGACCGCGAGGTGTCGGTGGACACCGCCCGGATGATGATCGACGGCATCCATCAGCGGTGGTCGGCTCTGCCCGAGAACAATCGGCCGAAACTGGTGCTCTATGGCGAGAGCCTGGGGTCCTTTGCGGGTCAGGGTGCGTTCGGCTGGCTGCCCGATATCGCCGAGATGGATTTCTCCGGGGTGTTGTGGATCGGGCCGCCGCACGAGAGTTCGTTGTGGAGCGGGCTGGTGCTGCGCCGCGACCCGGGCACGCCGGAGGTCGAACCGCTCTATGACAACGGCAGTACCGTGCGGTTCTCGCAGGCGGCGGATCCGGCCGATGTGCAGCGCACAGCGGCCCGGCCGTGGAACGGTACCCGGGTGTTGTTCCTGCAGCACGCGTCGGATCCGATCGTCTGGTGGTCGCCGCATCTGCTGTTCTCCCGGCCCGATTGGCTCAGGGAGCCGCCCGGTACCGACCGCACCGCGTCGATGCGCTGGTACCCGATCGTCACGTTCTGGCAGGTCAGTGCGGACATGGCGAATGCCCACGGTGTGCCGGAAGGCCACGGCCACAATTACAGCGACACCGTGCTGGACGGGCTGGTCGCCGTGGCAGCCCCGGAAGGGTGGACACCGGCCGATACCGAGCGGGTGCGGACCGACCTGCATCGCAAGGCTGGGGTCGACGGCCCGGAAGTTTAGGCGTCAGTTTGCGACACTCAACCGATGATGGCCCGTCGCACAGCGGATCCGGCAGAGACACGCGCCGCGGTGCTCGCGCTGGCCGAGTGGCTGCGTGATGACAGCCGGCCCGAACCCACCCGCGACGACCTGGCCGCCGCCGTGCGGCTGACCGCGCGCACCCTGGCGGCCATGGCACCGGGCGCCAGCGTGGAGGTCCGGGTACCGCCGTTCGTCGCGGTGCAGGCCATCGCGGGTCCCCGCCACACCAGGGGCACCCCGCCCAACGTCGTGGAGACCGACCCGCGCACCTGGCTGCTGCTGGTCACCGGTCTGATCGGCTTCGACGCACCGGCGCTGCATCTATCGGGATCGCGCGCCGCCGAAATCGGCCAGTGGCTGCCGCTACTCGCCCTCGACACGTAGTCCCGGGAATGCCGACCCCCGACGCGCCGGTTGGTAGGTGTGACGCGAGAACCGGCGTCCGCTTGAGTTATTCGGGCAGATTGACCGTAGACTGGCGGACGTCACCCCAGCCCCAGGGAGCAGCCATCGTGACCTTCGAGCCGCCGCAGGATATCTCCGAAGACGACCCGAAAGAGGAATGCGGTGTCTTCGGTGTCTGGGCTCCCGGCGAGGATGTGGCCAAGCTCACCTACTACGGACTTTATGCGCTGCAACACCGAGGCCAGGAAGCCGCCGGTATCGCCGTCGCGGACGGGTCCCAAGTACTGGTCTTCAAGGATCTGGGCCTGGTCAGCCAGGTGTTCGACGAGCAGACCCTGGCCGCCATGCCGGGCCACGTCGCCGTCGGGCACTGCCGTTACTCCACCACCGGTTCCACCATCTGGGAGAACGCCCAGCCGGTTTTCCGCAACACCGCCGCAGGCACCGGGGTGGCGTTGGGACACAACGGCAACCTGGTCAACACGGCCGAACTGGCCCGTGAGGCACGCGAAGCCGGCCTGATCGAGACCCGCGGTGCCCCGGCCGCCACCACCGACTCCGACATCCTCGGCGCGCTGCTCGCCCACGGCGCCGTCGATGCCACCCTGGAGCAGGCGGCGCTGCACTTGCTGCCCCGGGTGCGCGGTGCGTTCTGCCTGACCTTCATGGACGAGAACACCCTGTATGCCGCGCGCGACCCGCACGGAGTGCGGCCGCTGTCGCTGGGCCGGCTGGACCGCGGCTGGGTGGTCGCCTCGGAGACCGCCGCCCTGGACATCGTCGGCGCCTCGTTCGTGCGCGATATCGAGCCCGGCGAACTGTTGGCGATCGACGCCGACGGCGTGCGCTCCACCCGGTTCGCCAACCCCACGCCGAAGGGCTGCGTCTTCGAGTACGTCTACCTGGCCCGGCCGGACAGCATCATCGGTGGCCGGTCCGTGCATGCCACCCGCGTCGACATCGGGCGCCGGCTGGCCGCGGAGAACCCGGTCGAGGCCGACCTGGTGATCGGCGTCCCCGAATCGGGTATCCCGGCTGCCGTCGGATACGCGCAGGGCTCGGGTATCCCCTACGGCCAGGGACTGATGAAGAACGCCTACGTCGGCCGCACCTTCATCCAGCCCTCGCAGACCATCCGCCAGTTGGGCATCCGGCTGAAGCTGAATCCGCTCAAGGAAGTGATCCGCGGTAAGCGGCTGATCGTGGTCGACGATTCGATCGTTCGCGGCAACACCCAGCGAGCGCTGATCCGGATGCTGCGCGAAGCGGGCGCACTCGAGGTGCACGTGCGTATCGCGTCCCCGCCGGTGAAGTGGCCCTGCTTCTACGGCATCGACTTCGCCACCCCGGCCGAACTCATCGCGAACTCGGCGAGCAACTCCGCCAACGAGGTCGAGATGCTCGACGGTGTCCGTCGCGCCATCGGAGCCGACACCCTCGGGTACATCACCCAGCACGGCATGATCGCGGCGACCGAACAACCGGCCACCCGGCTGTGCTCGGCGTGTTTCGACGGCAACTACCCGATCGAGCTGCCCGGTGAGACGGCGCTCGGCAAGAACGTCATCGAGCGCATGCTGTCCAATGCTGCGCGCACCGGAATTCCGCTGGAGCCGGTCACAGCCGGCGGCGACAACGCCGACGCCGTGCGCAGGCCCTGAAACGCTGCTCGGCCGGTGGCGCGGTCACGGTGTCACAGCGTCGGCGCGTGCGGAGGCGGTCCGCAGAATGCGATGAGGTCACCGCCCAGCGGCGCATGGGGTGCGACCGGTAACCTTGGGCGCGATGAGCGAGCTTCGACGCCGGCGGGCCGGTGACCATGGGTAAGGGCCGCGACGAACAACACGGCATCTCGTATGCGACCGCCGGAGTGGATATCGAGGCGGGTGATCGGGCCGTCGAGTTGTTCAAACCTCTCGCCAAGAAGGCCACCCGGCCCGAGGTCCGTGGTGGCCTCGGCGGGTTCGCCGGATTGTTCGCACTGCGGGACGGCTACCGGGAGCCGCTGCTGGCGTCCTCGACCGACGGTGTAGGCACCAAGCTGGCCATCGCCCAGGCGATGGACAAGCACGACACCGTCGGCCTGGACCTGGTCGCAATGGTGGTCGACGACCTGGTGGTCTGCGGCGCCGAACCGCTGTTCCTGCAGGATTACATCGCCGTGGGCCGCACCGTGCCCGAGCGGGTCGCCGCGATCGTCTCCGGTATCGCAGACGGTTGCGTGCTGGCCGGGTGCGCCCTGCTGGGCGGTGAGACCGCCGAGCATCCCGGGCTGATGGAGCCCGACCACTACGACATCTCCGCCACCGGTGTCGGTGTCGTCGAGGCCGAGGATGTGCTGGGTCCGGAGCGGGTCAAGCCCGGCGACGTCATCATCGCGATGGCCTCCACCGGATTGCACTCCAACGGCTACTCGCTGGCCCGCAAGGTGCTGCTGGAGATCGACCGGATGGACCTGTCGAGTCACGTCGAGGAGTTCGGCCGCACGCTCGGCGAGGAACTGCTGGAGCCGACCTACATCTATGCCAAGGACTGCCTGGCGCTGGCCGCCGAAACACAGGTGCGCACGTTCTGCCATGTCACCGGCGGCGGATTCGCGGGCAACCTGGAACGCATCATCCCGCCCGGCCTGGTCGCCGAGGTCGACCGCGGCACCTGGACCCCGGCACCCGTCTTCGGCATGATCGCCCAGCGCGGCCGGATCGAGCGCGCCGAGATGGAGAAGACGTTCAACATGGGTGTCGGTATGGTCGCCATCGTCGCACCGGAGGACACCGATCGTGCGTTGGCGATTCTGACCGCCCGCCACCTGGCCTGCTGGACGGTCGGGACCGTCGCCAAGGGCGCCAAGAATGGGGTACGAGCTCAGCTCGTCGGGCAGCACCCGCGGTTCTGATCCGAACCGCCCGGTGCGCCCGGGGGCGGCTCAGCGTCGCCAGTCGTCCTCGTCGGCGTAGCGCTCGGTGGGGCCGTCACCGTTCTTGAAATCATCAGCACCGGTGCTGTTCGAGAGCTCACGTTGAAGCCGCTCGAAGTCAGTCTCCGGTGTGTTGTATTTCAGGTCACGAGCAACCTTGGTCTGCTTTGCCTTAGCCCGGCCGCGGCCCATAGGGGACCCCCTCGCGCAATAACGGAGCGGCCCAACCTGCAGGCGGCTCCGATCTGTGTATGTGTCTTTATTGTCCTGCCATCACTTTACCGTGCCTCGCGGCGGGCCGCTGGCAGGCCCTGCTCTTGGGCGGTTCTAACGGCCGTTGCGCAGTCGTTCGACGGCCAGCCGGCCCGCGCCGACGCCCTCGGTATCGGGCACCGAATCGGCGTCGATCACCGCCGCCACCGGCACCTCGCCGCCCGTCACCAGTTCCGTGTCGGTCGGCAGCGCCCGTTTCACCAGCGCCAATCCGATCGGCCCGTCGTCGACATGATCGACGACGGAACCCAGCCGGCCCACGGCGCGTCCGCCGGCCAGCAGCGCATCACCGGTCGCCGGCCGGTCGCCGGAGCCGTCCAGCTGCAGCAGCACCAGCATGCGGGGCGGTTTACCGAGATTGTGTACGCGGGCCACGGTCTCCTGGCCGCGATAGCAGCCCTTGTCCAGGTGCACCGCGCCTGCGCCGGGGCCGCCGATCCAGCCGACCTCGTGCGGAATGGTGCGCTCATCGGTGTCGACGCCCAGTCGTGGACGTACCGCGGCCACCCGGTGGGCCTCATACGTCCACACGCCGGCCCGGGTGACACCGGCCCCGGTGAGGGCCCGCACCGCGTCATCCTTGGCCGCCCGCGGCACCAGCAGGTCGAACTCGCCCGGGTACACACCGCGCAGGAAGCCGCCCGCGGGCAGCGCCACCGCGGTCCACGGAGCCGGTAGCGCCTGCACCCCGAGTGCGGTCAGCACCGCGGGTTCGGACAGGCCGGGACCGAGCAGTGAGAGCACCGCCAGATCGGCGGTCTCGACGGTCACGTCGGCCCAGAACACCATCTTGCGCAGGAACGCGAACAGCGGCTCACCGCGCCATGATTCGGTGTCGATGACGGTGACCCCGTCGAGCTGCGTCTGGATCCAGTGATCTTCGACACGACCCTGCCCGTCCAGGCTCAGATTCTCCGCCACGGCACCGTCGGGAAGGTCGCTGACGTGCTGGCTGGAGATCGTGTGCAACCAACTGCGGCGGTCGGCACCGGTCAGCTGCAGGACCGCGCGGTGCGAGCGGTCCACCACCACGGCGGACCCGGTGGCCGCGCGTTGTTCGCCGAGCGGGTCGCCGTAATGCCAGACGGCTCCGGCGTCGGGTCCGGTTTCTGGCGCGCGAACTGCAGACATGTCCTCAACAGTACGGCGGTTAGGCTCGGCCCATGGTCGCCCGAGCCGCGGATGTGGTGGTGGATCTGGACGGTGTGGTGCGCGAGCCGACCGAGCCGTTGGTGCGGGCTGTCGACTCGGCACTCAGCCACGGCGACGGCGTGTTCGAGACGACTCTGCTGCGGGGTGGTCGGCCGTGTCTGCAGGCGGCCCATCTGACCCGGCTGGAGCGGTCCGCGGCGATCGTCGGCCTGCCCCGACCGGATCGGGCGCGGTGGCGGGCGGCGGTGGATATCGCGGCGGACCGCTGGGGTGGTGGGGCCAGCGATGCGACGGGCAATGACGTCGGCACCGATGGCGTGCTGCGTCTGGTGTACGGGCGCGGGGCGTCATTCGTGATGGTGTCCGCGGTGCCCCCGCGCGCGGTGACCGCCCGCCGCGACGGGGTGGCCGCGGTGACCCTGAACCCCGGCCCCCGCGGGGCGCTGACCGGCGCGAAATCGTTGTCCTACGCGCTGAACGTCGCGGCGCTGCGGGAGGCCACGCGCCGTGGCGCCGATGATGCCGTCTACGTCGGCGATGATGGCGTGGTGCTGGAGGGTCCGCGTTCGTCGGTGCTGATCGCTGAGGGCGAAACCCTGCTGAGCCCGCCGCCGGCGCTGCCGATTCTGGCAGGTACCACCGTCGCCGCTGTGTTCGAGATCGCACCCAGAAGTGTCTACCGTCAACTGACGGTCACGGATTTGATTGCCGCCCAGGGGGTTTGGTTGCTCTCCTCGGTGACGCTGTGCGCCCGTGTGCACACTCTCGACGGGGTGGCGCTGAACCCGGCCCCACGTGCCGATGAATTGACCCGCTTGGTGGACCGGGCAGTTTCACGCTAAATCGGTGGCTGGGCGCTGAATATCAGTGAGCTGTGTCTAGCCGATGAAACGGGTCAGCCGCGCCGACAGGTGCGGTACCAGTCCGCCGTCGGCGTCCACCCGCTCCTCGACATAGGCGAGGTCGCCGCCCTCGATGATGCCGTAGAGGCGCTTGGCGCCGCCGACGAGCACACCGGACTTGCTGCGTGCCAGGGCGTCGGTGGCCAGCTCCCAGGAGGACTGGTTCAGCGGGCTACCGTAGAACAGCTCGATGTAGCCGGCCGAATGTGCGAGCAGCAGCTCGATGGCCTGGGTTTCGTCGAGGTCGGCCGGATCGTTGACGAATCGCCAGTACCCGGTTTCGCGAAGACCCTGGGCTTCGTACTCGCCGGTCTCGCTCAACCGCCACGACCGGGCATCCCAGTTCAGGTAGTCGCGGCCGTCATGGGAGACGATGATCTGCTGGCCGAAACGGTAGTCACCGTCGGCGTCACGGCCTTTACCCTCGCCGCGCCACACGCCGACCAGCGGCAACAGGGCCAGCAATGCCGCATTGAGGTCCGCGCCTGCACGCAGGTTGGCGGTGTCCGGGGGAATCGGCAGATCGTCGAAGGCGGGGATGTTGCGGGCCGCGGTGATCTTGGCCCGCTCAGCCGCCGAGGCCACTGCTCGGTCACCCGAGCCGGGGACGACTGCGTCGCCGTCGGTGCTCACCCCTCGTCGGTGACGAGCCGGTACAGAGCGTACAGCGCAAACCAAGTGATCACGACCACGGCCGCGACAAGCAGTAATTCGAAGAACAGGACCACGAGAGGAATCCTAACTGCCGAGGGTCACCGCGCTCCAGCCGAGGCCCGAGCGCGGTGATCCCGGACCCGTCACGCGACCTTGACGTCGATCTCGTGGATGCCGGCGCCGGTGGGGGCGATGCTGGCATCGCCGTTGCCGGCAGGCGACAGCGCCCGCAGCGTCCAGTTGCCCGGTGCCGCGAAGAACCGGAAGTCGCCGGTGGCCGACGCGACGACCTCGGCGGTGAACTCGTCAGAGCCGTCCAGCAGGCGCACGAACGCACCGCCGACCGTCTGGCCGGAGCCGTCCACCACGCGACCGGTGATGACGGTTTCCTTCTCCAGGTCGACGCCGGCGGGCAACGTCAGTCCTTGCTTCGGTGCAGAGCACATATCAACTTCCCAACTCGATCGGGGCTCCCACCAAGGAGCCGTATTCCGTCCAACTACCGTCGTAGTTCTTGACGTTCTTGACGTTCTTGACGTTCTTGACGTTCTTGTGACCCAGCAGCTCCTGCAGCACGAACCAGGTGTGCGACGAGCGCTCACCGATGCGGCAGGAGCGCACGTCGACCAGGTTCTTCTCGCCGATCGCAGCGATGACCTCATCGCGGAGCGCGCGGATGTCGTTATTGTTGCCGCCGTACAGGATGACGGTGTCGTCATTGCTGATTCCCTTGTCGGACAACAGCTTCGAGAACTGCTGCTGGTCGACGAAGTCGCGCTTCACCTGGTCCTGCAGCTCGGTCTTCCAATCCAGGACAGCGTGACGATCAGGACGGCGGTGGTGACCCAGGCGACGAACCGCGGTCCGCGCACATCGACCCGATTTTCTGGGCGGCTGGACGGGAGAGACCCCGTGACCGAACCGGTAGTGGCTGACATGTGAATGCTCCTGTTGCTTGGCTGGGCTGGACTGGCAGGCCACGAAGGCGCCTGGGAAGCGGCGCACCAAGATGAGGGCGCGGCTATCAGCAGCTAGGGCAACAACAACAGCAACAACCCGCGGTGCGGCACAGATCAACTGCGCGGCGTTTGGTGAGCAGCAGCTCACGGCGGGCGGTCACGTCGCACACAATACCCGTAGGCACCGGCATATACCCGTAGGCACCGGCATCAAGCCAATAGCGGTTCGAGCGCCGAGCGCAGGTCAGCGGCTTTGGGAACCCCGGTTGTCCGGTACCGCGGACGACCGTCGGCGTCGAAGATGATGGTGGTCGGCAGGGACAGCACCGAAAGCCGCCGCGCCGCCTCGGGATTGTCGTCCATATCGATCTCGACGTGGGCGACCGTCGGCAGCTCCTCACACACCCGGTCGACCACCCGGCGCACCGCCGAACAGGGTCCGCACCACGCCGCGCTGAAGTGCAGGAGCGTCGGTCCGGTATCCGACAGCCCCAGCCCGCTGGTGTCGATGTCGGCGGCTTCGGCCGCCGCTCGCAGCATCCCCGCGCGCAACGTGATGAGCTTCCCGACCAGATACCCGAGCCCGAGTACCGCGATCACGATCACGATCACCAACGTCAGCGATGTGTTCATGGCTGTCTGAACTCGTTCAGGTGCACAGATAGTCCCGCCGCGATGCCCTCGACGATGATGTCGGACCCGCGGGCGCCCGCAGTGGTGGGCGGCACACCGAACGGCAACCGCTGGCCCGGAATGCGGGTGGTGAACGCTCGCAGCACGGCCGCCGTCTTGTCCCCGGGCACCGGCTCGTCGGCGGTGCCCGGTCCGGTCAGTACCCCGGTGGCCGTCATGACCAGCGTGCTGTAACCCGGGTCGGCCAGCGTCAGGTCCACCGACACGCTCACCCGTTTGTCGAAGTCCGTCGCGGTGGGGGTGCCGGTGAAGATGAGGCCGTCGCCGCTGGAGATGCCGGATTCGGTGGTTCCGCCGTTGGCGTCGTTGCTCTCGCGCTGCGGCGCCTCGACCAACAGATCCTTGATGCCCATGATCTTCCCGACATGCATGGAGTCGATGATGATGCGGCTCTCGGCGATGCCGACCGGCAACGCGGCATCCGGCCCGATGAGCCAGGTGGAGTCCCGCAGGTCGATCGAGTGCAGCGTCGCCTCCAGCGATACCGTGCCGGTCACCGGGTGTGGAACCCCCCAGGCGCGGATCTCTATTTCGCGGTACCGGTGAGCGCGCGCCTGGGTGATGAACGGAAATCCCAGGATGCTCGTCCAGGGGTCGAAGTGCAACTGGGCGGCGGTGCGTACGCTGCGGGCCAGTCGGTACTCGGCGTAGATGGCTGCGCCGAAATCCGTCCCGACGGCGCCCAAGACCACCACGAGGATGGTGGCGAGGACACCGGTCAGCAGCTTGCGCACTCGCACATTCTGGCGCACCGGTGCCGGTCCGGACCGACACCCACCGGTTCAGATCGGCTAACCAGCAGGTGGCACGGTATCGTTGGGTGATCGTCGGTCGTAACGGCCACGTGTCAGCCATGAATCTGGAAGATGACCTCCGACACCGCTGTCCTGGGGGCTGGAGGGCCTTTTGGAACTTTTACTACTGACCGTTGATCCGCATCCGGACACCGTGCTGCCTTCACTGTCATTGTTGGCCCACAATGTTCGCACGGCACCCACCGAGGTGTCTTCCCTTCTAGAAGCCGGTACCGCCGACATCGCGATCGTCGACGCCCGGGCCGATCTGGCCGCCGCACGTGGGTTGTGCCGGCTGCTCGGCACGACCGGGACCTCGATTCCGGTGGTGGCCGTGGTGAACGAGGGTGGCTTGGTCGCCGTCAACGTGGAGTGGGGTCTCGACGAGATCCTGCTGCCCGGGACCGGTCCCGCCGAGATCGACGCGCGGCTGCGGCTGATCATCGGTCGCCGTGGCGGGGTGGCCGACCAGGAGAGCGTGGGCAAGGTGACGCTCGGTGAACTCGTCATCGACGAGGGCACCTACACGGCGCGCTTGCGTGGCCGTCCGCTGGACCTGACCTACAAGGAGTTCGAACTCCTCAAGTACCTGGCGCAGCATGCGGGCCGGGTGTTCACCCGGGCGCAGCTGCTGCAGGAGGTCTGGGGCTATGACTTCTTCGGTGGCACCCGCACCGTCGACGTGCATGTGCGGCGCCTGCGCGCCAAACTCGGGCCGGAGTACGAGTCGCTGATCGGCACCGTCCGCAACGTCGGCTACAAGGCTGTGCGCCCGGCGCGCGGCCGTCAGCCGGTGGCGCCCGCCGACGACATCGAAGACGGCGACGACTACGGTGACGAGCTCGACGGAGAGCTCGGTGAATCCGACTTCGGTGCGGCCACAGGGGCATTCGGCCCGCTGCGCAGCCAGTGATCGAACGGCGCACCGGGCTTTCCGCTGATGATCGATCCCGGATTACCGATATCATCGCGGCGGCCACCGCACATGACGGCGTCGCCCCGGTGGGTGATCAGGTGCTGCGTGAGCTGGCTCGCGACGACACCCGCCACCTGCTCGCTCTCGACGGGGACACTGTCGTCGGCTATCTGAACCTGACATCGAGCATGGCCGAGGCGGTGGTGCATCCGGATGCACGGCGCCGGGGTATCGGGACCGAGCTGATCCGCACCGGGCTCGAGGCCGGCGGGCCGAAAACTCGGATCTGGGCACACGGTGATCTGGCGCCGGCCCGGGCTGCGGCCTCCGCGCTGGGCCTGGTGTCGGTGCGCGAGTTACTGCAGATGAGGCGCCCGCTGGCCGATCTGCCGCAGGTTGCCGGCACCCACAGCGTGCGTACCTACGCCGGTCCCGAGGACGATTTCGAGTTGCTGCGCGTCAATAACGCGGCGTTCTCCTGGCACCCCGAGCAGGGCGGCTGGACCGAGGCCGATATCGAGGAGCGCCGCGGCGAGCCCTGGTTCGATCCCGGGGGGCTGTTCCTGGCGTTCGAAGCGCACAGGTTGATGGGCTTTCACTGGACAAAGGTCCATGGGCCGGACCTCGGCGAGGTCTACGTCGTCGGTGTCGACCCGGCTGCGCAGGGCCGCGGTCTCGGCGCCGAATTGACTTTGCTGGGGCTGCATCATCTGGCCGGGCGGCTGGGGCCTGAGGCCCACGTCAAACTGTACGTCGAGGGCAATAACGCGGCTGCGGTGAAAACGTATCGGCGCCTGGGGTTTGTCGTGTACAGCGCCGACGTGGCTTACGCCGCTGCAGCTGTGAACTAGCTGCACCTGTTCACCTTCCATTCATTCGGACGCCGCTGACAGTCCACTGCCACCGCATACGTTGCCTGGGAGTCTGAAGCCGTCAACTGAAAGTGGGATTCGTGAAGCTCAATATCGGCCTTGCCTTGTCGGCGACCGCGGTCGCCGCCCTCACGCTGACCGCGTGTGGCAGCGACAACAACTCCGGCAGCACCGCCACCAGTGGTTCGGCGTCGGCGTCCGCCGACTGCGGTGGCAAGAACTCCATCACCGCCGAGGGCTCTACCGCACAGCAGAACGCCATCGCCCTGTTCAACCAGGTGTGGGGCCAGGTCTGCCCGGGCAAGAACCTCTCTTATAACCCGACCGGTTCCGGCGCAGGCCGTGAGCAGTTCATCGCCAAGAACGTCGACTTCGCCGGCTCGGATTCCGCACTCAAGGACGAGCAGATTGCGGCCGCCGCCAAGCGCTGCGGTGACAACCCGGCCTGGCACCTGCCGCTGGTGTTCGGGCCGATCGCCATCGCGTACAACATCGAGGGCGTCGACGGTCTGGTGCTCAACGGCGACACCCTGGCCAAGATCTTCCAGGGCCAGATCACCAAGTGGAACGATCCGGCGATCGCCGCGCTGAACGAGGGCAAGACGATGCCCGATACCACCGTCACCCCGATCTTCCGTTCGGATTCCTCGGGCACCACCGACAACTTCCAGAAGTACCTGAAGGCCGCCGCCCCCGAGGTGTGGACGAAGGGCGCCGGCAGCGAGTTCCAGGGCGGCGCCGGCGAAGGCGCACAGAAGTCGGCAGGCGTTGCGCAGGCCGTGCAGGCGACCCCCGGTGCCGTCGGCTACGTGGAGAAGGGCTTCGCCGATCAGGCCGGCCTGCCCTACGCGCAGATCAACACCGGCGCCGGCGCGGTCGAGCTCACCGACGAGACGGCAGGCGCCGCGATCGACGCCGTCAAGTTCGCCGCCGAGGGCAACGACCTCGTGCTGGATCTGGATTCGCTGTACGGCACCAAGGAGCCCGGCGCCTACCCGCTGGTGCTGGCCACCTACAACATCGTCTGCTCGGATGGCTATGACGCCGAGACCGCTGCGGCCGTCAAGTCCTTCCTGACGGTCGCCGCCAACGACGGTCAGGGCGGGCTCTCCGACGCCGGCTACGTGCCGCTGCCCGAGCAGTTCAAGGAGCGCCTACTGACCTCCATCGAGGCCATCGGGCCGGCCGCCTAGTT
The DNA here is from genome assembly GCA_011620645.1 of Mycobacterium sp. GTDB lineage: Bacteria > Actinomycetota > Actinomycetes > Mycobacteriales > Mycobacteriaceae > Mycobacterium. The sequence continues at coordinate 44,545 of WOYS01000113.1, forward strand.
CACCTGGCGCAGAGAGCTACCAGAAGCAAGGATGGGTGCCTGACCGCATGACGTATCAAGGTATCGAGAAGGGTTCAGACGGTAGTTCCGTGGCTGTTCCGAATCCAGCCGACTCGGGGTCGGGTGAGGCTCTCGCCGCACCCCTCCCCGGGCCCACTCCGATTTCGACGGATCCATCGAAGCGCAGCCCGAAGGTGCGGATCGGTGACCGCGTCTTCCGCTCGCTGGCGGAGGGTTCGGGCATCCTCATCATCGCGATCATCGCCGCGATCGGCATCTTCCTGCTGTGGCGTGCGATCCCGGCCCTGACCCGCAACGAGGAGAACTTCTTCCTCTTCGGCGGCACCTGGATCACCACCGACACGTCGGCGATGCACTTCGGCATCCTGGACCTGCTCCAGGTGACGGTGTTCGTCGCGGTGTTCGCTCTGCTGCTGGCCATGCCGGTAGCGCTGGGTATCGCCATCTACCTGACCAATTATGCGCACAAGCGGGTCAAGGGCCCGCTGGCGTACCTGGTGGACCTGCTGGCCGCGGTGCCGTCGATCATCTTCGGCGTGTGGGGCCTGTACGTCCTTGCGCCGGCGATCAAACCGGTCGCGGTCTGGCTGAACGAGAACCTAGGCTGGTTGTTCCTGTTCTCCACCGGTAACGCGTCGGTGGCGGGCGGCGGCACCATCTTCACCGCGGGCATCGTGCTGGCGGTGATGATCCTGCCGATCATCACCGCGGTCACCCGTGAGGTGTTCGTCCAGACGCCGCGCGGCCAGATCGAGGCCGCGCTCGCGCTGGGCGCCACCCGCTGGGAGGTCGTGCGGACGACGGTGCTGCCGTTCGGTATGTCCGGCTACATCAGCGGCGCCATGCTCGGCCTTGGCCGCGCGCTCGGTGAGACCATCGCCCTGCTGATCATCCTGCGCGGCACGCAGACCGCGTTCGGATGGTCGCTGTTCGATGGTGGATTCACCTTCGCCAGCAAGATCGCCTCCGCGGCTTCGGAATTCAACGATCAGTACAAGGCGGGCGCCTACATCGCGGCGGGCCTGGTGCTGTTCATTCTCACGTTCGTGGTGAACTCGCTGGCCCGCGCCGCGGTCTCCGGAAAGGACCGGTCCGCATCATGACCTCTTCGACGTTGGATCAGCCGGTGAAGGGCCCGACCTTCCAGAGCGTCAGCGGCAGAAGGAAGTTCACCAACAATCTGGCCACGGTGCTCGTCACCGCCTCGGTCGTCGTCGCGATCGTTCCGCTGGTGTGGGTTCTCTACACGGTGGTCGCCAAGGGCATCGGCGTCGTACTGTCGAGTGCCTGGTGGCTGAACTCGCAGGCGGGCATGACGGCCTTCCAGCCCGGTGGCGGCGCCTACCACGCCATCGTCGGCTCGCTGCTGCAAGCGCTGGTCTGCGCCGTCATCTCCATCCCAATCGGCATCTTCGTCGGTATTTATCTGGTGGAGTACGGCGGCGGGACGCGACTGGGCAAGGTCACCACCTTCATGGTCGACATTCTCACCGGTGTGCCCTCGATCGTGGCGGCCCTGTTCATCTACGCACTCTGGGTGGCCACGCTGGGCTTCCAGCGGTCCGGTCTGGCGGTGTCGCTCGCCTTGGTGCTGTTGATGATCCCGGTCATCGTGCGCTCCACCGAGGAGATGCTGCGCATCGTGCCGATGGATCTGCGCGAGGCCAGTTACGCACTGGGCGTGCCGAAATGGAAGACCATCTCGGCGATCGTGGTGCCCACCGCGCTGTCGGGCATCGTCACCGGCGTCCTGCTGTCCCTGGCCCGCGTCATGGGTGAGACCGCACCGCTGCTGATCCTGGTGGGCTACTCCCAGGCCATGAACTTCGACATGTTCAGCGGCTTCATGGGGTCGCTGCCCGGCATGATGTTCGACCAGACATCGGCGGGCGCCGGTGCCAACCCGGTTCCGACCGACCGGCTGTGGGGCGCCGCGCTCACCCTCGTGGTGCTCATCGCAGTGCTCAATGTCGGCGCGCGGTTCATCGCCACGTTCTTTGCACCCAAGAAGATTTAGGAGAGTAGATCGATATGGCAAAACGGTTGGATCTCAAGGACGTCAACATCTACTATGGTGCCTTTCACGCCGTTGCGGGTGTGACACTGTCGGTCGAACCGCGCAGTGTGACCGCGTTCATCGGTCCCTCGGGCTGCGGTAAGTCGACCGTGCTGCGCGCGCTCAACCGCATGCATGAGGTCATCCCCGGTGCCTACGTCACGGGGTCGGTGCTGCTCGACGGCGAGGACATCTACGGCGCCGGCGTCGACCCGGTGGGTGTGCGCAAGACCATCGGCATGGTGTTCCAGCGGCCGAACCCGTTCCCCACTATGTCGATCCGCGACAACGTGGTGGCCGGCCTGAAGCTGCAGGGCGTCCGCAACAGGAAGACTCTCGACGAGACGGCCGAGCGTTCGCTGAAGGGCGCCAACCTGTGGAACGAGGTCAAGGACCGCCTCGACACGCCCGGCGGTGGGCTTTCCGGTGGTCAGCAGCAGCGGCTGTGCATCGCCCGCGCGATCGCCGTGCAGCCCGATGTGCTGCTGATGGACGAGCCGTGTTCGGCGCTGGACCCGATCTCCACGCTGGCGATCGAGGACCTGATCGCCACGCTGAAGCAGGACTTCACCATCGTCATCGTCACGCACAACATGCAGCAGGCCGCCCGGGTCAGCGACCAGACCGCGTTCTTCAATCTCGAGGCCACCGGTAAGCCCGGCCAGCTCGTCGAGATCGGCGAAACCGAGCGGATCTTCTCCAACCCCACCCAGAAGGCCACCGAGGACTACATCTCCGGCCGCTTCGGCTAGGGAGTCAGCACCACGCGGGTCCCGGACGGTTCGGCGGCGGTCCAGGCTACGGCCACGTCGCCGAGTCGCCGGGTGTGGGTGCGTCGCCGGGTGTGGGTGCGTCGCCGGGTGTGGGTGCGTCGCCGGGTGTGGGTGCGTAGTTCGATGGCGCCGATGGCGGCCATGTCGAACGGTGCCTATGGCGACCATGTCGAACGGTGCCTATGGAGACCATGTCGAACAGTCTGGGTAGCGCCTCGGTGCGGATCCGCGCCAAGACCTCCGGTGGCACACCGCCGATGCCGGGACATGTGGTGCTACCGGTGCCGCGAAGGATGCCGGCGGGCCGTCGAAGGAGATACCTGACGTCAGCGAGGTTCTTCGAAGGCCCCGTCCTCGGGGAACGAACCTGTGGCGGTGAAGATCACCCGGCGGGCCACCTCGACGGCGTGGTCGGCGAAGCGCTCGTAGAAGCGGCCCAGCAAGGTCACATCGACTGCGGCGGTGACGCCGTACTTCCAGTCCTTGCTCATCAGTACCGAGAACAGGTGCCGGTGCAGATCGTCCATCGCATCGTCCTCATCGCGGATGAGCGCGGCCTTCTCCGGATCGGAGGTCTCCAGCACCTCCCTGGCGCTGCGGCACAATTCGACTGCCACCCGGCCCATTTCGGCGAAGTAGCCGTTCACTTCCTCGGGCAGTGTGTGCTGGGGGTGGCGGCGGCGGGCGATCTTGGCCACGTGCAGCGCGAGGGCGCCCATCCGATCGATATCGGCGACGATCTGGATACCGCTGACGATGGCGCGCAAATCGCCGGCAACCGGGCCCTGCAGGGCCAGCAGCAGGAACGCGGCTTCTTCTGCGCGGGCGCTACTCTCGGTGATCCGGTCATTGTCGGAGATGACCTGTTCGGCGAGCGCCAGATCGGCCTGCAGCAGGGCCTGGGTCGCACGCTCCATCGCCACGCCGGCCAAGCCGCACATCTCACCGAGATGAACGTTCAACAACGACAGCTGTTCGTGATACGCAGTACGCATGCACTTACCTTACGGTTGCCGGGGCCGAAGGTCACGATGGCACAGATGAACGAAAGATGAATGCCCTCCGCGCGCGGCGGACCGACCTATTCGCAGGTGGTATCGGCGGCGTTGGTGACGGTGAGATCCTCGGGCAGGTCGGTGGGCTCGCTGCTGGTACCGCGCACCATGTGCAGCTGTACCGACGATCCGCTCGGCGATGGGGCGCTCACATTGCTGAAATCGGAGCCCAGCACCACCCGGACCACATCGCCCATCCCGCTCACCCGCTCGATCGTGGCGTTGTGGAATGACGATGCCACCGTCGCGGCGGCCTGCTCGTTGCCCGGGGAGAAGAACACCGTCGTCGAACTCAGCGGGCCGGGGTAGTCGTCACGGGTGTCGATGTTGAATCCGTGCTGCTGCAACACATCGGCGGCGCTGCTGGCCAGCCCGGACTCACCGGTCGAATTGGACACCCGCACCGTCACCGCGCGGGGTTCGGTGGCGACCGCGTCGACCAGTTCGCCGTCTTCGTTGGTGGGCGAGCTTGCGCTGCTGCCGGATTCGGGCATTTGAGGCACCGGGGTGTTGTCGGCGTTGCGCTCCTCGGGCAGCGGATCGTCGTTGATGATCGCGTCGAACAGTGCGCCCATGTCTTGGAGGCGAGGTTGCTCGTTGCCCCAGTCATCCGCATAGCCGGTGGTTGGCACGGTGACGAAGGTGATCCGGCCGGCATTGACGCCCTGCACCGACTGGCCCAGATCGACCAGGTCCTTGGTCCTGATGTTGTCGACGTGGCTGTCCTCGATGAACATGTTGACGACGTTGTTGAGCTTGCTGAGGCTGAAGAACACCTCTTTGGAGATCAGTGAGCGCAGCAGGGAGGACAGGAACAGCTGCTGACGCTTGATGCGGCCGTAGTCGCCGTTGACCTCGGTGGTGACCTGCCGGGCCCGCACGTAGTTCAGTGCGGTGTGACCGTCGATGGTCTGGCGGCCCGCCGTGGCGAGCACGGTGCCCAGTTCGTAGTCCTGCAACGGCGTGGTGGTGCACACCTCCACACCGCCGAGCGCGTCGACCATCTTGGCGAAGCCGGTGAAATCAACGGCCATGAACCGGTTGACCGACAGGCCAGACAACCGCTGGATGACCTTGACCAGGCACTTGGGTCCGCCGACGGCGTAGGCGGAATTCAGTTTGGTCTCTGTCCAGGCCTCGTCCATGCCGTACATCGGGGACTCTTTGTCGGTGATCGGCCCGTACGCCCCGGTCTCCGGATTCCACGGTTCGCACTTGATCGGCGTGATCGCCAGGTCACGCGGGAAGGACACGGCGACAACACGTTTGCGGTCTGCCGGGATGTTGACCAGCATGATGGTGTCCGAGCGTGCGCCGGCGGCGTCGTCGGTGGTGCCCGCGCCGATATCGCTGTTCTGGCCGATCCGGCTGTCGGTGCCGACGATGAGGAAGTTCTCGTCACCGAACTGCGCGTTGGCGTCCATGATGTCGCGCGAGTTGGGGTCCAGGGCCGACACCCTGTTGAGGCTGTTGTTCTTCATCGACTGCCACTGCCAGGCGCCGCCGGTCAACAGCAGCGCGAAGGTGGCGATGAGCGCGGCGCCGACGCGGCCGACGGTGCGGGCGGTGTGGTGGCGGGCGGGGTCCGCGTGGGACGTGCGCAGGGGGCGCGGCCGGGCGGCCGTCAGGTCGGGGACCTCCGCGGCGTACGCCTGCATGGCCTCGGTGACCGGTTCGACGGGCTGGCGGCGACCCTCGTATTCGAAAGACGCGGGCTCGAGGATCGCGGCCTCGGAGGGGTCGGTGATCTCCGTCGCACTCTCGGGTGCCGGGGCATGCGGCACGTCGCGGGCTTCGGCCTCGGCGCGGTGCCGAGAGGTGCGTTTGCGGGCGGGCCGATCGGCGGCGAGCTTGGCGATCAGGTCTGCGACGGTGACGGCGTCGGCGTGGTTGCCCCCCACCCCAGCCGCCGTCTCAGGTCGCAGATCCCGTGACTGCGCACCCTGCGTGCGTTCCCACGGCGTGGCGCCTGGTTTGGACTGCGAGGATCGGGTAACCCTTTGGTTGTCGGCCCCGGACGCGGCGTCGGGCGGGCCAGGAGTGGCGTTATCGCCGTCACTCATGTCCTACCGGCCTTCGGCTCGTGGGGGCGTGCGCGCCGCTGCGCACGGTTCTCATCGGTCCTTGATCAAAGCTGCTGCTAATCCTTGTTAGCAGCACCGCACCCGGCTCCGCCACCGGAGCCTGGGCAAGTGGTCCCTCATCGTACTGAGACAACCTGAGAGTCCGCCAGCGCGCGGACGTGACGGAGCGGTCTTCAGATCATCTCGGAAGAGGTCAGCCGCCGGAGTTCATCACATCGGCGCCGTGGGGCACCGTGGCGTCGTCGGGATCGTCGAGCCAGCCCTCAGGAAGGCTCACCGATCCGGGGGAGCCCTGGCGGCCCCGCGGCCCGCCGGCCACCTCCGGGAACGGCACGTCGCCGTCGAGTTCGCCGAGTAGCGCATCGAGTTCCGGCAGCGTCTTGACCAGTGCCAATGCTCGGCGCAGGTTGGCTCCGACCGGGAATCCGTGCAGGTACCAGGCGACATGTTTGCGGATGTCGCGCATGCCCTTGTCCTCACCGAAGTGGGCCGCGAGCAACTCCCCGTGGCGACGGACGATATCGGTGACCTCGCCGAGCGTCGGAGGGGTCGCGATCGGGTACCCGTTGAAGGCCGCCGACAGTTCGGCGAACAGCCAGGGCCTGCCCAGGCAGCCGCGTCCGATGACGACTCCGTCACACCCGGTCTCGGCCATCATGGCCAGGGCGTCGCGGGCGTCGAAGATATCGCCGTTGCCGAGCACCGGGATGGTGGTGACGTGCTGCTTGAGGTCGGCGATCTGGCTCCAGTCGGCGGCACCCGAATAGCGCTGCGCGGCGGTGCGGGCGTGCAGCGCCACTGCCGCGGCACCCTCGGATTCGGCGATCCGGCCGGCGTCCAGATGGGTGTGGTGCTCGTCGTCGATGCCGATGCGGAATTTCACGGTGACCGGGATATCGGTGCCCTCGGTGGCCCGCACCGCAGCTGCCACGATCTGACCGAACAGCTTGCGTTTGTACGGAATTGCCGATCCGCCGCCGCGCTTGGTGACCTTGGGGACCGGGCAGCCAAAGTTCATGTCGATGTGATCGGCCATGCCTTCGTCGGCGATCATCTTGGCCGCGGCGTAGGTGGTGTCCGGGTCGACGGTGTACAGCTGCAACGACCGGGGCGACTCGTCGGACGCGAAGGTGGTCATGTGCATGGTGACCGGGTGCCGTTCCACCAGCGCCCGCGCGGTCACCATCTCGCACACATAGAGACCGCTGATCGTCCCGGCACGGGCCACCTCGAGCTCGCGGCACAACGTCCGGAACGCGACATTTGTCACACCGGCCATCGGAGCGAGCACCACCGGACTGCGCAGGGCCAGCGGGCCGATCTTGATCCCGGGGGTGGGAGCGGAGCGACCGGGGGGATGATTCAGGGCCCGTGGAGCTGGGGCTAGGAGGCTGCCGATGACGTCACCAGCAGGTTCTTCATCGCCTTCTTCTCGGCGACCTTGCGTGCACGCTCCAAGCGGCGTTCCTTGGCCACCTCGAACTTCACGCAGGTGCCCTCTAGCTCCTTGACCAGCTCACCGAGGTCGTCGCGCAGCCGGGCCCCCTCGCCGGTGAAGTCCTCACGTTCGAAGATGCGCCACTTCTTGAGCACCGGCATCACGACGTCTTCGAGGTGGATCCGCGGGTCGTACACGCCGCCGACGGCGATGGTGACGGCCTTACGGCGGAACTCGGGAACCGTGTATCCGGGCATCTTGAAGTTGCGCAGCACCCGATGCAGCGACTTCATCGCTTGATTGGGCACGAGGTCGAGGCCGGCGCCGCTGACGTCGCGGTAGAAGATCATGTGCAGGTTCTCGTCGGCCGAGATGCGGCTGAGCAGCTGGTCGGCGATGGTCTCGTCGCAGGCCTTGCCGGTGTTGCGGTGCGAGACGCGGGTGGCGAGTTCCTGGAAGGTCACGTAGACCACGGAGTCGAACAGCGTGGACGCGAACAGATCGCCCTGCTGGTTCTGGCCGGGGGAGAAGCCACGGGTTACCTGCTCGACGCGCAGTTCCTCCAGCTCGACCGGGTCGATGGCCCGGGTGACGATCAGGTAGTCGCGCAGCGCGATGCCGTGGCGGTTCTCCTCGGCGGTCCAGCGGTTCACCCACCAGCCCCAGGGGCCGTCCATGGTGAAGTTCATCGCGATCTCGCGGTGATACGAGGGCAGGTTGTCCTCGGTGAGCAGGTTTTGCACCATCGCGGTCTGGGCGACCTCGGAGAGCTTGGACTGCTCGGGATGCCAGTCCTGCCCGCCCAGGGCGTAGAAGTTCTTGCCGTCCGACCACGGGATGTAGTCGTGGGGGTACCAGTCCTTATACATGGCGAGGTGCCGGTTGATGTTCTTCTCGACGACAGGTTCGAGCTCGCGCAGCAATTGCACGTCGGGTAGGTCCTGCGACACGTTCACTCCCAATTATCTGCACCTGTTGGTAGCAACAAACATGACCAAATATATCTGTGTATCCCGGTGACATCAAGTTCCGGGGTCGTTGCGGCCCGTAACGGTTCCGACTCGTTCCGGTTGCTGGGCCGTCAGCGCGCGGCGGCACGGCTGAGCAACATGCCGCTGCAGTAGTCGACGAACTGCTCGCGGGTCGCGGCTAGGCGGCCGTCCAGATATGCGGTGAACAACGCGGTCAGGGCGCCGACGAGGCCGGTGGCCACCATGGCCTGCAGCGCCGGATCGGTGATCTCGGTGAGCCTGTATTGCAGCAGGGCAATGAATTGGGGCATCCACTCCGCGCCGGACCTGGTCAGCACCGGTTCGCGTGCGGGCGCCAGCAGCAGGACCCGGCCACGACTGGGATCGTCGACCATCAGCGCCACGAAAGCCTCGACCGCGTCGCGCGGGGTCTCCGAGGACAGCAGAGTGGTCATTGCGGTGCCGCAAACATCGTCGTAGACCGCGCGGACGAACTCGTCACGATCGGTAAAGCTCTCATAGAAGTACCGCTCGGTCAGTTCGGCCTGGCGGCATACCGCGCGCACCGTCATCGCCGGTCCGGCCGCCCCGCCGAGCAGGGTGATCCCGGCGGCGATGAGCTCACCGCGTCTCAGCGTCTGGCGATCCTGAAGGGGAACGCCGGACCATCGACCGCGTCGTTGACCGGGCGGCACATCACTCCTAAGGTACGTACTGACAACGAGTGTAGTCAGAATGATTTCTGACGTGGACGGGAAGTTCGCGAGTGACTCAAGATACGTCCGGGACGTGCCCGGTGACCAGCGCATCCGCCGACGGCGCGACGGAGGCCTTGATTTCCGCGGGCTGCCCCGTCAGCGCCGGCGGCTACGACGCGCCCGCGATGCCGCTTGGTCCCGACTCACTCACCTGGAAGTACTTCGGCCAGTGGACGGGCCTGTTCCAGGGCACCTGGGCCGGTTCCATGCAGAACATGCATCCGCAGCTGGGCGCGGCGGTGGAGGAGCACTCCATCTTCTTCATCGAACGCATTCCCCGTCTGCTGCGATCGATCTACCCGATCGGTGGCGTCGTGTTCGACGGTGACCGTGCGCCCAAGACCGGCGCCGAGGTCCGCGACTATCACATCGGCATCAAGGGTGTGGACAACCGGGGTCGCCGCTACAGCGCGCTGAACCCCGACGTCTTCTACTGGGCGCATGCGACGTTCTTCAAGTCCACGCTGTTGGCCGCAGAGAAGTTCGGCGGCGGGATCAGCGAGGCCGACAAGCGTCAGTTGTTCGACGAGCACGTCACGTGGTATCGCATGTACGGGATGAGCATGCGGCCGGTGCCCAAGTCCTGGGAGGAATTCGAGGCGTACTGGGATCACATGTGCCGCGACGTGTTGGAGAAGAGCTGGGCCGCCACCACGGTGATGGATCTGTCCACCATGCCCAAACATCCCTCCCTGAACTGGATTCCGAACCCGATGTGGGCGCTGAATCTGAAGGTCATGCAGCGCTTCCTGACATTCATGACCGTCGCCCTCTACGACGAGCCGGTGCGGGAGCTGATGGGCTACACCTGGTCGGCCCGCCAGCAGTGGCTGCACGACCGGGTGTGTCAGGCGATCACGCTTGTCACGAAGTTCGGGCCCAAGCGCGTGCTGATGCATCCGCGCAAGCGTTCGGCGGTGGATCGGGCCGCGGGCCGGCTGCCCGCGGACTCGCCGCTGGTGCAAACCCCGGCACGTAACCTGCCGCCCATCGAGTACCGCGACAGCCCGAACTTCTACTGCCCCAAGGTCGGTTGACGCCGGTGCCGAGGCGACCGAGACGGTCGCGAAGCGCGTGAACGTCTCCGTCTGAATGCCTGGTCAGCGGGGTTTGAAACCGTTCACGAAAGGCAAAGTATGGATCCATGGGCGATGAGGAGACGCCAGGCGGGGCGTTGGTCCGGTTGTTCGGCGGCCTTGCCATGGACATGCAGGAAGCGAATCCCGGCGAGGCCACGTTGCAGGTGATCGTGGCGGCCGCGGTGAAAATGATCCCCGGCGTCCGGTGGGCAGGGATATCGACGATCCAGGGACGCGACGTCATCCCCATGGTGCCCACCTCTGACATCGTCGCCGAACTCGATGCCGCGCAGTCAGCGGCCGACGACGGGCCGTGCCTCACGGCGCTGCGCGAGCATGAGCGGGTTCACATCGAGGACATGGCCACCGACAGGCGCTGGCCGGTCTTCGCGTCGGCGGCCCTCGAGCGTGGGGTACGCAGTCTGCTGTCATTCCAGCTCTTCGTGTTCGGCGAGAATCTCGGTGCACTCAATCTGTATGCCGACGAACCGCACAGCTTCGATCGTGAGTCCATCCTGATCGGTGACGTCCTGGCGCAACACGCCTCGGTGGCAATGGCGGGTTCGGCAGCCGAGAGGCAGTTCGACGAGGCGCTCGCCAGCCGGGACCTGATCGGCCAGGCAAAAGGCATTCTGATGCACCGTGCGAGTGTCGATGCGCAGCAGGCCTTCACGATGCTGCAGCAGGTGTCTCAGGCGACCAACACCAAGCTGGCCAAGATCGCCGAACTGCTTGTGGCCGACCATCTGGAAACGCTGACGCCGAAGCGCACCTGAAAGTGCCCCCACTAGGACTCGAACCTAGGACCTGCGGATTAAAAGTCCGTAGCTCTACCGACTGAGCTATAGGGGCGTGGTGCAAAAGGATACTGGGCGGCCCCGTCGGCCGGATGGGGGTATCCCGTTTGGGATTTCGGGCGACAGTGTCCTAAGCTATCGAAGCTTCCAACGTCACCGGCGTTGAGAGCGGCCCGAAGAGATTCGGATAGGCCCCCATCGTTTAGCGGCCTAGGACGCCGCCCTTTCACGGCGGTAGCACGGGTTCGAATCCCGTTGGGGGTACGGCGCGAAGGTGGAGACGCCGGAGCGAAGTAGTACACGCAGGAAAGCAAGGCCCTGTGGCGCAGTTGGTTAGCGCGCCGCCCTGTCACGGCGGAGGTCGCGGGTTCGAGTCCCGTCAGGGTCGCAGTATTGCGGCGTAAGGCTTGCTCGGTCGAGAGACCGGCGCCTTCCGGCCAGGTAGCTCAGTTGGTACGAGCGTCCGCCTGAAAAGCGGAAGGTCGCCGGTTCGATCCCGGCCCTGGCCACCATCATTACCTGCATAGACACGGGTACCGAGCGTGACTCGCGCTGTCGCTACTCGATGGTGATCCGGCCGCGCCGAAGCGAAGCCGCACCGTGACCGTCAAGTTCGCCGCGGCCCGATCGCGCCGAGTGTGCGCCCGCAGCGTCGCGGATCGCTGGAGCGGCCCGCTCCAAGTCTTCGACGGTCTGTCCCATCGTCCGCCCGGTCGATCTGGCCAAAGGTTCCGTCTTCTGGGTCATCGCGGGTGGACTCGGGCCCGCCGTGGCCGCAGGAGAGACCGCGACACCGGCTTAGGCGGCGCAGCGTGACCTACAGTCTTCTGCGCATGTAACAGCTCACGCCCTACCTTGGGAGAAACCGCAGTGTCTGCACTTCGGTGTCGGGCACCGCTGTCCACCCGCCGTGCACGGGATCGCCATTCTCACGCATCACCTTCGCCGCATCGAGCAGCACGGAATTGAGATCGCCAGGCAGTACCGCGGTTCTGCCTTCATCGTCATAGAGCACCCAGCCCTCGGTGGACTCGCTCAACATGTAGGTCACCATGGCCTGAAACTATCGCGGCCAACCGACAACCAAATCGCAATCCGACACATGGCCCAGTCGTCGGGTCCTATCCGCCCTCGGCGAGCCCGTCAACGATCTTCATGGTCTCCACCGCAACGGTCGTGAACTTGGCGATGAGGTCGACAATGTAGCGGATCGTCGTGTTCATCGCACCAGTCGTTGGGCTCGTTGACGATGCCTGAGGCCTTGTCGGTCTTGACCTGGTAGCGGTCAACGATCCAGGCCAATGCGGAGCGGGAGCCGAGCATGTATCGCTCCGCCTCCGGCGGGATCCCGGTGATGGTCACCTCCGGGTTGTAAACGAGGGTCGTGACGTCATCGACGTTCTTGCCGGTCTCGCGTCGTACTGCTGCGACAGCAACGGGTCAAAGTCGAAGTAGCGCACCATCAGCTTCTCGAACTTCGTCCCGTGTTCGGAGTTCGACGGCGCCTCACGGAACGCCGCCATCACCTCGTGGACCGACCCCATGCTGTGTGTCTCCTACCTGTCAGACGGTGCCTCGGGTGAGCCTATGCTGCGAAGTCCGGCGTGGCGACGAGTTGCCGCCACGAGCTGCGGCCCCGCCGAGAGCAGCGCCATCTGCCCCGATAGCGCCCCAGAGGTAGTCTCAGGTCCGGTGGGAAGTCCAGTTGGGGATTGGCATGGCAAACGAGCTGAACGTGAGCACTGACGGTCTGCGTATCGCGGCCGCCGATAGCGAAACTGCCACGGCGGCGCTGACCGGCGATGGCGGGGCGTCTACCAACGTGGGCATCGCCGCGATGGACGCGGCGCTGGCGTCGCTACGCCGCCGCCAGGCCGACCGGATCAGCGGCCAGGCCGGCGACCTGACGACCAGCGGTGCTCGGTACGACACCACCGACGGAGACGGCGCGGGCGCCATCACCACGGTGAGCGTGTGAGCGCTGCTCCCTCCACCCGGTTCAGCACGCGTTCGGCGATCGAAGACTTCACCACGTCCGACTTCGCCAACGCTGCGGCACGGTGGCGCACCGCCGCAGACCAGTCGGACGATGTGTTCGACCGGCACCGGCAGAACATCGCGTCGCCCGGCGGAACCACCTGGGAAGGCGGCGCGAAGGACGTGGCGCTGGACCGAGCGACCGCTGACGGTGTGGTCGCCCGTGATCAGAACGGAGTCGTGCGCGAGGCCGCCGAAATCGCCGAGAACGCTGTCACCGACATCAACGCCGCCCAGCGCGAGGTGCTCGCCGCGATCACCACCGCCGAGGACGACGGGTTCACGGTCGCCGAGGACCTCAAGGTGACCGACTCCCGTCGCTACGACATCAACACGATCCTCGCGCGGAACAAGGCCGCCAAGGAGCACGCCGAAGACATCCGCTGGTACGCCGAGCGGCTCGGCCAAACCGTCGCGTTCGCCGAGGGGCGTCTACAGGAGAAGGCCGGCGAGCTGGAGGGGATCCGCTTCGAGGGCGAGGGCGAAAGCCGTGACGGCGAGCCCACCGTGCGACTCGTCGACAACAAGGTGCAGGACAAGCCGGACGAGGACCGCAAGGACAAACCCGGCGACAAACCCGCGGAGCAGGCGACGGGCGAGGTCGGCCCGTTCGCGGTGCCCAAGGCCGTCGAGGACGCGGCGAAGAAACCCGAGGACAAGCCCGTTCCCGTAGATGTTTCTAGGTTCACCGCCCAGGGTCCCGGAATTGTCGCGTTTCACGAGGTCAGGACGAGTGTGAGGGCGTGGT
>WOYS01000018.1 GCA_011620645.1 Mycobacterium sp.
CCGACACCCTCACCGACGATGGTCCCGTCGGCGGCATCCGAGAACGGCCTGCGGTCACCCGTGGGCGAAAATGCCGGCGTCTTGGAAAAGCACATGAACATCATGACGTCGTTGAGCGCGTCGACCCTGCCCGTCAGCACCATGTCGGACTCGTGAAGATACAGCCGGTGCAGCGAGGCCTGCAGCGCCAAGAGCGAACTGGCGCAGGCTGCATCGACGACGAAGTTGCTACCGCCGAGGTCAAGGCGGTAGGCGATGCGTCCAGCGACGACATCGACGAGGAGACCCGGAAAGGTGCTTTCCTGCCAAGCCGGGTACAGGTCGGCGATGTCGCGACAGATCTCCTCTGCCTCGTCTTCCGGCAAGCCGTCTTCGAGCATCGCCTTCCGCCAGATCGGCCGCTGCATCCACGAACCCATCTGGACGACGAGCTCGGTCGCCGAGGCGACCCCGAGGACCACGTCCACGCGGTCGAGGTCGACTTCCACACCTCCGCGCGTCGCCTCGTCAAGCAACTTTCTGGCGGCAATGAGTTCGAGCAGCTGCGCGGAGTCGGTCGAGGGTAACGCGTTGGGCGGCATACCGAATCGGACCGGATCGAAGAGCACCGGGTCGTGAAGCCGCCGCGTTTGCAGTAGGTGCGGTCCGTGGCCTTGGGGTCGGGGTCGTAGCAGTCCTCGATTTGCCAATGCGAGGGCGGTACCTCGCCGATGGCGTCCCGGCCGCCGGTGATGGTGCGCCAGTAACCTTCCAGCCCCGGCTCCCCCCGGATAGATGGCGGTCATGTAGATGGCGGTCATGGCGGTCATGGCGACGACGCCCCACACTGGGGCGTGCGGCGCGACCGACGAGGAGCCGGGCGGACATGTCGGCGGGGTGAATGCCGGACAGGATGCCGTTGCGCCGGCCCACCGGCGCCCGTAAGGCTTCGACAATCGCCGCGTCGTGCATTGTCTGCTCAATCTGTTGGCGGCCGACAGGCAGCTACACCACTACGATTAGCATGATTGCGAATGTTAGCAATTGTATATGCTAGAAAATAGTGTGCTGCCTCATTGACGAGAGCGGCTCAGCCGGGTGCAGGAAGCGTCCGTTGGACGGGCCTCCGCGGCCCCCGACACGTCGAAGGGACCAGTTCATGGGCAATCCGGTAGTTGTGGAGGCAGTTCGTACGCCGATCGGCAAACGCGGAGGCTGGCTGGCCGGACTGCACGCCGCTGAGCTGCTCGGCGCCGCGCAGTGCGGTTTGGTCCAGCGGTCCGGGATCGATCCGGAGCTGGTGGAGCAGGTGATCGGCGGGTGCGTGACACAGGTCGGTGAACAGTCGAACAATGTGACTCGAACGGCGTGGCTGCATGCGGGGTTGCCGTGGCAGGCGGGGTGCATGACGGTGGACTGTCAGTGCGGCTCCGCGCAGCAGGTCACCCACCTGGTGGCGGCGCTGATCGCCGCCGATGGCGCCGCGGCGATACTGCTGATGGACCAAACGCGCGCCCAGTCGCTCGGACTGACTCCGCGGGCGCGGATTGTGGCTCAGTGCCTGGTGGGATCCGAACCTCAGTTCCACCTTGACGGCCCGGTGCAGGCCACTACTCGGGTGCTCGAACGCAGTGGCATGACGATCGGTGATCTGGACCTGTTCGAAGTCAACGAAGCGTTCGCCTCAGTCGCGCTGTCGTGGGCATCTGTGCATCGCCCGGACATGGAGACCGTCAACGGCAACGGCGGGGCGATCGCACTAGGGCACCCGGTCGGCAGTACCGGCGCCCGGCTGATCGCCACTGCTCTCCACGAACTCGAACGTCGCGACGCGTCGACCGCGTTGATCACCATGAGCAACGGCGGAGCACTGGCGACCGCGACCATCATCGAGCACCTCTGAGCAAGCGCTCCGTCGCAGCCCGGCCGGACGCACGACAACAACCCTCTTCTAGTTGTATGCTAAATTGCTTAACTGATGGATTGCGCTACTTTATAACTTCTGGGGAGGTGCGTGGTGGTGGAATCGCTGGACGCGCTGAAGTCGGAGTTCTTCAGATCGCTGGCACATCCTGCGCGTATCCGGATTCTGGAATTGCTGGTTGCTGGTGATCGGTCGGTGACCGAGTTGCTGCCCGCGGTCGGTGTGGAAGCCTCAAACCTGTCTCAGCAGCTCGGTGTGCTCCGCAGGGCTGGAATTGTGAGTGCACGCCGGCAGGGCAATTCGGTCACCTACTCGATCGGCTCCCCGCATATCGCTGAGCTGTTGGCGGTGGCCCGCACAGTGCTGTCGGGACTGTTGAACGAACAGGTCGACGCGCTTGAGCGTTCGGCGATCGAGGCGTCGTGAGGGGCTGGATCGCCAAAATAGTCAAGGTCGGCCGGGTCACCGGTCCGGCTGGTGATCGGCCGGCGGTCGCTGCCGATGCCCCGACGGGGGTGGCGGGTTCATTGCAGGTGCGCCACGTCGACGCCGGTTCGTGCAACGGCTGCGAGGTGGAGATTTCCGGCGCGTTCGGCCCCGTGTATGACGCTGAACGCTTCGGCGCTCGCCTGGTCGCCTCGCCGCGGCACGCCGATGCGCTGTTGGTGACCGGTGTGGTGACCCGCAACATGGCCCAGCCGTTGCGCAACACCCTGGAGGCGACACCGGCGCCGCGGGTGGTGATCGCGTGCGGTGACTGCGCGCTCAACCGTGGGGTGTTCGCTGAGGCCTACGGGGTCGTCGGTGCGGTCGGGGAGGTGGTAGCGGTCGACGTTGAGATTCCGGGCTGCCCGCCGACGCCCACGCAGATTGTGGCCGCGCTGCGGTCGGTGACCGGGCGATGACCGTCAGTGTCGAGGCCGCAGTCCGCGTCGAACCGATCGTGTTGCGCCACCGCGGTTTCGGATCTGCCACCGCAGGACTGTTGACATCTGCGCTGGGTGTGGTCGGGGTTGGGCTCGGCCTGGCCGGGGTGCTGGGGCCACCGCGCTCGGTAGAGATCGGCTGGTTGGTTCCGTTGCTCGGCGTCGCGCTTCGCCTGGATCCGCTGGGCGGGTTCTTCATGGCGCTGACCGGCGCGGTCGCGGTCCCGGTCGGGATCTATGCGATCGGGTACGCCCGCCGTGGGCACCTGGGCCTCGTCCCACTGTCGGTGCTGCCGTTGTTCGTAGCGGCGATGATGTTGGTGTCGGCTGCGGCGTCGATATCGACGTTCTTGCTGGCCTGGGAACTGATGGCGGCCGCATCGCTCGTCCTCGTGCTCGCTGAGCACACCCGTCCCGCGGTGCGCTCGGCCGGGGTGTTCTACGCGGTGATGACTCAGCTCGGGTTTGTGGCGATCCTGCTCGGGCTGATGCTGCTGTCCGCGGCCGGTGGAGCTGACCGGTTCGCCGACCTGTCGGCGGTGCCGCCCGGTGTCGGCACGGCGGTGTTCGTGCTGACACTGGCCGGCTTCGGGTCCAAAGCCGGGCTGCTGCCGTTGCACGCTTGGTTGCCGCGTGCACACCCCGAGGCGCCTAGCCCGGTCTCGGCGTTGATGAGCGCGGCCATGGTCAACCTCGGGATATACGGGATCATCCGAGTCGACCTGCAGCTACTGGGGCCGGGGCCTCGCTGGTGGGGGGTGACGCTGCTGGTGATCGGCGCGGTGTCGGCGGTGTATGGGGTGTTGCAGGCATCGGTGGCCACCGATCTCAAACGGCTGCTGGCCTACTCGACCGTGGAGAATATGGGGCTGATCACTGTCGCGCTCGGTGCCGCGACACTGCTTGCCACCTCGGGCGCCACGTCGGCGGCCACGGTGGCGATGGCCGCGGCGCTGCTGCATCTAGTGGCCCACGCCGGGTTCAAATGCCTCGGTTTCCTGGCCGCCGGATCGGTGCTTGCCGAGACCGGGCTGCGCAACCTCGACCGCCTCGGCGGTCTGGCCCGGCGGATGCCCGCCACCACGATCCTGTTCGGGGTGGCTGCACTCGGCGCCTCCGGTCTGCCGTTGGGCGCCGGGTTCGTCAGCGAGTGGCTGCTCGTGCAGTCACTGATTCACGCCGCGCCCGACCACAACACCCTGGTCGCCCTGGCCACTCCGCTGGCGGTCGGTGCAGTCGCGCTGACCACCGGACTCGGGGTGGCGGCGATGGTGAAGGCGTTCGGCATCGGGTTTCTGGCCCGGCCCCGCTCTGATGCCGCTGCCGAGGCCCGGGAGGCGCCCGCCAGCATGCTCACCGGAATGGTGGCGGCAGCCGTAGCCTGCGTGGTGGTGGCCGTCGCGCCGTTCGTGCTCGCCTCCCCGTTGCGGCGAGTGCTGGCCGCAGTACCCGCTTCGGCGGGGGCGGATCTGTCGGGGCTGGGTACGGTCCTGCACCTGCCCGGCCTGGCCGGGTCGATCGCTCCGGGGCTGATCGCCGTCTTCCTCGTTATCGCGGTGCTGGTCGCGGTGGGTGCGGCCCGGTGGGGATCGCGGCGGCGCCCGCAGCCGGTGGCATTACCGCTGTGGGCGTGCGGCGCGGACGATCTCACCGCGCGGATGCAGTACACGGCCACCTCGTTCGCCGAACCGTTGCAGCGGGTGTTCGACGATGTGCTGCGACCCGATACTGATATCGAGGTCACCCCCTTCGAGGAGTCGCAGTACCTGGTGGCCGAGGTCGCCTACCGGGCCCGGATCAGCGACTCCGTCCAGGATTTGCTCTACACCCCGGTCATCCGGGCGGTCACGTTGTGCGCCAACGGTGTTCGCCGCGCACACACCGGCAGTGTGCATCTTTACCTCGCCTACGGCGCGCTCGGCGTCCTGATCGTCTTGCTGGTGGCGCAATGAACGTTCTGGCGTACCTGGCCGGGGCCGCGCAGATTGGTGGAGTCGCTCTTGGCGCCCCGGTGGTGATCGGAATGACGCGCCAGGTCAGGGCTCGGCTGGAAGGTCGCGTCGGTGGCGGGGTGCTGCAGCCGTGGCGGGATCTGCGCAAACAGCTCCGCAAACAGCAGATCACCCCGAACGGCACCACCGTGGTGTTCCGCGCGGCGCCCGCCATCCTGGCCGGAACGACGCTGCTCATCGTCGCCGTGCTGCCGCTGGTGGCGACCGGCTCACCGCTGGACCCCGTCGCCGACCTGTTCGCCGTTGTCGGTCTGCTGTTCCTTGGCACCGTGGCGTTGACCCTGGCCGGCATCGACACCGGCACCTCGTTCGGCGGGATGGGCGCCAGTCGCGAGATCACCATCGCCGCCCTGGTCGAACCCACCATCCTGCTCGCGGTCTTCGCCCTGTCCATCCCGACCGGGTCGTCCAACCTCGGCGCCATCGTGGCGCACACGATCGACAACCCCGGCCAGGTGGTGTCACTGCCCGGTGTGCTCGCCTGCGTGGCGCTGGTGGTGGTGATCATCGCCGAAACGGGCCGCCTTCCCGTCGACAACCCCGCCACCCACCTGGAGTTGACGATGGTGCACGAGGCGATGGTGCTCGAATACGCCGGGCCGCGCCTCGCGGTCGTCGAATGGGCCTCCGGAATGCGCCTGACGGTGCTGCTCGCACTGCTGGCGAACCTGTTCATCCCATGGGGTATCGCCGGTCCGGATCCCGGCGTCCTCGATGTCGTGATCGGCATCCTCGCGGTCGCCGTGAAGGTCGCGGTCCTGGCCGTCTTGCTGGCCGGCGCCGAGATGTTCCTGGCCAAGCTGAGGCTGTTCCGGGTGCCCGAACTGCTCGCCGGATCCTTCCTGCTGGCACTACTCGCGGTGACCGCAGCCAACTTCTTCATCCGGGCATGAAAGGGACCAAACCGTGACCGACACCGCCTTCGCGGGCCTGATCGATCTCGCCGCGGGCGCCATGGTGCTGGCCGCCGTCCTGATCGTGTGGCGCCGCGATCTGGCATCCATCATCAGGCTGCTCGCCTGGCAGGGGGCCGCGCTGGCCGCGATCCCGATCATCCGCGGCGTACACGAGGGCGACGCAACGCTGGTCGGTATCGGCGTGCTCATCGCGGTGCTGCGTGTGGTGGGGTTGCCGTGGCTGCTGGCCCGGGCGTTGGGGGCCGAGGAACGCGGATCGCGGGAGGCCACCCCGCTGGTGAACACCACCGCCTCGCTGTTGATGACGGCACTTCTGACGGTCGTCGCGTTCGGGGTCACCCGGCCCGTGGTGAACCTGGAGCCCGGCGTCACCACGGGCGCGGTTCCCGGTGCGTTCGCCGTGGTGCTGATCGCGTTGTTCGTGATGGTCACCCGGCGCCACGCTATCTCGCAGGCGGCGGGATTCTTGATGCTGGACAACGGGATTGCCGCGACCGCGTTCCTGCTAACCGCCGGAGTGCCGGTGATCGTGGAGTTCGGCGCGTCGCTGGACGTGCTGTTCGCGGTGATCGTGATCGGTGTCCTCACCGGTCGGATGCGACGCAAATTCGGCGGCGCTGACCTCGACGCACTGCAGGAGTTGCACGACTGATGACACCGCTGCTGCTCATCTCGCTGGTGGCGCCACTGGCGGCCGCCGCGATCACCGCTGTGGCCGGTTGGCACCGCGTGACGGCGACCGCGTCGGTGCTGGCCGCGATGAGCATCCTGGGCTGCGGTGCCGCACTCGCGTTCCAGGTCGGATCGGCCCAGCATGTGCTTGCCGGTGGTCTGTTGCGCGCCGACGCGCTGTCGGTGGTGATGCTGATCGTCATCGGCACCGTCGGCACCCTGAGCGCCGTGGCCAGCATCGGCTACATCGACGCCGAAGGCGACCACGGCCACACCACCCCGGCGGGCGCGCGGCTCTACGGCACGCTCACCCCAGCGTTCCTGGCCGCCATGGTCCTGGCGGTGTCGGCCAACAACATCGGCGTCATCTGGGTTGCGATTGAGGCGACCACGGTGATCACCGCGTTCCTGGTCGGGCACCGCCGCACCCGGGGCTCGCTGGAAGCGACCTGGAAATACGTGATCATCTGCTCGGTCGGGATCGCCATGGCGTTCCTGGGCACGATCCTGCTGTATTTCGCCGCCCAGCACGCGGGCGCCGACAGCGGCCACGCCCTGGACCTCGACTTCCTCGTCGCCCATGCGGGTGGTCTCGATCCCGGCGTGACCCGCCTGGCGGGCGGGCTGCTGTTGATCGGCTACGGCGCCAAGGTCGGGCTCGTCCCGTTCCACACCTGGCTGGCCGATGCGCACAGCCAGGCACCCGCCCCGGTGTCGGCCTTGATGAGCGGCGTCCTGCTGTCGGTCGCGTTCTCGGTGCTGCTACGGATCAAACCGATCATCGACACCGCGGTCGGAACGGGGTTCCTGCGCTGGGGGTTACTCACGGTCGGGCTGGCCACGGTCGGCGTCGCGGCGATGCTGCTGACCGTGACCACCGACCTGAAACGAATGCTCGCCTACTCCTCGATGGAAAACATGGGGCTGATCGCGATCGCCGCCGCGGCCGGCACGAAACTCGCGATCGCGGCGCTGCTGCTGCACGTCCTGGCGCACGGCATCGGCAAGACCGTGTTGTTCCTCGCCAGCGGGCAATTGCAGGCGGCCCACGATTCCACCTCAATCCCCGACATCACCGCGGTGTTGCATCGTTCCCGTCTGATCGGGGTTTCGTTCGCAATCGGCATGCTGGTGCTGCTCGGGTTGCCGCCATTTGCGATGTTCGCCAGCGAACTGTCGATCGCACGGGCACTGGCCGATGCCCGGCTGGCCTGGGCGCTGGGCGTCGTTCTGCTGCTGATCGCGGTCGCCTTCGCCGCCCTGGTGCGCCGTTCAGGGCGGATGCTGCTCGGGGCACCGGCCGCCGGGTCGCCCCCGATCGCGGTCCCGGTGACCGTCGCCGCAGCGCTGCTCGTCGGGGTTGCGGCCTGTTTCGTGCTGGGTGTCACCGCCGGTCCGCTGACCGCACTGTTGCACACCGCCGCTGAGCAACTCGGGGTGCCGTGGTGACCGCGCAGCGCAGCAGCCGGACGGTGGTCGCCGACGAACGCCCCGACGCGACCGAGGAATTGCTCGCCGCCGGATATCGGCTGGGCCTGGTCGCCGCGCACGACGACGGCGACGCGGTGCGGATTGTGTCGCTCTTCCTCGCCGGGCGTCCCGATCGTCGCGTCGAACTCACCACCAGTGTGCCCACCGACGATCTTGCGCTGCGGTCCTTGGCCTATCTGTCGTTCCCGGCGGGCCGCTTCGAGCGGGAAATGATGGACCTCTACGGCATTGAGCTAGTGGGCCATCCGCGGCCGCGGCGCTTGGTCCTCCACGCGCACTGGCCACAGGAGTGGTATCCGATGCGCGCCGATGCCGGGCCTGCGCCCGAATTCTCGGCTAGCCGCTACCCGTTCCTCACCGTCGACGGAGAGGGTGTCTACGAGATCCCTGTCGGGCCGGTCCACGCCGGGCTCATCGAACCCGGGCACTTCCGGTTCTCCGTCGTCGGGGAAACCGTTCTGCGGCTGAAAATCCGGCTCTGGTTCACCCACCGCGGTATCGAGAAACTCTTCCAGGGCCGCGCCGCAACCAACGCCACCGACATCGCCGAACGGATCAGCGGGGACACCTCGGCGGGTCACGCGCTGGCGCACAGCCTGGCCGTCGAGGACGCCCTCGGTATCGCGGTACCCGACGAGGTGCACCGGCTGCGGGCGCTGCTGATCGAACTGGAACGCCTCTACAACCACGCCACCGACCTCGGCGCCCTGGCCAACGACGTCGGCTTCGCCCTGGCCAACGCCCACGCCCAGCGCATCCGCGAACAACTTCTGCGGATCAACGACGACGTGACCGGTCACCGATTGCTGCGGGGCGCGATCCGCCCCGGCGGGGTGGCGCTACGGGCGCTACCCGACCCCCACGAACTCGAGGCGATCGGAGGGGACCTCGCCGAAGTCGCCGAGCTGACCCTGGCCAATACGGGGGTCTATGACCGGTTCGCCGGCACCGCGATCCTGAGCACCGAGCAGGCCGGCGAGCTGGGCTGTTTGGGCTTCGTCGCCCGCGCCAGCGGTGTGGCCACCGATGCCCGCCTCGACCATCCCAGCGTCGCCCTGCCAGTCACCGCGATCAGCGCGACGGCCGGGGATGTGCTGGCCCGCTACACCGTGCGCCGCGACGAATTCGCGGCCTCGGTCGCCTTAGCGTGTCATCTGATCGACAGCGCCGATATGCGGCTCGACTACGTTGCCTCACCACCACCGCCTGGTGCCGTACGCAGCGGCGTCGGCATCGTCGAAGGATGGCGGGGGACCATCGTGCATCGCGTCGAACTCGACGCCAATGGGGCGATCACCCGATCGAAAATCGTCGACCCGTCCTGGTTCAACTGGCCTGCCCTGCCGGTGGCGATGGCCAACACCATCGTCCCGGACTTCCCGCTGACCAACAAAAGCTTCAACCAGTCCTATGCCGGCAACGACCTCTAACCAGCACCAAGTTCTTGCCTCGCCACCGCGTGGGGAAACTTGAATGCCCCACGAGCAGGAATTATGCTAGATTGCTAAGGTACGCAAGTAACGGTGTCAGATAAGTGGGACCGCACGCGTAGACGTGAACACGCGTAGACGTGAACACCGGGGCCCGCGCGACGATACCGGAGGAGAGCCCATGGTAGAACTATCGCGTCAGCCGCTGTATCGGATGAAGGCAGACTTCTTCAAGACACTGGGCCACCCCGCCCGCATCCGCGTGCTTGAGTTGCTCAGCCAACGCGAGCACACCGTCTCGGAAATGGTGCCCGAAATCGGGATCGAGCCGGCCAACCTCTCCCAGCAGCTATCTATCCTGCGCCGAGCCGGTCTGGTCGTCGCCCGCCGCGAAGGGCTGTCAGTGACTTATGCACTGACCTCGCCGCGGGTCGCCGAACTGCTGGTGACCGCGCGGGCGATCCTGACCGGCGTGGTCGCCGGACAGGCCGAAACGCTCGAAGACCGACCCGTGCCCGATCTGGTCAGCGGCTCTACGGGCTGATTCGACCGCAGTAGACGACAAGTCAAGCCCGCCCATTAATTGCAGAAATTCTAAAGTGCGAACATAAAGGTGACGAGTTGGGGGTGGACCGGGAAATGTTTACGATGACGAACAATTCCGCTGGTGAGGTACGCAGCGCGGCCCAGGCCAGCCGGGTGCTCTCGCCCATCGGGGTCGGCGTGATCGGGGTCGCCGCGACCCGCACCCGACCCTGCACCGCGTGGACGGCGATGGAGGATTTGCCGGCGGCGCTGTTCGACTACGGGCGCGCCGCACAGGCAACCCTCTCGCAGATCCTCGCCGGCTGGTGTGAGGACTACCGCACGTGACAGTGCAGACAGTGATCGACTAGCCGCGCGCTGCTGCACAGCGCGCAATGCCCGTCGATGATCGCCCTGATTGAACCCGTTGAGGATCACACCAGGGGGAGTTCTTCATCGCGGCCCAACGAGCAGGCGGACTGGCCGACGGCCACCATCAGCTGATGTGCAGCGCCGCCTCGAGCGCCAGGCGAAGGTTGCCGAGAGGCTCACCGCCAAGAATGTGCTGACCTCACCCCTGTGACAGAACCGACCACCCAGTGGTGCGGTGCATGAACTGAAACAGTGACCGCCGAGAGGGTTTGCGGGGCGGTGGAGAACGACGGTGGGCGGCGTCCGTGACTGGCGCGCAGTGGACTAAACTCACTAGATGCCGCACGAACGCGTTGCTTCACCGTTGATGCTCGAACTCGAACCCGTCGTCATCGATACCTACGCGCGACACATCGAGACGGCCACACGGTGGTATGCGCACGACTACGTGCGGTTTGATCAAGGTCAGAATTTCACATCCCTCGGTGGCCACGACTGGGATCCGTCGCAGGTGACGCTGCCCGCCCACGTCGCCGACGCGCTGGAGATCGTGCTGATCACCAAGGACAACCTGGCCGGCTACCACCACCGGCTGGCCGAGCACTTCATCCTTGCGGGCTGGTGGGGCAAGTGGATCGGCCGGTGGACGGCTGACGAGTATCTGCACGCGTTCGCGCTGCGCCAAAACCTGGTGCTGACCCGCCAGATCGACCCGATCGCCAACGAGAGGGTCCGCGTCGAGCATGTGATGGCGGGTCACCGCCCCGACGACCACACCCAGGTCGAGACCCTGGTGTTCATGACGTTGTGGGAACGAGTTCACGCGGTGTTCCTGCGTCGGCTGGCCACCCACATCGAGGAACCGGTCCTGCGCCGCCTTGTCGAGGTAATCGCCGCCGACGAGGAGCGCCATGAGACGTTCTTCGCCGAGATTGTCCAGGCCTGCCTGCGGATTGTGCCCGCCGCGACTATCGCGGCCATCGTCGCCCGCGCGCTCGAGCTGCAAGTGGTCGGCGCAGATATCGACGCATACAAGGACAAAGTCCGCAATGTCGCGAACAACGGCATATTCGACCAGGACACCCTGCGTGAAGTGATTTCCGACCGCATCAAAACGTGGCATCTGGCAGAGCTTCCCGAGCTGAGCAACTTCGTCGTCACGTGAGCCGGCTGCGCGGCAGGGCGGTGGGGTAACGACACGCATTCGCACGCATCCCGCGACGAAGCGTGAACGGTTCGATATCAATCTGATTCGGCTGCAACAACTCCCACCCACTTCCCTCCTTCCGGCGCGCTTGGGCGGCGTTGCGCTACGACGAGCGCCGTGAGGTCAACAAAAAAAGCAACCGGCCGATCTGATGGTCGGTGTGCTCCAGGAACCCGGCGAACACCTCCATCATGCGGGCGTAGAGCCGGCGCCATCGGCAGGCAGGTCATCCCACTGCTGCACATCGGGATCGTGGCGGGACAGCACCGCATCCGCAGGCACGATGCCCCGTTCCTTCTGATGCGCGAATACCTTCTCGCGGTAGGCGTCCCAGCCGTCATCGAATTTGCCGGATGTACTTGTCCGCCCATTCCCTGGGCACATGGTGCGGGGTGTGCATGCTACGTCGGTGACGAGTTGGGCAAGCCCGGTGGCAGCCGCGGTGCTCCGCGGGCTGTCCTAGAAAAGGGTGGGGTGCGCCGGTGCCGTGACTTCGGAGGAAACGGCACCGGCGCTCGCCGTCGGCTGTGCCGACAATGTGGCCGGGGTGGGGGTACGCCCAGTCAGTCGGTACCGCGCGAGCAGCGGCGCCACCCGGGCACGCAGCTCATCTCGGTACTCCGGGGACAGATAGGCTCCACGCCGGTACAAGCTCCGGTATTCGAAGACGCGCTCGGGATGGGTGCGCTTCAACCACTGCATGAACCAATCCCGCGTCGAACCGCGCAGATGCAAGGCGAACACGGTGGCCCCGGTGGCGCCCGCCTCGGCGATCTGGCGCAGCAGCGCATCGAGATGCTCGACGGAATCGGTCAGTCCGGGTAGCACCGGGGCAACCATCACGTGGCAGTCCAGTCCGGCGTCGCGGATCGCAGAGATCAGCGCCAGTCGCGCCTGCGGCGACGGTGTGCCGGGCTCCAGTTCACGCTGCAATGTCGGGTCCGCCATCGCCAGCGAGATCGCCACGCTCGCGCCGGCCCCCTCGTGGGCGGCCTCGGCGATCAGCGGCAGATCCCGGCGCAGCAGCGTGCCCTTGGTGAGGATGGAGAACGGCGTCCCGGAATCGGCGAGTGCGCTCACGATGCCCGGCATCAGCCGGTAGCGCCCCTCGGCCCGCTGATACGGATCGGTGTTGGTGCCCAGCGCCACCGTCTCCCTGGCCCAGGACGGACGGCGCAACTCACGGGAAAGTACCTCGGCCACATTCGTTTTCACCACGACCTCGGTGTCGAAGTCCGAACCCGGGTCGAAGTCCAGGTATTCGTGGGTGGGCCGGGCGAAGCAGTACCGGCAGGCGTGCGAGCACCCGCGGTAGCCGTTGACGGTGTACCGGAACGGCAGCATGGCGGCGTTGGGCACCTTGTTCAGCGCGGACTTGCACAGGATCTCGTGAAAGGTGATCCCGTCGAACTCCGGCGTTCGCACGCTGCGGACGAATCCGAGGCGCTGCAGACCGGGCAGCGCGCCGTCGTCGACGCGTACACCTTGTCCGTCCCATCGCATAAATCAATCGAACGATTGTTCGATTGATTTGTCAAGCAGCTACCACGTCAAGCAGCTACCACTGAGCGCCCTGGCACAACGGGCTGTAGGGGTTGTCCTGCGCAGCGATGACCACTCCGTCGGCAGCGATCTCACAGCGCGCGTTGGGGGCGCCGACACTGCCCTTGGTGGTGCTGCTCACCTGGAAGATCGCCCACTGCGGGTCGGCCAGCGTCGTCTCGACCGCCCAGGGTGCCCCCGGCCCGACGTTGATGGTCTCGCGCTTGACGTAGGCGTAGGCGTCATCGTTGTAGGCGTCCTTACTCGCCGGCTGAGCCGTGAGGTAGAGCACCTGGAACTGGTACGGAGCAGCCGATGTCAGCGTGTACCGCACCAACTGTCCGGCGGGTTCGGCGTTGGCCGTCGCCGCGCCGAACGCGAGCGCGGTGCCCGCGACCATCACCGCTGCACCGACGGTTGCCCCGACCTTGCTCGTAGCTTTTCGCATGCCCATCACATCGTCGGACGCTACCGCATCGTTACAACTGCCACATCGGCTCCGTCCGGGCGGCGACACAGGCGCCGTAGTACCCGTAAACCGCCGGTTGCCTACTGTTTACCCGACGCCGGTATCGATGTAGGTGATGTCAGAGCAGCCACCTGCGAGAACCGGCGGCCTCACCCGGCGCACGGTGCTGATCACCAGCGCCGCAACGGCCCTCGTCGGCACCGGCGTGGGATTCGCCCTGGGGTCCGTCACAGCCGCCGGCCCCGGGCCCGATCTCTGGTCGCGGCCCGACGGTCTCGGCGCGCCACGGGTGGGTGGCCTGCACCTGCAGTTCGGCAGCGACGCGTCCGCCGAGGTCGTGGTGTCCTGGCACAGCACCGATCCGGTGGGCAACCCCCGCGTGCTGCTGGGCACGCCGACCGGCGGCTTCGGGAC
This sequence comes from Mycobacterium sp., assembly GCA_011620645.1. GTDB lineage: Bacteria > Actinomycetota > Actinomycetes > Mycobacteriales > Mycobacteriaceae > Mycobacterium. Next base: position 13,881 of record WOYS01000018.1, read on the forward strand.
CCTCGTCGCGGCGGAAACCCGCACCTACCGGGATGCGCAGTCGGGCACCGAAGTCCGCGTCCACCATGCCCGGCTGACCGGTCTGACGCCGGACAGCGACTACGTGTACGCCGCACAGCATGACGGTGCCGCAGCGGAACTCGGGACCGTGCGTACCGCGCCGGCCGGCCGCGCGCCGCTGCGCTTCACGAGTTTCGGTGACCAGGGAACCCCGACACTGGGCAGGCTCTCCGGAACCGGGTATGTGAACGACAACCTCGGGTCGCCCGCCGCCGGCGACATCACCTCGGGGGTGGAACGCCTTGCGCCGCTGTTCAACCTGGTCAACGGCGATCTCTGCTATGCCAACCTGTCCGACGACCGCATCCGCACCTGGTCGGACTGGTTCGAGAACAACACTCGTTCGGCGCGGTACCGCCCGTGGATGCCCGCCGCGGGCAATCACGAGAACGAATTGGGCAACGGCCCTGTGGGTTACGGGGCCTACCAGGCGTATTTCGCGGTCCCGGACTCAGGATCCGACGAGGAGCTGAGCGGCCTCTGGTATTCGTTCAGCGCCGGCTCGGTCCGGGTCATCAGCCTCAACAACGACGACGTGTGTTTCCAGGACGGCGGCAACAGCTACGTGCGGGGCTATTCCGGCGGGGCCCAGCGCCGTTGGCTGGAAGCCGAACTCATGGCGGCGCGCAGCGATGCGCGCATCGACTGGGTGGTGGTCTGCATGCACCAGACAGCGGTCTCCACCGCCGACCGTGCCAACGGCGCCGACCTCGGGATCAGGCAGGAATGGCTGCCATTGTTCGACCGCTATCAGGTGGACCTGGTGGTCTGCGGCCATGAACACCACTACGAGCGCTCCCACCCGATCCGCGGTGCACTGACCGGCGACACCTTGACTCCGGTGCCGGTGGCGACTGCAGCCGACACGATCGACACCACCAAGGGCACCGTGCACCTGGTCATCGGCGGGGGTGGTACGTCGGTGCCGTCCAATGGGATGTTCTTCGACCAGCCGCGCTGCCGGGTGCTGACCGGGGTCGGTGCGTTCGACCCGGGCGCCGGCCGTAAGCCTCCGATCTACGTGCACGAGGACGCGTCGTGGTCGGCTTTCCGCGACCGCGAGCATCCCTACGGATTCACGGCTTTCGACGTCGACCCCGGACCGGTGGGTGGAAACACCACCATCACCGCGACCCACTACGCGGTCAGCGGGCCGTTCGGTGCGCTATCGGAAGTCGACCGATTCACACTCACCAGGCCCCGCGGCGGCGCCTGACAAACCGTCCCCAATTTCGAGTAGCCCGCTCCTGAGCCGAGCACAAACACTCCACCTGGCTAGGAGGACCGGGATTCGGCATGCTGTTGCCATGACCTCAGCGGCTGAGCCGGTAATCATCGCCGAACAGGGCGGCCTGGTAGTCGCCGAGGCCGGTCCGCACGTGCTGGTGATCGACCGCGGCAGCATCCTCACCCAGATCGCGGCGTTCGTGCTGCTGGTCATCACCCTGGTGTTCGGCGGCTTCGGCATCGTGTCGACGTCGATGGCGCTGCGGGGCGCCGAGAGCGACCCGCCGTTGCTCATGGGTGTGGTGATCCTCGCGGTCGGCGCCGTCGCCGCGGCGGCCCTGCTCGTCACCGTCCGCTCACTGCGCCGCATCCGGTCGGCACCGTTGAGCGCCTTCGTGCCCGTCGCCGTCTTCGACCGCAGCGACGGCACCTACCGGGACCGGGCGGGACAGGTCGTCGGCAGACTGGACCAGGTGCGCTTCGAGAAGCGGATGCAGATCGGGTCCAGCTCACCGAAGCTGGTGGCCGTCACGCCCAACGGCACCTATGTGCTCAAGCGCGGCAACCCGTTCGGCGGACGTATCCACGGTATGGATGCGGTGCTGTCCACCGCGATCTTCGGCTCGGCACGCTAACTAACCCAAATGCTCACCCAGGCGGCGCAACACCTCCGCGGACACCGCGTCGATCGCGATGTCTACTTGCTCGCCGGTGCCGAGGTCCTTCACCCCGACGCTGCCCGTTTCGATATCGCGGTCCCCGGCCACCAGCGCGATCGCGGCGCCGGAGCGGTCCGCACCGCGCATCGAGGCCTTGAGGCTGCGATCTCCGTAGGCCAGATCGACCCGAACCCCGTTGGCGCGCAACGCTGCCGCTAGTTTCGCCAGCTCAAGCTTGGCCGTCTCCCCCAGCGGCACGCCGTACACGTCCACCCGATTGGTGGCGCCAACGGCCTTACCCTCGGCCTTGAGTGCCAGCACGGTGCGGTCCACCCCGAGCCCGAACCCGATACCGGACAGATCCTGCCCACCGAGCCGGCTCATCAGGCCGTCGTAGCGGCCACCACCTCCGATCCCGGACTGCGCGCCCAGCCCGTCATGCACGAATTCGAAGGTCGTCTTGGTGTAGTAATCCAGCCCACGCACCATCCGCGGGTTCACCGCATAGGGCACCTTCAGCGCGTCCAGATGCGCCAGCACGGTCTCGAAGTGCGCCTTGGCGACATCGGAGAGGTGATCGAGCATCAACGGCGCATCGGCGGTCATCTCCCGCACCGCGGGACGTTTGTCGTCGAGCACCCGCAGCGGGTTGATCTGCGCGCGGCGAGCGGTTTCCTCGTCGAGGTCCAGCTTGAACAGGAACTCCTGCAACAACTCCCGATACTGCGGCCGACAGGTCTCATCGCCGAGCGAGGTGATCTCCAGGCGGAAACCGTCCAGCCCGAGGGACCGGAAGCCGCCGTCGGCCACGGCGATCACCTCGGCATCCAGCGCCGGGTCATCCACGCCGATGGCTTCCACCCCGACCTGCTGCAGCTGCCGGTACCGCCCGGCCTGCGGTCGCTCGTACCGGAAGAACGGGCCCGCGTAGCAGAGTTTGACCGGCAGCTGCCCGCGGTCCAGCCCGTGCTCGATGACCGCGCGCACGACACCGGCAGTGCCCTCCGGCCGCAATGTCACCGAACGCTCGCCGCGGTCGGCGAAGGTGTACATCTCCTTGCTGACCACATCGGTGGACTCACCGACGCCTCGGGCGAACAGCGCGGTGTCCTCGAAGATCGGCAGCTCGACATCGCCGTATCCGGCGCGCCGGGCCGCGCCCAGCAGGCCGTCGCGCACCGCCACGAATCCGGCGGAATCGGGCGGCAGATAGTCGGGGACACCCTTCGGCGCCCTGAAATCAGTCACGGTAATCACTCACAGAGTCAGACCTTCGAGAAACGGGTTGGTTCGGCGTTCGACGCCGATGGTGGATTCTTCACCATGGCCCGGTAGTACCACGGTGTCATCGTCGAGCACCAACAGTTTTGTCACGAGCGAGTTCAGCAGATCCTGGCCGCTTCCACCGAAGAGGTCGGTGCGGCCCACCGAGCCCCTGAACAGGGTGTCACCGGTGAAGGTCATCGCGGACACAAGCCCCCCGCCGCTGCGCGCCAGCCCGCCGGAAACCCGAAAACACACCGACCCCAGCGTGTGCCCGGGCGTGTGGTGGACAGTCACCTGGACGCCGTCGAAGTCCAGCAGCTGACCGTCCTGCGCCAGCTCGATCACCTGGCGCGGTTCCCGGAACAGCGTGGCCAGCGCCAGCTGACCGAGCCTCGGACCGATGCCCTTGATCGGATCGGTCAGCAACATCCGGTCCTGCGGGTGGATGTACACACCGCAGCCGTAGGTGTCGGCGACCTTCTGCGCCGACCACATGTGATCGATGTGGCCGTGGGTGAGCAGTACGGCGGCCGGGGTGAGCCGTTTCTCGTCGAGGATCCTGCGTAACCGGCCGAACGCCGACTGTCCGGGATCGACGATGACGGCGTCGGCTCCTGCGTGCGGTGCCAGCACGTAGCAGTTGCACGCCAGCACCCCCGCCGGGAATCCGGTGATCAACACGGCCCAAGTTTCCCACGCCGGGCTCCGCCCCCGGTATTCGCGCGGGTCGCACGGCCAGTACTCAGTTTGGCCTGGCACACTCGTTGCCGATGCGAACGCGCGGCTGACGCTGCGCACAACCGAGGAGGACAGCGGCGGTGCCGACCAACGAACAACGACGGGCAGCGGCCAAGCGCAAGCTCGATCGACAACTGGAACGCCGGGCGGAGCGGGCCAAGAGGCAGCGCCTGCTCACCATCATCGCCGCGGTGACCGGGGTACTCGTGGTGGTCGGCGCGGTGGTGGCCACCGTCGTCATCACCAACAAGGACTCCGCGAGCACGGCATCGGCGTCGTCGACGACGACAACCAGCCTCGATCCGGGGGCCCCGCAGCCCGCCGCCGACGGGAAACTGCCCGAGTTCGTGGCTCCGGCAGGCCTCGGCTCGAATTGCCAGTACGCGCCGGCCGGGGAGGCCAGCAAGAAGGTCAACCCGCCGCGCACCGGCCAGGTCCCGACCGACCCGCCGCAGGTCAGCGTCAGCGTGGTCACCGGCCAGGGCAATATCGGCCTGCAGCTGGACAACGCCAAGGCGCCCTGCACCACCAACAGCTTCGCCAGCCTGGCCGGGCAGAACTACTTCAACGACACCCCGTGCCACCGGCTGACCACCACCGAAAGTTTGTCGGTCCTGCAGTGCGGTGACCCGACCGGCCAGGGCACCGGCGGACCGGGTTACGAGTTCGCGAACGAGTATCCGACCGACCAATATCAGCCGGACAACCCGGCGCTGCACCAGCCCGTGCTCTACCCGCGCGGCACCCTGGCCATGGCCAATGCGGGTCCCGGCACCAACGGCAGCCAGTTCTTCCTGGTCTACAAGGATTCGCAGCTGCCGCCGAACTACACGGTGTTCGGCACCATCGACGAGACCGGCCTGGCCACCCTGGACAAGATCGCCGGCGCCGGCGTGAAGGACGGTGGCCAGGACGGCGCGCCGGCCAACGAGGTGCTGGTGAAGTCGATACAGCTCGACTGAACCGATGAACGTCCCGCCGTACGGGTCCTACCCGCAGCAGTACGGGTATCCCCCACCGGTCAGGCCCACCAACGGGCTGGCTGTCGCGTCACTGATCTGCGCCTTCCTGATCGCGCCGCTGGGCATCATCTTCGGCCACATCTCGCTCTCGCAGATCAAGCGCTCCGGTGAGGACGGACGCGGGATGGCCGTCGCCGGGCTGGTGATCGGGTATCTCCTGACGGTGTTGGGGACGCTGGTGCTGGTCTTCAGCTTCGTCCTGTCGCGGGCGATCTTCGAAGAGGTCGGCGACTACCGGCCGACCTCACCGGGATACACCGCCCAGCCCGGCGCCACCGCGGCTGAGCTGCCACCGTTCACACCGCCGGCTACCCTGGGCTCCAACTGTCAGTACCTGACCACCTCCGAGCCGGCGAGCAAGCCGGTGCGCCCACCCCGGATGGGCAAGGTGCCGAGAACGCCGGCGACCGTCAGCGGCGTCATCACCACCGACCGCGGCGTGATCGGCGTGCAGCTGGACAACGCGAAGGCGCCGTGCACGGTGAACAATTTCGCCAGCCTGGCCGCACAGGACTATTACAAAGACACGGTCTGTCATCGGCTGACCACCGCTGCCGAGCTCGGGGTGCTGCAGTGCGGCGACCCGTCGGGCACCGGTAAGGGCGGCCCGGGGTACCAGTTCCCCAACGAGTATCCGACCAATCAGTACCGGCTGACCGATCCCGCGGTGAACATCCCGGTGATCTACCCCCGCGGAACTCTGGCGATGGCCAATGCCGGTCCCGGCACCAACGGCAGCCAGTTCTTCCTGGTCTACGAGGACTCCGAACTACCGCCCACCTACACGGTGTTCGGCACCATCGACGAAGCCGGACTGGACGTGCTGGACGAGATCGCCTCCGGCGGCGTCGCCGACGGCAGCGATGACGGCGAGCCGGCCACCTCGGTGACCATCAAATCGGTACGGGTGCAGTGAATCTCAGCTGTCGAGCTTGGACTGGATGCGGAACTCGACATGGTCACCCTCGGGCTTGATGGTCGACCCGCAGTATTACAGCTACGCCGCTGACGTCACCCGATATACGTCGTAGACACCCTCGACATTGCGCACCACGTTGAGCACGTGTCCGAGATGTTTGGGGTCGCCCATCTCGAAGGTGAAGCGGCTGATGGCCACCCGATCGTTGGAGGTCGTCACCGACGCCGACAGGATGTTGACCTTCTCGTCGGCGAGCACCCGGGTCACATCGGAGAGCAGGCGGTGCCTGTCGAGCGCCTCGACTTGGATAGCCACCAGGAACACCGACGACGGTGACGGCGCCCAGTGCACCTCGATGATGCGCTCGGACTGCTCCTGCAGCGCCTCGGCATTCGTGCAGTCCGTGCGGTGCACGCTGACTCCGCCGCCACGGGTCACGAACCCCATGATGACGTCACCGGGCACCGGCGTGCAGCATTTGGCGAGCTTGGTCAGCACACCAGCCGCGCCGGGCACGGACACACCGACGTCATCGCTGGTGCGTTGCCGCACCGGCATCGTCGCCGGAGTGGACCGTTCGGCGATCTCATCCTCGGCTTCCTCGTCGCCGCCGAGTTGGGCCAGCAGACGCTGCACGACATGGCGTGCCGAGGTGTGCCCCTCACCGACCGCGGTGTACAGCGCGGAGACGTCGACGTAGTGCAACTCGCGCGCCAGCGAAGACATCGAGTCGGCGTTCATCAACCGCTGCAACGGAAGTCCGCCTCGGCGCACCTCCTTGACGATGGCGTCCTTGCCGGCTTCGAGCGCCTCCTCGCGGCGCTCCTTGGCGAACCACTGCCGGATCTTGGCCTTCGCGCGCGGCGAGACCACGAAGGTCTGCCAGTCCCGCGACGGCCCGGCATTGGCCGCCTTGGAGGTGAAGACCTCGATCTGGTCCCCGTTTTCGAGCTTGCGTTCCAGCGCCACCAGCCGGTGGTTCACGCGGGCGCCGATACAGCGGTGCCCGACCTCGGTGTGCACGGCGTAGGCGAAGTCGACCGGGGTGGATCCGGTGGGCAGCGTGACCACGTCACCCTTGGGGGTGAAGACGAAGATCTCCTGCACCGCAAGGTCGTAACGCAGCGACTCCAGGAACTCGCCCGGGTCCGCAGCTTCCCGCTGCCAGTCGAGCAGCTGGCGCATCCAGGCCATCTCGTCGATCTCGGCGGCTGACTGCCCGGCCGGTAAACCGTTGCGGCCCTTGGCTTCCTTGTATCGCCAGTGCGCGGCGATGCCGAACTCCGCGGTGTCGTGCATATCGTTGGTGCGGATCTGCACTTCCAGCGGTTTGCCTTCGGGCCCGATCACCGTGGTGTGCAGCGACTGGTAGACGCCGTAGCGGGGCTGGGCGATGTAATCCTTGAACCGGCCCGCCATCGGTTGCCACAGCGAATGCACCACACCGACGGCCGCGTAGCAGTCACGCATGTCGTGGCACAGGATCCGCATGCCGACCAGGTCGTGGATATCGTCGAAGTCGCGGCCCTTGACGATCATCTTCTGATAGATCGACCAGTAGTGCTTGGGCCGGCCCTCTACCGAGGCATTGATCTTCATGGCGGCCAGCGATGAGCCGATCTCGGCGCGCACCCGGGCTAGGTAGGTGTCCCGCGACGGCGCCCGATCGGCCACGAGCCGCACGATCTCCTCGTACCGTTTCGGGTGCAGGATCGCGAACGACAGATCCTCCAGCTCCCACTTCACCGTCGCCATCCCGAGCCGGTGTGCAAGTGGGGCAATGACTTCCAGTGTCTCGCGGGCCTTTCGGGCCTGCTTCTCCGGCGGCAGGAACCGCATCGTGCGCATATTGTGCAGGCGGTCGGCGACCTTGATCACCAGCACCCGGGGGTCTCGCGCCATCGCGATGATCATCTTGCGGATGGTCTCGCCTTCGGCAGCGCTGCCGAGCGCCACCTTGTCGAGTTTGGTCACACCGTCGACGAGGTGGCCGACCTCGCTGCCGAAGTCGTCGGCTAGCGCCTCCAGCGTGTACCCGGTGTCTTCGACCGTGTCGTGCAGCAGCGCCGCCACCAGCGTCGTGGAGTCCATGCCCAGTTCGGCCAGGATGTTGGCCACCGCGAGCGGATGGGTGATGTAGGGGTCACCGGAGCGGCGCGACTGGTCGGCGTGCCGCTCCTCGGCGACGTCGTAGGCACGCTGCAGGATCGCCAGGTCGGCCTTGGGGTGGAACTGACGATGCACCGCGACCAGCGGCTCGAGCACCGGGTTGACCAGACTGCGCTGCGATGTCATCCGCCGCGCCAGCCGGGCGCGGACCCGTCGCGATGCGCTGATCTTCGAGGTGTCCGGCGATGTGATCTCACCCGTCGGCGGGGACGCAACGACCTGTCCGCTGCCGGGATCGTCAGCCATACTCACCTCCTGGCCATCTGGGGCGCTGGACTTCGACAATAGCCCTCAGCTCGTGATCAGGCTGGTGACCTGCAGCGGTTGCACTGCGGCGCGCCCGTTCAGCGCGGTCAGCTCCAGCACCACCGCGGCTCCGGCCACCCGGGCGCCGGCATTGCCCAGCAACTGGGCGGCCGCGGCGAGTGTGCCACCGGTGGCCAGCACGTCGTCGATGACCAGAACGCTGCGGCCGGTCAGATCGACACCGTCGGCGGGGACCTCCAGCGTCGCCGACCCGTATTCCAGGTCGTACCGCACGGTGTGCACCGGGGGTGGCAGCTTGCCGCCCTTACGAACGGCCAGCACACCGGTACCCATTCTCAGCGCGACCGCGGCACCGAGCAGGAAACCGCGCGCGTCCACGCCGGCGATCAGATCGACACCGTCGGCGGCTTCGGCCAGCGCATCGGTGATCATGGCCAGCCCGCGCGGGTCGGCCAGCACCGGCGTCAGATCCTTGAAATCGACACCGGGTATCGGAAAGTCGGAGACGTTGCGGGTCAGGGTGTCGATGAGGGTCGCGGCTTCGCGGCGGGCGTCACTCACGTCCGGAACCGACTCATGTCAGGGTCCACCGATCCATGTTCCATCCTGCTCCCCATCGGGTCGGGTTACTGCTCACGGCGGAGACACGCTTCGAGGTCAACAGGATCCGCTGCTGACGGTACAGCGGCAGCGTCGGGACGTCCGCCCACAGGATGGGGCCGCTCTCCCCCAACAACCGGGCCAGTTCCTTGGGGTCGGCCGTCACCACCAGTGCGTCGATGATGCCGTCGATACGCTCGTTGCTGTAGCCGGGCAGGTTGTTGCCGTTCCCGGTGTGCAGGTCGTAGGCGTCCAGGCTCGAGGATCCGGTCGATCCGCTACCCGGCGCGCCGCCCGTGCTCGCCATCAGCACGTCGATCGTGTTCTCGCGCAGGCTGAGCGGGCCCACCGCATCCCCGGCGGCCTCGGTGACGGTAATTCCCGCTGCCGCACACGCCTGGGCGATCGCGCCGACGTTCGCGGCCAGCCGGGGGTTGGGGCTCTGATATCCGATACGCACGGTCATCGGCTGGTTGTTCAATGCCGCCCGCGCACCTTCGATGTTGGCGACACTGAACTGTCCTGCCTCCCCGGCACTTTCGGCCGCCGATACGGCGTCCTCGGTGGTGGGGCTGAGCCGGGTATTGACGACCGGAACCTGTGCGTTGCGGGCGATGCCGTCCCGCGGTGTGCACAGCGACAGGGCACGCCGCGCCGGCGGGGCGGCCATCGGGCCCTGCGCCGAATAGATCAGCTGCTCGATACCCGCCGAGGCGGTGTCGGTGCGGGAGTACCCCGCAGGCGGGTTCAGGGTTCCCGACGAGCCCGCCGAAATGTCGACGACGTCGAAAGATCCGTTGTTGATCCGGTCCTGGATGTCGGCGCCGCGGGTCCACACCGTCACCCTGGGCGTCGCCGGCTTGGCGCCCCACCACTTGTCGTTGGCGACCAGTACCACCGCGCCGTCCCGCGTGATCGAGTCGACCTTGTACGGTCCCGAGGACGGCAAGCGCTTGACGTCGGTGTCTGCGTCCAGACCCCAGGTGGAATTCCAGGCCAGCGCGATGCGCACCAGATTTCCCACATCGCTGGTCTGCACGGCGGTGGTGACGCCGCCATCGCCCAGACCCAGCTCGTCGGCGAGGACGTGGGACGGCATAAGCGCGGTCGCCCCGAAAAGCTGGCCGTAATCGATGACGGCGCGGTCCTGGGCGAACGTCACCCGGGACTTCTTCCGTCCGGGCACACAATCGATGGTCGCGATATCCCGGTAGCCGGCGGTGCTCGCCGCATCGAAGGCCGGGAACCGGCCGGACTGCGCCGCCCAGGTGAGCACCATGTCGTCGCAGGTGATCGGTTTCCCGTCGGAGTACACGGCATTGGCGTTGATCTCGTAGTCCAGCACCAGCGGCGCGCGCCCGACCACGGAGACCGTGCCGTAGTCACGGTCGCTGACGATCTGGCCGTCGGGCCCGCGATAGGTGAAGCCGGTGAGCACGCGGGCAAAGGCCTGCGGCCCACTCGAGGCGGCACCGGCCACCGAGTTGGTGTTGTAGCTGTTCAGCGGGCCGTCAACGGCATAGTCGATGACATCGTCGGAACCGGCCGAACAGCCGGTCATCACCAGAGCCACCGACAGCGACAAGCTGGCTGCCGCAACGCCGGTCCGCAGTTTCACACACCCGGGCACTACGTCCGCCGTTTACCCGACGGTCGATTGGGCCGCAGCGGACGCGCACCGGGAGCCGGCTTGTCCGGTGCCGGGCCTACGGGCGCGGCGGCCGCGCTCTTCACCGCATTCGGCCCACTGTCCTCGACGGTGTCATCGTCCTCGATCTCGGTGTCCGCATCGGCGCCCGTCTTGGCGGCCACCGCGGCACGGCGCCGCAGCACCCGCTTGGTGTGCTTGCTCACCAGCTCGGTGCGCTCACGCAGGCTCACCAGCAGCGGAGTGGCGAAGTAGATCGACGAGTACGTTCCGACGAGCACGCCCACCAACTGCACCAGCGCCAGATCCTGCAGCGTGCCCACACCGAGCAGCCACACCGCGATCACCATCAACGCGATGATCGGCAGTGCCGAGATGAGGCTGGTGTTGATCGAGCGCATGAATGTCTGGTTGACGGCGAGGTTGGCCTGTTCGGCGAAGGTGCGGCGGGTGGTGTGCTCGAATCCGTCGGTGTTCTCCTCCACCTTGTCGAACACGATGACGGTGTCGTAGATGGAGAAACCGAGGATGGTCAACAGACCGATGACGGTGGCCGGGGTGACCTCGAAGCCCACCAGCGCGTACACGCCCGCGGTGACGATCAGGTCGAAGAACATCGCTGCCAGCGCCGCGAGCGCCATGTACCGCTCGTAGCGCACCGTGATGTAGATGGAGACGAGCACCAGGAACACCACCAGCGCGATGAGCGCCTTCTGGGTGATCTGGCCGCCCCACGTCGAGGACACCGCCGAATCACTGATGGCCTGCTTGCTCGGCTCGCCATTGGCGCCCCTGGGTGCGAACGCGTCGAACAGGGCGACGCGCAGCTTCTCGGTGTCCTCGTTGGTCAACGTCTCGGCGCGGATCTGCACGGTGGCCGACGATCCGTTGCCGACGATCACCACCGACTCGGGCGCCTTGCCGAAGGTGTCGCTGTAGACCGTCTCGACCTGCTCGCTGGTGACCACGCCATTGGCGCCGTCCACCGGCATCGAGACCTTGGTGCCACCCTCGAAGTCGATACCGAAGGTGAAGCCGCGCACCAGCATCGCCAGGATCGAGATCCCGACAATGACACCGCTAACCGCATACCAGAGCTTGCGTTTGCCGATGACCTCGAACGCACCGGTGCCGGTGTAGAGGCGCACGAAGAAACTGTGCTTGGTCGCCTTGGCCGACCCGGACGCCTCGACCGCGCCGGACTCGGTGATCTCCACAGCGGCGGAATGCTTCGTCGACATGTGACTAACCCCGTCCTGTCGTATGCGTGGCACGACGCTCGCGGGCGATCTGCTGGACCGCCCCGAGCCCGTTGAACGCCGGCTTGGCCAGCGTGGCCGACTTGGATGACAGGTACACCAGCGGCCAGGTCACCAGGAACACCACCAGGATGTCCAGGATGGTGGTCAGACCCAGGGTGAAGGCGAAGCCCTTCACCTGGCCGACCGCCAGGAAGTAGAGCACCGCCGCGGCCAGGAAGGTGACCGCGTTACCGGACAGGATCGTCTTACGGGCACGGGCCCAGCCGCGCGGCACCGCCGAACGGTAGGAGCGGCCCTCGCGGATCTCGTCCTTGATCCGCTCGAAGAACACCACGAACGAGTCGGCGGTGGTGCCGATACCGATGATCAGACCGGCGATACCGGCCAGGTCGAGGGTGTAGCCGATGTATCTGCCCAGCAACACCAGCAGCGCGTACACCATGGCGCCCGCCAGGATCAGCGACAGCGCGATCAGCAGGCCGAGCACCCGATAGTAGAGCAGTGAATACAGCAGCACCAGCGCCATACCGACGGCGCCCGCGATCAGGCCGGCCTTCAGCGACGTCAAACCCAGGGTGGCCGAGACGGTTTCGGCCTCCGAAGACTCGAAGGACAGCGGCAGCGAACCGTACTTGAGGACGTTGGCGAGCTCGCGCGCGGACGAGTCGGTGAACTGCCCGGTGATCTGGGTGCGCCCACCCGGGATCGCCTCTTGGATTTCGGGCGCGCTGACCACCTGCGAGTCGAGGGTGAATGCGGTCTGGGTGCCGACATTGGCGGCGGTGAAATCGGCCCAGATTTTGGAGCCGCCGCCCTTGAATTCGACGTCGACGACATAGTCGCCGCGCTGTTGATCCAGCCCGGATCCGGCGGTCTTGATCTCTTCGCCGCTCATGATCGACTTGTCCAGCAGGTAGACGGTCTGGTGGTCGACCGAGCAGGTGATCAGGGGCAGGTTGGGATCGTCGTTGCCGGCGAGCACGTCCTCGTCGTTGCAGCGGGTGGCCTGGAACTGCAGGGCCAGCAACTGGATGCTCTGGTCGGTACTCTGCCGCAGCTGCTTCTCGTCGGCGATGCGCTGAGCCAGGTCCGCCTGCTCATCGGGCGCACCGGGAACGGGCGGCTGACCGGGAGTCGGCGGCGGGGCCGGAGGCGGCGGCGGCTCCAGCGGGTAGGGCCGCGGCTGGGCCGGCGGCGGCGCGGGAGCACCGGGGGCCAGCAGGGGTGGCGCTCCGGGATCGCCCCCCGGCGGCGGCGGGACGGCCGGGTCACCGGGCGCCGGTGCCTGCGCCGGCATGGCGTGGATGACGGGGCGGATGTAGAGCCGCGCGGTCTGGCCGAGGCTGCGCGCCTCGGATCCGTCATCGCCGGGGACGGTGATGACGAGGTTGTCGCCGTCGATGATCACTTCCGAACCCGATACGCCGAGTCCGTCCACACGGGAGCTGATGATCTCCTGCGCCTGAATCAGGGATTCACGAGAAGGCTGTGAACCGTCGGGGGTCCGCGCGGTGAGGGTGACCCGGGTGCCGCCCTGCAGGTCGATGCCCAGCTTCGGCTCAGGCTTCTTGTCGCCGGTCAGAAAGACCAGGAGGTAGACGCCGACGAGGAGTGCCAGGAACAATGACAGATAGCGGGCAGGGTGGACCGGCGCCGAAGACGAAGCCACGGTTCTTGGGTCTCCTTGAAACGATCAGGGATGGGTTAAGCAGCACTGCTTAGCGCTACCGGGAGGGTACGCGGTGAAACTGAGTCAGTTGCTGTCAGTCTTCGGTGTCGGCCGATCGGTCAACTCGACGGCAGCGGACTCCTCGGCGTAGCTGTCGGTCTCGTACTCGTCGTCATCATCGTCGTCAGCCTCGACGATGCGGTCGCGGATCGCCAGTTTCATCCAGGTGGTGATCACGCCTGGAGCGATCTCGAGATCGACGTAATCATCGTTGATACCGGCGATGGTGCCCTTCAGGCCCGACGTGGTGTGCACGAGGTCCCCGATGGTCAGGGACTCCTGCAGATCGATGGTGGCCTGCATGGCCTTCTTCTGCTTGCGCGATGCGAAGTACATGAAGGCGCCCATGATGAGGATGAGCGGCAGGAATACGACGAGATCCATGAAACTGCTGTCCTTCGCGGTTGTTCAGCGGGTATGGCTCACCAGTGTGCCACTAAGGGTGCGGCCCCATCCCCGGTCACCCCCCGCCGGCCGGGTCGGACCAACGCCGCAGCCGCCGTTGGCGCATTAGGGTGAGATCCCACCCCGAGCAGGAGTTCAGTCGTGACTGCCGTCGAACAGACCCGCCACCTAGCCACCGCCATCCCCGGCCCGAAGTCATCGGCCCTGATCGGCCGGTTCCGCGATGCGGAGTTCGGCAAGGAACTGGCCACCGACGGCGAACTGGCCGCCAAGCGCGCCATCGGCGTGATCGACAAGCAGGTCGGCGCGGACAACCTGGCCGCCGTCATCATCGAGCCGATCCAGGGTGAAGGCGGATTCATCGTTCCCGCCCAGGAAGCCCTGATGAAGGAACGGCTTGGCCGTCTCCAAGCCGATGACGACCGCATCGGCGATGTGCGGGGCCGCGGCGCGATGATCGCCGTCGAACTCGTCAAACCCGGCGGCATCGAACCCGACGCCGACCTGACGAAGGCACTGTGCGCGGCCGCGCACTCCCAGGGTGTCATCGGGCTGTCGTGTGGCACCTACGGAAACGTGCTGCGTTTCCTGCCGCCGCTGTCGATCAGCGATGCACTGCTCGACGAAGGGTTATTAACAGTTGCAGGCTAACGCGCTTGAGTGATCGGAACACTTGTCGGTGGTGTGCGGTATGAACAGAGTCATGAACCTCGCGACGTGGGCACAACGCAACGGTGTCGCGCGCGTGACTGCGTATCGTTGGTTCCATTCTGGCGCGTTGCCGGTGCCCGCCCGCAGGGTTGGGCAGCTCATTCTGGTTGATGATCCAACCGTCGTGACGCAGATGGCCGGCCGCACTGCGGTGTATGCGCGGGTGTCGTCGGCGGATCAGAAGGCCGATCTGCATCGCCAGGTCGCGCGAGTGACCGCGTGGGCTTCAGACGAGCAGATTCCGGTCGACAAGGTCGTGACCGAGGTCGGTTCGGCGTTGAACGGTCACCGCCGCAAATTCCTTGCCCTGCTGCGTGACCCGTCGATCACCCGGATCGTGGTCGAGCATCGGGACCGATTCTGCCGGTTCGGGTCCGAGTACGTTCAGGCCGCGCTAGCAGCCCACGGCCGCGAACTTGTGGTTGTCGATTCGTCCGAAGTTGACGACGACCTCGTACGCGACATGACGGAAATCCTCACCAGCATGTGTGCTCGGCTGTACGGCAAGCGAGCTGCAGCCAACAAGGCCAAGCGCGCGATCGCCGCCACCACGGACAGCCCAGATCAGCGGGTCGCGTGATGGCCGAGAAGTTCAAGGTTCCTGATGGTTGGGTGTTGCAGGCGTACCAGTACGCGCTGGACCCGACCCCATCGCAGGCCGCCGGGTTGGAGTCGCATGCGGGCGGGGCGAGGTTCGCCTACAACACGATGCTGCGCGCGGTGAAAGCCAACCTGAGTCAACGCGCCGCGGAACGCTCCTACGGGATCGGCAAGGCTGATCTCACGCCGACGTTGTCCTGGTCGTTCCAGTCTTTGCGCAACGACTTCAACCGCCGTAAACACGTCGTTGCGGTAGGAGATGACGGCGCCCCGTGGTGGGGTGAGAATTCGAAAGAGGTGCACGCCAGCGCCTGCAAAAACCTCTCGGTCGCACTGAAGAACTGGGACGATTCGGCTAAAGGCGCACGTAAGGGCCCGCGTATCGGGTTCCCGTCGTTCAAGTCCAAGCGCTTTACCAGGGCGTTCGCGTTCACCACGGGAACGATCAAGGTCGAGTCGGACCGCCATCATGTGAGGTTGCCGAGGCTCGGGACGCTGCGGGTGCATGAGTCGACCCGTAAACTCGCCCGACGCCTCGAAGCAGGCACTGCGCGGGTTCTGAAGGCGACGGTGCGATTCGAGCGCGGGCGCTGGTTGGTGAGCTTCATCTGCCTGGTCGAGCGCGCGGCGAAGCGCCCGGCGCACGTCAAGCGCCTCGCGCCTGTGGTCGGGGTGGACCTCGGCGTGAAAGACCTGATCGTCGCTGCCACACCCGACGGCGAAGAACTCTTGCGCGTAAAAGCGCCCAAAGAACTCAAACGCGCGTCGCGGAAGCTGCGCGCGCTGCAACGCAAAGCCGCGCGCCAGACCGGGCCGTGGGACACGGCGGTGCAGGCGAGGCGGGAGCCTTCGAACGCGTGGCTGCGCACACAGCAGCTCATCGCGAAACAACATGTGAGGGTGTCGAACCTGCGCCGCGACCGCCTGCACAAGCTCACTACCCGGCTCGCGCAGTCCTTCGACGTGATCGGGACCGAGACCCTCGCGGTGAGGAACATGATGCGTTCCGCGCGCGGCACCGTTGAAAACCCCGGCCGGAACGTGCGGCAAAAAGCAGGATTGAATCGCTCGATCGCCGATGCGGGCATGGGCGCGTTCTCCCGCCAGCTCGACTACAAAACCACCTGGTACGGGGCGCGGCGAGTGCAGGCCGACCGGTGGTATCCAAGCTCGAAGACGTGTTCTGGCTGCGGTTCGGTGAAAGCCAAGCTGAGCCTGTCAGAACGCCTCTACGTCTGCGACAACGAAGACTGCGGGTTTGAGATCGATCGTGATCTCAATGCCGCGATCAATCTCGCGCGACATGCGCGGGCGGAGCAGAGTGCCTGCTTCGACAGTGGTGGAGCCGACCGTAAGACGACCGCTCCGGCGGCGCTGGTGGCTGTGAAACCTGAATCCAGCAATGGAAGCGCCTCACCGCAAGGCGAGGCTGCATGATGCTGATCACTAAAGATCACTCACATGCAACGGCTCGACATCCTCGCCGGCGCCCTCGCCGAGATCCCCGCTTGATCCCCGCCCACCAACCGAAACAGGAGCACCCACCGTGACCACTGTGCAGAACTTCATCGGCGGCGAGCTGGCCGACTCGGCGAGCGGTGCGACCATGCCGCTGGTCGACCCGTCCACCGGCGAGCGGTACGGCACCGCTCCAGTTTCCAACGAGGCCGATGTCGACCGCGCGTACGCCGCGGCGGCCACCGCGTTCAAGGATTGGAAGCGCACCACTCCGTCGCATCGACAGAAGGCGCTGCTCGATTTCGCCGATGATGTCGAAAGGCATGCCGAAGAGCTGATCGCCGCGGAGGGGCGCAACACCGGTAAGCCCAACCACGTCACCGCCGCCGAAGAGATCCCCCCGATGCTGGACCAGATCCGGTTCTTCGCGGGCGCCGCAAGGGTTTTGGAGGGCAAGTCGGCCGGCGAGTACATGGAGAACCACACCTCCTGGATCCGCCGCGAACCGGTCGGCGTCATCGGCCAGGTCGCGCCGTGGAACTACCCGATGATGATGGCGATCTGGAAGTTCTGTCCGGCCATCGCCGCTGGCAACACCGTCGTGCTCAAACCCAGCGACACCACCCCGGTCAGCACGGTGATGCTCGCCGAGATCGCAGGCAGGCACCTGCCGCCCGGCGTCCTCAACGTCGTCACCGGCGACCGTGTCACCGGTGCCGCGGTGGTGGCCCACCCCACCCCGGAGATGGTCTCCATCACCGGGTCGGTCGAGGCCGGACGGGCGGTGGCCGTCAGCGCCGGCGGCAATCTCAAGCGCACGCACCTGGAGCTGGGCGGCAAGGCTCCGGTGATCGTGTTCGACGATGCCGATATCGCCTCGGCCGCAGAGGGAATCGCCACGGCGGGCTATTTCAACGCCGGACAGGACTGCACCGCGGCCACCCGCGTGCTGGCATCGGAGTCGATCGCCGCGGATCTGACCGCGGCACTCGCCGAGCAGTCGCAGGCGGCCACCACGACATTCGGCAGGCCCGCCGGTGACGAGGACGCCTGGGTGCCGCCAGTGAACAACGCCGCTCAGATGGACCGGGTGCTGGGCTTCTTCGAGGATGTGCCCGGCCACGCCACCGTCGCCACGGGTGGAACACGCCAGGGCGACAAGGGTTTCTACGTGGCGCCGACGGTCGTTGGCGGGCTGCTGCAGGACGACCGGATGGTGCGGAACGAGATCTTCGGACCGGTCATCACTGTCCAGTCGTTCGACGATGACGAGCAGGCGCTGACGTGGGCCAACGGCGTCGAGTACGGCCTGGCCTCCTCGGTGTGGACCAAGGACGTCTCGCGGGCCATCCGGATGTCGAATGCGCTGGACTTCGGTTGCGTGTGGATCAACACCCACATCCCGCTGGTCGCCGAGATGCCGCACGGTGGCTACAAATCCTCCGGGCACGGTAAGGATCTGTCGATGTACGGGTTCGAGGACTACACCCGCATAAAGCACGTGATGGTCTACACCGGGTAGCTACAGCGCAGTCGCCGACTATTCAAACAGTCCGGTCTGCCCGAATCCGGTGACCGGCGGTTGCAGACCGAGGTGCGTCCAGGCCAGCGGCGTGGCGACGCGCCCGCGCGGGGTGCGGGCGACCATCCCGGCACGCACCAGGAAGGGCTCGCACACCTCCTCGACGGTGGTGGCTTCCTCGCCGACCGCCACGGCCAATGTGGACACTCCCACCGGGCCGCCGCCGAAACTGCGGGTCAGCGCCGACAGGACCGCCCGGTCGAGCCGATCCAGGCCCAGTTCGTCGACGTCGTAGACCGCCAGCGCGGCCTTGGCGATATCGCGGGTGATGATGCCGTCGGCACGCACCTCGGCGTAATCGCGCACTCGGCGCAGCAGCCGGTTGGCGATGCGCGGCGTGCCGCGCGAACGTCGCGCGATCTCGGTGCCGGCCTCGGAACCCAGTGCGAGCCCGAGGATCCCCGCGGAGCGCCCGAGAATCCGTTCCAGGTCGGCGGGCTCGTAGAAATCCATATGCGCGGTGAAGCCGAAACGGTCGCGCAGTGGGCCGGTCAGCGCACCCGAGCGGGTGGTCGCACCCACCAGGGTGAAGGGCGCCACGTCGAGTGGAATCGACGTCGCCCCGGGACCCTTGCCGACCACGACATCGACCCGGAAATCCTCCATCGCCAGGTACAGCATCTCCTCGGCGGGACGGGCGATCCGGTGGATCTCGTCGATGAACAACACGTCGTGCTCGACGAGGTTCGACAGCATCGCCGCGAGGTCACCGGCCCGTTCCAGCGCCGGACCCGAGGTGACCCGCAGCGCAGATCCGAGTTCGCTGGCAATGATCATCGCCAGCGAGGTCTTACCCAGGCCGGGCGGCCCCGACAGCAGGATGTGATCCGGTGTGCCGCCACGGTTCTTGGCACCCTCGAGGACCAGTTGGAGTTGTTCGCGCACCCGGTGCTGACCGATGAACTCACCCAGCGAACGCGGCCGCAGGCTGGCATCGACATCGCCCTCACCGACGGTCAGCGCCGCCGAGACATCCCGGTCCTCGGACTCCTCACCCGCCGGCCCGGCAGCACCTTCGGTGAACCGGCCCATCACGTCCTACCCAGCATCGACAGCGCCGCCCGCAGCGCGCTCGAGGTGGTGGCCGCCGGGTCGTCGACAAGTACCTTGTCGGCGGCCTCCTCGGCCTGCTTGACCGCGAACCCCAAGCCGACAAGAGCTTCCACCACCGGTGTCCGCACCGCATGACCGGCTGCGGCGGCCGACCCACCGGAACCGGCGACCGCGCCGATCTTGTCGCGCAGTTCCAGCACCATGCGTTCGGCGCCGCGCTTGCCGATGCCGGGGACGCGGGTCAACGCGGTCACATCACCGTCGGCCAGCGCCTGCCGCAACGTGTTCGCGTCGTACACCGCCAGCGTGGCCAGCGCGATCTTCGGGCCGACGCCCGACACACCCAGCAGCGTGCTGAAAAGATCACGCGCCTCCCCGTCGGCGAAGCCGTACAACGTCATGGAGTCCTCACGCACGATCATCGCAGTGATCAACCGGGCTTGTTCACCGCGGCGCAGAGTGGACAGCGTGGTCGGGGTGGCCATCACCTTGTAGCCGACACCGGCGACCTCGACGACCGCATGATCGAGTGCGATATCGATGATCTCGCCGCGCACCGATGCGATCATGCGCGTGCCGCCTTCAGCTTGGCCTGATAGAGCTTCTTCTGTTCGGCCGCCTTGGCTTCCGCCTCGGCCATCCGCGTGATCATCGGGGCACGCCAGCAGTGACAGATGGCGAGCGCGAGCGCATCCGCGGCGTCAGCCGGAGTCGGTTTGGTCTGCAGCCCAAGGATTTTCGTGACCATGGTGGTGACCTGCGCCTTGTCCGCACGCCCGTTCCCGGTCACCGCGGCCTTCACCTCCGATGGGGTATGGAAGAACACAGCGATCTCGCGGCGGGCCGCGGCCAGCGCGATGACCCCGCCGGCCTGAGCGGTACCCATCGCCGTGTTGGCATTCTGGTTGGCGAACACCCGTTCGATGGCGACCACATCCGGAACGTGGGTGTCCAGCCAATGCTCGACGGTGTCACTGATGGCGAGCAGGCGTTTCTGCAGCGGATCGTCGGCGGGCGTGCGTACGACATCGACGTCCAGCGCGATGACGTGGCGCCCGCGCCCAGTCTCGATCACCGACAACCCGCAGCGCGTCAACCCGGGATCAACTCCCATTACCCGCACGCCGGCCCCTGTCTTGAATCACCTTCGCCGTGAGAACACCTGTTCGATAGCGTAGCCGCCGCGCCCGACACCATTCGGGAGGGACACGCTCGGAATCGCACCGTGGACCGAAGGGAAGAGTTGGGCCTGGGACGACGGCGCGGCCGCGCAGCACTTATGAGCGGTTCACCGAGTCGGCCCTGAGCTAGTCCTCGTCGAGCTGGGCGGCGACGTCGTCGGGGATATCGATATTGGTGAAGACGTCCTGCACATCGTCGCTGTCTTCGAGCGCGTCGATCATCTTGAGCACCTTGCGGGCGCCATCGAGGTCCACCGGGACCGTCACCGACGGCTGGAAGGTGGCGTCTGCCGAGTCGTAGTCGATACCGGCCTCCTGCAGCGCGGAGCGCACCGCCACGAGGTCGGTCGGCTCGGAGATGATCTCGAAGCTCTCGCCGAGATCGTTGATCTCCTCGGCACCCGCCTCCAGCACCGCACCCAGTACGTCGTCCTCGGACAGCCCGTTCTTGTCCAGCGTCACCACGCCCTTGCGGGAGAACAGGTAGGACACCGATCCCGGGTCGGCCATGTTGCCGCCGTTGCGGGTCATCGCGACGCGCACCTCACCGGCGGCCCGGTTGCGGTTGTCGGTGAGGCACTCGATGAGGACAGCGACCCCGTTGGGACCGTAGCCCTCGTACATGATCGTCTGCCAGTCCGCGCCGCCGGCCTCTTCGCCGCCGCCACGCTTGCGGGCGCGCTCGATGTTGTCGTTGGGTACCGAGGACTTCTTCGCCTTCTGGATGGCGTCATACAGCGTCGGGTTACCTGCCGGGTCCCCGCCACCGGTACGCGCGGCGACCTCGATGTTCTTGATCAGCTTCGCAAACTCTTTGCCGCGGCGCGCGTCCTTGACGGCCTTCTGATGCTTGGTGGTGGCCCACTTGGAATGGCCGCTCATGCAGGTACGCCCTCTTTCTGGTCAAACGTCGACTGCTCAGTCTACGGGCACCGAGATTTGTGACACTCTCCTCGGGTGCGCAAGGCTCAGCCGCGCGCCCCACCACGACGTTCGGGTCCGACACTACGAACCCGACCTGGGACCAGCGAGATCCAGCGCCGGGCGATCACCGGTCTGAATTGACTTACGCTAGAGTCAATTTCGTCCCGCAAACGTCTTCGCGGGACGGAACACAGCTGTCACGCCCAGGAAACACAGTCGGCCTAATTTTGCCGGATGACACAGGAGCTCGGCGATGAGGTGCGCAACGAGGTAGTCGAGGCCGACCTCGACACCATGACGGCCACCAAGGAGACGCTGGAGGACTACACGCTGCGGTTCGCCCCGCGCAGCTACCGCAAGTGGTCCGCCCGGGTGGTGGGCATCTCGGCATTGGGCGGTATCGCCTATCTCGCCGACTTCGCGATCGGCGCGAACATCGGCATCGCCTACGGAACCACCAACGCGTTGTGGGGCATCCTCATCTTCGCGGTCGTGGTCATGGTGACCGGATTCCCGCTGGCGTTCTACGCGGCTCGGTACAACATCGACCTCGACCTGATCACCCGCGGCAGCGGCTTCGGCTATTACGGCTCGGTGGTCACCAACGTCATCTTCGCGACCTTCACGTTCATCTTCTTCGCGCTCGAGGGCTCGATCATGGCCCAAGGCCTCGAACTCGGCCTCGGTATTCCCTTGTCGGTGGGCTACGCCCTGTCCACCATCATCATCTTCCCGTTGGTCATCTACGGCATGAAAGTCCTTTCCACACTGCAGGTGTGGACCACTCCCCTGTGGCTGGTGCTCATGGTTGCGCCCTTTGTCTACCTCGTGATCAGCCACCCGGAATCGGTCGGAGAGTTCTTCGCCTATCAGGGTGAGGGCGGCGCTGCCGGCTTCGACCTGGGCATGACCCTGCTGGCCGCCGGCGTGTGCCTGTCGCTGATCGTCCAGATCGCCGAGCAGATCGACTACCTGCGCTTCATGCCGCCTCGGACGCCGGAGAACAGCCGCAGCTGGTGGACGTGGATGCTACTGGCCGGACCCGGCTGGGTCATCTTCGGTGCCATCAAGCAGGTCGTCGGCCTGTTCCTGGCGGTCTACCTGATTGCCAACGTCTTCGACGGAGCGGTGGCGAGCGCGAACGAGCCCGTGCACCAGTTCCTGGAGATCTACCGGAACTTCCTGCCCCCGTGGCTCGCGATGACACTGGCGGTGATCCTGGTGGTGATCAGCCAGGTCAAGATCAACGTCACCAATGCCTACTCGGGCTCACTGGCGTGGACCAACTCGTTCACCCGCGTCACCAAGCACTACCCCGGCCGGCTGGTGTTCCTCGCGTTCAACCTGCTGATCGCCCTGATCCTCATGGAAGCCAACATGTTCGCGTTCCTGAACTCGATCCTCGGGTTCTACGCCAACTGTGGTATCGCCTGGGTCGTGGTGGTGGCATCCGACATCGTGTTCAACAAATACCTGTTGAAGATCTCGCCGCTGCAGCCCGAGTTCCGTCGAGGCATGCTGTACGCGATCAACCCGGTCGGGTTCGTGTCGCTGTTCGTTGCGGCCGGGATGTCACTGCTGACGTTCTTCGGTGTGCTCGGCGAAGCCATCAGGCCCTACTCACCCCTGGTCGCCATGGTTCTCGGGCTCGTTCTGCCGCCGATCCTCGCCGTCGCCACCAAGGGCAAGTACTACCTGCGGCGCACCGACGACGGGATCGACCTCCCGATGTACGACGAACTGGGCAATCCGTCCGGTGAGCATCTCAAATGTCATGGCTGCCATCACGATTACGAGCGGCCGGACATGATGAAATGCGAAACCCACGCTGCCTTCGTCTGCTCGCTGTGCCTGTCCACCGACAAGGTCGCCGACCACGTGCTCCCGGCGCAGGCCCAGTAGGCTCGCGCTATAGCGAGGCCACGAACAGCGCATGCACCCGGCGGTCGCCGGTCATCTCGGGATGGAACGACGTCGCCAGCACCCGGCCCTGCCGCACTGCCACCGGATGTCCTGCCGCACTGGCCAGCACCTCGACATCGGGGCCCACCCGCTCCACCCAGGGTGCCCGGATGAACACCGCATGCACCGCCGTGTCGAGCCCGGCGAACTCCAGATTGTCCTCGAAGGAGTCGATCTGACGCCCGAAAGCGTTGCGGCGCACCGTCATATCGATCCCACTGAGCGGCAGCGCCTCGCGTCCCGGCACTCCGGCATCCAGGATCTCGGAGGCCAGCAGGATCATGCCTGCGCACGACCCGTAGGCAGGCATCCCGTCGCGCAACCGGGCCCGCAACGGTTCCAGCAATTCGAACTCCCGCAGCAGGTGACTCATGACCGTCGATTCCCCACCCGGGATGACCAGGGCGTCAACGGATTCCAGTTCAGTCAGCCGCCGCACCGTGACGGCCTGGGCACCCGCTTCCACCAATGCCGCCAGATGCTCACGGGTATCGCCCTGCAGCGCGAGAACCCCGACCCGCGCACTCACGCGGTCGGTGGGGTGTAGCCCCGCTGGTACCGGGTCAAGCCCTCCTGCATCACCGCGGCGACCATCTCCCCGTACTGGTTGAAGATCTTGCCCTGCGTCAGCGCCCGCCCCGCACACGCCGATGGCGAAGACTGGTCGTAGAGCAACCACTCGTCGGCCCGGAACGGCCGCATGAACCACAGCGCATGGTCCAGCGAGGCGATCATCAGGTGGTCACGTTCGACCGGATGGTTCACCTGGGCGGAACCGAGCAGGGTCAGGTCACTCATGTACGCCAGCGCGCAGATGTGCAGCACCGGATCATCGGGCAGCGGGTCGCGGTGCCGGAACCAAACACGTTGTTGCGCCGCCGTTCCCGGCGTCTTCTCCAGTTGATCGAGGGGCACAATCCGCAGGTCCCACTCTTCGAACTGCCTGAAGCCCTCGATCTTGAACAGGTCGAGCGTCCGGGTCTCCTGCAGGTCGTCAGGGCCGGGACCGATCGGCATCTCGTCTTGGTGGTGGATGCCTTCCTGGTCGGTCTGGAACGACGCCGACATCGAGAAGATCGTCTCGCCGTGCTGCACGGCGCTGACCCGCCGGGTACAGAACGAGCCGCCGTCGCGCAGCCGCTCGACGAGGAACACCGTCGGAATCGTCGGATCACCCGGTCGCAGGAAGTACCCGTGCAGCGAATGCACGATGAACGACGCACCCACCGTCCGGACCGCCGATACCAGGGACTGACCGGCCACCAGCCCGCCGAAGGTCCGGTTGTTCAGACCCGGTGCAGACTCGTGCACCCGGCCGCGGAAGATGTTGACCTCGAGCTGCTCGAGATCGAGTATCTGTTCGATCGCCATGTGTGGTTACCAGCCGCGTTCGGCAAGCCGGTGAGGCAGCGCGATGTCCTCCACATTGATGCCGACCATCGCCTCACCGAGTCCGCGCGACACCTTGGCCAGCACATCGGGATCGTCGTAGAACGTCGTGGCCTTCACGATCGCCGCGGCCCGCGCCGCGGGATCGCCGGACTTGAAGATGCCCGAGCCGACGAACACGCCCTCGGCACCGAGTTGCATCATCATCGCCGCATCCGCGGGCGTCGCGATACCGCCTGCGGTGAACATGGTGACCGGCAACTTGCCGGCCTTGGCCACCTCGACCACCAGATCGTAGGGCGCCTGCAGGTCCTTGGCCGCGACGAACAGCTCATCCTCGGACAACGAGCTCAGCCGGCGGATCTCCCCACCGATGGTCCGCATGTGCGTCGTCGCATTGGAGACGTCACCGGTGCCGGCCTCACCCTTGGAGCGGATCATCGCCGCGCCCTCGGTGATCCTCCGCAGCGCCTCGCCCAGGTTGGTCGCACCGCACACGAACGGCACGGTGAACTTCCATTTGTCGATGTGATGGGAGTAATCGGCCGGGGTCAGCACCTCGGACTCGTCGATGTAGTCGACCCCGAGGCGTGTGAGGATCTGCGCCTCCACGAAATGCCCGATCCGCACCTTGGCCATCACCGGGATGGTGACCGCGGCGATGATGCCCTCGATCATGTCGGGATCGCTCATCCGCGAGACGCCGCCCTGCGCGCGGATGTCGGCGGGCACACGCTCCAGCGCCATCACCGCCACCGCGCCCGCAGCCTCGGCGATGCGCGCCTGCTCAGGAGTGACGACGTCCATGATGACGCCGCCCTTGAGCATCTCGGCCATACCGCGCTTCACCCGCGCGGTACCGGTCTGACTGCCGTTCTGCGCGGCGCCACTGATCCCCCGGCCGCCGCGCTCCTGCCCGCCGAAATCCATCAGCCTCTCCTTCACTTAACTACTGATTCAGTCTAAAGGTGACGCAAAATCAATTGGATCCGCAGCTCAACGGATCAGCTGAGGCTGCGCACCAGGCCCGGCACCCCGCATATCGGCAAGCTCACCGGCGCGAGCCAACAGTCCGCCGAGGTGAAGCGGATACACCGATTGCCCCTTGGCGACCAGCTCGTTGATCATTGTCTCATCGCACCAGCGGTGATCGTGAATGTAGCGGCGCTCCAGGGCGGTGTGACCGGTGGTCGACGGTTCGAAGCGGTCGGTCCGGTGCACGAAGAACAGTTCCTCGCTGCGCACGACGGAGCCGTTGAAGTCGATGACGGCCTCGCGCCGCCACACCGGGCCCACCAGCTCTGCTGGGGATACCGCCAGGCCCGTCTCCTCGGCCAGCTCCCGCGCCGCGGTCTCGGCGAGTTCCTCCTCCTGCTCCACTGCGCCACCGACCGTGAACCACCAGCGCCTTGCGCCGTCACCGCTGCGAGCCGGATCGGACCCGCAGAACAACAGCACCTTGCCATCCTCGTCGAGCAGCACGACCCTCGCCGAGATCCGTGGGCTGGAGAATCCGGAATCACTCGTCGCTGCGCCGGCCCGCTCCGCGATCTCGAAGTAGGTAGGCAGCGCGGCGGTGCCACCGAGATGCAGCAGGCGCACCATCGGACGCTCCCGCAATGCGAGGATGTCGCGCACGGCGTCGTTGTGGAAGCGGCGGGCCAGCAGCACGCGGGCCTCGGCGTCGGCGAGTTCGGCGACCAGCGCCACCGGCAGGGACAGCGGGTCCACATTCTCCAGCGCGGCTGATAGATCGTTTTCCGCGGCCTCGCGCATCGCCCGGGGTGCACGTTCGGCGGCGTCGGCCAGGGCCGCGAGCCGCTTGCCCTCCGGCGCCCGACCGTATGCGTCGACGGCGACGGCGCGGGCGACCACCGCGCGCCGGGCCAACAGACCGTCGAGCGCCTGCCAGGAAAGGTCGTAGCGCACGTACAGACGATCCAGCCGGTTGGCGGTCAGGTAGGCCCACGATGCGGTCAGCAGCAGCACGGTGCCGATGAGGACAAGCAGCACGATCACGATCCAGCTCACGTGGTCACCTGCACTTTCGCGCCGACACCGCTCACCGTCTCGTAGACCCGCATAATCTCGCCGGCCACCACCGACCAGTCGTAACGGCGCACCGCGTCGGCGGCCGCGGAGACGTACCTCGCGCGGGCCTCGTCATCGCCGAGCAGTTCGATCAGACTGGTGGCCAACGCATCTGAGTCACCGACGGGCACCAGGCGGCCGGCCGAGCCGTTGTTCAGCACCCGCCGGAAGGCGTCCAGGTCGCTGGCCACCACCGCGGTACCGGCGGCCATCGCCTCCACCAGCACGATGCCGAAGCTCTCGCCGCCGGTGTTGGGCGCGCAGTAGACGTCCACGCTGCGCAATGCCGACGCCTTGGTCGCATCGTCGACCGCGCCGAGGAAGCGCAGGTTCGCCGCGTACTCGCCGGCCTCCTCGGCAAGTTCCTCCTCGTCACCGCGGCCGACCACCAGCACCTCGACATCCGGGAACTCCGCGACCAGTCGCGGCAACGCACCCAGCAGCACCGACATCCCCTTGCGCGGTTCGTCGAACCGGCCGAGGAAGAGCACCGAACGTCCCTGGCGCGGGTAGCCATCCAGCGGTGGCGCCGACGCGAAGTCGGATACCTTGACGCCATTGGGGATCTCGACGGCATCGGAGCCCAGTGCCTCCATCTGCCAGCGCCGCGCCAGGTCCGACACCGCGATGCGGCCGACGATCTTCTCGTTCAGCGGACGCAGCATCCCCTGGAACACACTCAGCGTCAACGACTTCGTGGTCGAGGTGTGGAAGGTGGCCACGATCGGACCTTCGGCGATCATCAGCGCGAGCATCGAGACGCTCGGTGCGTTCGGCTCATGCAGGTGCAGTACGTCAAACTCACCCTGTATGAGCCATTTCTTGACCTTGCGATGGGTGGCGGGCCCGAACCGCAGCCGAGCGACGGACCCGTTGTACGGGATCGGGACGGCCCTGCCGCCGGATACCACGTAGTCGGGCAGGTCTGGATTCGCGTCGGCGGAAGACGGTGCCAGCACACTGACCTCATGACCGGCCGCGGTGAACACCTCCGCCAACTGCAGCACATGTGCCTGGACGCCACCGTGCACGTCGAACGAGTAGGGGCACACCATCCCGATGCGCATCAGCGCTCCCGGCCGCCGTCCCGCTCGTAGCCCTCGATTTTCGCCCGACGTTCCGGCGAGAGATCATCCAGCCACTGCGGTTGCAGCATATGCCAGTCCGCGGGGAACTCAGCGATCCCGGCGGCGAAGTGATCCGCCAGCGCCTGGGTGATGACGCCGACATCACCCGAGGAGGTGTCCAGGGGCGGGTGGATACGGATGCCCCAGCCGTTGCCGGGAAACCAGGTGTGCGTCGGCAGCAGCGCGGCGCCGGTCTCCAGCGCCAGCTTGGCCGGGCCCGAGGGCAGCCGCGTCGGCTCACCGAAGAAATCGACCTGCACACCGGAGCGGGTCAGGTCGCGGTCCGCCATCAGGCACACCAGACCGTTGGCGCGCAGTCGGTCGACCAATATCTCGCCCGGGGGCCGCACGCCACCGGACAGCGGCAGCACCTCGAACCCCAGACTTTCGCGGTAGTCGAGGAAGCGCTTGTACAGCGACTCCGGCTTGAGCCGCTCGGCCACGGTGGCGAACCGACCGTAGGTCTGGGTCAACCACACCCCGCCGATATCCCAGTTACCGCTGTGCGGCAACGCCAGCACCGCACCGCGGCCGGCGCTCAGGGCCTCCTCCACGTGCTGAAAACCCTCGGCCCCCGCCTGCACCTGTAGCGCGACCATTTCGTGGTTCATCGACGGCAGCCGGAACGCCTCACGCCAATATCGCCCATAGGACGCCAGTGAGGCGCGGATCAGGCTGCCCGGCACCTGCTCCGGGGGCACTCCGAGCACCCGGCTCAGGTTCTTACGCAGCTGCTCGGGCCCCCCGCCGCGGGCGGCATACAGCGCGCCGGCGTCGAACATCTTGCGGGCGGCGACCTCCGGCATCGCCCGCACCATGCGCCAGCCCGCCGCATAACCCAGATCGCTGAGCCGGCCGGCCAGGGGCGCCCGGAACCCACCCACGCTCGGCAGCCCGGCCGACGGAGTGCTCACGCTGCGTCTCCCTCGGTGGGCTGCGCTGTCGGCAGTGGGTCCATCGCGCCCGCCGAGGTACGCACCGTGTGCAGGCGCTGCGCGAAGGTCACCAGGCTGGCCGCCGCGAGCGCCCACATCGCGATGTCGAGCAGCAGCGGCAACCCGAAGAGTCCGGACAGTCCCGCACCGGTCAGCGCGATCACCAGCCGCTCGGGGCGTTCGATGATGCCGCCGTCACCGCGCAGTCCGCTGGCCTCCGCGCGCGCCTTGATGTAGGAGATGACCTGCGAGGTCACCAGGCAGATCAGGGTGGCGACCACCAGCGCGGTGTGGTGCGCGCCGAACGCCGCCCACCAGGCCAGACCACAGAAGATCGCGCCGTCACTGATGCGGTCACACGTCGCGTCCAGTACCGCACCGAACCGGGTACCGCCGCCGCGTTCCCGCGCCATCGCGCCGTCGAGCATGTCGGCGAGCACGAAGAACGCCACGGCCACCGACCCCCACCACAGCTGGCCGACCGGGTACAGGGTCAGCGCGGCGACCACCGAGCCGGCGGTGCCCAGGATGGTGATGCTGTCCGGCGTCAGTCCGGTGCGCAGCGCCGCCCTGGCGATCGGGCGGGACAACTTCACATACGCCGCCCTGGTCATCAGGTAGAAGTTGCTCACTGGTTCGTTTTCCCCGTCGCTGCGCTCGCCCCTGGCCGCGCAGGCCCGTCGATGCGGCTCCACTCGTCGGCGAGCAGCCGCCGGGTGTCACCGAGCAGCTGCGGGATCACCTTGGAGCCACCGATGATGGTGATGAAGTTGGCGTCCCCGCCCCAGCGCGGCACGACGTGCAGGTGCAGGTGCTCGGCCAGCGAACCACCCGCCGAGGTGCCCAGATTGAGGCCGACGTTGAATCCGTGCGGCCGCGAGACCGCCTTGATCACGCGAATGGCCTTCTGCGTGAACGCCATCAGCTCCGCGGTCTCGTCGACGGTCAGCTCTTCGAGTTCGGACACCCGCCGGTAGGGCACCACCATGAGATGACCCGGGTTGTACGGGTACAGATTGAGCACGGCGTACACCAACGTGCCGCGGGCCACCATCAGGCCGTCCTCATCGGACATCTCGGGGATATCGGTGAACGGCTCACTCGACTGCGCCGAGCCCGAGCCCTTCTTCATCGGCGACTCGGCGATATAGCTCATCCGGTGCGGAGTCCACAGCCGCTGCAGGCGGTCAGGGTCGCCGACACCGCGATCAACAATGGCGTCCCTCGCGTCCCGATCGGTCATGTCCTCAGGCTCCTGACCCCTTGATACCGGCCTCGAACAGTTCGGCGTTGGGAGTTGCGTTCTCCCGCCGAGTGATCCAGTCCACGATGGCGTCGACGGCCGCGTCGCGCGGCACTGCGTTCACCTGACTGCGATCACCGAACCGGA
This sequence comes from Mycobacterium sp., assembly GCA_011620645.1. GTDB lineage: Bacteria > Actinomycetota > Actinomycetes > Mycobacteriales > Mycobacteriaceae > Mycobacterium. The sequence continues at coordinate 44,255 of WOYS01000018.1, forward strand.
ACGAAAGACTCGATGCCTCAACATCGCGGTCGCCGGCCAGCAGCATGAACGGCACCCGCTGGTTGGTGTGGTTGACGATCTTCTTGGCCATCCGGTCATCGCTGGAGTCGACCTCGACCCGGACACCGCGCGAACGCAATTGGGCCGCAATATCTTCCAGGTAGTGCGCATGGGCATCGGCGACCGGGACGCCGACCGCCTGCACCGGTGCCAGCCAGGCCGGGAACGCACCCGCGTAATGCTCGGTGAGCACCCCGAAGAACCGTTCGATGGACCCGAACAGCGCCCGGTGGATCAGCACCGGCCGCTGCCTGCTGCCATCTGCGGCGGTGTATTCCAGCTCGAAGCGGTCCGGCATGTTGAAGTCCAGCTGGATCGTCGACATCTGCCAGTTGCGGCCCAACGCGTCCTTGACCTGGACCGAGATCTTCGGCCCGTAGAACGCGGCGCCGCCCGGGTCGGGCACCAGGGCCAGCCCGGAGGCCTCGGCGACCTCGCGCAAGGTGTCGGTGGCTTCCTCCCAGACCTCGTCGGAGCCGACGTACTTCTCCGGATCCTTGGTGGAAAGCTCCAGGTAGAAGTCGTCGAGCCCGTAGTCACCGAGCAGATCGAGCACGAATTGCAGCAGACCGGTCAGTTCCTCGCGCAGCTGCTCGTGGGTGGTGTAGATGTGCGCATCGTCCTGCGTCATGCCGCGCACCCGGGTCAGCCCGTGCACCACACCGGACTTCTCATAGCGGTACACCGATCCGAACTCGAAGAGCCGCAACGGAAGTTCGCGGTAGGACCGCCCCCGCGACCGGTAGATCAGATGGTGCATGGGGCAGTTCATCGGCTTGAGGTAGTAGTCCTGGCCGGGTTTGCGCACGGTGCCGTCATCGTTGAACTCGGCGTCGATGTGCATGGGCGGGAACATCCCGTCGGCGTACCACTCCAGGTGACCCGAGGTGATGTACAGGTTCTCCTTGGTAATGTGCGGGGTGTTGACGAACTGGTAGCCGGCCTGCTCGTGCTTCTGCCGGGAGTAGTCCTCCAGCTCCTTGCGGACGATGCCACCCTTGGGGTGGAACACCGGGAGCCCCGAACCGAGCTCATCGGGGAAGCTGAACAGGTCCAGTTCCACGCCCAGCTTGCGGTGGTCGCGGCGCTGGGCCTCCTCGATCAGTTCGAGATGGCGGTCCAGTGCTTCCTGGGATTCCCAGGCGGTGCCGTACACGCGCTGCAGGCTGGCGTTGTTCTGGTTTCCGCGCCAGTACGCGGCGCTGCTGCGGGTCAGCTTGAACGCCGGGATGAACCGGGTGGTCGGGATGTGCGGGCCCCGGCACAGGTCGCCCCAGACCCGCTCCTTGGTACGCGGGTTGAGGTTGTCATAGGCGGTCAATTCGTCCCCGCCGACCTCCATGACATCCGGATCGCCGGACTTGTCGTCGACCAGTTCCAGCTTGTAGGGCTCGCCGGCAAGTTCAAGGCGTGCTTGGTCTTTGGACCCATACACCCGGCGGGAGAACAGCTGACCGTCCTTGACAATCTTCTGCATCCGCTTCTCGAGCTTCTGCAGATCCTCCGGCGTGAACGGCTCGGCGACGTCGAAGTCGTAGTAGAAGCCGTCGACGATGGGCGGGCCGATGCCCAGCTTCGCCTGCGGGAACAGGTCCTGCACCGCCTGGGCCAGCACATGGGCGCACGAGTGCCTGATGACGCTGCGGCCGTCCTCGGAATCCGCCGGGACCGCCGTAACCTCGACGTCGGTGTCGGGCACCCAGTTCAGGTCACGCAGCCTGCCGTCGGCGTCACGGACCACGACGATGGCGTCCGGGCCGCCTCGTTCCGGCAGACCCGCCTCGCGCACCGCCGCCCCGGCGGTGGTCCCGGCAGCGACCCGGATCAGGGCTGCGGGGACGGAACTGGCGGCGGCGGTCATCGGTGGATCTCCCTATGCAGAGCAGGCTTGGAAACGGTCAAGCGATCGCGACCATGCTATCGGGGTCGCCCCGGCGCAATACCCTAGGACCCGGTACCGATCGGGCTCTTCAGCCAGGGCCAATCGATGCCGACCCAGCCGGCGACCAGACCGACCGCCCCGAACAGCCACAGCGTGACCACCACGACGGCGGCGGTGAACAATGCACTGAGGGCCTTCACGGCGATGTGCTGGCGGGACAACCAGGCCATCACGGCGTCGTATCTGACCCGCGCGTGGTGCAGCACCACCTGCGCGGCCCGGAATTCGGTGGCAAGGATGCCCAGCCCGAGAAAGACGACGGCCCAGCCCGGTCCCGGGTACGGGATGGTGATGATGCCGACCGCCAGCACCAGCATACCGACGACCCCGACCGTGATTCGGTAGGCCAGGTCGGCGACCGGACGCTCGCGCAGGCGGTCCCGCCAGCGCGCCCAGGCGCGCTTCCGTTCCTTCACGGCTGGCCAGGCTTCAGGCGCACGAACAACGCGTCCCCTTCGGTCAACACGTCACCGTCGTCGAGCAGCCGGCCGCTGACGAAGATCTTGCGCCCTTCGATCCGGTCGACACCGGCGTCCACCTGCAGTTCCTTACCGATCGGCACGATCTTGCGATAGTCGATATCCAGGTGCGCGGTGCGTTGGTACAGGCTCTTGGTCAGTGTGGTCGCGGTGAAGCCGAGCAGTGAATCGAACAGCAGCCCGAGCACGCCGCCGTGCACCGCGCTGTTGCGGCCCACGTGGTAGCGGCGGAAGTGTGCGGTGCCGCCGATGCGCCCGTCCTCGGTCACGTAGAGGTCGACCGGCACAGACAGGATGTTTCCCCGGTTGGGTAGATCCATGCGCCGGCCCGACGGCGAATGCCATTCGTCGGCCTCATAGGGCGCCAGCAACGCCGACACCTTCTCGATCAGCTCGGCGGCCTCGGTGATCACCGCGTCGGGCGCATCCGCCGCCCGGCTGTGATCCTGCAGGGTGCGCACCGCTTCGATGAAGCGCCCGTAGTCGGGCCCGCCGCGGTCGGTGGGGTCCGGCGGATTGAACCCGCCACCTGTATGCGCTGCACCGGTCGTCACAGGGCAACGTTATTGCACGGCGGTCGAGTCACTCCGGCCAGTCGCTGTTCAGGATGAGCTCCACGAAGAGAATCCGATTCTCGTCAGGCCAGAACTTTGCTACCAGACGGTCGAGTGTCTACAGGCCGCTGGCCAGCGCCCACGCGCGTTCGGCCAAGCCGCGGTACCGATCCCGGAACAAGTCGGTGCCCGCCCGCGCGTCGGACGCATTGCCGTCCAGCCCGCGCCGCCACACCCCGGCGGCGATCGACGCCAGCCGGAACATGGAGAACACCACGTACATCACCAGCTCCTCGGGAACCTCCCGGCCGGCCTCGCGGCAGTACTCGGCCACGAACTCAGACTCGTCTGGGATCCCCGTCCCGGCCAGGTCCTCACCGGCCACCCCCATCAACGGGTCCGCGTCACCGGGCAGGTAATAGGTCATCGCCGCATAGCCCAGATCGGCTAGCGGGTGGCCGATGGTCGCCAGTTCCCAGTCCAGCACCGCGACGATCCGCGGTTCGGTGGGATGCAGCAGCACATTGCCCAGCCGGTAGTCGCCGTGCGCGATGCACGCTTCGTCACCGGCGGGCAGGTGCGCAGGCAACCACGCCGCCAACCGGTCCATCTCGGCGCACTCCTCGACCTTGGCGGCCTCCCACTGCCGGGTCCACAGCGCCACCTGCCGGACGAGGTAGCCGTCGGGCCGCCCGAAGTCCGACAGCCCGGCGTCGCGCCAGTCCACCCTGTGCAATCGCGCGAGCACGCGGGCAAGGTCGCGGTACACCGCGGCGCGTTCGTCGGGCGTACCGTCGCGCAGCACCCGGTCGGGAAAGATCCTCCCGGGTACGTGGTCCATCACGAAGAACGGCGTGCCCAGCACCGACTCGTCGGTGCACATGGCCCGCATCCGCGGCACCGGCACATCGCTGCCGGCAAGCGCCGACATCACCCGGTACTCGCGGCCGACATCATGCGCCCGCGGTAGCAGGATGCCCGGCGGCTTCTTACGCAGCACGAATTCCCCTGCGGGGCTTTGCAAATGAAAGGTCGGGTTGCTCTGGCCACCCTGGAACTGCCGGATCTGCAGCGGGCCGTCGATGCCGTGGTCGCCCAGATAGTGGACGAGCGCGGCTTCGTCGAAGCGGTGCCGGGGCAGGACGTCGATGAGTTCGGGTACACCGGACATCTCAGCAGCGTCTCACGTCCGTTAACCCACCCGACGCTCATTGCGCGCGCAATGTGCACGAACCCCTGACAGACTCCTTCAATGACCGATCTTGTTGCGCCCTCCCCCGCCGCCGAACGCGCCCGCACCGGGCTGTCCTCCGACGCCCTGCGGCGCGCGATCATCGACCATGTACGGTATTCCATCGGCCACACCGCCGACGCGCTGCCACCCGAGCACTACTACCGGGCGCTGGCGCTGGCAGTCCGGGACCGCATGCAGGACAATCGGGTTGACTCCACCCAGACAGCGCTTGGCCTGGGCAGCAAGGTCACCTGCTACCTGTCCGCGGAATTCCTGATGGGACCGCAACTGGGCGCCAATCTGCTCAACCTCGGTATCGAGACCGCCGCGAGGGACGCACTCGCCGAACTCGGCCAGGACCTGGACGAGGTGCTGGCCTGTGAGGAGGAGCCCGGACTGGGCAATGGCGGCCTGGGCAGGCTGGCGGCGTGCTACCTCGATTCGCTGGCCACCCTGGAACGGCCGGCCATCGGCTACGGCATCCGCTACGAGTTCGGCATCTTCAACCAGGAACTCCACGACGGCTGGCAGGTGGAGAAGACCGACAACTGGCTGGACGCCGGAAACCCCTGGGAGCTCGCCAAACCCGATGTGTGTTACCTGGTGAACTGGGAGGGACACACCGAGCACTACATCGATGACGCCGGCGTGGCCCGGATTCGCTGGTGGCCCGGCCGGGTGGTCAAGGGTGTCGCCTACGACACCCCGATCCAGGGGTACGGCGTCAAGACCTGCAATGTGCTGACGCTGTGGAGCGCCCGCGCGGTCCAGGAGTTCGCCCTGGACGCCTTCAACACCGGCGACTACTACAAGGCCGTCGAGGAGGAGGTCACCGCCGAGACCGTCACTAAGGTGCTCTACCCCAATGACGAGCCGGACGCCGGCAAGCGGCTGCGGCTGCTGCAGCAGTACTTCTTCGTCTCATGCTCGCTGCAGCACGTGGTGCACATCATGGACGGTCTCGCCGACGTCTCCCTGCACGACCTGCCCGAACGGTTCGCGTTGCAGCTCAACGACACCCATCCCTCGATCGGCGTGGCCGAGCTGATGCGGATCCTGGTTGACGAACGCCGCCTGGAGTGGAACGAGGCCTGGGCCATCACCGTGGCCACCTTCGGTTACACCAACCACACCCTACTGCCGGAGGCCCTGGAGAAATGGCCGCTGGACCTCTTCGGTGAGAGCCTGCCCCGGCACCTGGAGATCATCTACGAGATCAACAACCGTTTCCTCGACGAGGTGCGCGCCAAGTTCCCCGGCGACGAGGACGACCGGGTGCGCCGGATGTCGCTGATCGGTGAGGACGGCGGCAAGAGCGTCCGGATGGCCCACCTTGCCACCGTCGGCAGCCACGCCATCAACGGTGTCGCGGCACTACACTCCGAGCTGCTCAAGGAGAGTGTCCTCAAGGACTTCTACGAGCTGTGGCCGGAGCGATTCTCCAACAAGACCAACGGCGTGACACCGCGCCGCTTCGTGGCGCTGTCCAACCCGGGCCTGCGCCAGCTGCTGGACCGCAGGATCGGCGACGGTTGGCTGACACACCTGGATCGGCTGCGCGGGCTGGAGAATTTCATCGAGGATGACGCGTTCCGCCAGGAATGGCGGGATGTCAAGCGCGCCAACAAGGCCCGGCTGGCCGAGTTCGTCCGCGCCGAGACCGGCGTGGACCTCGACCCGGCCTGGTTGTTCGACATCCAGGTCAAGCGCATCCACGAGTACAAGCGTCAGCACCTCAACGTGCTGAACATCGTCACGCACTACCTGCGGATCAAGCACAATCTCGGCATCGACATGGCGCCACGGGCGTTCATCTTCGGCGGCAAGGCAGCGCCCGGGTACTTCCTGGCCAAGCGGATCATCAAACTGATCACCGCGGTCGGCGACATGATCAATTTCGACCCCGAGGTCAACCGCTACATGAAGGTGGTGTTCCTGCCCAACTTCAATGTGCAGAACGCCCACCTGATCTACCCCGCGGCCAACCTCTCCGAGCAGATCTCGACCGCGGGTAAAGAGGCCTCCGGCACCGGCAACATGAAGTTCATGATGAACGGCGCCCTGACCATCGGCACCCTGGACGGCGCCAATGTCGAGATCCGCGAGGAAGCGGGGCCGGAGAACTTCTTCCTGTTCGGGCTCACCGTCGACGAGGTCGAGGCGATCAAACGGGACGGTTACCGTCCGGCGTCCTACATCGAGGGCAACCCGGAGCTGCGCGCGGTGCTGGATCTGATTGCCGGCGGGCACTTCTCGCATGGCGACACCGAAGTGTTCCGGCCGTTGGTCGACAATCTGCGCTACGACGATCCCTTCCTCGTACTCGCCGACTACGCGTCCTATATCGAGTGCCAGGACCGGGTGAGTGCGGCCTGGCAGGACCGTGACACATGGTCACGGATGTCCATTCTCAACGCCGCCCGCAGCGGCAAGTTCTCCTCCGACCGCGCCATCGAGCAGTACTGCGATGAGATATGGGGAGTCGGACCGGCGTCCGTGCCGCTCGCGAAGTGACACCCGCCATCACCGACTGGATCTGGGAGCGCATCGACTGACGTTTCGGGCTCCGGCATCGGGGGTACCCGAGTTGTCGTCCGGCCGGCAGTTAGGGGATCGTCCGGGTGCTGGACGGGGTGATCGCGTCAGCGTGCGCGGATCCCTGGTAGGCGCAGCGCCAGGGTACAGACTGGACTGGCTGCCCACCCAGGTGCGGAATGACCGGCCGTCGGTGGCCGTTGTCGCCTGAGACCGCGCACGAAAGGGAGAAGATCTGTGGCTGCCCCTCCGGAATCCCCCAACCACCTGCACCTCGGCGTCGCCTTGGAGGGCACCGGCTGGCATCCGGCGGCCTGGCGACAATCCGACGCCCGGCCCGCCGACCTGCTGACCGCGCCCTACTGGACCGGCCTGGTGGTCGAGGCCGAACGAGGCCTGCTGGACTTCGTCACCATCGAGGACGGTCTGGCCCTGCAGTCCGACCATCCGTGGCGTGCCGATACCCGCACCGACCGGGTGCGTGGCCGGGTGGATGCGGTGCAGATCGCGGCGCGAGTGGCGCCCAAGACCCGGCACATCGGCCTGATACCGACCGCGATCACCTCCCACACCGAGCCGTTCCACCTGTCCAAGGCGATCTCCACGCTCGACTACGTCAGCACCGGCCGGGCCGGGGTCCGGGTGCAGGTTTCTGCCAACCCCGAATCCGCGGGTCACTTCGGACGGGAGGTCGCCGATGACGCGCTGGCCGAGGCCGCCGACTACGTGGAGGTGCTGCGCCGGCTGTGGGACAGCTGGGAGGACGACGCCGAGATCCGCGATGCGTCCACCGGTCGCTTCGTCGACCGGGACAAGTTGCATTACATCGACTTCGAGGGCCGCTGGTTCTCCGTCAAGGGCCCGTCGATCACCCCGCGGCCCCCGCAGGGGCAGCCGCCGGTCGCCGCTCTCGGGCACGGTGATCCCGCCTACCGGCTGATCGCGTCGAGCGCCGACATCGGGTTCGTCACGCCGCACAGTGCCGAAGAGATCGCCACGCTCATCGACGTCATCACCGCGCTGCGCCCCGCAGGCGTCGCGCCGGTGCGAATCCTGCCCGACGTGGTGGTGTTCCTGGGCGACACCGCAACCGCCGCCGCGGCGCATCGCGCACATCTCGACGATCTGCTCGGCCGCGAATACATCAGCGATGCCGAAGTTTTCGTCGGCACCCCGGCACAGTTGGCCGACTTGCTGCAACAGTGGCAGGCAGCGGGCGCCGACGGGTTCCGGTTGCGGCCCGCCAGCATCGGCCACGACCTGCACCAGATCACCGGCGGACTCGTCCCGGAGTTGCGACGGCGCGGCGCTTTCCGCAGCGCCTACGAACAGTCCACCTTGCGTGGATTGTTCGGTCTGTCCCGCCCCGTCAACCGGTACGCACACTCCTTAGGACCACGATGACCAAGCCCATCAAGCAGATTCATCTGGCCGCGCACTTCCCCGGCGTCAACAACACCACGGTGTGGAGCGATCCGAACTCGGGCAGTCACATCGATTTCGCGTCGTTCACCCATTTTGCGCAGACTGCGGAACGCGGCAAGTTCGACTTCCTGTTCCTGGCCGAGGGCCTGCGCCTGCGTGAACAGGGCGGCCGGATCTATGACCTCGACGTGGTCGGGCGACCGGACACGTTCACGGTACTGGCCGCACTCGCTGCGGTCACCGAGAAGCTCGGCTTGACCGGCACCATCAACTCGACGTTCAACGAGCCCTACGAGGTGGCAAGGCAGTTCGCATCGCTGGATCACCTCTCCGGTGGGCGTGCCGCGTGGAATGTCGTCACCTCGTGGGATGCGTTCACCGGCGAGAACTTCCGGCGCGGCGGCTTCCTGGCCGAGGATCAGCGCTACGCCCGCGCCGAGAGCTTCCTGGCCGCCACAAACACCCTCTTCGACTCGTGGCACGGTGATGAGATCGTCGCGGACAAGGACACCGGCGTCTTCCTGTCCGATGCGGATGCCGGCGGATTCTCTTACCTCGATGACCATTTCGACATCTCGGGCCGGTTCAATGTGCCGCGCAGCCCGCAGGGGCGGCCCGTCATCTTCCAGGCCGGCGATTCCGATCGCGGTCGCGAGTTCGCCGCCCAGGCTGCAGATGCGATCTTCTCGCGGCACGGCGCCTTGGCCGAAGGACAGGCGTTCTTCGCCGATGTGAAGGGGCGGCTGGCCACGTACGGCCGCAGTCACGATCAACTGCTGATCCTGCCTGCTGCCACGTTCGTGATCGGCGATTCCGATGCCGAGGCCGCCGATATCGCCCACGATGTCCGGCTGGCGCAGGTATCACCGGCCACCGCGATCAAATTCCTTGAACAGCTGTGGAACCGGGATCTGTCCGATCACGATCCCGACGGTCCGCTGCCCTCGGTCGACCCCGTCGTCGGGGAGAACACCATCGCCCGCGGCCGGGCCAGTGTGCGGATGCACCGCGATCCCATCGCGGTCGCCGACGAGTGGCGGGCCAAGGCCGAGGCCGAGAACCTCAGCACCCGCGAACTCATCATCGAGGTGACGGGGCGGCAGAACTTCATCGGTTCACCGGCGACAGTGGCCGACGAGATCAACAATCTGGTGCAGGAGGATGCCTGCGACGGTTTCATCCTGGTCCCGCACGTCACGCCGGCCGGGCTCGATCCGTTCGTCGACTCGGTGGTGCCACTGCTGCAGGAGCGCGGTGTGTTCCGCACCGACTACACGGGTGTCACGCTGCGCGACCACCTGGGCCTGGCGCCGGCTCTCACTCCACAACAGTCAGCGCGCCGGTGACCTTGACCAACCGCACCTGCGGTCGGTCGGGCACCCCGCCGATTGATGTGTCATGCGGTGATTCCTCTCGTGATCAGGGTGGCGGTGCGCTCGATCCACGCATCGTCGGGAGCGGAGCCGCGGGCGATCAGCGCCAGGAAGGTGATGCCGGCAATCGATTCGGCCAGGTCGGTCGCGGTGACCTCGGCACGAACCTCGCCGCGCGCCGCCGAGGCGTCGAGATAGTCACCGAGGCCGCGGACCAGGGTGTCCCCGAAACGCTCCAGCAGGGCGGTATGCAGCGCCGGGTCGGCAGCCATCTCCCCGACCAATCCGGGCAGGGCCGTGCGGGCCGCCGGTGCGCTCAGGACGGCCAGGCCGCGTGACAGCGTTGAGGCTCAACAGATCCGGAACATGATGGCCGCACCTGCATACCGATCTCGCGTATTGCGGCCACGCATCATGGATACGCCGCCCGATGGCTGCAAAAGGACCAACGTCACTTTCACCGATGCCATTGGACTCCGGCGCAGCCAGGCCCGCTTTTCCTACCGTCGACTCATGACTTACGTGATCGGCTCGGCGTGCGTTGACGTGATGGACAAGTCGTGTGTGGCGGAATGCCCCGCGGACTGCATCTACGAGGGCGCCCGCTCGCTGTACATCAACCCCGACGAGTGCGTGGACTGCGGCGCCTGCAGAATCGCGTGCCGGCTCGATGCGATCGAATACGAAACCGATCTCGCCGAGGAAGACCTGGCGCACCTGGCCGACAATGCGGCGTTCTTCCTGACGGTGCTGCCCGGGCGCGATGCCCCGCTGGGCTCACCAGGCGGCGCGCACGCACTCGGGCCGGTCGGCGTCGACACGCCACTGGTGGCGGCAATGCCGGTGCGCCCTCCCATCGCCCACTGAACCCCATCGCCCACTGAACCGGCATCATTTGCCCAGATCGATATCGGTGCCGACGCCGAGTTCCCGCGCCCTGGCGATCACCAGGCCGACCTTGACCGAGGGCCCGGCCATGATGAGAGCAGGCACCGCCAGTTGGCGAGCAGCGACACGGACACCCCGGCAATGGTGCTACGGATTGGCCGACACGGTCCTACCAGGAGGAGGACCCTGGAACTTGTCGATCGGGAAAGGGGATTCAGATGATCGAGGTGCTCACAGACATGCCCGACGGGGTGACCGGCATCCGGGCGTCCGGCCGCATCAGTGGTGAGGATTTCCGTGGGTTCGCACCGACCATGGACGCGCTCGGCGCCGCGAAGGAGATCCGGATCGTCGAGGTGATCGCTCCGGACTACGAGGGGTTCGGTTCGGGCGGTCTGGCCGAGGACCTGAGAATGGGCTTCGGCACGCTGCTGCGACATCATTCGGCGTTCAAGCGGGTCGCGGTGGTGTCCGATAAGGACTGGGTCCGGCACACCATGCATGCGCTGGGCTGGATGGTTCCCGGCGAACTCGCGGTATTCGGCCTGGACGAGCTGGACGAGGCCAAGGAGTGGGCCGCGGGATAGTTCAGGCGATACCGAGCGCAACCAGCACCGCAGCAGCCCGGCGCCTGCCATCGCACCTCTTCCGGCCGCACATGCGAATGCCTGAAAGCAAAAGAACCGCCCGAAGGCGGCTCTTGCTTGTGGTCCCGGCTGGGATCGAACCAGCGACCCTCCGCGTATGAGATCGGCGGTTCGGCATTCGCCCAGCTCGCGCCGGAACGCCGAGCCCGCCGACCTGCACGTTTACATCGGCGAGTCCGGGGAGCGTCAGCATCTCCTCCGGGATGTGCGTCGCCGGTTCATGGCGTCACGCTCGTGGTGTTCATTTGGCTTTGGGGTGCCAGTTGTGAACGGGGAGCAGCACGTCGATGCCGATGAACAGCATACGTGTGGGTGTGGCTTCAGGTGATGTCGAGATCGACGTGCGCCCACGAATTGTTGGCGTAGCCGCGGATGATCAGGGGCCCGGCCGCAATCAGGTGGATCTGCAGGCCCTTGGGGACCTCGCGGTTGACGATGCACAGGAACTTCAGGAACTCCTGGTGGAGCTGGTCATTGGTGCGCCAATCCGTATCTCGCCCTGCGTCAGGCTGATTTGCTCTGAACCAGTGGACTCAACTCACCCTGACACACAGGCGCGGTGCGTCAGCGAGAATCCACTGCGACGACAGTGCGCAGGCGTAAGCTTCGCACGTGGCTGCTCTTGCCCTCGCCTGAACGATGACCCGCCGAGCCAGACAACATGAAAATCGACACCAAAGGAGTTCATATGCCGCGAAGCCTCGGAGAACGATACGAGTGCGACCAGTGTGGAGCAGCGCTCGTCTACGAAAAGCCATGCCCATGCCCGCCCGAGATGAAGCATGCGGAAATCTGCTGCGACAAGCAGATGAAGCAAGTGGCGCAGGAGAAGTAAGTTCGGCCCTGGGGTGTTCCATGCTCGGTCTGGTTCCCGAGGCAACTAGTGCAGCACTCCAGTTCTTGAGTTCCAGTTCTTGAGTGTGTTCTAATAGCAACGGTATACCCCTAGGGGTATACCGTTGCTATTAGCCACTAGGGTCCAGAGCGCACAGGGATCAGTGCACGCCAACCCCCGGCAGCGTTGCCGTCGGCTATTGCGATGCTGCGACGGCTGGCTCTCGGGTCGCCGGCTTTCCGATTCGGCGTGGCGGGTGATCGTTGAGATGCCATCTACGTCCGGATCTGCGACGGGGCGGGACACGCGACCTCTTGGACCTAGACCGTTGCGCCGACGGATATGAAGCGTCAAAGGGAGCGAAGTTCCGGGTGGCTGACGGCCACCGAGATCCAGAACCGACGAGCCACCGCGGTGTCAGGGTCGCCTGTGACGGATTGCGAGGAGTGCCAGTGTCGCCGACGGCCATCAGCCGATATGCGCCTCGGTGTGGTTGCGACCCCACGTAGGCCTCGGCGCTCATCCGTTCCACCATATGTGGGTAGTGCAGATCGAAGGCTGGGCGCTCCGACCGGATGCGGGGCAGTTCGGTGAAGTTGTGCCGCGGCGGCGGGCAGCTGGTGGCCCACTCCAGCGAGTTGCCGTAACCCCACGGGTCATCGACGGTCACCGGCTCGCCGTAGCGCCAGCTCTTGAACACGTTCCACGCGAACGGAATCACCGACACACCAAGGATGAACGCACCGATCGTGGACATGACGGTTTCAACGTGGTGAACCACTGTCGATCGCCGCGGCTTGACTCGCCACCGACGACGGCAGCACTACCGGCGCACCAAAGACGAAAAGCAGCATCCGCGTGCTTGCCTATGCCCGATGATCTCGCGCACCCTCGCCAACGAATTAGCGCGCCAGACCGCCTTGCTCCAGGAGTTGCAGTCGCGGCGGCCGGGCTCCGGTTTGGTCGTCGTTGACGCAGCGGACTCTCCCCCGACCCAGACACGATGACCTATGCGTGGGCCGCACTGGCCGCTGCCGGGCTGCCACACGTTCGACTCCGCGATGCGCGCCACTCTCCTGAATGGGGTTGCGCCGAAGGTGGTGATCGCTGCATAGCTCGGCCACACCGGCGCGCGCTCGCGCTGGCTAGCTACGCACACTCTCTACGACGATGAGCCACAGGTATCGCTACCGCGCTCGACAAGTTGGTTCATAACTCGAAGACAAGCGGTGACATTCCGCCGTGTAAGACACCCGGGGATGGCCCACAAGAGGCCCACCGAGACGAACAACTCAGTATCGATGACGAGCTGGATCGGCACGAAAACAGCTGATGACGTGCGCGTTCGTTTGTGGTCCCGGCTGGGATCGAACCAGCGACCTTCCGCGTGTGAGGCGGACGCTCTCCCCCTGAGCTACGAGACCGGGGAACGAGGACGAAGACTAGCACGCACCTACCGGCCAGCTGGAATCGGCTGGTCCCGGTGGCGCCAAGCTGAGCGCGATTCACCCAACCTGCGGTGCGACAGCGCAGAGAGTGGTATCACCTGTCTCGACAGCAACGCTGGCCACGGCTTTGCGATCGCACGTCAGGTTTACCAGCTGTTTTAGGAACGATTGCCGTGCTGTTGCAAGTGATTTGTAGTTCCTCGCATGGTTGGACTAATGTTCCTTTCCGCACCGGGTGACGATCTCACCCGAGGCGCGCGGACGTGGCGCAGTTGGTAGCGCACAACCTTGCCAAGGTTGGGGTCGCGGGTTCGAATCCCGTCGTCCGCTCGAAGGTGCGGTGGCATCAACCCCAATGGTGGAGTGGCCGAGTGGTGAGGCAACGGCCTGCAAAGCCGTGCACACGGGTTCGATTCCCGTCTCCACCTCCAAGTTAGACCCCGGCGCGATTAGCTCAGCGGGAGAGCGCTTCCCTGACACGGAAGAGGTCACTGGTTCAATCCCAGTATCGCGCACCACAATTCGTGCAGATGAGGCCCGGTTTCGACTGGGCCTTCGTCATGTTCGCGCAATGATCGCACCGAGCGACACGCCGATCGCGAACAATCTCCCGGATCTCACGCCATTTGTCGGTGGCATTCGCTAGCCTCCCGGC
>WOYS01000114.1 GCA_011620645.1 Mycobacterium sp.
TCAAGAGTCGCAACGCTTCTAATTGGTCGTAGCCGAGCAGGTGTGCCTCGTCGATCACTAGCGGGGTGCGGCCGCGCTCAGCTTGTTCGGCGGCCAGCGCGTCGGCGGCCTGGGGAGCCAAGGTGGCGTGATGAGTCAGGGGTTGTCCGCCGAGCGAGGCGACGATGCGATGGTGGATACCGCGCACCCCGACGGTGGGGTCGGGAAGATAGATGACGGCGTGGCGGCTGGCATCCAGGGCCGCCAGCGCGGCGCGCACGGCGACGGTCTTGCCGGCGCCGACCTCGCCGGTGATCACCCCGATGCGGCGGTCGGCGACACACCAGCCGATGCGGGCGACCGCCTCGTTGTGGGCGGTATGGCGGTGCAGCATGGACGGGGCCAGATCGCGGCCGAATGGGGTGCGTGAAAAACCGTAGTAGGAGATCAGTTTGTCCATCATCGAGGTTGGGCCTCCTGGCCGGTGAGCAGGTCGAGCTGCCCGGGGATCTGGTCGGTGTTGCTGGTGAGGGCGGCGTAGTTGACGCCTTGCGCGAGCTCAGCGGCATGGGCGGTCTCGATTAACTGCGCGTAGTCGATGCCGCTGGATTTGGTTGGTGTGGTGGGGGTTTCGGGTCTGGCTTTCGGATGTGAATGCCGTCCGATGTGGTGCGGGATGGCCAGGCCCATCGGGGCGCCGGCCACACGGACCTCGATACGGGTCAAATCGAATGGGTCGAACACCAGCTCCACTTTGCGGCCGACCAGCCCCGGGTCGACCTCATAGCTGTTTCCGTGCAGCGACACGGTCGCGGTCTTGGTCACGCGGCGGTGCTCTTCCCACAAGAACGCCTCGGTGAGCGTCTCGGGCGCGGGCAGCGGCACCGCGCCGACGGCGCACCAGCGATCCAGCGGGGTCTGTCCGGTTTCGGAATGGATCGTGCGGTGATAGACGGTTTCCACCCAGGCCGCAAACAGCCGATTCAGTTCGGCCAGGTCGGCGACGTAGTGGCGGCCGATGGTGTCTGGTTCGCCGGTGATCTCGACCAGGAACTGCTCACGCACGGTCCTGAAGAATCGTTCGATTTTGCCCCTACCTTCGGGTCGACCTGGTGTCGAATGAACAAGGCGTATACCGAGTTTCGCGCACGCTCGCAACAGCCACGCATCCACGTAGGCACTACCATTGTCAACGTAGATGGCCCTGGGCACGCCGCGGGAAGCCAACGCCGGGCGCAACGCGGCGGCCAGGCGCACCGTGTCCTCGGCATAGCCCCACCGGTAGCCGGGCAAAAGCCGAGAATGATCGTCTAAGAACGCGAACAGATATGTCTTACGGATTTGAATTCGTATGCCATGTAACGCATCCCCGACCCACAGGTCGTTGGGGTGTTCGGCTTCGAACCGGCCGAACACCGCCGGCGGCCCTGCAGTCGTTGCGGCGGTGAGACCCAGCCGGTGGAAGTTGCGCTGCAGGGTGCGTTCATCCGGGGCCCAGCCCAACTGGGTGCGCAAGATGCGCCGGATCGCCGCGGCGGTGCGCTCGGGGTTTTCTCGGCGCAGCGCCACCGCCAGCTCCAGCACCTCGGCCGGGGTGCGCGGGGTGCACTGGCGCGGATTGGGCACCAGCGCGTCGAACCCGCCGGCGCGCCAGTCGCGAATCCACCGGTCGATGGTTTGGCGGCTGATGCGCACCTTCCGCCCGAACGGATCGACGTGCTCCCGCGACGCCAACTCGCGCACCATCTTTCCCCGCTCCTTGGTGGAATGCGCCGCATCGGCGGCTTCTCGGATCAACTGATACCGAAACAACCCGATCGCGCGGGCCCGCTCGGCCCGCACCTTGTCCTCATCATCGACCGCCACCGGCCCCGTCCTCCTTTGCGCTCTGTCAAACACACGACAGCGCACACAATTACGGCTCCTCAACCCGCGGCGGCAGGGTCGGCTCGTGTTGCACCCGCTCGCCGGGCCAGCCCGGCGCCAACAACCGCCCACCTGACACCGCCACCACGGTCTCGGCCGGCGACACCGTGGGCAGCAAAAACCGGCGCCCGATGGCCGCCGCAAGCGCCACAATCGCCACCACCGCATCGACGAAAACCCCGCCGGCCGCATCCGGCATCACCGGATCGGCATCCACCGCGCGCAGCCACACCGTGAACACCGAGCGCACCGCCTCGGCCCGCTCGGCAAACCGGCGCAGCCAGCCGCGCACCGTCTCCGCCGGGCGATCCAGCTCCGCGGCGATCCGGCGAAACCCCACCCCGCGCGTGGCCTTCGCCGCCAGCGCCGACACAATCACCGCCGCAGTGTCGGCGCGGCGCAACAACGCGGTCACCGGCAACAACACATGCGTCACCTTGCACCCGGTGCACCGCGAGCGGCGCGGACACAGCTCCACCGGCCCATCCGCACCGCGCAACCGCCGCGGTCGAGCCCGTCCCCAACCGGCCAGCACACCCCCACAGGACGGGCAGCTCAGCTCACCGGCGGCCAGCCTGCACTCGACTTGATCGACATCTGCTTCTACGGTGACCACTGCGCCTCCAAGCGCAAACAGGCGGCCCTCCCGTAGCACTCGGCCAAGAGACGACGGGAGGGCCGTCGCCTACCAATGACTTGATCACCGTGCCGCCCCGGCACCACGAACAACAAACCGGGCCCAGCACCTCAACACGCTGCTCACCGTCAGCGCCGGAACCCTACCCCCATGCGCTCACCCTGAATGCCCCCGAACAATCGATTCCACGGCGAACGCGCCGGTATCGGCGTCGGTGCCGACGTTGACCCAGC
>WOYS01000038.1:0-7836 GCA_011620645.1 Mycobacterium sp.
GCGCGATCGTCACACCCATCGTCGGCGCGGTCTACAAGAAGCTCGGCGGCGACTAGGGATTTCGGCGTGATTCGCTGCCGTCAGCGCGTCAAATCACGCCGAAATCGCCGCTGGCCTCGGCGGCGGTGGCATCTGCTCAGCAGGAGCGGTCTCCGGCGGGGCGGTTCCAGCTCCAGAGCCTGCCCTTCAACGGCATAACCTGCGGCGATCTGCTGTGCCGAGGTTGCGGTCATGGGCCAGAGACTACTGAACACCCCTCCACAGGGAAGGTGCAGGCAGCCAAGTGTCGGGCGTGGGAATACTGTGGATCGCTGTGCGTGAAGAATTGGTGTGGATCGACTGCGAGATGACCGGGCTCGACCTGAAGTCCGACAAACTCATCGAGATTGCGGCGTTGGTCACCGACGCCGACCTCAACATCCTCGGCGAGGGTATCGACGTGGTCATCCACGCCGATCAGAGCGACCTGTCCGGGATGGTCGAGGTTGTCGCCAAGATGCACTCGAAGTCCGGGTTGGACAAGGAGGTGCTGGCCTCCACGATCTGCCTCGCATCGGCCGAACAGCTGGTGCTCGACTACATCCGCAGCCACGTCAAAC
This sequence comes from Mycobacterium sp., assembly GCA_011620645.1. GTDB lineage: Bacteria > Actinomycetota > Actinomycetes > Mycobacteriales > Mycobacteriaceae > Mycobacterium. Next base: position 600 of record WOYS01000038.1, read on the forward strand.
AGCCCAAAACGGCGCCGCTGTGCGGCAATTCGATTGCGACGGACCGCGGGTTCATCGCGCGCGACATGCCGACACTCGACAACTTCCTGCACTACCGGATGATCGACGTCAGCTCCATCAAAGAGCTGTGCCGCCGCTGGTATCCGCGGATCTACTTCGGCCAGCCCGAGAAGGGTCTCGCGCACCGCGCCCTGGCCGATATCCACGAGTCGATCCACGAGTTGAAGTACTACCGACAGACCGCCTTCGTCGCCGCGCCCGGGCCGTCGACCAGCGAGATCGCCGCGGTAGCCGCCGAGCTGGGTACCGCGGGCACCGCGCCGAAGGAAACCGATTCGGCTTAACGCCCTCGGAGCGGTTAAGATCGTCAGCGCCGCTCAGGCGGCAATGGTGGCTGTAGTTCAGTTGGTAGAGCACCAGGTTGTGATCCTGGCTGTCGCGGGTTCGAGTCCCGTCAGCCACCCGAGGTAGAAACGCCGCCTCACCTGCACTTACGCGGGTGGGGCGGTGTTCGTTTTCGGGGGCAATGCGTAATCCGATGCGTAATGCGCTGGAAAGTGCGGGTTTCGGGCACTGAGGCTGACGGCATGAAAACGGGTGGGTTCGGGATTCGTCACGTCCCCCGTCGTGGGTGTGGGGGTGTCGGTGCGCGGCGGGATGATGGACACCATGAGCACACGTACCTTGGCAGACCTGCTGGGCGACATCGCCGCGCTCGAAGCGGCTGAGCAGGACACCCTGCCCGTGGAGTCCGACGCCGAACGCCGAGCCCGTGCGTTGCGGGAGTTGGACGCCCTGCTGGCGCTGGAGGATGGGCACGACGATCACCACTGGCTTGACAGTGCGCGGTGGCACCCGGAGGCACCCGAGCCCGAGCCCGCTGTGCCGCTGCCGCCGTGGGTGTTGGAGCCGTGGGAAGTGGATGCGCTGCCCGACAGTGGACCCATCACCACCTTCATTGGCGGCAGGTTGCTGTCCACGCTGCGGTGAGGGTGCGGGGGTGCCACGCTGCGGTGGTAGTGCGGACTGGGGCGGTTGAGACATCAGACGTGCAGGTAGAGGGCTCATTTATGGATGCGGGCAGCGTGTACGGTACACGTCTTCGGCGTCGGTCCAGCCTTACCCTTGGGCGTAAGCCGTACGTCGGCGCGGCGTATGCCGACGAGGGAATCTGGCACCGCATGTGCGCATACGCCGAGACTCTGCATGGCAACAACGTCGGACTCAAAGCTCTGGTCGCAGCCAGAGCGAGTCAACAGGTACCGTGCAGCGACCCTGGAACCCGAATGGGCACAACGACTCCCGTGGCGCACGACGTATATCTCAAGTACGCGACCGAGTTTGAGGATATATGCCGGAACGCGGGTGGGGCGGGTGTTGGACGAAAGCCCCCGCGGAGCGGCTGTTCGGACCACCTGGACCGCGACGTGAGCGTGACGGTGCTGGCTCTCCACGGTCAGCAGCGCGCGTTGTACGACGCGATGCGCGATGTAACTGCCCTTCACGGTGACGTTCGACTGGTCAGGATGTCCGTATACGACGACCTCGGCGGCGTCCCCCTCGCGAATGTCCTGAGTGGCACAGCGCCACTGGACGCCGACGCCTCCGTGTGCTGATTACCGAGCGGACCCTCGGATGACGAACAATGCTCCTCAAGAGTCACGCGCTCGCCCTGCTCCTTGATCGAGTCGAAGAAAATCAACGAGACCCTGAAGTCCGAATTAGCCAGCAAGCCAGGCGATCCCAGCATCATCCAGATGGCGATGGAGACTCATCGCGCCTTGCGCAATGCCAACAGGCGTCTGCTTTCGATCCTCCAACCCGACCTCACCGAGGTGTGCAACATCGTCCTAGTGTTCGACGGACTGTTCGAGGGCATGGACGGCGTTCGCGGGTTGATCCATCAGCAGAGTCCCGAACTGCGCGCGCCGTACACGACGGGATTACAGCGCGGGCGCGTGAGGTGGTGATGTTCGCCCGCACCTACACCACTGAGGACTGGCTGAATCCGTAGAAGCCGAACGCCGACGACTGACCCAGCGTCACGTCCCCATCCGCCGTTCGCCAGGTGTCGCCGCCTGGAGAGACGATGACGGGCATGAGCAACCCTGATCTCGACCGCATCCGCGCCCGCTTCGCTGACGGCTGGGGAGCGTGGATCAGCGTTGGCGACGGCTGGCTGCCGATCATCGTGAACCTGGACGCCGCTCTGTCCGCACTCGAACCCGATCTGCGCTATCACCAGATCAAGGAAAAGTTCGGTGAGCTGCGTGTGTACACCACACACGACACCCACCCCGAGGTGGAAGCGCTGATCACCGCCGCCGAACGCCGTTCACGTGAGACTTGCGAGGCATGTGGCGCAGCGGGCACCATGCACAAGTCTCACGATGGCTGGCTGCGGACACTGTGCCCGCCTTGCGCGGCGGAGAAGAACCACACCGAGGTGTCCCCGCAGTGATCCTGGATAGTGCGTAGTGCCTGATCTCGATGACCTCCTGGACACCATCGACGCCCTGGAATCCGAGGACGACCCGTTCCCCTGGCACGACTCATGGTCATGGTCACCGGACATGGACCCCGACGCGGCTGACCCGCAGAAAACCGCGTGTCGTTGGCGTTCACCCAAAAGCTCGCTCCCTGGACGCGCGGTACAGCTCAACAGTATCAACATTCAGCTGACCAACCTCAGCGTCTACCGCAAGCTGCCACAAAACACCTGCTCAGAGGCTATTTCCGTAAGTTACGGAAACCGCTAGTCATCCCTGACAGGAGTTCGAGTCCATCAGCCACCTGCGCAGGTGGGAGGGCTTTTTGGCCCTCCCACCGTTTGCGTTTTCAGGCCTTTGGGACGCCACTGTCGGACAGGTGCGGCGACACCGCTCGCAGCACACTGTTCGCGCCCACGGGGTGAAATGTCATCCGGTAGGCAGCGATCCGCATGACCGAGTCACCGCGGTGGGACGATCCATCCGCATGGATGCCGATGGGCCCGCCGGTTTCAGCTCATGAGGCCCGCGCAGCGCCGAGGAGGATCACTAACGCTTTGTGGCGAAAGGCCCGGGCGGCCGACAGGACGCACCGGAGACGTCCTGACGGTCGCCCGGGCTTGGCAACGACGCGGTGCACGGGTCCACTTCGACATGCCACCGCCAGTGGCGGTGCGTGCGCAGACCGACTCTGCACGCTGGAGCCGCAAGCGCTGACGCAACATCGGGAGTCATGGTGGCCGGCACAGGGCGTCGTTACCTGCTGGTGATCATCGGTGGGGCATCACCTCCCTTGTCCGACAGTACTTTTCAGCAGGACCCCGGGCCTGACGGAGGAGACCGCTGGGTGGCCCATACCGGCGTCGCGGGCCATGGCCGCGCCGGCCACCGGCGGCGATCGTGTGGCGTCGGTTGGCTTGGCCACCGCCGCGCGGTGGTGGTGACGCCAGCGCGGGGCGGGCCGGGCCGGGGCGCAGGAAAGTCGGTGGGCAGGTCGGCGAGTTCAGGCTCCCATAGGGCCTCGTCCTGCTGCAGGCGTATCCACTCGGCCTCCACGATCGCCGCCGCCTCATCGAGCAGGCTGGTTGCCCATGCGGTGGTGGTCGCCATGTCACTTACCCCTTCCCGAATGCTGTGCCCCGGCCCAGCCAATGAGGTGGACCTGTTAGGCGTCGATGGCTTGCTTCACCTCGCTGGTGATCTGGATACGGCGCGGTTTGGCCTTCTCGGCCACCGGGATGGTCAACCGCAGCACCCCGCCGCCATAGCTGGCCTCGATCTGGTCGGCGTCGAGAGTCTCGCCCAAAAACAGCTGGCGGCTGAATACCCCGCGCGGCCGCTCGGCGGAGACCATCTCCCGGTCGGGATCCAGATCGGGTCGCTTGGCGTGCACGGTGAGCACATTGCGCTCGACGTCGAGATCCAGGGAGTCCTCGTCCACGCCCGGCAGGTCGAACTCGACGATGAACCGATCTCCCTCACGCCAGGCATCCATCGGCATCACCGCCGGGCGGGCGGCGGTGCCCAGCACCTGCTGGGCGAGGCGATCGAAGTCGCGAAACGGATCGGTGCGCATCAACATGATCTTTCCCTCCTAACCAATTTGACCGTCTGACAGATCATCTATGTGAACTGCCATAGATTATTTGTAGCACTAGAGCCATTTTTGTGCAAGGATGATTTTGGATACAGTCTCGTGGTCGAATGGAGCAGCTCAGTGCCTGACCATTTCTTGGCGCGATCTGCGCGCGGCGTGTACGGCATCTCGATAGCCTCGGAGTTGTCCGGGATTGATCCGCAGACGCTGCGCCTGTATGAGCGGCGCGGACTGCTCACCCCAGCGCGCACCGACGGCGGCACTCGCCGATACAGCGACGACGATCTGGAGTGTCTGCAGCGCATCAACGAGCTCGTCGCGCAGGGCATCAACATCGCCGGGATCGCCCAAATTTTGCACCTGGAACACCGCAACACTGAGCTGGAATCCGACAACAGCGATCTCAAGTCCGAAAACGCCCGACTGCGCTCCGAGGAGCCGAAAGCAGAAGGAGTACGGGAAACCGATGATCCAGCGCGACGACAATCTGCTTGCCGATGACGTTCCCGCCGCCGACGCAACTAGGCGCCGGACACGTCGTCGTCCCGGCCGAATCGCATGCCGCGGCTCGGCCGAGCAACCGCGAACAGGTGCCCCCACGTCGCGCGCGGCGTCGAACGCCGCGTCTAGCCCTGGCTTAGGACATCCTTCGTTCGTCGCACAGTACCGGGCGCGATGAGTTCGGACTGCACAGTGGGTCTACACACTGACGGATTGCTGCGAAAGGAAGAGCTTCCCCATGACGACAGCGAGCGTTGCGTGACGTAGGCGCTAGGCGCTAGCGTTGCCGGCCTTCCATTGCGGCCAGGGGATGTTCCAGTCGCCGAGGCCCTCTGTCCCCGGTAGCGGTGATCCGACGGTGCCGACGACCTCGACGACGTCGCCGCGCTTGGTGTTCTCGTAGAACCACAATGCGTTGGAAGTGCTCACGTTGAGGCATCCGTGGCTAACATTGCTGTACCCCTGGCTGCCCACCGACCACGGAGCGCCGTGCACGTAGATGCCGCTGTAGGACATCTGCGTGGCGTAATCGACCTCGGTGCGATACCCGTTGGGAGAGTTGACCGGAACACCGTAGGTCGACGAATCCATCACCAGCTCGGCGAACCGGTCTCCGATGATGTAGACGCCGTTGTTGGTCGGAGAACTGTCCTTGCCCATCGAGATCGGCATGACCTTGACGACCTCGCCGTTGCGCCGGACGGTCAGCGTCTTGGTGGCGTCATCGGCGACAGCGATCACCTGGTCACCGATGGTGAAGTTGGTGTTGACGTTGTCCTGACCGAACAGACCGTCGCCGACCTCGACGCCGTAGGTGTTGACATCGACCGTGACCTTGGTGCCCGGCTTCCAGTATTCGGCTGGGCGCCAACGCACCTCACGATTGTTGAGCCAGTAGAACGCGCCCTCCACCTTGGGCGTCGTGGTGACCTTGATGGCCTTCTCCGCAGCGGCACGATTGGTGATGTTCTCGTCGAAGCGGACCGCGATCGGCTGACCGACGCCGACGACCTCACCGTCGTTGGGCAGCAGGTAGGGCATGGTCAGGTTTTCTGGCGAGTGCGTCTCGAACGTCGCCTGGGTGGCGGCCTGGCCGCCGAGGCCCGATGAACGGGCGTTGAGGGTGTAGCTCGCGTTGTAGTCCAGCGGATCGATGGTCGACCACGTCAGCCCGTCCGGGCTGAGCTCGCCGGCGACAGGAGACCCGTCCTCATCGATCAGGCTGACGGGTCCGAGCACGCCACCCGCGGTGCTGACGGTCACCGGTTCGTCGACGGTGACGCCGACCGCACCGTTGGTGACCGAGGCGGTGAGCTTGGGCACCAACAGGTCCCCATAGGGGGTGCCCTTATCGGCGATGGTCTTCGGCTGCTCAGGCGCCTGCCGGCCGCTGCAGGCACCAACCGCGAAGACGGTGACCAGAGCCACCGCGACCACGCCCAGCCATGTCTTGCGGCGACGCGTACCAACCACCGGCGAGACCTGCACCATGCTGTTTTGCTCCACTTTTATTCAGAAGGCCCCGCTGGGTCACGGCTGCCTGGCAATAGTCTAAGGGAAGCACCGACAACTGGCCGCCCATGCTGGCCGTGCACCACCATTGTCATGCGGATTTCACCTCGCAGCGTCAAGGCTGTTATTGTCTCCAACGCGCGCCGTTAGCTCAGTTGGTAGAGCAGCTGACTCTTAATCAGCGGGTCCGGGGTTCGAAACCCTGACGGCGCACCACCACAAAAGCCCTGCTTCGGCAGGGCCTTTGTCATTGTGGCGCCAGCCACCGTCCGTCATTGTGGCGCCAGCCACCGTCCCGATCGGCAGCGTCAGCGGCGTCTGATCCGGCGGATGACCAGCACCACCGCGACAACTCCGACGCCCGCCAGCGTTGCCAGGACGGGCGGCCTCATCACGAACCCCACGACCTGAGCCTTGACATCGTCGGCGATCCGCTGCGGGTTCGCGCGCACGGCGAGGCTGTCGACCGTCGCGGCCAGCTGGTCGCGAGCCTGGTCGATGTCCTTCTTGATGGTCTCGGGATCCCGATCGGCCACTCTGTTCCTCCATATGCGCCCTGATGCCACAACCCTTGCCGAATTACCCTAGAGCAGCCGGAGCCGACCCCGCTGCCCCGGTAGACGAGAAAGGCGTATCGACGCATGGCACAGACCCCCCGGCTGGCAGTCGGCGACAAGGCACCCGCGTTCAGCCTCCCCGATGCCGACGGCAACACGGTCAAGCTGTCCGACTTCAAGGGCCGCAAGGTGATCGTGTACTTCTACCCGGCCGCGTCCACTCCGGGTTGCACCAAGCAGGCCTGCGATTTCCGTGACAGCCTCGCCGAGCTGAACACCGCCGGCGTCGACGTCATCGGCATCTCCCCCGACAAGCCCGAAAAGCTCGCCAAATTCCGCGCCGCCGAAGGCCTGACGTTTCCGCTGCTGTCCGACCCGGACAAGTCGGTGCTGACCGCCTGGGGCGCCTTCGGCGAGAAGTCGATGTACGGCAAGACTGTGCGGGGTGTCATCCGGTCGACCTTCCTGGTCGACGAGAAGGGCGTCATCGAGGTCGCGCAGTACAACGTGAAGGCAACCGGACACGTGGCGAAGCTGCGCCGCGACCTATCTGTGTAACTCCCCGGGTCGCTACGCTCCAG
>WOYS01000038.1:7936-57937 GCA_011620645.1 Mycobacterium sp.
CCCGCCGATCCAACTCCCCGGGTCGCTACGCTCCAGCCCGCCGATCCAACTCCCCGGGTCGCTACGCTCCAGCCCGCCGATCCAACTCCCCCAGCGCCTGCAGGAACAACGCCTCAGACGTCGCCGCACGCTCCAGCACTCCCAGGTGCAGGCTCTCATTGATGCTGTGCGCCTGGGTGCCCGGATCCTCCACCCCGGTGACGAGGATCTTGGCATCCGGGAAGGCCGCCGCGAATTCGGCGATGAACGGGATCGATCCTCCCATCCCCATATCGATCGGCTCGCGACCCCAGCCGAGCTGAAAGGCCTGTCGGGCAGCGTCGTACACCGCGCCAGTGGCATCGATCGCATACGGCTGCCCGACATCGCCGGGCGTGACGGTGACCCGCGCACCCCACGGGGCATGCGTCTCCAGATGCCGGGTCAGCGCCGCCAGGTGCGCGCGGGCGTCACCGCCGGGCGCCACCCGCATGCTCACCTTCGCCCGGGCGCTGGGCACCAACGTGTTCGATGCCTTGTCGACGGGCGTGGTGTCGATACCGATGACGGTGATGGCCGGGCGGGCCCACATCCGCTGCACCACCGGACCAGAACCGATCTGCTGCACCCCGTCGAGCAGGCCGGAGTCGGCGCGGACCCGCCCCTCGGAGAACTCGACGTCGGCGGCCGCCGCCTCGTACAGACCCTCGACGGCGACGTTTCCGTCGTCATCATGCAGGCTGGCCAGCAGCCGCACCAGGGCGCTGAGCGCGTCGGGCACGACGCCACCCCACAGACCCGAGTGCAGCCCGTGGTCGAGGGTGGCGACCTCCACGACGCAATCGGCCAGTCCGCGCAGCGAGACCGTCAGCGCCGGAATGTCGACACCCCAGTTGTCCGAATCGGCGATGACGATCACGTCGGCGGCCAGCAGGTCGCGATGGGCGTCCAACAATGCCGACAGCGAGGGCGACCCGGACTCCTCTTCGCCTTCGACGAAGACCGTCACACCCACCGGCGGGCTGCCCCCAAAATCCGTGAAGGCCCGGATCGCCGCCAGATGCGTTGCGATACCGGCCTTGTCGTCAGCAGTGCCCCGGCCATACAGCCGGCCGTCACGTTCGGTCGGCTCGAATGGCGGGGAGTGCCACTGCGTGCTGTTCCCCTCGGGCTGTACGTCGTGGTGGGCATACAGCAACACCGTCGGCGCACCCTCGGGAGCGCGATGGCGGGCGATCACCGCCGGAGCGCCACCGGCGCTGACCGTGTGGATGTCACTGAAACCCGCCTGTGACAACAACTTCGACGTCAGCTCGGCACTGCGATGAACCTCCGGCCTGCGTACCGGATCGGCCCATACCGATTCGATGCGCACCAGATCTTCGAGATCGGCACGCACCGAGGGCAGTAGCTGTTGCACCCGGGCCACGAGATCAGTCATGGCAGCGAGGTTAGTCGCTCCCCGCGGGGCGCGAGTGTGCGCCAACTCCGGCCCGAGCGCGGCGTGTCTGCCCTCAGACACGCTCGCTCGCACCAAGTGCCCGTGAGGGTGTCAGGCCTCCAGGATGGCAACCGCGGCCGCGGTGTCGGCCTCGTGGGTCAGCGACAGGTGGATGGTCACGTCTTTCAGGTGCTCGGCGATGGCGCCGGACAACCGCACCTTGGGGCGGCCCCACATATCGGTGACAACCTCGATATCGCGGTGAATCCCCTCCGGCAGCATCGGCCGCTTGGAGAAGCGCGACCCCGACCAGGCCTTGATCACCGCTTCCTTGGCCGCCCATCGCGCCGCGAGGTGGCGCGCCGCCGACGAACTCTTGTCCGCGGCGTCGCGCCGTTCCCCCGGCGTGAAGGTCTCGGCGAAAACGGTGCCAGGCTGGTCAACCTGCTCGGCGAAATCCGGAATCGAAACAAGGTCGATCCCTACCCCAACGATGCCCATTCCGGAAACGCTAGCCGACTCGCTTTCTGTCACTTCGTGTAGTGGTCGTCAGCACCCAGGCGCGCCTCGGGATTGAGCAGCATGGCCGCTTCCTGACGCTTCTCCGGGGTGTCGTGACCGAACCGGCGGTCGGCCGGCTTTTCGTACAGCGAGGGCCCACCGGCGATCGCCGAGGCGAGCCGCCGCTGACCGTCCAGCACCCGGGTGTTGGCCCGCGCCTGGTACTCGGCGCGCTGATCGGCGGGCAGTGCGGCCAGCAGCGCCTGCGGATGCACCAGCGCCACAAGACCGGACACATGCCCGAAGCCGAGGCTGGTCACCAGTCCGGCCTTGATCGGGAACCGATCACCCAGATGCAGGGGCTCGCGCACCCACACGAAGTGCTTGGCGTGGTTCAGCTCATCGTCGACGCAGTCCAGGCTGCGGTTCGGCGGGATGACGCCGTCGCGCATGATCTGGCACAGACCCATCATCTGGAACACCGCCGCGCCACCCTTGGCGTGACCGGTCAACGTCTTCTGGCTGACGACGAACAGCGGTGCACCTTCGGAGCGACCCAGCGAATCTGCCAGCCGCTCGTGCAGCTCGGTCTCGTTGGGGTCGTTGGCCAACGTCGAGGTGTCGTGCTTGGAGATCACCGCGATGTCGTCGGCTCCGACGCCCAGCTTGGCCAGCGACCGCGCCAGCACCGAGTCCGTACCGCCGCGGCCGGCACCCAGCGCGCCGAGCCCGGGAGCCGGGATCGATGTGTGCACACCGTCGGCGAACGACTGCGCGTAGCCCACGACCGCCAGCACCGGCAGGCCCATCTTGACCGCGAGATCGCCGCGGGCCAGCAGGATCGTCCCGCCGCCCTGCGCCTCGACGAAGCCCAGCCGGCGCCGGTCGTTGGCCCTGGAGAACTTCGAATCGCTGATGCCCTTGGCGCGCATCATCTGGGTGTCGGCGGTGGCGGCCATGTCACCGAAGCCGATGATGGCCTCCAGCGTCAGGTCGTCGAAGCCGCCTGCGACCACCAGCTCGGCCTTGCCCAAGCGGATCTTGTCGACGCCCTCCTCGACCGAGACCGCCGCGGTGGCACATGCGCCCACCGGGTGGATCATCGCGCCGTAGCCTCCGATGTAGGACTGAACCACGTGGGCCGCAACCACGTTCGGCAGGACTTCCTGCAGGATGTCGTTCGGCTTGTTCCTGCCGAGCAGGTTGCCGTGGAACATGGTCTGCATCGAGGTCATGCCGCCCATGCCGGTGCCCTGCGTGCTGGCCACCAGGCTGGGGTGTACCCAGCGCATCAGTTCGGTCGGGCTGAACCCGGCCGACAGGAACGCGTCGACGGTCGCGACGATGTTCCACAGCGCCACCCGGTCGATCGAGTTGGCCATGTCGGGCGTGATGCCCCAGACCGTCGGGTCGAAGCCGGTGGGGATCTGCGCGCCGACCCAGCGAGACAGCTTGGCCTTGCGGGGCACCCGAATCTCGGTGCCCGCCTTGCGGATCACCTGCCAGTCCGCGCTGTCGGGGACCGGTGCGATGACGGTGTGCTCCGGGTCGTACCTCGCGAACTCGCGGGCGTCCGTCTCGGACGACACCACGAAGGCGAAGTCCTTGTCCAGGAACACCGACACCAGCAGCGGTGCCGAATGGTCGGCGTCCAGGAAACCGTCGGCCACCAACTCGCGGATGCCGACCTTGGCGATCACGGCATCGTGGTAGCGCTCGACCAGTTCGGCCTCGTCGACCAGATCACCGGTCTCGGTGTCATACCAGCCCGGCCTGGGATCGTCTTCCCACTTGACCAGTCCGGTGGTCCACGCCAGTTCGAGCACCCCGGCGGCCGACAGCTGGCCGGACACCTCCATCTCGTAGCGGGTGCGCGAGGAACCGTACGGTCCGAGCTCGGCTCCACCGACGATCACCACGAGGTCGGCGGGGTCGACGTCGAGGTCGTCCCATGCCGGCGGCGGTGCGGCGGCGTATCCGCGCGGCGGTGAGGGCAGTGCCCGGATGACGCCTGCATCGTCCGGGTCCTCATCCTCGGCGGCTGCAGACGACATCTCCTCGCGTGCCTTGGCGGCAAGCTCGGCCATGTCGATCTCGATCTCGCCGAGACCGCCGGTCATATCGACCTCGATCGGCGCGCGTGCCGCGGCGACCTTGGATTCGATATCGCACAGCGCCAACAGCATCGAGGCCATCTCGGCGGTGGTGTAGGTGGTCAGACCGGCCTCTTCGACCGCACCCACGATGGCGTCATTGTGACCCATCAGACCGGTGCCCTTGGTCCAGCCGATCAGCGCGTGCGCCAGCGAAACACGCTGCGACCACGAGGATTCCGCCTTCCAGCGGGTGACCACGGCGTCGAGGGCGGCCTTGGCCTCGCCATAGGCGCCGTCACCACCGAACATGCCCCGGTTGGGTGAGCCCGGCAGCACCACATGCAGGCGCGAGGCGATATCGCGCTCGGCACCCAGGTGTGACAGGCCGGCGATGAGCCGCTGCACCGCCCACAGCAGAACCTTCATCTCCATCTCCGAGCGAGACCCTGCATCGGACAGATCCCCGCCGACCCGCGGTGCGGCGAACGGGAACAGCAGCGTCGGGTTCAGGGCGTCCTTCAGGTGAATCGCCTTGGGGCCGAGGTTCTCGGTCTGCTCGGTGCCGACCCACTCGACGAGCGCATCGATATCCGAGTAGGACGCCATGTTGGCCGGAACCACCCACAGCGTGGCGTTGAACCGGGCGTGGTCACGATAGAGCGTGCGGTAGAACGCCAGCCGGTCATCGTCGAGCTTGGAGGTGGTGGCGATGACGGTCGCGCCACCCTCCAGCAGCTGAGCGGCCACCGATGCGGCGATCGAACCCTTGGACGCGCCGGTGACGACAGCCACCTCGTTGGCGTAGCCGCCCTTGTCGGGGTTCCCCGAACCGGCAGCGGCCCTGCCGTAGAGCGCCGCGTGAATATTGCGGCCGGCCGCAAGTGCACGCCCTTGCCACCAAGAGGCCTGGGTGCCGACGACATTGCCCGCGCCCTCGAAGCGCTGGGACAACCGCTGCCAGTCCGCGTCGATCTCGCTCTCATCGAGCAGCCACAGCCGGGCCAGATCCTCACGGGCACTTGCCCACCGGTCATCGAAGACGACGGCCTTGCGGGCGTCGAACACCGGCGACACCAGACGCGGCCAGTCCGAGCCGAGTTCGGTCGTGACGAGGTCGATCAGATCCGCGTCACTGACGGCTTCGGGCGCGCTGACCGGGCTGTCCAGCCCGAGCTGGCCCAGGATCGTCCGCGCGGCATTGGCCAGCACACCGTTGGGACCGGTGACCTGCTCGGCGAACTCGCCGAGCGCGGCCGAGTCGACCACTCCCCCGCCAGCGGCACCGGACGAGGGCAGCGACACCGAAATGCCCTTGCGCGCACCGACATGTGTGACGGCAGCGTCGATCACCTTGTCGACGGTGGCCACATCGGCCAGCGCCCCTTCGTGCAGATCGCCCAGGTTCCCACCGCGGACGCTGGAGCCCTCACGGGTACCCAGCGCCACCTCGGCGGTGACGTGCTTGGCCCAGCCTGGCCCGAGTTCCCATGTCTTGGAGACACGTTCGGCGATGTAGGCCGGGCGCTTGCTCGACGGTCCGAAGACGGTCCGCAGCTGATCGTTGATCGAGTCGGACAGCACCGGGCCGAACGGCTTGTAGGTGCGGGCCAACTTGGTCACCTGTGCCTTGAGGCCGGACAGATCTGCCTCGGCGGCACCGTCGATGGCGCCCAGATTCAGCTCCGAGCCCAGGTCCACCAGCATCTGGTTACGCCGCGACGACGCACCGTCGGTGATCGACTCGATGGAGTCCAGCGGCTCGATCTGGTTGATCCGCATCTTCGCCGCCAGCGCGATGAGCACCAAAGTGGCATCGGCAGCGTCGAATACCAGATCGTCGGGGCGGACTCCGCCCGACTGTCCACCGGACGGGGCGGCCGCCGGTGTGGGTGCAGCCGCGGGAGCCGCAGCTGCCGGCGCCGCCGCAGCGGACGCCTCGGCTGGCGGCGCCTCATCCTCGGGCTCCGGGTCGGTGTCGGTGGCGAACAGCACCGCCGCGTCCCGCTCGGCGTTGAGCACCTCGGTGGTGCTGTGCGAGTACTCGGGCAGCTTGAGTGTGTTGGTCGCCAGGCCCGCGACGGTCGGCGCCGTCTTCACGCCGATCTCGACGAATCGCTCAACTCCCAGGCCACCCGCCGCCTCCTCGATGAACAGCAGATCCTGGGTTTCGATCCAGCGCACCGGGCTGGCGAACTGCCATGCCAGCAGCTCGATCACGATCTTGCGCATCAGTTCACGCGGACGCTCGTTACGCCAGGTGTCGTAATCGGCGAGGACCTCGTCGAGCGGCTCGGCGGGCACCAGATCGCGGATCTCCTGGATGAAGTCGCGGTCCAGCGTGAACGGCCGGGGCACCAGGTTCGGAATGTACTTGCCGATGAGCAGCTCCGGATCGGCATCGACCGGCATGACCCGCTCCAGGCTGCGACGGAAGTCGGCGACACCGACCCGCAGCACCTCGGAGTGGAACGGTACGTCGATACCGGGCACCAGGATGAACGACCGCTTGCCACCGCTGATTTCGCGGCGCCGCTCGATCTCCTCCTCCAGGGCCTCCAGTCCGCGGACCGTGCCCGCGATGGCGTATTGCGAACCACGCAGGTTGAAGTTCACGATCTGCAGGAATTCACCGGTGCGCTCGGCGATCGCCTCGACGAAGGCGGTGACATCGTCGTCGGGCAGATCGATCTGCGACGGGCGGATCGCGGCCAACCGGTAGTTGGAGCGACCCTTCTCGTCACGCGGGACGATGTCGTGCATCTTGGAGCCGCGGTGGAACACCACCTCCAGCAGCGCCGGCAGCTCGTACACGCCGGAAACACACGCCAGAGCGGTGTATTCGCCGACGGAGTGCCCGCAGGCGATGGCGCCTTCGACGAAGGCACCCTGCTCACGCATCTCGGCGACCTGAGCCGCGGCCACCGTCGCCATGGCGACCTGGGTGAACTGAGTCAGGTACAGCACGCCCTCGGGGTGGTGGTAGTGCACACCGGAGGCGATGAGGCTGGTCGGGTTGTCCTTGACCACGTGCAGCACCGAGAAGCCCAGGGTTTCCCGGGTGAACTTGTCGGCGATGTCCCACACCTTGCGGGCCGCCTTGGAACGGGCGCGGACCTCCATGCCCATGCCCTTGTGCTGAATTCCCTGACCGGGGAAGGCGTACACCGTCTTCGGGGCGGCCAGCTGTGCGGTCGCGGCCATCACCAGATGACCCGCGACCTTCGCGGTGACCTCGATGATCTCCGCACCGCGGTCGATGCCGACCCGGTCGACACGGAACTCGATCTCGTCACCGGGCAACACCATGCCCAGGAAGCGCGAGGTCCAGCCCACCAGGCGGGCCGGCGGGGTGGCGCGGCCGTCGGTGGCGGTCACCACGTGCTGCGCGGCGGCCGAAAGCCACATGCCGTGCACGATGGGTCCCTTGAGTCCGGCGAGAAGCGCTGCGGCACGGTCGGTGTGGATCGGATTGTGGTCACCGGACACCACGGCGAACGCGCTCATGTCGGTGGGCGCGGTCAGGGTGACGTCACGGCGGCGACGACGCGGGGTGTCGGTGGCGTTGTCGGTCATCGCACCGCCGGCACGCACCGGGTCCTCCAGCTCGACCGCACCGGTGCGTCCGCGGATGGCGAACCGCTCTTCCAGGCGCGCCAGCTCGGTGCCGTCGGCATCGATGATGGTCACGCTGACCGGGATGACGCGGCCGACCTCGGTGTCGGTGGCCTCAGAAGCCGTTGCGGTAACCGTCAATTCGGCGACCGACTTGGGCATCGGGGCGAGCAGGTGGGCGGCGTGATCCAGGTGCACCAGGCTCAGCAGGCCTTCGATGACGGGGAACCCCCCACCGGTGGCGGCCGATCCGATGGTGGCGAACACCGCGGGCCAGCAGCGCCCGACCAGTGCGTCGGGCACCAGGGTCAGGCCCGGGGCCAACGGGGCGCCGAACGTGGCGGTGACGCCGGTGTGATCGGCGACCTCCTCGGGATCCCAGTCGACGGTGACCGTCGCGGTGCCGTCGACCACGACGGGCAGCGAATCCACGCCATCGACACCGGCTGCGATGGCCAGCACGGCGCGCATCGCGCTGGCGGCATCTTCGGGGGTGACGACCGGCATACCGCCGTTGACGGTGGCGGCGGGCAGCGTCAGCTTGATGTCGATCCAGATATCGCTCAACGGAACGCTCAGCGTGACACCCTCATCGGTGAGCTCCAGTCGCGAGCCCGTGGACGGGTGCGTGGCCACCCGTGCTTCCCCGGTCGCTCCGCTCCTGCCCGCCGTACCCGAATTTTCGTGCACCTGCCATTCACTGGGAGCGCCGATGCGGTGTACCGGGTTGATCGCGGTGCGGCCGGCCCACAGCACATCGGGCGAATCCAGCACCACGGCGATGGGTCCGGTGGCACCGGGGTTGGCTTGGCGGCGGGACACGACGGGCACTGCCACCGCTCCGGTGGCCACGACCTCGTCGATCGCGGCCTGCTCGAAGCGGTCGAGCAGGTCACCGACCGGCTCGTCGACGCGGGTGATACCGGCGACGGCGGCGGTGCCGGGGATGATGCAGACCTGATCCGCGGTGTAGCGCGCATCGTGGGCCTGCCACAGGGAGTCGCTGCGCCACCAGCGGCGCACGTCCTTGTCGATGACGGGGACGAAGTTGACCGGCTTGCCGGGTGTCTTGCACAGGGTCACGAAGAACGGCACATCGGCCGGGTGCAGCTTGATGTTCTCGGCGTCCGGGTACCGGTTCAGCAGCGTGTCGACGGCGGCAGCCGGATGCTCCAGCAGCGCTTCACCTTCGGCGTCCGCACAGAAGAGGGTCTCGATCGGCCCGGAGTCGTTGGGATGCAGGCGGCCCTCGGCACGCTTGAGCATCTCCTCGAACCGGTCCCGCCAGGTGACGTCCAGCCACGGCGAATCGGCGGTCTTGGTGTCGGCGGTGGAATCGCCTTCTCCGATGGCCAATTCGACGTAGCGGTCCAGCCACTGCAGGTAGGTCATGTCGGAGACATCGCCGAAGTACGGCTTGGCGGTGTCGGCCATGGCCGCGATAATCTCGTCACGGCGCTCGGCGACGGCGTCGGCGTCACCGGCGACATCGTCGAGCAGGCGGCCGCAACGGGAAGCGGCGTTGTCGATCTCGTGAATGTCGGCACCGAGCTGGCTACGCCCGGATGCCATGCCGCCCTGGGCTTTTCCGGCGCCGACCCAAATGTCGGTGCCGGTGGTGTCGACGAGCAGCTGCTTGACCGCCGGGGAGGTGGTGGCCTCCAGCGTGGCCATGGCGGCGGTTCCGACCAGGATGCCGTCGAGGGGCATCAGTGGGAAGCCGTAGTCCCGGGCCCAGCGGCCGGACAGGTATTCGGCCGCGCGCTCGGGGGTGCCGATGCCGCCGCCGACGCAGATGGTGATATTGGACAGCTTGCGCAGGTCCGCGTAGGTGGCCAGCAGCAGGTCGTCGAGGTCCTCCCATGAGTGGTGACCGCCGGCGCGGCCACCCTCGATGTGGATGATGACGTCCTTGCCGGGAACCTCGGCCGCGATCTTGATGACGGACCTGATCTGGTCGACTGTGCCCGGTTTGAACACCACGTGGGTGATGCCGATGCCGTTGAGTTCCTCGATCAGATCGACGGCCTCGTCCAGCTCGGGGATGCCGGCGGTGACGATGACACCGTCGATCGGCGCACCGGACTGACGTGCCTTCTGCACGATGCGCTTTCCGCCGAGCTGCAGCTTCCACAGGTACGGGTCGAGGAACAGCGAGTTGAACTGGATGGCGCGGCCCGGCTCGAGCAGCTGGGTCAGTTCTGCGACGCGGTCGTCGAAGATCTTCTCGGTCACCTGGCCGCCGCCGGCGAGCTCGGACCAGTGCCCGGCGTTCGCCGCAGCCGCGACGATCTTGGCGTCCACCGTGGTCGGGGTCATGCCGGCCAGCAGGATCGGTGAGCGCCCGGTCAGGCGGGTGAACTTGGTGGACAGCTTCACCGAACCGTCGGGCAGGGTGACCGTAGAGGGTGCGTAGCTGGTCCACGGTGCTGGCACCTCGGGCACCGCACCGACGGTGAACAGGCTGCGCTGCCCGGAGCGGGTGGCGGCGGGCACAATGCCGATGCCCAGGCCGCGGATCACCGGGGCGGTGAGTCGGGTGACGGTGTCGGCCGGGCCGAGGTCGATGATCCAGCGCGCGCCCGCGGTGTGCAGGGCCTCGACATCGGCGACCCAGTCGATCGGGCTCACGAAGATGGATTCGGTCATGGCGTGGGCCAGCTCGGCGTCGATGCCGCACTTGGCGGCCCAGCGGTCGACGAGGGCGACCCCGTCGGCCAGCCGCGGGGTATGGAAGCCGACCTCGACCTGCACCGGGTTGAACTCCGGCGAGAACACCGCGCCGCCGCGCAGCTTGTTCTTGCGCTCAGCTTCTTCCTTCTCGGTGATCTTTGAGCAGTACAGCTCGAAGCGGCCGAGTTGTTCGGGGGTCCCGGTGATGACGACCGAGCGGCGGCCGTTGCGGATCGACAGCACGGGCGGCAGCACGGTGCGGACGTCGGTGGAGAACTCTTCGAGCAGCGCGGCGATCCGGTCGGGGTCGACGTTGGTGACCGACACCATCGGGGTCTTGTCGCCGCGGCCGACCATGCCGCGGCGGCGGGAGATCAGCGAACCGGCGGCGCCGATCAGCTCGAGCAGTGCGAGCAGTTCGGCGTCGCGGGCGCCCTTGCCCTTGAGCGACTCGACGCCCAGGATGCCCTGCGAGTGGCCTGCCATGGCGACCGGGGGGGTGCCCATCAGGTCCAGGCCTTGACGTGTCAGCGCACGGATGGCGGCCATCTGGGTCAGCAGGATGCCGGGGCCGGAGATCGCGGCGGTGGTGAGCTGCTTGGTATCGGGCAGCGGCTCCTCAGCGGCCAGCGCGCGCACCCACTGCAGCGGCTCGAAGCCGATGGGGCGCACCACGACGAGCTCGCGGGCGACCGGCTCCAGCAGCAGCGCCGCCTCGCCGACCAGCTCGCTGAGTTCGGATTCGATGCCCGCGGAGCTGACCAGTTCCTCCAGGCTCTCCAACCAGGCGCCGCCCTGACCACCGAACGCGACCGCATACGGCTCACCGGCATTCAGCAGGTCCACAAGCGCATGGGCGCCCGACAGCGAACCCTCGCCCAGGCTGCTCTTGCCGGCTGTCACCCTGTCGTGTTCATTGATCGTCACGGTCTTGTTATCTCCCTCGGTGCAGTCTTTGTTCACGCTGGTCGTGCCGGTGGTGGCGCGTCGTCGCGGCGAGGATGCGGCGGGTTCCCGATAGTCCCGTCGTCCTGCGGTCCGGCGATTCGGCGTTGAATCTCCGTTGGGCCGGTGCTCATCCAGAGAGACCGGGCGTCACACAAGCCGATCCCCGGACGTGTCCTGATGACAGCCCAACCCCACTAAGAGTGTCATAAGAGCTGAGGCTATTTTCCTTCCTCGAATGATTACTGGCGAGTTCTACGCCCGGGTAACCACACGTAGCACAACAACCGCTCCCGCGACCGTGAAACCTCTGCGAGACAAACGTCCTGCATGCAAGTGGTTACGGCCGAGTAGCTACAACTTCCCAGATCAGCGCAATGCTGTGACCAAATCGTTATATAAGAATCTCGCCTGCCGCGGCGCACCCGGCCGGCCCGTCGGAGGCGGCGAAAAGCGGACACATCGGCAACATGTGCTCACCGGGCTTTCATACTTGCCGAAATTAGTTTGCTGAAACTTATTACTGATCGGTAAGCATCAGCCCCACCGACCGAAGTTGGGCTTGAGGATGTGGTTAATGTCCACGGACTCCCACCCCCGCAGTACGGGTGCCACCTGCCGCAAAGCGAGCGAAGTGCAAAATATGGAAGAAACTGCATAGATGCAAACTCTGGCAACTTCGGTGAGGCATCTCACCGACAGTGCATTGGAGATTCATCCCACCAATTTGGGAGGATGGGCGCACTGCACATCGCCCTGAACCGACGAATAGAGGTCAGCGTGCGTCCCTGGATCATCTGGGCGACCGGACTACTGGCATACGTCGTGGCGGTTCTCAACCGCACCACCCTGGGGGTGTCGGGCCTGGAGGCCGGCGACCGCTTCCACGCGAGCCCCAGCGTGCTGTCGATATTCGTGGTGCTGCAGATCATCGTCTACGCGGGCGCCCAAGTGCCTGCGGGCGTGCTACTCGACCGCTACGGCTCCAAACTTCTCGTCGTCTCCGGCACCGCACTGATGGTGACCGGGCAGCTGGCCATCGCCGTCACCGATTCACTGCCGCTGGCGCTGGCCGCCCGGGCCGTCGTCGGTCTCGGTGACGCGGTCACCTTCATCTCGGTGCTGCGCCTAGTCCCGCACTGGTTCCCGGCCCGGCGGGTGCCGCTGCTGACCCAGCTCACCGGGATCAGCGGCCAGCTCGGCCAGGTGCTGTCGGCGGTGCCGTTCCTGGCTTTGCTGGGCCTCAACGGTTGGACGTCGGCGTACCTTTCGGTAGCGGCGTTCGGGGTGATCACCATGGTGCTGGCGGCCGCGCTGCTGCAGAACACGCCGAGCGGACACCTGGTGACCTCCGAGACGATGTCCGTGGGGGACACCCTCACAAGCGTCCGCACGGTCTGGATGCGACCGGGCACCCGGCTCGGGTTCTTCACCCACATGGGCACCCAGTTCTCGGTGACGGTGTTCGCACTGATGTGGGGGGTCCCCTACGTCACCACCGCCCAGGGTCAGACCCGGGCGGTCGCGGGGATGTTGCTGACCATCTCGGTGGTGACCGCGATCTTCGCGGGAGTGGTGCTGGGAATCCTCACCGGCCGGTACCCGCATCGCCGGTCGGCCTTCGTGCTCGGCATCATCGGGAGCAATGCGGCCATCTGGACGATCGTGCTGGCGCTGCCCGGCCGGGCGCCGCTCTGGCTGCTGATCGTGCTCGTCGTGATCATCTCCGTCGGCGGACCCGGCTCGATGGTCGGCTTCGACTTCGCCCGCACCTTCAATCCCAGCGCGATACTGGGCACCGCTCAGGGCATGGTCAACATGGGCGGCTTCCTGGCCTCACTGCTGCTGATGCAGGCGATGGGCTGGATCCTCGACGCGGCCGGGGGCTATTCCACCGAATCATTCCGGCTCGCCTGGACCTTGCAGTACCTGGTCTGGACGCTGGCCGTCGTCGGCATCCTCGTCACCCGGCGGAAGGCCCGGCGGCTGATGAAGGCCGAGCAAGAGCGGTCACTGCTGGAAACCTTCGATCCGCAACCCGCCGGACGCTAGGCACCCGACCCGGTCCGAAGGCTGTGGTGTGGAAACGCTCACCTGATCATCCTCTCCCCGACGGTTGCGGCCCGCACCGGCTCACCCGACGCGGCAGGCTAGCGTGAGCGCGTGCCCGCAGCTTCCGGTCCCACCGCAGTCGGCGTGGTGCTCGCCGCCGGGATCGGGTCGCGGGTCGGCGCCGACGGCAACAAGGCGTATCTGTTGCTGGCAGGCAGGTCGATGCTGTCGTGGTCGGTGCGGGCGGTGGCCGACACGGCCGAGATCGGCCGGGTCATCCTGGTGCACCGGCGCGGCGAGCGCGAGGTGGCCCACCGCGCTGTGCAGGACGACCTTCCGGGCAGGTCCGTCGAACTCGTCGAGGGCGGCGACAGCCGTCACGAATCAGAGTTCAACATGCTGCGCCATATCGCCGCCGATATCGAGAGCGGCTCGGTCGACATCGTCCTCATCCACGATGCCGCCCGCCCACTGGCCGGCCCCGACATGATGCGCGCCGCAATCGCCGCCGCCCGTACCTACGGCGGCGCGGTGCCCGCGGTACCCGCGGAGGGTCTGGCCCGCCCGCTACCCGGCGGTGGCCTCGAACCGCTGACACAACGGTTGGTGCGTGTGCAGACACCGCAGGCCTTCCGGGCCCAGCCGTTGCTCGACGCTTATCGGCGCGCCGATACCGAGACGTTCGACGGCACCGACACCTCGGCCTGCGTGCAGCGTTTCACCGATGTCGATGTGCGGGTATTCCCCGGTGCCGCAACCAATCTCAAAGTGACCTACCCACCCGACATCCGCCTCGCCGAACACCTGCTCGCGGGTTCGGTCAGCTCCGACACGCGATGATGGCGTCCAGTAGTGCCGCATCGGCAGGCAGGTCGACGGGCACTGCGTCCGCGTCACCGGCTACCGTCACCAGGCCCTCACCTCCGCCGAGCCCGGCGTGAAAATCGACCAGGCGCGCCACGGAGCAACCGTACGGATACTGGGTGATCCTCAACTCGGCGCGATCCACCGTTGACCGGATGATGCCTTGTCCGTCAACCATTTTCACGGTGTCGGTGACGGGCAGCACCGGGACCACCAGTTCTGCGCCGTCGACTAGAGCGTCGGCGACTCGTGCCACCAGCCCGGCAGGCATCACCGGATACCGGTGGTGGGCGACCAAGGCGTGCGTCACGGCCACCGAGCGCAGCTGCTGTGCCGCCAGCGCCAAGCAGTCTGCGGTGCTCGGCGATTCGCCCGCATCGACGATCCGAACCGGTCGCCCCGCCAGGCAGGCCTGCACGTCCTCGATCAGCCGGGCGTCGACCACCACCAGCACCTCGTCGGCCGCGGAGGCGAGCGCATGCACGAGCCGCACCAGAACGGGCTCACCCCGCACAGGGGTGAACACCGACGCCCGGTGCTGGGCCACCGGCGCCGGCAGAGGCAGGATCGCTGAAAGTTTCACCGCGGTCAGGGTATCGGCCCGGATCGCCAGGTCGCCGAAGGTCCGCACGCCCAGGCGGCCCGGCCGATCACCGAACGCAAGGAGATGGCAGCCATAGACTCGTGAAATTCAGCCGCTGACGACACTGTTTGACCAGGGTGAGGGCCGGGTAGTGAACTTGCGTGGATCACCGTCGATCCTGTTAGCCTTTTCATCAGAACAGCCAGTAACGAAAACGCCGTCCTCCACGACAAGGAGGATGTCGCCCGAATCAGTCGGGCGGGGAAAGGTAAAAACCACATGCTCAAGGTGTCGCGCACGAGGCTTGCCGTCGTGATTGGTGGTATTGCTCTGTCGGTGCCGATGTCGGTCGGGATCGCCTCAGCCCAGCCCGACCTCGGACCGGTCGTCAACACGACCTGCACCTACGATCAGGTGTGGGCTGCCATGAACGCGGAACAACCCGACCTGGCCGCGCGGTTCAGCGCCCAGCCCATGGCGCTGGGAATGCTGCGTATCTTCCTGAACTCCGGTCCGGCGGAGCGGCAGAACACGGTGAACCAGATCGCCGCCGACCCGAGCGTGCAGAGCTACCTGGGCGCTACCACGCAGCTCGCCGGTAGCTGCAAGAACTACTGACGGCTCGCGAACTACGCCCCATTCTGTAACGCCGAGCGTTACGCAGATCGCGGGCCTAGAGGCCGAGCGACTTGGCGATGATCACCTTCATAACCTCGCTGGTGCCGGCGTAGATCCGCGCCACCCGGGCGTCCGTATAAAGCCGGGCGATCGGGTATTCCATCATGTAGCCGTAGCCGCCGAACAGCTGCAGGCAGCGGTCGATGACCCGGGCCTGCATCTCCGTGCAGAACAGCTTCACCCTGGCCGCATCCGGCGCCGACAACTCACCGTCGACATGCAGCGCGACAGCCCGGTCCAGCATCGCCTGAGCCGCCTCGACCTCCGTCGAACAGGCCGCCAGCTCGAACTTCGTGTTCTGAAAGGATGCCACGGGCGTCCCGAACGCCTTGCGGTCCTTGGTGTAGTCGATGGCCGCGGCGATCGCCGACCGGGCCTGGGCCACGGATCCGACGGCCACGGTCAGCCGCTCCTGGGGCAGGTTGTGGCCGAGGTAGCTGAACGCCTCCCCCACCTCGCCGAGCACGTTGGCGGCGGGCACCCGCACGTCGACGAACGACAGCTCGGCGGTGTCCTGCACCTTGCAACCCATCTTCTCCAGCTCCCGGCCGCGGGTGAAGCCGGGCATCCCATCCTCCACGACGAGCAGGGTGAGTCCCTTGCGCCGGTTGTCCGGATCGGTCGAGGTGCGGGCGACGACGACGACGAGGTCGGCCTGCATCCCACCGGTGATGAACGTCTTGGCGCCGTTGACGATCCAGTGGTCGCCGTCCTGCACGGCGGTGGTGCGCATACCGGCGAGATCCGATCCGGTGCCGGGTTCCGTCATGGCCACCGCGGTGAGCAGGGTCCCGTCGGCCAGTCCGGGGAACCAGCGCTTGCGCTGCTCCTCGTTCGCGTAATGCAGGAAGTACGGCAGGATCACCTCGAGCTGGGTGCGCACCGTCGACAGCGTCACCAGTGCCCGGGCCGCCTCTTCCTGCAGGACCACGTTGTAGCGGTAGTCCGGTATTCCGCCACCGCCGTATTCCTCGGGGATGGCGACGCCGAGCATGCCGAGCTCACCCATCTTCTCGAACACCGCACGCGGCATCCGGCCGCCCTTCTCCCACTCGGGGTAGGCAGGCACCACTTCCTTCTCCACGAAGTCGCGTGCCAGTTCGCGGAATGCCTCGTGATCTTCGGTGAACAGATTGCGTTGCACGTGTTGCCCTTTCGACTAGAAGACGTACTCGACCAGCGTGGCGTTGGCGGTGCCGCCGCCCTCGCAAATGGTCTGCAGTCCGTAGCGGATGCCGTTGTCGCGCATGTGATGGATCATCCGGGTCATCAGCACCGCGCCGGAGGCTCCGAGCGGATGCCCGAGTGCGATCGCCCCGCCGAGCGGGTTGAGCTTGGCCTCGTCGACACCGGTCTCGGCCAGCCACGCCAGCGGCACCGGCGCGAACGCCTCGTTGACCTCAAAGACCCCGACATCGTCGATCCCGACACCGCCCTTGTGCAGCACCTTCTCGGTGGCCGGGATGGGGCCGGTGAGCATCAGCACCGGATCGGCACCGGTCACCGCGCCCGCGCGGTAGTAGACCAGCGGGGTCAACCCCAGGTTCAGCGCTTGATCGGCGGTCATCACCAGCAGCGCGGCGGCACCGTCGGAGATCTGCGAGGAGTTCCCGGCGTGGATGACACCGTCCTCGGTGAACGCGGGCTTGAGGCCGGCGAGCCTCTCGACGGTGGTCCCGCGACGGATGCCCTCATCGTCGGTGATCACTCCCCCATTTTCCAGGCCATCGGTGAATATGGGCACGATCTGATCGATGAAGGCACCGGAATCCTGTGCGGCGGCGGCACGTTCGTGCGACTGCGCGGAGTACTCGTCGCAGCGGGTCCGCGACAGATCCCACTTCTGGCAGATCAGTTCGGCGGAGAGACCTTGGTTGAACGAGAAGTCGTCATAGCGGGCAAGGACTTTCGGCCCGTAGGGCTGCCCACTCGCGCGAGCCGAGCCCAGCGGCACCCGGCTCATCACCTCGACGCCGCCGGCCACCACCACGTCCTGCTGACCGGACATCACTGCCTGCACCGCGAAATCCAGCGCCTGCTGGCTGGATCCGCAGGCCCGGTTCACCGTGGTGCCCGGAATGTTCTCCGGCCAGCCCGCGGCCAGGACCGCATAGCGTCCGATATTGCTGGACTGATCGCCTACCTGGGAAACACAGCCCCACACCACATCGTCGATGAGCGCCAGATCGACCCCGGTGCGCTCGACGAGTTCGTTGAGCACCACCGCGGACAGGTCGGCGGCATGCTGGGCGGACAAGCCGCCATTGCGTTTGCCCACCGGCGTACGCACGGCTCCGACGACGACGGTTTCGCGCATGGGCTCTACTCCTTACTGGGCGGGACCACCCAGGTTCCGGTGAATTCTGGATCTCTCTTGGGCCGGTTCAGGGTCAGCGTCCGCATACCCTGGTTGTCGTCGATCAGCAGCGGTTCACTCATGCGCGATCCGCCTTCGGCTCCTCGCTGGCGCTCATGCGTACACCGGGCCGATCGCACCGTCGCCGCGCAGCCCTTCGAGTTCCTCTGCGCTGTAACCGATTTCACCGAGAACCGCATCTGTGTGCTGACCGAGTCCGGGTACCGCACCCATTCCCAGCTGAAGGCCGCTGATCACCGGTGGCGGTAGCAGCGCCGCGATCTGTCCGTTGGGTGTGCCGACCTGGCGCCACCGGTCGCGCGCCTTCAGATGGGGGTGCGCGATGACCTCGCTGAGCTTATTGTAGCGCGAGTTACCGATCCCAGCGGCATCGGCGATGCGCTGGATATCGTCGAGATCGTTTTGCGCACACCAGGACTCGATGGCCTGGTTGAGCTCGTCACGGTGCGCACAGCGGTCCGGGTTCGTCGCGAAACGCTCGTCCTCGGCCAAGTCGGGGCGGTCGATGATCTCCCGCGCCAGCCGCTGCCATTCCCGGTCGTTGGTGGTGCCGAGCACCACAGTCTGCCCGTCGCGCGTGCCGAACGATCCGTAGGGCGCGACGGCGGGCGAACTCATTCCTAACGGTTCCTGGTCGATGCCGGAGTGCTGGGTATAGGTCAGCTGGTAGCCCATGATGTCGGTCATGGCGTCGAACAGGCTGACCGCCACCGGAGGTGCGGCATCGGTGGTGCCGTTGCGCGCACGGCCCAGCAGCAGCGCCATGATCGACAACGCCGAATACAGCCCGGTGGCGATATCGGCAACCGGCGCACCGGGTTTGGCCGGCATCCCGGGGTAGCCGGTCGCCGCGCAGGATCCGGACTCCGCCTGCACCAGCAGGTCGTAGGCGCGTTTCCCCGACAACGTGCCACCGGGCCCGTACCCGTCGATCTCGACCGGGATCACCTGCGGGTGACACGCCCTCAGCTCCGTCGGACTCAGCCCGAGCCGGGCGGCGGCGCCGGGGGCGAGATTGGACACGAAGGCATCGGCGCCGGAGAGCAGTCGGTGCAGCACGCCCATGCCGGCCGGGGATTTCAGATTGAGCGTGACCGATTCCTTGCCGCGGTTCGCCCATACGAAGTGGGCGGCCAGACCATTCACCACATCGTCGTAGTCGCGGGCGAAATCCCCACCCTTGGGATTCTCGATCTTGATCACCCTGGCGCCGAAATCGGCGAGCACCCGGGTGCACATCGGCGCGGAGACCGCCTGCTCCATGGCGATGATGGTGATGCCGGCCAGCGGGAGTCCGGTCGGACGGTGCTGAAACAATTGGGTCACCACATCACATAACCATGCCGTCGCCGGTGGGCAGCGCCGGCATGGCGAGGTCGAAAGTAGTCCTCATGACGTAGATCCTCTCCGCGTTACCCGCGAGACTAGCGTTGTCGCGCATGACTGCGAGAGGGATCCTCGAAAACGACAATCGCACGGCAATGTTGATCAAGCAGGGGCCCTCAGTAGCTCTTGGGTAACCCGAGGACGTTGGCTGACAGGAAGTTCAGGATCATCTCCTGGCTCACCGGCGCGATCTTCATCAGACGCGACTCCCGGAAGAAACGGGAGATGTTGTACTCCTCCGAGTAGCCCATGCCACCGTGGGTCTGCAGCGCGCGATCCGCCGCTTCGAAGCCGGCATCAGCGCACAGGTACTTGGCCATATTGGCCTCGCGCCCACAGGATTGGCCGTTGTCATAGAGCCAGGTGGCCTTGCGCAGGATCAGTTCGGCGGCGTCGAGGCGTGCCAGAGAATCGGCCAGCGGGAACTGTATGCCCTGGTTCTTGCCGATCGGACGATCGAACACCACGCGCTCGTTGGCGTACGTCACCGCCCGGTCCAGCGCGACCCGGCCGATCCCGAGGGCCTCGGCGGCGATCAGCATCCGCTCCGGGTTGAGCCCGTGCAGGATGTAGGAGAAGCCCTTGCCCTCCTCACCGATGCGATCCTCGACGGGGATCCGCAGATCGTCGATGAACACCTCGTTGGAGCTGACGGCGTTGCGGCCCATCTTGTTGATCGGCCGGATGTCGACGTGGTCGCGGTCGATATCGGTGAGGAACAGCGTCAGGCCGTCTGTTGGCTTGGTTGCCTGGTCCCGAGGTGTGGTCCGGGTCAGCAGGAGGATCTTCTCCGACTCCAGCGCCTTGGAGATCCACACCTTGCGACCGTTGACCACATAGTGATCGCCATCGCGTTTGGCGAAGGTGGTGATGCGCGAGGTGTCCAGTCCGGCACCGGGTTCGGTGACACCGAAACACACGTGCAGATCGCCGTCGACGATCCGCGGCAGCGTCGCCTTCTTCATCTCCTCGGACCCGAACACCACCACCGGTTGCATGCCGAAGATCGACATGTGGATGGAACTGGCGGCGTTCATCGCGCCACCGGATCGGGCGACCTCTTCGGCCAGGATGGTGGCCTCGGTGATGCCGAGGCCGTGGCCACCGTACTCCTCGGGAACCGTCATACCCAGCCAGCCGCCGGCGGCGATGGCATCGTAGAACTCCGTCGGAAACTCGTGCGCCTGGTCCTTTTCCATCCAGTAGTGGTCATCGAACCTGGCCGACAGCTCCGCCACCGATCTGCGGATCAGCTGCTGATCGTCGGTGAGCTCGAAGTTCATCCCCTCGGACACTGTTGTCTCCTCAATTCACATGCCCGCGCATCGTGGCCCACGCCTCCCACAGCCTGGATCTCCAGCATCTTCATTGACCTTACGACCAAAGACTGAAAATCTGTCATTCAAATATGCGAACATGATTCTTGTAGCGGAGAAGCCGCCGTCTACCGGCTGCGGCAGAGCCGACGCAGATCCAAACCAGGAGAGGTTCTAGGGTCTCCGACACCTACGTCGCGAGGAGGTGGAGCACCGCAATGCCCAAGCGTTCGCCGGTACAGTTCATCCGTGTCCTTCCACTCGGCACGCAACTGAGGCGCCGGTGACGAGCGCAAGCGAAGAACCGGCCTGGAAACAGCGCGCAGTCGAACGCTCGATCAAGACCGCCAAGCTGCGGGCCGCTCAGCGTGTCCAGCGCTTCCTCGATGCCGCGCAGTCGATCATCATCGAGAAGGGCAGCACGGATTTCACCGTGCAGGAGGTCGTCGACCGTTCACGTCAGTCGCTGCGCAGTTTCTACCTGCAGTTCGACGGTAAACACGAGCTGCTGCTCGCGCTCTTCGAAGACGCCTTGAGCCGCTCGGCGGACCGGATTCGCGCGGCTACCGCTGGTCAGATGGATCCGATAGACCGGCTCAAAGTCGCCATAGAGATGCTGTTCGAGTCAACGCGGCCCGATCCGACCGCAAAACGCCCGCTCTTCACCGACTTCGCGTCGCGACTGCTGGTGTCGCACCCTTCCGAGGTCAAGGTGGCTCATGCCCCCCTATTGGTGCTGCTCACCGAGCTGATGCAGGAGGCCTCCGACGCCGGCAAGCTGCGGCCGGCCATCAACCCGCGCCGTATGGCCGCCATGACCATGCAGACCGTGATGTTCGTCGCACAGTCCAGCGGCAGCGAGGACGTCGCGATCAAGCCGATCTCGGCCCAGGAAGTGTGGGACTTCGTGGCCCACGGTTTCACCACCGAGGATTGACCGCGGTCACCTTTCACCACCAGCCTTTTCCTGAGAACTTGATTCTTCTAGGCCGAGGGCGCAAATTCCCTTTTTCCGGTCTCGCATTGACACAGGCCGAGCCTGCAGCGTCGTCCGTCGTATCACGATTGTCGTGGATCGGATATCGCGATTCGTGCCCTGGCCACCGAAGTAGCAGAGCCCGCCACGCTCGGTGTGAACCGAGCGGGCGCGCTCACTGCTGTGGCCGATTGAGTCAGAAAGTGGGGATGAAAGCCCCGTTCATCCACACCCCCCAGTGGTTCCAGCCCGAGTCCCACACCTGCGGGTTGCCCTGGGCCCAAAGCGGGGGGACGGGCTGCGGCGGTGCCCATGCGGGCGGCGAGGTCACGCTCGGGCCGGCCGGCGGAGCAGGCGGCATCGGAGCGGGTTCGGCGCTCGCGGCGCCCGCCATCGCGAACGGGCCGACGAACAGGCCACCTGCGGCAGCGACGGTAACGAGCATCTTTTTCACATTCATTACGTGATCCTTTCCTGAGCACCTACGGAGTGGTTGCCCATCGCAACCTGAACCAGTACTACGTACCGCAACTGCGACGCGGGTAAACCCCTCAACGGTCACAGTCGACGAGACGGTCACAGTCGACGAGCGTCCGCAGCACTAGCGGCCACAATCTTGGATGCAGCCCGCACGCTTGGATGCAGCCCGCACGCTGCGCCTTGTTAGCCTGTCGGCATGCACCGACGGGCCCGACGCCTCGCCGGATGGCTCAGCGTTGCACTCGCCGCAGCCCTGATGCTGACCGGATGCGGTAGCAGCATGCTCGACGGCCGCGCGGTCTCCATGCTCTATGACCCCTCACGTGCCGGCGGACTGCCCGCAGCCGACGGCCCCAGCGGTCCGCGACCGGATGTACCCGCGCCGACCCGCACCGCGGAGAACAGCGACAACGGCCCGGTGGACGCGTTGGCCCTGTCGGCCATCGACGATCTGGAGCAGTTCTGGTCCGAACACTGGGACGGCGCACTGAGCGGGACGTACACGCCGGTGGCTGAACTGGTCTCCTACGACGCCGCCGATCCGGCCAGCCCCCAGGTCTGCGGCAACAACCTCTACGAGCTGTCGAACGCCTTCTACTGCTTCGACGACGATGCGATGGCCTGGGACCGCGGCGAGTTCATTCCGGGGGCGGTGCAGTACTTCGGTGAGATGGGTGTCGTCGGCGTGATGGCGCACGAGTTCGGCCACGCCGTGCAGTCCAAGGCCCATCTCGTCGAGAAATCCACTCCGGTACTGGTCAAGGAACAGCAGGCCGACTGCTTCGCCGGGGTGTACCTGCACTGGGTCGCATCGGGGAAATCTCCGCGGTTCACGCTGAGCACCGGGGATGGTCTCAATCACGTTCTGGCGGGCGCCATCTACATCCGTGACCCGCTGATGACACAGCAAGAGGCGATTCTGACGGGCGATGCGCACGGGTCCGCGCTCGACCGGATCAGCGCATTCCAGATCGGATTCAGTGGTAACGCCGATCAGTGTGCCGCGATCGACATGTCCGAGATCGTCAAGCGCCAGGGCGATCTGCCGCAGTTCCTGGCCTACGACTCCTATGGGGATCCGATCGCTGGCGACAGTGTCATCGACGCAGATCTGCTGGCGAATCTGATGACAACCCTCGGCGATATCTACTCGCCGCAGAGTGCGCCGACGTTGAACACCGAGCTGGCCAATTGCCCCGACGCGGAATCGATTTCACCCGCGTCCTACTGTCCGGCCACCAACGCGATCAACGTCAGCCTGCCTGCGCTGCAGGAGCTGGGTACGCCGAAATCTGAAGATCAGGGCGTGCTGCTTCAGGGTGACAACACCGCACTGTCGATCGTCACCTCGCGCTATGCGCTTGCCGTGCAAAAGGAACGAGGCTACCCACTCGAATCGCCGCTGACCGCATTGCGCACCGCATGCCTGACGGGTGTGGGTCAGGGCAGGATGGCCGAGCCCGGAAGTCCGCTGACCCTGTCCGCGGGCGATACCGACGAGGCGATCTCCGGGCTGCTCACCAACGGTTTGGCGGCCAGCGATGTCAACGGCGTGACCGCCACCGCCGGGTTCACCAGAATCCTGGCTTACCGGGCCGGGCTGTCCGGCGACCCGGAGCAGTGCTACCAGCGGTTTGCGGCATGACGCGCCCACCCGATCCATCGCAGCCCTGGTGGGCCCGCCCCGGCGGCGCGCAGGCACCTGGCGCACCGCGACCCGGTGGGCCGCCACCCGGGCCGCCGCCCGCTCACCCGCCCGGGCAGTCGTATCCGCCTGTCTCCCAGCAGTATCCGCCACGCCCGCAGCCATACCCGCCACCGCCACCGCCACCGGCGCCCCCGCCCAGGCAGCCGGCTACGCCGGCGTACCAGCGGCGCCCAGCGCCGGTGATCGACCCGAACCGGTACACCCTGCCGCAGGGTTCACCGCCCACCGGGCGCCGGGCACCGTCGAAGCGTTCCGGCCCCAGCAGTAGGACGTTGATCATCGCCGCAAGTGTCGCTATTGTCGTCGTCGTCGCAGCGGTGGCGTTGTGGCAGTTCGTGTTCCGCGATGCCACCGTCATCAATGTCGAACAGGCCGAGGCCGGCGTGCGAGAGATTCTGTCCGACCCGATCAACGGCTACGGCGCCAACAGCATCAGCGCCCTGCGATGCAACGACGGCAAGGATCCGCCGGCGGCCAAAGGTGACAGCTTCACCTGCGATGTGGAGATCGACGGGGCCGTCCGCCAAGTCTACGTCGAATTCCAGGATGACAAGGGCACCTTCGCGGTCGACGGACCTCGGTAAAGGTCAGGCGCCGGGCCGCTTGTGCGGCGTCCCGGGCACGCCCTCGGCATAGGCGGTCTCGGCGTGTTGGGTGAAGTCGATCCCGGACAATTCGTCCTCGCGGTTGACCCGGAATCCCACCGTGAGTCCGATGAGCTTGGCGAGGACGAAGGACACCGTGAACGCGAAGGCGGCGACCACGACGATCGCGAGCGTCTGCTTGCCCAGTTGGGTGATACCCCCGCCATAGAACAGGCCTTCGGGTCCACCCGACACCATCTCCGCTGCCAGCAAACCGATCAGGAAGGTGCCCACCACGCCACCCACGAAGTGCACCCCGACCACATCGAGCGAATCGTCGTAGCCGGCCTTGAACTTCCAGCCGATGGCGAACGAGCACACCACGCCGGCGGCGGTGCCGACGAGCACGGCGCCCAGCGGCGAGACGAACCCGCACGATGGTGTGATCGCGACCAGACCGGCGACCACGCCGGAAGCCGCACCGAAGGTCGTGGGATGGCCGTCGCGGAATCGTTCGACGGCGAGCCAGCCGAGCATGCCCAGGCACCCGGCGATCAGGGTGTTGAGGAAGATCACCGCCGCCTTGCCGTCGACGGAGAAGGCCGAGCCCGCATTGAACCCGAACCAGCCGAACCACAGCAGGCCGACACCGAGCAGGACGAACGGAAGATTGTGTGGTCGCATGGCCTCGGACTTGAATCCGATGCGCGGGCCGAGCACCAGGGCCAGCGCCAATGCGGATGCACCCGAGACGATCTCGACGACCAGGCCGCCTGCGTAATCGAGCGCTCCAAAGGTGGAAAGCCAGCCGCCGGGACCCCACACCCAGTGCGCCACCGGCGAATACACCAGCAGCGTCCAGAACACGACGAACAGCATCCACGCGGAGAACTTGGCGCGGTCCGCGATCGCGCCGCTGACCAGCGCCGCGGTCAGGATCGCGAACGCGAGCTGGAAGGTCACGAACAGAAGCTCGGGCACATTCGACCGAACCGCGGTCAGGTCGATACCGGCCAGCCCGACGTGCTGCAGGCCGCCGATGAGTCCGGCGCCGGCATCCTCGCCGAAGGCAAGGCTGTAGCCGGCCACGATCCAGGTGACCGTGACGACCGGGATCGAGATGAAGCTCATCATGATCATGTTGAGCACACCGGTCGCGCGCACCATGCCGCCGTAGAAGATGGCCAGACCCGGTGTCATCAGCAATACCATCGCGGTGCTGACAAGTAGCCAGGCCGTGGCGGCCGGATCGATCTCCACGCGGTCTCCTTCCACTAAGCAAAAACGCCCGGACGGCTATGGCACAGCGGTGCCGACCGGCTGACGGTTTCCCGTCAGCAACGGCCGATAGGAGTGCGGGCGGAGGGATTCGAACCCTCACGCTCTTCCGAGCACCGGCACCTAAAGCCGGCATGTCTGCCGTTCCATCACGCCCGCGCGATGCGAATGCTACCGCCTTCACACGTGATCAATCCTGTCGGCGCGGCGACCTAGTGTCTGCTTCACGTGGCAGGAGAACCTCATGCGCTCGGTCGACGAGTTCATCGGCCCCAAGGCCTGAATCGCCGGGCGGTAATGTTGACCCATGTCCACTACACGACGTAGGAGACCGGCGCTCATCGCGCTGACCTTCCTTGGAGCCAGCGGCTGCCTGCTGCTGGCGTGGTGGCAGTGGACCCGCTACGAGTCGAATTCGGGGTCGTTCCTGAATCTCGGTTACGCCTTGCAGTGGCCGATGTTCGCGGGGTTCTGCGTCTACGCCTACTTCAAGTTCGTGCGCCTGGAATCCGGCGAGGAGAGTCCCGCACGTTCGGGCGACGCCGTCACCGAAATCCCGGCCGGTCTGCTCCCGGAACGCCCGAAGGCCGCCAGACCACCCGAGGACGATCCGACGCTGCGGGAGTACAACGCCTACCTCGCCGATCTCGCACAATCCGACACCCCTGACGACAGGACCACCAGATGAGCGCGCCCGAGACCCCGGCCGACACCGACGGCCAGGAACCGTTGGTCCCGCTGTCCTCCATCCAGAAGGCCCTGGCCAGCTACCGGGTTCTGGCCTGGGCGACCGGGCTCTGGCTGATCGCGCTCTGCTACGAGATGGTGAGGAAGTACGGGTTCCAGGACGATTCGCTGAGCTGGATCGCGGTGGTGCACGGCTGGGTGTACTTCGCCTATCTGATCGCGACCGCGAACCTGGCGGTGAAGGTCCGCTGGCCGCTGGGCCGTACGCTCGGCACCCTGATCTCCGGAACGGTTCCCCTGCTCGGGCTCATCGTCGAGCATTTCCGGACGCAAGATGTGAAGAAGCGCTTCGCTCTGTGACCGCCTGCCCATCCCCCGTCGCTTCGCTCGCCTTGCTTGGCTGACGCCTGCTCCCCGCAGTGCGCCGAAACCCGCGTACCCGGTGTTCGCGCACGGTTATAGGCGACTGGTACGCGGGTTTCGGCGAAGTTGAGCGCCTATGCCAGCGTGCGAAGCGCCGGCACCAGCAGCGCCAGCGCCCGGCCGCGATGGGAGGCCGCGTCCTTCTCGGCCGGCGTCAGCTCGGCGGCCGACAGCCCCGATCCCTCCGGGACGAAGATCGGGTCGTAGCCGAAGCCACCGTCGCCACGGGGCTCCCGCGCGATCACACCCGGCCACTCCCCACGCACCACGACGCTGTCGGCGGCGCGCGACCCGTGCACCAGCGCGCAGGCCGACACGAAGGCCGCGCCGCGCCGCTCATCGGGCACATCGCGCATCTGACCCAGCAGCAGCTCGAGGTTGGCCACGTCGTTGCCGTGCGCACCCGCCCAACGCGCCGACAGCACGCCCGGCATGCCATTCAAAGCATCGACGACCAGTCCCGAGTCATCTGCCACCGCGGGCAACCCGGTGGCGGCATACGCGTCGCGTGCCTTGGCCAATGCGTTCGCCTCGAAGGTCGCCCCGGTCTCGGGTGCCTCGTCGAACGGGGGCACGTCGGTGAGCGACAGCAGCGTCAGACCGGACAGTCCGGCAGCGTCGAGCACCCGGCGCAGTTCGGCCAGCTTCTTGGCGTTGCGCGAGGCAACCAGCAGCCGGGTCAGCTTCCGAAAACCTTCTTTGCAGACCTGGGCTCGGGCAGCACACCCGGATACGGCAACGCGAGTGCCGCCTGCTGGATGAGGAACAGTTCCTCGCACCCGGCCAGCGCGGCGTCGAGCATCTTGTCCAGGGTGGTCCGCGGGAAGGTCCCGCCCTCGCCGGTGCCCTGAATCTCCACCAGCGTGCCGGTATCGGTGGCGACGACGTTCATGTCGACCTCGGCGCGCGAGTCCTCGGTGTAGGGCAGATCCAGCCGGACCCGACCATCGACCACACCGACCGATACCGCGGCGATCGCGCACGACAACGGACGCGGGTCGGACAGCCGTCCCGCCGCCGCCAGGTAGGTCACCGCGTCGGAGAGCGCCACATAGGCGCCGGTGATCGCCGCCGTCCGGGTGCCGCCGTCGGCCTGCAACACGTCGCAGTCGATGGCGATGGTGTTCTCCCCCAGCGCCGCGAGGTCGATGCAGGCCCGCAACGACCGGCCGACGAGCCGGCTGATCTCCTGGGTGCGGCCACCGACCTTGCCCTTGACGGACTCACGCCCGGAACGCTCATGGGTGGCCGCGGGCAGCATGGCGTACTCGGCGGTCAGCCAGCCCTGCCCGGAGCCCTTTCGCCAGCGCGGCACTCCCTCGGTCACCGATGCAGTGCACATGACGCGGGTCTGGCCGAACTCCACCAGAACCGAACCGGCGGGATGAATGGTGAATCCGCGGGTGATGGTCACTGGCCTCAGCTCGTCGTCAAGCCGGCCGTCTTCTCGTCTGGACACGAGGCAACACTAACCGGTGGGCCCGACCGAAATTCAGTGACGCGTCACGTCGAAGGTCTCGCCGCACACCACCGCGTGCACGGGCCCGTCGAATTCCGCCTTGGCCTCGCTGATGACGTCCTCGCGCGATGTCCACGGCGGAATGTGGGTCAGCAGTAAGTCACCCACCCCGGCGCGGGCTGCGATCTGGCCGGCCTCGGTGCCCGACAGATGCAGGTTCGGCGGGCGGTCCGGATCGTGGGTCCAGGATGCCTCGCAGAGGAACACATCGACTCCGCGCGCCAACTCGACGACGGCATCACAGATTCCGGTGTCCCCGCTGTAGGCGAAGGTGACGCCGTCACGGTCGGTGAAGCGCATCCCGTAGGACTCGGTGGGGTGGCACACCAACCGGGGCTGCACCGTCAACGCACCCAATTTCACCGACCGGCCGTCGACCCACGACTGCACCTCGAAGATGTCGGAGATGTCATCAACCTCGCCGCCTTCGGGCGAGGAGGCCGCACCCAGGCGCTCCCAGGTGTGCGACGGGCCGAACAGCAACGCGCGTCCCTCGGGTGGATTGGGGTGATACCGGCGCCAGACGAACAGACCGGGCAAGTCCAGACAATGGTCGGCATGCAGGTGTGACAGCAGCACGTTCACCGCTCCGGGATCGGCATGGCGCTGCAGCGCGCCAAGCACGCCGCCGCCGAAGTCGAGCACCATCGGTACCGTGTCGGGTTCGGTCAGCAGGTATCCGGACGCGGGCGAATCAGGGCCGACAACGCTGCCGGAACAACCCAGTACGGTGATTCGCACATCACTAGCTTGCCATGCCTTACAGCACGGCGACGAAGGCATCACCGCATTGGGCGACAAGTTTCATTTTGTGTCCCCACCGTGACGTGGCACGACACGGCGACGGTCCGTCTTCCACATATCACTCAGACCGGCGCAGTGGTGCGACCCACAGCAGCAAACGAGACCTCAG
This sequence comes from Mycobacterium sp., assembly GCA_011620645.1. Lineage (GTDB taxonomy): Bacteria > Actinomycetota > Actinomycetes > Mycobacteriales > Mycobacteriaceae > Mycobacterium. The sequence continues at coordinate 37,008 of WOYS01000038.1, forward strand.
GCGCCCAACGGTGTGCTGATTTTGCGGCGTGCGCGTGCCTTGCGCTCCGGCCTGGACAGCAGATACGCCGCGATGAATCCCGCGACCGCACCGCACAGGTGCCCCTGCCAGGACACTCCCGGCGTGCCCGGCAGCACCCCGAGCAGGAATCCGCCGTACACGAGACCGACGATGACGCCGACGATGATCTCCCACGCCGTGCGGGTGAAGAAGCCTAAGACGATGAGAAAAGTCAGCCATCCGAAGATCAGTCCCGATGCGCCGATATGGTTGGTCGTGCACTGCACGCTGGGGCAGTAGGCGCCGATGTTGCCGATCAACCAGGTACCGAATCCGCCGAGCACCCAGATGATCGCGGTGGCGCCGATGAACCGGCCCATCCCGGCCAGCGTCATCAGGAAGCCGAGCACCAAGGTCGGCACCGTGTTGGCGATCAGGTGCGGCCAGCCACCGTGCAGCAGCGGCGCCCAGAGGATTCCCCACAGCCCGTCGGTCTGCAGCGGGCGGATGCCGTCGTCGTCGAGGCGGTGGCCCATGACGGTGTCCACGATCTCCACGGCATAGAGAACCGCGACGAAGCCGATGATCGTCGCTCCGCCGACCACCCACGCGGGCTTCTTCTTCGGATTCTTCGGATCGGGGGTGACGGGGGGATTCATGCCCACAATTGGCCTTCCAACGCGTCCTCTGCGTCATCCAGGCTACCTGCGTAAGCGCCGGTGGACAGATACTTCCAGCCGGCGTCGCACACGGTGAACGCGATATCGGCGGGCTCGCCCGCCTTGAGGGCCTTGGTCGCCATGCCGAGAGCGGCGTGCAGGATCGCGCCCGTCGAGATGCCGGCGAAGATGCCCTCGACCTCGACGATCTCCCGGGTGCGCTTGACGGCGTCGAACGCCCCGACCGAGAACCGGGTGGTCAGGACGTCCGGGTCGTACAACTCGGGCACGAAGCCCTCGTCGATGTTGCGCAGCGCGTAGACGCCCTCGCCGTAGCGCGGTTCGGCGGCGACGATCTGGATGCCGGGTACGTTCTCCCGCAGGAATCGGCCCGTACCCATCAGCGTGCCGGTGGTGCCGAGCCCGCCGACGAAGTGGGTGATCTCCGGCAGGTCGGCCAGCAGCTCGGGCCCGGTGCCCTCATAGTGTGCGGCGGCATTGGCCGGATTGCCGTACTGGTACAGCATCACCCACGAAGGGTTCTGCGCGGCAAGCTCCTTGGCGAGCGCGACGGCGGTGTTCGAGCCACCCTCGGCGGCGCTGAAGATGATCTTGGCGCCGTAGAGTTCGAGGAGCTGACGCCGCTCGATCGACGTGTTCTCCGGCATCACGCAGATCAGGCGGTACCCCTTGAGCAGCGCGGCCATCGCCAGCGAGATGCCGGTGTTACCGCTGGTGGGCTCGAGCAGGGTGTCGCCCGGCTTGATCAGTCCGTCGCGCTCGGCCTGCTCGATCATCCGCAGCGCGGGACGGTCCTTGATGGAGCCGGTGGGGTTGCGGTCCTCGAGCTTGGCCCACAACCGGACATGCGGACCGTTCTCGTCGTCTTCCCAGCGCGGCGACAGCCGCTGCAGCCCGACGAGCGGTGTGTTGCCCAGCGCCTGCAGCAGCGAGTCGTAGCGCACGGGTCAGCCGCCTGCGACAGCCGGCAGGATCGTCACCGAATCTCCGTCGGCGATCACGGTTTCCAGACCACCGGAGAACCGGACATCCTCGTCGTTGACGTAGATGTTGACGAAGCGGTGCAGCTTGCCCTGATTGGCCGGATCGATGAGCCGCTCGGAGATTCCGGAGTAGTTGCTCTCCAGGTCGGCGATGACCGCCTGCAGGGTGTCCCCGCAGGCGTCGACGCGCTTCTCCCCTCCGGTGTGGGTCCGCAAGATGGTGGGAATCGAAACGACAACTGACACGATGGCTCCTTATCCGTACTGCTCGACGATGCTGACAGGTTCTTCGGTGACGACGCCGTCGAGGATGCGGTAGCTGCGCAGTTCGTGCACCTCGGGGTCGCGGGTGGAGATGAGCACATAGTGGGCGTCGGGCTCTGCCGCGATCGAGACGTCGGTCCGGCTCGGATAGGCCTCGGTGCCGGTGTGCGAGTGGTAGATCACCACCGGCGCCTCGTCGGCCTCGTCCATCGCCTTCCACACCTGAAGGTGCTCCATCGAGTCGAACCGGTAGAACGTCGGAGACCGCTCGGCATTGGCCATCTGGATGAAACGCTCGGGGCGATCCGAACCCTCCGGTCCGGCGATCACACCGCATGCCTCGTCCGGATGGTCGGCGCGCGCATGGGCGACCATGGCATCGACCAGGTCGGCGCGGATCTCCAGCACGTCAGGACTCCGTTTCTCGCGTGAATGCACCGGGCAACAGGCCACGATAGGTGGGTATTCCGGCGACCGACTCCGCGGCCAGCACTCCGACCAGCACAGCGCGTGCCAGGCAGTCGGCCGCCGCGGCGCCGATCGCGGTGAGCGCCGCCGTCTCCGGCGACATCGCCGTGGGCGTCTTCGCCGACGGCGGCACCTGCACCGCCCCGGTCGCCAGCGCGAACACGGTATCGCCGTCCACCGGAGTGTGCGCCGGGCGGATGGTGTGGGCAAGTCCGTCCTGGGCCGCAATCGCGATACGGCGGCATCCGGCCGCGCTGATGGCCGCATCCGTCGCGACGACGGCGATGGTGGTGTTCAGCGGACCGCTCTCCTTGTCGAGGCGCGCGAACTCGGCCACCTCGTCGGCCGGGGGTGCGCTCAATCCGAACTCTGCGATCAGGTTGGCCATCCAGGGCAGTCCGGTGGCCGGGTCGATGACATTGCCGCCTGAGTTCACCGCGACGACGGCGCCGACCGTCACGCCGATACCGGGCAGCGTCACCGAGGCGGTGCCGAGCCCGCCCTTGAGGACACCGGCGCGCGCACCCGCGCCGGCCCCGACGCTGCCGATCGCGAAGGACATTCCCCGGGTCCGACCGGCGGACTGCACGGCGGCATAGCCGAACTCCGCGCCCGGGCGGCAACCCCAGCCACCCACCGGCAGGTCGAAAATAACCGCAGCCGGCACGATCGGCACCACACCGCCGTCCATCGACACGCCGCGGCCCTGTTCCTCGAGCCAGGTCATCACGCCGTCGGCGGCGGCCAGTCCGTAGGCACTTCCGCCGGTGAGGAGCACCGCGTCGACGTGGCGCACGCTGTTGGCCGGGTCCAGCAGATCGGTCTCCCGGCTACCCGGCGCCCCGCCACGGCAGTCCACCGCACCGACCGTGCCCTCCGGCGCCAGCACCACCGTGCTCCCGCACGCCCATCCCGAACCGAGCGTTGCGTCATCGTCGATGCGGTGATGGTGGCCGACGCGAATACCTGCGACATCGGTGATGGCGCCCCGACCGGTCACCGGCTTCCCATCAGACTGAGGACCAGGTATTCCTGCAGCACCGTCAGCCATTGGTAGACGTCGAGGTGGCCTGCCATCGGGTGCCCGACCGGCAACTGGTCGAGCCCCTCGGGTCCGATCTCGAGCATCGCCCCGAGCGCCAGGCGCACATCGTTGACCGCCGAAGCCCACGCCTGGGCATCCTCCTCGGAGAGCTCGAACTTCCCGCCGCTCTCCGGCATGGTGTCCATCAACCGTTGTGCCGCTTGACGTTTCGCGTCGATGATGGTCGGCTCATGCAGGCTGCGCAACGCGCTGTTCAAACTGTCGGCGGCCGACGATCCCGCGGGATGGCCGTTTCGCGGCCGAAAGAAGTCCGGCAGCAACCGCTTCATCGTCTCGTCCTCGGGCGGTGACGAATGCCCGGTGCGGATCCCGGTGATCTCGCTGAGTTCGTCAGCCGGAGCGGCGGATTCGCGATCGTCGAGCATTCCGGTCAGCGATGAGACCAGGTTGCGCAGCAACGCCGCCTCATGAGGTGCCAGCGAGGACCGGAATCGTGGGCCGTCGGCGCCGTCGATCCGCTTCCATTTCCGCACGCGATCAGCGGTCCTGCTGCATGGTGGCCCACAACCCGGCGGAGTGCAATTTGGTGACGTCGACCTCCATCGACTCACGGCTGCCGGCCGAGACGACGGCCTTGCCCTCGGTATGCACCTGCATCATCAGTTTGGTGGCATGCGGTTCGGAATAGCCGAACAGCTTCTGGAACACATAGGTCACATACGACATCAGATTGACCGGGTCGTCCCACACGAGCGTCACCCAGGGACTGTCGGTGGCGGCGTCTTCGCGGCGGTCGACATCGACCGCCTGGTCCTCCCGGGTACCCGGCTTGGTCTGCGCTGGGGTAACCATGGTGCACAGAATACCGGGGGCCGACCCGACGCCCGAACGCGAACGGTACCGATACGGTGAGTTCGTGAGCGCAAGCACCGCACTGCTGACCGACAAGTACGAACTGACCATGCTCGCGGCCGCGCTGCATGACGGGTCGGCACACCGGCAGTGCACCTTCGAGGTCTTCGCGCGGCGTCTGCCGGAGGGTCGGCGGTACGGGGTCGTCGCCGGGACGGGTCGGTTCGTGGAAGCGTTGGCGCAGTTCACCTTCGACGAGCAGACCCTGGCCGCGGTGGACGGTTTCCTGGATGCCGACACCCTGGCATTCCTGTCGACCTACCGGTTCGGCGGCGACGTCGACGGCTACCCCGAAGGCGAGTTGTTCTTCCCCAACTCGCCGATCCTGTCGGTGCGCGGCAGCTTCGCCGAGTGCGTCATCCTGGAGACACTCGCGCTGTCCATCCTCAACCACGACAGCGCCATCGCCTCGGCCGCGGCCCGCGTGGTGTCCGCCGCGGGCGGCAGACAACTCATCGAGATGGGTTCGCGGCGCACCCACGAACAGGCGGCCGTCGCCTCGGCCCGGGCCGCCTGGATCGCCGGATTCACCGGCAGCTCCAACCTGGCCGCCCAGCAACGCCACGGCGTGCCGGCGCTCGGCACCAGCGCGCACGCCTTCACTCTGCTGCACACCACGGCCGACGGCCCGGACGAGCGCTCCGCGTTCAAGGCGCAGGTCGACGCCCTCGGCGTCGGCACCACCCTGCTGGTGGACACCTACGACATCACCGCCGGCGTCGCCAACGCCATCGCGGTCGCCGGCCCCGAACTGGGCGCGGTGCGGATCGACTCCGGTGAACTCGCCGTGCTGGTCCGCCAGGTGCGCGATCAGTTGGACAGTCTCGGCGCGACCGGCACCAAGATCGTGGTCTCCAGCGACCTCGACGAATTCGCCATCGCCGCGCTACGCGCCGAACCGGTCGACAGCTACGGCGTCGGAACCTCACTGGTCACCGGTTCGGGCGCACCCACGGCCGGCATGGTGTACAAACTCGTCGAGGTCGACGGCATCACGGTGCAGAAGCGCAGCGCACATAAGGCCTCTGTGGGTGGCAGCAAGCAGGCACTGCGGCTCGCCAAGCCGTCCGGGACCGTCGTCGAAGAGGTCGTGTATCCCGCCGGGCATCCGCCGCTGCCCGAGGACGGATACCGCGCGCGGTCGCTGTCGGTCGAACTGGTCCGAGGCGGACAATCAGTGTATGACCACGATCTGGGCCAGGCCCGGGCACGCGTCGCAGCGGGTCTGGGCAGTCTGCCGTGGGACGGGCTGAAGCTGTCCAAGGGCGAACCGGCCATCCCGACCCGTGTCATCGCGCCGGACCGACCGCCGTCGTGACCGACAGTGCTTCTCCCCATCGCTCCGCCCAGGTCACCGAATTGCTGGCCTCGGCGGTCGCAGCACTCGGCGGGGCTGAGCGCCCCGGTCAGGTCGAGATGGCAGAGGCCGTCTCCGAGGCGTTCGAAACCGGCCGCCATCTCGCGGTGCAGGCCGGCACCGGCACCGGCAAATCCCTGGCCTATCTGGTGCCGTCCATCGCGCGCGCGGTGGCGGCCAACGAACCCGTGGTGGTCTCCACCGCCACCATCGCCCTGCAACGCCAGCTGGTGGACCGCGACCTACCCCGCCTCACTGACGCACTGGCCGGCCAACTGCCCCGCAGGCCGACTTTCGCACTGCTGAAGGGTCGCGGAAATTATCTGTGCCTGAACAAGATTCACAACGGATCAGCCGCCGAATCCACCGAGGACCGCCCACAGGAAGAACTGTTCGACGCGGTCGCGGCGACCGCACTTGGCCGCGATGTGAAGCGCCTGACGAGCTGGTCGTCGGATACCGACACCGGGGACCGTGACGAACTGGTGCCCGGTGTGCCGGACCGGTCATGGAGTCAGGTCAGCGTGTCGGCCCGCGAATGCATCGGGGTGTCGCGCTGCCCGTACAGCGCCGACTGCTTCTCCGAGAAAGCCCGCGCCAAGGCCGGCAGCGCCGATGTCGTGGTGACCAACCACGCGCTGCTGGCCATCGACGCAATCGCCGATGCCTCGGTGCTGCCCGAACACGACCTCTTGGTGGTCGACGAGGCACACGAGTTGGCCGACCGGGTCACCGGTGTCGCCACCGGCGAGTTGTCGGCCACGGTGCTGGGAGCCGCGCAGCGCCGGATCGGCAGGCTCGTCGCAGACGAACTCGCCGACCGGTTGGAGGCATCCGGCGCCAACCTGGCCTCGGCCATCTACGACGCCGAACCGGGGCGCATCGACCACCTCGACGACGAGCTGACCACCTACCTGACCGCATTGCGCGATGCGGCGTTCGTCATCCGGTCGGCAATCGACACCACCCCATCGGATCCCCAGGCGGCCGCGGCGCGGACCGAGGCCGTCACCGCGGTGACCGAGGTCGGCGATATCGCTGCGCGCATGCTGGATTCGTTCGGTCCCGCAATCCCGGACCGCAAGGATGTGGTGTGGCTCGATCACGAGGAGAACAACCGCGGCGGCGGGAAGCGGGCCATTCTGCGCGTCGCGCCGTTGTCGGTGTCGGGGTTGTTGCGCACCAGGCTTTTTGAGCATTCCACCGCGGTGCTGACCTCGGCGACCCTGACCATCGGCGGAAGCTTCGACGCGATGGCCGCCGCGTGGGGTCTGCCCGAGGGGGACGGCAAGCCCACCTGGCGCGGCCTTGATGTCGGGTCTCCGTTCGACCACGCGAAGTCCGGAATCCTGTACGTGGCCAAGCATCTGCCCCCGCCCGGGCGGGACGGCACCGGATCCCCGGCCCAACTCGACGAGATCGAGGCGCTCATCAACGCCGCGGGTGGACGCACCCTCGGGCTGTTCTCGTCGATGCGTGCGGCGAAGGCGGCCGCCGAGGTGATGTCCGAACGCCTTTCGACACCGGTGCTGTGTCAGGGCGAGGACACCACCGCCGCTCTGGTGCAACGCTTCGCCGACGATGCGGAGACATCGCTGTTCGGCACGCTGTCGCTGTGGCAGGGCGTCGATGTTCCCGGCCCGACGCTGTCGCTGGTGCTGATCGACCGAATCCCGTTCCCGCGTCCCGACGATCCGCTGCTCACCGCACGCCAACGGGCCATCGCTGCGCGCGGCGGCAACGGTTTCATGGCGGTGGCCGCCAGCCATGCCGCCCTGCTGCTATCCCAGGGCGCCGGCCGGCTGCTGCGCCGCGTCGACGATCGCGGGGTCGTCGCGGTACTGGATTCGCGGATGGCCACGGCCCGCTACGGCGGGTACCTGCGCGCGTCGCTCCCGCCGTTCTGGGCGACGACCGATCCGCAGCGGGTGATCGCCGCGCTGCAACGGCTGCGCGCCGGAGCCTAGGCCCCGTTCCAGCCCGCCGGATCGACCACCGGTTCCCGCCGATGTTCACTACGCTGGCAGCCAAATGAAGCATGTCCGTCCGGGCACACCGAAAGGCGGGGGACACATCAGGCACTCGGGGCGAGCGAAGCGACGGGAAATCGTCCGACGGTTGGCGGGCACAGCGTTGGCCGCCTGCATCGCGCTGCTGGTCAGTTCCTGCGGGCAGGAGTTGCAGGGCACCGCGGTGTCGGTGTTCGCCGATCCGTTCCGGGTGGCGGGCCTGCCCGCCACCGATGGGCCCACCGGCCTGCGCGATGACGCGGCCGAGCCCGCCCGTGCGGTGACCGGTACCGACGGCGGTGAGATCGACCATCTCGCGGCCAGTTCGATCAGCGATATCGAGGAATTCTGGGAGACGGCCTACAGCGAGACCTTCGACGATGCGTTCACCCCGGTTTCCGATCTGATCTCTTGGGACGCAGACGGTTTCGACGGCGTCTTCTGCGATACCGAGACCTACAACCTGGTCAATGCCGCGTTCTGCCACAACGATGAGACGATCGGCTGGGATCGCGGTGTGCTGCTGCCATCGCTGCGCCGGGCCAATGGCGATATGGCCGTCACCATGGTGCTCGCGCACGAGTACGGCCATGCCGTCCAGCTGCAGGCCGGGTTGATCACCAAGTCGACTCCGACCCTGGTGTCCGAGCAGCAGGCCGACTGCCTTGCCGGGGTGTACATGCGCTGGGTCGCCGAGGGCAATTCGCCGCGATTCACGCTGTCGACCGGTGACGGGCTGAACAACCTGTTGGCCGCGATGATCGCGTTTCGTGATCCGCTGCTCAACGAGGGCGACTCGGCGGCAGGCGCCGATGAGCACGGGTCGGCGTTCGAGCGGGTATCGGCGTTCCAGTCCGGGTTCACCGACGGGGCGGGGTCCTGCGCCACGATGGACCCTGCCGAGATCAAGCAGCGTCGCGGCGATCTTCCGGTGTTGTTGCCGGAGAACCAATCCGGTGAACTCCAGATCACGCAGGACTCGGTGCGCTCCATCGTCGACGCGATGGGCACCCTGTTCAAACCCGCCGAACCACCCGAGCTCACCTTCGATCCGCAGGACTGCCCGGACGCCGATTCCGATGCGCCGGTGGCGTTCTGCCCGGCCACCAACACCATCGCGGTGGATCTGCCCGCACTTGAGCTGCTCGGCGCGCAGTCCGATGACGAGGACAGCGGGCTGTCCACCGGTGACAACACCGGGTATTCGGTGCTGGTGTCGCGGTACATGCAGTCGCTTCAACACCAGCACGGCGGCGTCGAGTTGAACACCGCGCAGGCCGCGTTGCGCACCGCCTGCCTGACCGGTGTCGCGACGGCCAAGATGGTCGACGGGGTCAACACTCCAGACGGCAACACCATCCAGCTCACGGCCGGCGATGTGGACGAAGCGATATCGGGCATCCTGCTCAACGGTCTGGTCGCCAGCGATGTCAACGGCGAATCGGTGCCGTCCGGCTTCTCCCGTATCGACGCGTTCCGGGTCGGTGTTCTCGGCGAGACGGACCGTTGTTTCAAGCGGTTCCCCTAGGACATGCCCGCCGTGCCGCTGTGGTTGGGGCGCCGGTGTGCATGACCGGCGTGAGCGGGGGTTCCAGTGCCGGGTCGATCGCAGGCTCGAACACCGGATCGACATCGGGTTCTTTCGGATCGATGCCCGGGTCCCCCGCCGCGACCGGCGCGCACATCACCGCAGCCGTCACCACCACGCTGAAAAGCACAAAGGGGCACAAAGGGGTCGTTGCGTCCCACAACTTCGGCTTCGGGTGTCGAGAGCAGGTCCTGGGTCGGTTTGTACCATGACCAGCGCAGGTTGACCGACGGTTGTGGACGGAGTGAACTTCATCTCGCCCAACGATGTGTCCCTGACACTACGGTGGGTACTCAGAGTCGGTAACGAGCGCGTCGAGGCAGATGTAGGACCAGACGGACTGCGGTCACCGAGAGCGGCCGCACCGAGTGAGGAGATTGGTGCGTGCCCGGTCGGATCGAGATCGATGACGTCGCGCCCACGTTGTCGGGCGGCAGATTCCCCGCCAAGGCGGTAGTCGGCGAGGTGGTGCCGGTGAGCGCGACCGTGTGGCGGGAAGGCCACAACGCAGTGGCAGCCACCTTGGTGGTGCGCTATCACGGCACGGCCTACCCGCAGTTGGTCGAGGACCCGCCCGGCACGGTCTACGAACCACCGCCACCGGTCACGCCGCCGCGGATCAAACCGCAACTGCTGCCGATGTCGGCCGGCACCACGCCGGATGTCCTACACGGGCAGTTCACCCCGGACCAGGTCGGCATGTGGACCTATCGTGTCGATGGCTGGGGCGATCCGATCGCCACCTGGCGGCGCGGTGTCACGGCCAAGCTCGAAGCCGGCCAGGGTGAAACCGAGTTGTCCAACGACCTGCTGGTCGGCGCCCAGCTGCTGGAGCGGGCCGCAACCGGGGTGCCCCACCAGCAACGCCATCCGTTGTTGGAGGCCGCGGCCGCGCTGCGTGAACCCGGCGACCCGCTCACCCGTGCAGGCGCCGCGCTGTCCCCCGCCATCGCGGATCTGCTGCACCGTTTTCCGTTGCGCGAATTACTCACGCGGGGTGAGCAGTTCGGGGTGTGGGTGGACCGGCCGCTCGCCAGGTTCTCCGCCTGGTACGAGCTGTTCCCTCGCTCCACCGGCGGCTGGGACAGCGAGGGCAGGCCCGTACATGGGACGTTCCTCACCGCGGCCAAGGCTCTGCCCCGCGTTGCCCGGATGGGCTTCGACGTGGTGTACCTGCCGCCGATTCACCCGATCGGCCGGGTGCACCGCAAGGGCCCCAACAACTCGGTCACCGCAGCCTACGGCGATGTCGGCTCACCGTGGGCGATCGGCAGCGTCGAGGGAGGCCACGATGCCGTGCATCCCGACCTCGGCGCCATCGAGGAGTTCGACGATTTCGTTGCCGCCGCAACCGATCAGGGCCTGGCCGTGGCACTGGACCTGGCGTTGCAGTGCGCACCGGATCACCCCTGGGCGAAGGCCCACCCGGAATGGTTCACAGTGCTGCCCGACGGCACCATCGCCTACGCCGAAAACCCGCCCAAGAAGTATCAGGACATCTACCCGCTGAACTTCGACAACGACCCGGCCGGTCTGTATGCCGAGGTGCTGCGCGTCGTGCGGTATTGGATATCGCACGGCGTCAAGATCTTCCGGGTCGACAACCCGCATACCAAGCCACCCAACTTCTGGGCCTGGCTGATCGGCAAGGTTAAGAACGAAGACCCCGACGTGCTGTTCCTCGCCGAGGCGTTCACCCGGCCGGCCCGGTTGTTCGGATTGGCGAAACTCGGTTTCACGCAGTCCTATTCGTACTTCACCTGGCGTACCGCCAAGTGGGAACTGACCGAATACGGCGAGCAGATCGCCGAGTACGCCGACTGCGCCCGGCCCAATCTGTTCGTCAACACCCCCGACATCCTGCATGAGAGCCTTCAGCACGGCGGACCCGGCATGTTCGCCATCCGCGCCGTGCTGGCCTCGACCTTCAGTTCCGTGTGGGGGGTGTACTCCGGCTTCGAGCTCTTCGAGCATCAGGCGGTGCGTGAGGGCAGCGAGGAGTACCTGAACTCGGAGAAGTACGAGTTGCGCCCCCGCGATTTCGATGCGGCGGTGGCCAGCGGGCACTCCCTGGAACCGTTCCTGGCCAGGCTCAACGAGATCCGGCGACTGCACCCTGCACTGGAGCAGCTGCGCACCATCAAGTTCCATCACATCGACAACGACGCGCTGCTGGTGTACAGCAAGTTCGATCCGGTGACCGGCGACTGCGTCCTGGTGGTGGTCACGCTCAACCCGTTCGGCCCCGAGGAGGGCACGGTATGGCTGGACATGGGCGCCCTCGGAATGGAGCCCTACGACCGATTCTGGGTGCGAGATGAGGTCACCGGCGATGAATTCGATTGGGGCCAGGCCAATTACGTGCGCCTGAACCCCGGCCGTGCGGTCGCGCACATTCTCAACATGCCGCAGATCCCGTACGACTCTCGATTGAACCTATTGCGCAGGGAGTGAGTATTTTGACTCGAACCAACCCGAATGCCAGCATCCACCTTCGTCCCGGCGCGAATGACCTGCGCCGGCTGATCGCAGGCGAACACCACGACCCGCACTCCATCCTGGGCGCGCACGAATACGAGGACCACACTGTCCTTCGCGCGCTGCGCCCGCACGCCGAGTCGGTGGCGGCCATCATCGGCGGCGAACGCCACCCGCTCACCCACCTGGAGGGCGGCCTGTTCGCCGGCGCGGTGCCATTCACCGAACTGGTCGACTATCGCCTCGAGGTGCACTACCCGGATGCGCCGGCCATCACCACGGCCGACCCGTACCGATTCCTGCCGACTGTCGGCGAGATCGACCTGCACCTGTTCGCCGAAGGCCGGCACGAGCGACTCTGGGACGTGCTGGGCGCCCATCCGCGCAGCTTCACCACCCCCGACGGTGTCGTCGAGGGCTATTCGTTCGCGGTGTGGGCACCGAACGCCAAGGGCATCAGCCTGATCAGCGAATTCAACCACTGGGACGGCAGCGCGGCGCCACTTCGCGTTCTGGGCTCCACGGGAGTGTGGGAATTGTTCTGGCCGGACTTCCCGGCTGACGGGCTCTACAAGTTCCGCGTCCACGGCATCGACGGTTCGGTGTCCGACCGTGCCGATCCGTTCGCCTTCGCCGCCGAGGTTCCGCCGCGGACCGCATCGCGGGTCACCGTCAGCGATCACACCTGGAACGACGACGAATGGATGGCCGCCCGCGCGTTGCGCAACCCGGTGTTCGAACCGATGAGCACCTATGAGGTGCACCTCATGTCGTGGCGGCCCGGTCTGAACTATCGCGAGTTGGCGGTCGAACTCACCGAGTACGTCGTCGAGCACGGGTTCACCCATGTCGAGATGCTGCCTGTCGCAGCGCATCCGTTCAGCGGGTCGTGGGGCTATCAGGTTACGTCGTACTACGCCCCCACCCCACGCCTCGGCAGCCCCGACGACCTGCGCCATCTCATCGACTCGCTGCACCAGGCCGGCATCGGTGTGATCATCGACTGGGTTCCCGCGCACTTCCCGAAGGACGCGTGGGCGCTCGGCCGCTTCGACGGGACCGCACTCTACGAGCACTCCGACCCACGACGAGGCGAGCAACTCGACTGGGGTACTTATGTTTTCGACTTCGGACGCCCCGAGGTCCGCAATTTCCTAGTCGCCAATGCGTTGTACTGGCTGCAGGAGTACCACGTCGACGGTCTGCGCGTCGATGCGGTCGCGTCGATGCTCTACCTGGACTATTCACGACCGGCAGGTGGCTGGACACCGAACATCTACGGCGGCCGCGAGAATCTGGAGGCCGTTCAGTTCCTGCAGGAGATGAACGCCACGGTACACAAGGTCACCCCGGGCATCGTCACGATCGCCGAGGAATCGACATCGTGGCCGGGGGTGACACGGCCGACCAACCTTGGCGGCCTCGGCTTCTCGATGAAGTGGAACATGGGCTGGATGAACGACACGCTGCAGTTCATCAAGCGTGATCCGATTCACCGCAGCTACCACCATCACGAGTTGACCTTCTCGATGCTGTACGCCTACAGCGAGAACTTCGTGCTGCCGATCAGCCATGACGAGGTGGTGCACGGCAAGGGCACGCTGTGGAGTCGGATGCCTGGCAATGACCACAACAAGGCGGCCGGCCTGCGCGGGCTACTGGCCTATCAGTGGGCGCATCCGGGCAAGCAACTTCTGTTCATGGGCCAGGAATTCGGCCAGCGCGCCGAGTGGTCCGAGGGCCACGGCTTGGATTGGTATCAACTCTCAGAGCAGAGTTACTCCAGCGGTATCTCTCAAATGGTCACCGACATCAACAGGCTCTATCGCAGTCGGCGGGCCCTGTGGTCACGCGATACGGTGCCCGACGGGTATTCCTGGATCGATGCCAATGACACGTCCAACAATGTGCTGAGCTTCCTACGGTTCGGCGACGATGGGTCGACGCTGGCCTGCGTGTTCAATTTCTCCGGCAACGAGCATGCGCAATACCGGCTGGGCCTGCCCCAGGCCGGCACCTGGCGGGAGGTGCTCAACACCGATGCCACCGTTTACAACGGCTCCGGTATCGGCAACCTCGGAGCGGTGGAGGCGACCGCCGAGCCGTGGCACGGGCGTCCGGCGTCCGCGGTGATGGCGCTGCCGCCGCTGGCTGCAATCTGGTTCGAGCTCGATCAGTAGAGCGCGTTGGCGAGCTTGCGGCGCCCCGCGAGAACCTCGGGGTCCGCAGCGTCGAAGAGCTCGAACAGTTCGATCAGCCGGGTCCGCGCGGCGGTGCGCTCGTCGCCGGCGGTCCGCTTGATCAACGCGATCAGCCGGTCGAAGGCGGCTTCGATGTTCTGCTGCAGTATCTCGACATCGGCGGCGGCGAAAGCGGCCTCGGCATCGGCGGGATCCGCATCGGCCAGCGCCGGCGCCTCGACGGGACGGGTTGTCGCGCGCTGCAGGAAGGTGATCTGACGGATGGCCCCGGTCGCCTCGGCGTCGTTGGGCTTGGCGGCCAGGATCGCCTCGTAGGCGGTCAATGCGGCATCGAAGTCACCGGCATCCAGATGTTCCCGGGCTTGTTCGAGTTCCGGGTCCGTCTGCTCGGGCTGTTCGGGCGCACCGCTGAGCTTGCCCGCCGTCGCGCTGAGCAGCGAATCGATCCATTGGCGCAACTGGCCGGCGGGCTGCGGCCCCTGGAAGCTCGAGATCGGCTGACCACCGGCCAGCGCTACCACGGTGGGTACGGCCTGCACACCGAACATCTGCGCGACCCGGGGCGTGGTGTCGACGTTCACCATTGCCAGTGCCCAGGTACCGCCGTCGGCCTGCGCAAGCGCGCCGAGCGTATCGGCGAGCTGGACACTCGCATCACTGCGCGGCGTCCACAGCAACACCACGACCGGGATGTCGCTGGAACGGACCAGGACCTCGGCCTCCAGATTGGCCTCGGTGACCTGGACCGCGCCGGACGCGTCGGCCGGGGCCGTGGCGCCGGCCGGCGGCGGCGCCTTGAGAGCGGACAGATCGAAAGCACCGGCCAGGGCCGGTCCGACGGAAGGGCGTGGGCGTGTCACGCCACCAAGTTTGGCACGTCGTCACCGCGGTCGGCAGTGACGGTGCCTGCACCCAACGTTCCGGCCCGGTCGGCCCACATGACGAAGATCACACTTCCCAGCGGCACGATGCTGCCCAGCAACGCCAATACCCAGGTCTTGACGTCCCACTCACGCGCCTTGCCCACGAAGTAGGCCGCCACCACAAAAGCTACGAAGATGCCCCCGTGGATGGGCCCGAAGACCTTGACGCCGACGTCGGTGGATTCCGCCACGCGCTTGAGGTACATCCCGACCAGCAGTCCGGCCCAGCTGAGGGCCTCCGCGATCGCGATCAACCGGAACCAGCCCGCCACGCTGCGAACGTCGTAATTGTTTGCCATGTGCGCCATTGTGCCCGACGCGGACGCCAGCTACTACGTCACGTCGTTGATCAAACTGAGGGCATTCTCAGCGGTCAGGGACGGCGCAGGATCAGTGCGTCACCCTGGCCGCCCGCGCCACACAGCGCCGCGACGGCGTAGCCGGAGCCCTTGCGGGCCAGCTCCAGCGCCGCGTGCAGGGTGATCCGCGCACCGGACGACCCGATCGGGTGACCGATGGCGATCGCGCCGCCGTTGACGTTGACCTTGGCAGCGGCCGTCGCCTCGTCCAACCCCAATTCGCGGGCGGACGCCAGCGACACCGCGGCAAACGCCTCATTGATCTCGATGACATCGAGCTGATCGACGGTGATGCCCTCACGCGCGATCGCCTTCTTGATGGCGTTGGCCGGCTGGCTCTGCAGCGACGAGTCCGGGCCGGCGACGACGCCGTGCGCGCCGATCTCCGCCAGCCAGCTCAGCCCGAGCTCCTCGGCCTTGGCCTTGCTCATCACCACGACCGCAGCGGCGCCATCGGAGATCTGCGAGGCCGAACCGGCGGTGATAGTGCCGTCCTTGCGGAAGGCCGGCCGCAACCCAGCCAACGACTCCGCCGTGGTGTTGGCACGGATGCCCTCATCCTCGTTGAACTCGATCGGGTCACCCTTGCGCTGCGGAATCTTGACCGGGACGACCTCGTCGGTGAACACTCCGTCCTTCCACGCCGCCGCGGCCTTCTGGTGCGACTGCGCGGCCAGTTCGTCCTGCTCGGCGCGGGTGAACTGGTCGACATCGTTGCGCTGCTCGGTGAGGGCGCCCATCGGCTGATCGGTGAAGACGTCATACAGGCCGTCGTAGGCCAGGTGATCCACCAGCGTCGTATCGCCGTATTTGAAGCCCTCGCGGCTCTTGGGCAGCAGATGCGGGGCCCGGCTCATCGACTCCTGGCCGCCGGCGACCACGACCTCGAATTCGCCGGCACGGATCAGCTGGTCGGCCAGCGCAATGGCGTCGATCCCGGACAGGCACATCTTGTTGATGGTCAGCGACGGCACATCCCAGCCGATGCCCGCCGCCACGGCGGCCTGGCGGGCTGGCATCTGACCTGCACCTGCGGTCAGGACCTGGCCCATGATCACGTAGTCGACCAGCGAAGCGGGCACCTTCGCCTTCGCCAGTGCGCCGGCGATCGCGATGGCACCCAGGTCACTGCCCGAGAAGTCCTTCAGCGAGCCCATCAGTTTGCCTACGGGGGTACGTGCTCCAGCAACGATGACCGAGGTCGTCATTTCCATCCTCCAAAGAATTTGTAAAGCCTCCTAGGAGGCTATGGTGTGGCCCATCACACAGGCGCAAAAAGTACCGGACCAGGTTACTTTTACTCTATGACCACCGACCACGTCGATGCCTTTCCAGCGCTCGCGAGCGCACTGGTGACCGCGATCGATCACGTGGGGATCGCCGTACCCGACCTGGATGTGGCCATCAAGTGGTACCACGACCACCTCGGCATGATCGTGCTGCACGAGGAGATCAACGAGGACCAGGGTGTCCGCGAGGCCATGCTGTCGGTGCGCGGCTCGGCCAAGAACAGCGCGCAGATCCAGCTGCTTGCGCCGCTGGACGAGTCCTCGACCATCGCCAAATTCATCAGCAACCGCGGTCCGGGTCTGCAGCAGCTCGCGTACCGGACCAGCGATATCGATGCCCTGTCGGAGCGGTTGCGCGCCGACGGCGTGCGGCTGCTCTACGACGCACCGCGCCGGGGCACCGCCGACTCGCGGATCAACTTCATTCACCCCAAGGATGCCGGTGGCGTGTTGATCGAGCTGGTCGAGCCCAGCGCCGCGGCGCACTAGCCTCCCGCGGCGCAGCCGCACTACGACCAGCGCCTCGTCGGGCCACGATTGGCCCGGTTCGCCCAGCACGACGTATGCCAGTGCCTCCGGTCCTCGATATCGCCGTTCTCCACCGGCAACACAACCAGATGAGCGATTCCCGCCCGGATCTCGTGATCACAACCCGGGCACCGGTACGCCTTGGTCGCCCGCGACGCCGGAACCGCTTTGACCTCGTAGTCGTAGCCGTCCGGACCGGGTTCGATGCGCCGCTGCGAGAGCCATTGCGGCTCGGGATTGGCCCTGCGTCGGTCGGGACGACGCCGCCCCATTACAGGCACCTCATCAAAACAACCGGAACTCGTCGCTGTCCATCCCGCGCATCTTGTCGTAATCGAGTATTAAGCAACGGATTCCACGATCCGTGGCCAGCGTGCGCGCCTGTGGCTTAATCTGCTGGGCGGCGAAAACACCGCTGACCGGCGCCAGCAGGGTGTCCCGGTTGAGTAGGTCGAGATAGCGCGTCAGCTGTTCGACGCCGTCGATCTCGCCACGCCGCTTGATCTCCACCGCGACCGACCGGCCGGTCTCGTCACGGCACATCAGGTCAACGGGGCCGATCGCCGTCATGTACTCCCGGCGCACCAGCGTGAACCCGGTACCCAACAACTCGACATGCTCGGCGAGCAGCGCCTGTAGGTGTGCCTCGACGCCGTCCTTCACCAGGCCGGGGTCCACGCCCAGCTGGTGGCTGGAATCGTGCTCGACATCCTCCACCGTGATGCGCAGCTGCTCACCGGCCTTGTTCTCCACAACCCACACCTGCGGGGCGCAGGCCGAGCCGTCCCCGGGCTCTTCCTTCGTCCAGCACGGGGGGCTCATCCAGTTCAGCGGTTTATAGGCACGGTCATCGGCATGCACGCTCACCGAGCCATCTGCCTTGAACAGCAGCAGTCGCCGTGCGGACGGTAGGTGGGCGGTGAGCCGACCGACATAGTCGACGGTGCATTGGGCGATGACGAGGCGCACCGAACCACCATAGATTGCGGCCGCCCGTTCACTAGGCTGGCGCCACGATGACGGACAACACGATGACGGACAAGAAGAGCGCGGCCCAACGTCTCGGTCTGGTCCTCGAACGGATGACGAGACAGACCGGTCGCGTCACCGGAACCCCGGAGTACGGCTCCTGGATCCTCGGACGCGTCTCTGAGAGCCAACAGCGCCGGCGCGTGCGCATCCAATTGATACTCACCACGGTCGTCCTGGGCGCGAACCTGATCGGCGTCGCCGTCGCATCCCTCGTTGTCACGGTCACCTTCCCGGTGCCGAGCGTGTTCGACTCGCAGGTCCTGTGGATCACCTTCGCGGTGGCCCCGGCCTATATCGTGCTGGCCTTCGTGGTGGGCGTCATCTGGGCCACCAGTCGGGTCATCAACAACGTCCGGTGGGCCATCGAGGAGCGCGAACCGACACCCAGGGACCAGAGCAACACCTTCTTCGCGCCCTGGCGACTGAGCCGCGTCCTGCTCGCCCTGTGGGGCGGCGGAACCGTCGTACTGACTCTGCTCTACGGACTGCAGGACACCAACTACATCCCAAAGGTGCTGCTCGGCATCAGCTTTCCCGGCATCGTCGTCTCGGCCAGCTGCTACCTGTTCACCGAATTCGCGCTGCGCCCCGTCGCCGCTCAGGCGCTCGAGGTCGGCCCGCCATCGCACCGCTTCGCACCCGGCATCATGGGACGAACACTGACGGTGTGGGCGCTCGGCTCCGGTGTGCCGGTGCTGGGCATCCTGTTGGCCGCCATCATCACCCTCTCGGTGCCGACCGTCTCGCCCACCCAGTTCGCGGTGGCGGTGGTGATCCTCGCCCTGTTCGCGCTCGCCTTCGGATTCATTCTGATGTGGATCCTGGCCTGGCTGACCGCCACCCCGGTCCGCGTGGTGCGCTCGGCGCTCAACCGGGTGGAGCAGGGCGATCTGGACACCAACCTGGTGGTGTTCGACGGCACCGAACTCGGTCAGCTACAACGGGGATTCAACTCGATGGTGAACGGATTGCGTGAGCGTGAGCGTGTCCGCGATCTTTTCGGCAAGCACGTGGGTCGCGAGGTCGCCCTCCTCGCGGAGAAGGAGCAACCCGAGCTCGGCGGTGAAGAGCGCCATGCCGCAGTCATTTTCGTCGACGTCATCGGCTCCACCGCGCTGGTCAGCAGCAGGCCGGCCGTCGACGTCGTCGAACTGCTGAACCGGTTGTTCGCCGTCATCGTCGACGAGGTGGACAAGCACCACGGCTTCGTCAACAAGTTCGAGGGCGATGCCGTGCTCGCGGTGTTCGGCGCACCGGTGTCGCTGCCCAACGCAGACGCCGAAGCCCTGTCGGCGGCCCGGGCGATGGCGGCCCGACTGCGCACCGAGGTGCCGGAACTCGACGCCGGCATCGGGGTCGCGGCCGGTCAGGTGGTGGCCGGAAACGTCGGCGCCAAGGAGCGTTTCGAGTACACCGTGATCGGGCAACCGGTCAACGAGGCGGCCCGGCTCTGCGAACACGCGAAGTCCGTCCCCGGCCACCTGGTGGCCTCATCGGACACCCTGGCCAACGCCGGCGAAACCGAAAGCACCCATTGGTCGTTGGGCGAGCAGGTGAGCTTGCGCGGCCTCGACCGGCCGACCAGGATAGCGCTACCGACCTGACAACTGGTCGCGGATGAACAGTGTCGCCGCGGCCACCGCGTCTTCCACCGTGTTGTAGCGCACGCTCTCGAACTCCGACCCTTCACCGATCACCGCGCGGTCCGGGTCCACGATCAATCCGGCCTTGCCGCATTCGTGCAGCGCCGTGCTCATCCCGCACAGCAGACCCTTGGTGGCATCGTCGATATCGTCCACCCTCGACACGTCCAGGATTCCCACCACGAAGCCCGCGCCGCCGCGGTCGACCGTGCGGACCACCTGTTCGGCCCCGCAGAACAGAGCGTCAAGCCCGCTTCGCACAGCTGAATCCGCCGTTGTTCGCAGGACTCGGGGCGCCCCTCAGAGCAGCGTGAGCTGCTCCTCGATGAGGTGGTGTCGACGAACTCGTCGACCGCGTGGGGGTTGCCCGTGGTTAACTGGCGTCTGCGCAAATCCGTGCATCCATCGGTTAAGGAGCAGCCGTCATGTGGGATTCGTTCTGGGATTTCTTCTGGTCGTTCATGGTGATCTTCGCGTTCATCGCGTACCTGATCATCCTGTTCAACATCCTCGCCGACCTGTTCTGGCGTGATCACAAGACTTCCGGCTGGGTGAAGGCCCTATGGGTGGTCTTCTTGGTCGTCTTCCCCTATCTGACGGCGCTGGTGTACCTGATCGCGCGCGGCAAGGGCATGTCCGAACGCGCACGCGAGCAGGCTATGCAGGCCAAGAGGGAGACGGACGACTACATCCGGCAGGCGGCGGGCCACAGTCCAGCGCAGGAGATCGCCAACGCCAAGGCGCTGCTGGACGCCGGCACGATCTCGCAGGCGGATTTCGACGCGTTGAAAGCCAAGGCCGTCAGCTAGCCGTCACGCGACCGTGGCGGGTGGCTCGGTAGAACGTCACGACCCCGGCCAGCCTGAGGCGGCGGGTTGCCGAGGACCTCGCAGTCGAACGCCCCCGCGTCCCGGATGAACTCGGGCAACCGGCCGGAAGCACCCTGTGCACCTCACGCAGCGCCGTGGCCTTCACCTCGTCGTCGAGGTGGTGCAGCAGACACCCATGCTGCAGTGGGCACGTCGTGGGAATAGAGGTCGACTGATCTACATTCGAATCAGCACGCCATCTTTCTTTTTCTTTCTGATGCCAGAATTGCCCGAGTCCCCAAAACCGCGAGCCCCCAAAACGTTGTTTTGGGGGCTCGGGTTTGATGTGTGTTCGGCGGTGT
>WOYS01000090.1 GCA_011620645.1 Mycobacterium sp.
GATGAGTCCGACTGGACCTGATCCGATCAACTAAGGATAGGGCGCTACTGCGCGAACAGGGCGCTTATTGCGCCACTCGCCGAACGCTCTGGCCATAGCCGAAATCAGGCGGCCGCTCGGTGCTGGTCTGCCGTCACGGCCGAACCGAAATGCGAGAATAATCAGTCGAATGGATCACAAAATGACGGCCCGCGGTCAAGTCGGCGCCCCATGAATTCACCGGTGACCGTGAAGGAAGCCGGATTCGGCGTCATGCTGCCCAATTTCGATCCCTTCCGGCTCGGCACTCCGCGGCTGCTGGCCGCCGCCCGCCTCGCCGAAGACCTGGGGTTTGACTCAGGGTGGGTCGGCGATCATCTGAGCTTCCATCCGCCGGTGCTGGAACCGTGCGGGGCGCTGGCGGCCGTCGCTGCCGTCACTTCGCGGCTGGTGCTGGGCACCGGCGTGCTGCTCTTGCCGATGCGCAATCCGGTATGGACAGCCAAGCAGCTCGGGACGGTCGCCGCGCTCGCGCCTGACCGCCTGATCGTGGGAGTCGGCGCTGGTGGGGAGAACCCGGCGGAGTTCGAGGCCGCCGGGTACCCCGTCGCACGGCGTGGCCGCAGGCTCGACGAGGCGATGGTGGTCCTCGACGCGCTGCTGCGCGGCGAGGCTGTGGACCATCCGGGTCCATTGCTTCCGGTGCGTTCGCCGAAGCTGGAGCCGGTGCCCTCGTCTCGCCCACCGCTGGTGGTCGGCGGTCGCTCCGCCCACGCGGTGCGGCGCGCGGCCCGGCTCGCCCAAGGCTGGTTCGCGGTGTGGTTAAGTCCCGGTCGAGTGCGCGCGGCGGTCGAAGATCTGCGGGCGCACGCCGAGGAGTTCCGCAGGCCGGTGTGCACGACGGTGATGTTGGTGTTCGCACACATCACCGAGGACGCGGAAACGGGTCGTGCCGAACTCCAACGATTCGTCGCGGGTCAGTACGGCATGCCCGTCGAAGCAATTGAGAAATGGTGTGTGATCGGAAGCGAGGCACGGGTGGCCGACGCGCTCGCGGAGTACCGTGACGCCGGCGCCGAGTCGTTCGTGATGATGCCGACCGCCGCCGACGTGCTGGCACAGTACGAGCGCCTCGCCGCGGTTCGGGAGCGGCTTGCGACGTCCGTCTGACGAGCCGATCGCGTCGCCAGACCGAATCCGCAGCCGCCTACGGAGCGAATTCTCGGCCCAGCAGGTGGCGGGCAACGACCAGCTTGGCGACCTGCGCCGTTCCGTCGGCGATCTCGAACGCCAACACGTCGCGCAGCCGCTGCCCCTGCGGACTGTCGGATCCCCATCCAGCATGGCCGAAGGTGAGCAGCGCCTGGTGCACGACCTCGCCCGCGGTCTTGGGCGCGAACCACTTGGCCATATTCGCGGCCACCGTGTGATCCAAGCCCTGGTCCTTTCGCCACAGCGCCTCGTAACAGATGTGACGCGCCCCGGCCAGCCTGGTCGCCTGCTCGACCAGCGGGAACGCCACGCCCTGGTTGCGACCTATCGGACCACCGAAAGCCTGCCGCGTTCGCGCGTATTCCAATGCGTCGTCGAGCGCCGCCTGGGCGATGCCGACGCACATCAGGCCGATCACCGCCCGCGAGTAGTCGAAACCTTGCATCACCGACACGAAGCCGGCGCCCTCCTGCCCGATCAGCTCGTCGCGCCCCACCGGCACCCCGTCGAAATGCAGCGATGCTCGCCCGATGGCCCGGCCGCCGTGGTCGTCGAGCGCGGTGCGCGCGATCCGCTGGTCGTTCAGGTCGACGTAGAACGCGCTGACCCCGCGAGCCCCGGGCCCTCCGGTGCGCGCGAAGACCACACCGGTGTCGGCCGACATCCCCAGTGATATCGACGTCTTCTCACCCCACAGCCGCCAGCCCGCCCCGTCGCGCTCTGCACGCAGCGACAAGTTGGCCGCATCGGACCCGTGCTCTGGCTCGGTGAGCACCAACGCCGACAGTGCAGTGCCATCGGCGATCGAAGGTAGCCACCGCGCCAGCTGCTCCTCGCTGGCATTGCCGACCAAGATGTCGGCGTTGAGACCGGCGGTCAGCAGGATGTAACAGGCGTTGATGTCGGCCCGCGAGATCTCCTCGGCTGCTATACCGGTCGTGACGGCGTCGGCCCCCTGGCCGCCGAAACGCTCCGGAATGCGCAGGCCGGTCAGGCCCATCGCCGCCATCTGGCGAGGTAACTCCGGGCGCATCCGCGCGGCCCGGTCATCGGCCTGGTAGTGCGGAGCGAGCACCCGCTGGGCGAATGTGGCGAGTTCACGCCGGAAGGCCTCTTGGTCTGGGTCGAAAGCGTAGTGCACGTGCGACTCCTGGATATGTTGCTCTGGGCGACGGAAATGGTGTCATCACGTTAACGGACGTTAACGGCGCGTGACGTCGTGTTGGCAGGCCGGAGCGGCTTTGGTCACCGGAAAACACGATATATGGGCGACGCCCGGCGTTACGATGCTCTGCCAGAGATTTGCGTGATGCCGGAGATGGGATTTCCGTGGATGTCGTGGGTGCCGACGGCGAGCCGCGGTCGCTTATCGAGCGATCGTGGAAGCGGTCCTCGGCATGCGGGCTCGTGCCGGAGCGGGCTGATCTCGAACTGCCCTATGACACTGACTTCGACGGTGACTGTCGACTGGCCCGCGCCGCACAACCTGTCGTCGAACGGCTGGTCACCGCGATGGCTGACACCAGCCACAGCCTGCTTCTGGCAGACCCC
>WOYS01000075.1 GCA_011620645.1 Mycobacterium sp.
GCTGAACGTGGTGCTGATCTACCTGACCATCCGAGGCTGACGACTATTGCTGCCGTAGCTGTATTGCGCATACGGACCCAGTCTGTGCGTGCAACAGATGGCGAGGCGCTGCTCCGGCGGCTCAGCGAGCGCCTGGTGAATGCCGCAATCCCGGTGAGATCTGCGCTGTAGCGACCCATCCGTTTTCCGCGCCGCTCCGAATACCGATCGTGCAACGAAACGACCTCACCGACGGCAAACCACGCCCAGCTGCACACCGACACGTCGCTGCTGCCGACCCGGACCCGAGCCCGGGCGTCCTGGAACTATCTCGCCACCGGCGGCGACGGCCCGGGCGCCCGGGTGCTCGGCTACGTGTTCAACCCGATCAGTGTCTTCTGGTGCCATGACGCCGCCGGAGAGCTGGCGCACGTCATCGTCGAGGTACACAATACCTACGGCGGGCCACACGCGTACCTGTTGCCGCCCACCGAAACCGGGCCGACGGCGGTCACGAAGAGCTTCTACGTATCCCCGTTCAACGAGGTCGAGGGCTACTACCTCGTCGACGCACCGAGGCCCGATGCCACCGCGGACCTGGCCATCTCCTGGCACCGCAACAACAAACTGGTCTTCGCCGCATCGCTGCACGGGCAGCGCAGGCCCGCGTCGGCATTGGGCATCGCGCGGATGCAGTTGGTGGCCCCGGTCGCGCCCCTGATGGGCGCGCTGCAGATCCGGCTGCACGGTATCGCGCTCTGGCTGCGCGGACTGCCCGTCATATCCCGCACCACCACCTCGGAGACCAGAGAGGTCACGCACAGATGACGCTGGCGACCACCGGAAACACCGAGGCTCAGCTGAATTCCGCTCGGTGGGCGCAGATCGCGAGAGCACCCCGCGGCCCGGTCAGCGCCGTGCAGGGACACATCGCCGGGGCACTGCTGCGGCGCGCGGCGCGCCGGCTGCCGATACGGCTGAAGCACCCGGACGGGTCCGTTCTGGGCGCCGCCGATCCCACCCTGCCCACCATGACATTGCACCGGCCCGAGGCGTTGTTCCGCCGGGTGGGCCGCTACGGGCTCATCGGTTTCGGCGATCCTACATGGCCGGCGACTGGACCTCCAACAACCTGCCGGCATTGCACCGAGTTCGCTGCCTCCGTCGATGTGCTGATACCGCCTGCGCTGCAACGACTTCGACCCCTTGCCGTGGTGCGGCACCCGCGATCCATGCACAACAGCCCGGCCCAGTCGCGGCGCAACATCGCCGACCACTCTCTATCTCGCTTACTCGGAGGCGGGTTTCCGGTCCGGGTACCTGGACGTGTACCAGTGGACGTTCGCCCCGACCGGGGGCCGTCGATGAGCATCGCGAAATACCGGTGTTGCAGACCGTGACCGCGTCGGTGCCCGCTAGGCTACCGAACGTGACGGCAGACCTCGACGCGTTGCTGCGCCGGGTGGCCCAACACGATGTCGACGCCTTCGCCGAGTTCTATGACAACACCCGGTCCAGGGTGTACGGGCTGGTCACCCGGGTTCTGCGGGATCCCGGCTTCAGCGAGGAAACCACCCAGGACATCTACCTGCAGGTGTGGCGCAACGCTGCCGACTACAACCCCTCGGCGGGCACACCCATGTCCTGGCTGATGACCGTCGCCCACCGCCGCGCCGTAGACCGGGTGCGCTCCGAGCAGGCCGCCACCGACCGGGAGGCCCGCTACGGGGCAGCCACCGTCGAACTCCCCGTCGACCAGGTCGCCGAGCGTGTCCTCGAACGCGAGGAATACCGGCAGGTCGCGGCCTGTCTGGGTGCGCTGACCGACCGGCAGCGCGAGTGCATCGAGCTGGCCTACTACGAGGGCCTCACCTACGTGCAGGTCTCCAGCAGGTTGTCGGCGAACCTGGCCACCATCAAGTCCCGGATGCGTGACGCCATCCGCGGCCTGCGCAACTGCCTGGATGCCGCATGACCACTCCCCACGATGAGCTCCTGACCCTGGCGACGGCCTACGCGCTGGACGCCGTCGACGATGCCGAGCGTGCCGATATCGAACGCCGGGTCCGCGCGGCGCACGACGAGGTCTCCGCGGCGTTCGCCGTCGAGGTGCGCCAGGTCCGCGAGGCGATGGCTTTGATGTCGGCGGCGACCGCCGCCGAGCCTCCCGCGCACCTACGTGAGCGCCTGCTCGCGTCGGTAATGGCCGATCAGACGCAACAGGTGCAACAGATGTGGCAACTGCGTCCGCCCCGGCGGCGCTGGACCACCGCTGTCGCAGCCACGGCGGCGGCCGTCGTCATCGGGGTGGGTACGTTCGGTGTCGGTTGGTGGCTGCGGCCGGTACCCACGGCGACCACCGCCGAACAGATCTTCGCCGCACCCGATGTCCGCACCGTCTCCGGCCAGATTCCGACCGGTGGCACCGCAACAGTGGTGTTCTCCCGCGAGCGCAACGCAGGTGTCTTGGTGATGAACAACGTCGACCCACCCACAACCGGCACCGTTTATCAGATGTGGTTGATCGACACCGAGGGAGCGCACTCGGCCGGCGTCATGGACGCCGGCGCGGTCGCCCCGTCCACGACCGCGGTGTTGCCCGATCTCGGCTCGTCGACCACCCTGGAGTTCACCGTCGAGCCCGGTGCGGGCTCTGATCGACCCACCACTACGCCTTTTGCCTCATTGCCGCTGAGTTGACCGCGTTACCATCGGTTCATGCCCCGCGACTTCCGCTTCGGCCTCAGCCTGCGCGAGGCC
>WOYS01000035.1 GCA_011620645.1 Mycobacterium sp.
TCGCTGTTCATGGTTAGAACACTAGTTCGAACCACCGACACAACTCCCCAACATGGGACACTACCGAGGGTTCTGACGCGCGTGAACAACTACTGACGCACGTCAAATGGGACGGATCACACCCAGCTTGGTCAGGTGTTCACACAGCGGCGCCACCCCGATGGTGAAATGCTCGTCCATGGCCGCGCGGGCATCGCCGGCGTCCCGGCGCTCGAAGGCCGCGATGACCCGGCGGTGATCCTTGATGGACTGTTTCGGCCAGCCCTCCAGCGTGGGGAACACCGACTCGGGCTGGTATCGGGTGATGCCCGACATGAACAGGGTGAGCTTGGGCGAGTCGGCGGCGACGTTGATCAGCCGGTGATACTCGTGGTTCAGCCGCACCGCTCGGTCCGGGTCGGTCTGCCGGTAGGCCTGTTCGAGCTCGCTCTGAATTGCCTTCAGCTCGGAAAGCTGTTCTGCACTGATGTTCTCGGCTGCCCTGGCCGCCAGCTCTCCCCCGACGTAGGCCTGGACGTTGGCGACATCGGCGAGATCACGCGCGGTGAACTCGAGGACCATGAACCCGCGCCGCGGGTGCTGAACCAGTAGACCTTCGGCCCGCAGATTCAGCAGCGCCTCCCGCACCGGGGTGACGCTGATGCCGAGGTCGACAGCCAGCTGGTCCAGGCGCAGGTACTCCCCCGCGCGGTAGGTGCCGTCGAAGATCCTCCGCCGCACCACTCTTGCGACATCGTCGGAGAGTTGCGGACGGACCGCGAACTCCGGGTCAGATCCGATACTCATCCAGCAGATTCTTGCTGATGATGGTCTTCTGGATCTCGCTGGTGCCCTCGCCGATCAGCAGGAACGGCGCATCACGCATCAACCGTTCGATCTCGTACTCCTTGGAGTATCCGTAGCCGCCGTGGATCCGGAAGCTTTGCTGGGTGACCTCGGCGCAGTACTCGCTGGCCAGATATTTCGCCATCCCGGACGCGACATCATTGCGATCACCGGAATCCTTGAGTCGGGCCGCATTCACCATCATCAGGTGGGCGGCCTCCACCTTGGTCGCCATCTCGGCGAGCTGGAAGGCGATCGCCTGATGCCCGGCGATCGGCTTGCCGAACGTCTCCCGTTGCTGCGCATAGCGAATCGCCAGTTCGAAAGCCCGCAGCGCGACGCCACACGCGCGGGCCGAGACGTTCACCCGACCGACCTCGATACCGTCCATCATCTGGAAGAAGCCCTTGCCGGGCGCCTCACCGAGGACGTCGGTGGCATTCGCCCGGTACCCGTCGAAGATCAACTCGGTGGTGTCGATGCCCTTGTAGCCCAGCTTGTCGAGCTTGCCCGGAATCGTGAGCCCCGGCAGTACCTCGCCGAACCCAGCCGGCTTCTCGATCAGGAACGCGGTCAGATTGCGGTGCGGCTTGTCCGCTCCCTCATCGGTTTTCACCAGCGCCGCGACCAGCGTGGAGCTGCCGCCATTGGTCAGCCACATCTTCTGCCCGGTGATCACGTAATCATCGCCGTCGCGGACGCCCTTGGTGCGGATCGCGGCGACGTCGGATCCCAACTCGGGCTCGGACATCGAGAACGCACCGCGCACCTCGCCGGTGGCCATTGCCGGCAGATAATGCTGCTTCTGGGCGTCGGTGCCGTGCTGTCGGATCATGTATGCGACGATGAAGTGCGTGTTGAGGACGCCGGACACACTCATCCAGCCGCGGGCCAGTTCCTCGACACACAACGCATAGGTCAATAGCGATTCCCCGAGACCGCCGTACTCCTCGGGGATCATCAGGCCGAACAGACCCATATCGCGCATCTTGTCGACGATCTGCTGCGGATAGGTGTCGGAATGCTCCAACTCCTGAGCGTTCGGGATGATCTCCTTGTTCACGAATTGGCGCACGGTGGCGACGATCTCGGCCTGCACGTCGGTGAGACCGGGAGTCTGCGCCAGGCGAGTCATGGTGTTGTCCGTTCGAAGACGGCGGCCAGACCCTGACCGCCACCGATGCACATGGTTTCCAGCCCGTAC
The DNA here is from genome assembly GCA_011620645.1 of Mycobacterium sp. Lineage (GTDB taxonomy): Bacteria > Actinomycetota > Actinomycetes > Mycobacteriales > Mycobacteriaceae > Mycobacterium. The sequence continues at coordinate 2,030 of WOYS01000035.1, forward strand.
CGGGCGTCACGCAGGTCGAGTTCACGTGCGAGGGTGGCCAGCATCCGGCCACCGGTCGCGGCGACCGGGTGGCCGAGCGAGATGCCCGACCCACGCACGTTGGTGCGCTCCAGATCGGCGTCGGTGAATTTCCATTCGCGAGTGCAGGCCAGCGCCTGCGCGGCGAATGCCTCATTGAGTTCGATGAGGTCGATATCGGACAGAGCGAGACCGGCCTTCGCCAGCGCCCGCTCGGTGGCCGGCACCGGGCCGATGCCCATGACATTGGGCGCCACCCCGGCCACACCCCAGGACACCAGTCGGACAAGGGGCTTGAGCCCGAGTTCGGCGGCACGCTCCGGGGTGGTCACGATGCACATGGAAGCGGCGTCGTTCTGTCCGCTGGAGTTGCCTGCGGTGACGGTGGCCTCGGGATCGCTCTTACCCAGCACCGGCCGCAGCTTGCTCAGCGCCTCGACCGAGGTGTCCGCGCGCGGATGTTCGTCGGTGTCGATCACCTCCGAACCTTTGCGCGTCGACACGGTGACCGGGATGATCTCCTCGGCGAGCACCCCGCTGGTCTGGGCGGCGACGGCCTTCCGGTGCGAACGCACCGCAAGTTCGTCCTGTTCGGTGCGTGAAATGCCGTACTGGCGGCGAAGATTCTCAGCGGTCTCCAGCATGCCGCCGGGAACCGGGTAATTCTTGCCCCCTGCCGTGGTCCGGCCGCGGGCCAGTCCGTCGTGCACCGTGACCCCACCTCGCGACCCACCCCAGCGCATATCGGTGGAGTAGAAGGCCACGTTGCTCATCGACTCGGCGCCGCCGGCGACGACAAGATCATTGTTGCCGGTGAGCACCTGCAGGCAGGCCTGGATGACGGCCTGCAAGCCGGATCCGCAGCGCCGGTCGATCTGCATACCGGGCACGGTGATCGGCAGGCCGGCGTCCAGTGCCACCACCCGTCCGATCGCCGGGGCCTCGCCGGAGGGATAGCAGTGCCCGAGGATCACGTCCTCGACGGCATCGACGGGAATTCCGGTGCGCGCCAACAGGCCCTGCAGTGCTGCGACGCCCAGTTCGACGGCGGTCAGGGACTGGAACATGCCGCCGTAGCGGCCAATCGGAGTGCGGACCGGTTCACAGATAACGGCGTCAGACATTTCAGATGTGCCGCCCGCCGGTCACTTCGAGCACGGTACCGGTCATATACGAGGACAGGTCCGAGGCCAGGAACAGGGCGACGGAGGCGACCTCGCTGGCCCGCCCGGCGCGCCCCATCGGGATCTCGGCAAGCTTCTGATCCCAGATCCGCTGCGGCATGGCCTCCGTCATCGCCGACCGGATCAGGCCGGGCTGAATGGCGTTGATCCGCACGCCCAGATGGGCCACCTCTTTGGCGGCGGCCTTGGTGAGGCCGACGATGCCGGCCTTGGCGGCCGAATAGTTGGTCTGGCCGATCAGTCCGACCTTGCCCGAGATCGACGAGATGTTGACGATCGCACCGCTTTTCGCTTCCCGCATGATGTTTGCCGCCAACCGGGTGCCGTTCCACGAACCCTTGAGGTGCACCGAGATCACCTGATCGAACTGCTCTTCGGTCATCTTGCGCATGGTGGCGTCGCGGGTGATACCCGCATTGTTGACCATGACGTCGAGGCTGCCGAAGGTGTCCACCGCGGCACCGACGAGGGCCTCGACCTGCCCGGCATCGGTGACATCGCAGCTGACCGCCTTGGCCACCGAGGGGCCGCCGAGCGCGGCGACTGCGGCATCGGTGGCTTCCGGATTGAGGTCCCCGAGCACCACCCGGGCGCCCTCGGCCACGAAACATTCGGCGATAGCGAACCCGATTCCCTGCGCACCACCGGTGATCACCGCGGTACGACCGTCAAGCAGAGCCATGGGAGCCCTTTCCTTCCTGAAGCCCGAGTAGTTGCATACATAAAATATGATATTTCTTGTATCGAACCACCCCGCAGGTGGGTCGCACCAACCCCCAGGAGATCCCGCTGATGGCCGATACCGCCGCCGCCGTGTCTGACGCAGACTTCGCCGATATCCTCGCCGCCACCCGCCAGTTCATCCGCAACCAGGTGGTGCCCCGCGAGTTGGAGATCATGTCCGCCGACCGGGTGCCCGACGATATCCGCGATCAGGCCAAGAGCATGGGGTTGTTCGGATACGCGATCCCGCAGGAATGGGGTGGCCTCGGGCTGAACCTTGCGCAGGATGTCGAGTTGGCGTTGGAGTTCGGCTACACCAGCCTGGCGCTGCGCTCGATGTTCGGCACCAACAACGGCATCGCCGGTCAGGTGCTCGTCGGGTTCGGCACCGACGAGCAGAAGTCCCGCTGGCTGGAGGGCATCGCCTCCGGTGCGGTGGTCGCATCCTTCGCTCTCACCGAACCGGGCGCCGGCTCCAATCCGGCAGGCCTGCGCACCAAGGCCGTTCGCGATGGCGATCAGTGGGTGATCAACGGCCAGAAGCGGTTCATCACCAATGCACCGAACGCCGACCTGTTCGTGGTGTTCGCCCGCACCCGCCCCGCAGATGCCGACGGCGCCGGTATCGCGGTCTTCCTGGTGCCCGTGGACACCCCGGGCATCCACATCGGCGCCAAGGACGCCAAGATGGGCCAGGAGGGCGCCTGGACGGCCGATGTCAGCTTCGACGATGTGCGGGTCGGCCACGACACCCTGGTCGGCGGTAGTGAGGACATCGGCTACCGGGCCGCGATGACATCGCTGGCCCGCGGGCGCGTGCACATCGCCGCACTGGCCGTCGGCAGCGCACAGCGCGCGCTCGACGAGTCGGTGGCCTACGCCGCGACCGCCACTCAGGGCGGCACCCCCATCGGCAACTTCCAACTCGTGCAGGCCATGATCGCCGACCAGCAGACCGGCGTCATGGCCGGCCGCGCGCTGGTCCGCGAGGCCGCACGACTGTGGGTCACCGACGAGGACCGGCGCATCGCACCGTCATCGGCGAAACTTTTCTGCACCGAAATGGCGGGCAATGTCGCCGACCTCGCCGTCCAGATCCACGGTGGCAGTGGCTACATGCGCGAAGTGCCCGTCGAACGCATCTACCGCGAGGTGCGGTTGCTGCGGCTCTACGAGGGCACCAGCGAGATCCAGCGCCTCATCATCGGGGGCGCCCTGGTGAAGGCCGCCCAGCGCAAGGCCGCGAATCAGGCGATATAGCGCACGATCGACTCTGCCACCGCCGCAGGCTTTTCCGATCCCTCGATCTCCACCGTGATGGTGACCGTCGACTGGGCCGCACCTTGAAGTGGCGTCACATCGTTGATCACCGCGCGGGCCCGCACCTTCGCGCCCACCTTCACCGGGGTGATGAACCGAACCTTGTTGTAGCCGTAGTTGACCCCCAGCGAGATGCCCTCGACGCGGTAGAGCTGGTGGCTGAAGTAGGGCAACAGCGAAAGGGTCAGCAGCCCGTGAGCGATGGTTCCGCCGAAGGGTCCACTCGCGGCACGATCCGGGTCGACGTGGATCCACTGGTGATCTTCGGTTGCTTCGGCAAATTTATTCACCCGGTCCTGGTCGATCTCCAGCCACTCCGTGGGGCCCAGCTCGGTGCCCGCAGCCCCCACCAGCTCATCAAGATTCTTGAAAACCTGCACTATAATTCTCCTCCGGTAAACGCATCGACTTTCCTCCTCCATACATAGCTCCTCGTCGATACGCGCCGTGCACCGGGTCGGTTGACTCAAGGCGCACCGACCGTGCGCACCACCTCGACCCGCCCAAAGCGGCTCGCGGTCAGCCCGATCAGAGCGATCCTGCTGTCGGCATCCAGTACCCGGTCATCGGACGGACAGGGTTCCGATGAGGTCACGGCGATCCCGACACGGGCCCGCACCGCCCACGGACCATTTTTCGAGTCGACGACGACGCCGGCGATCTCGCCCTCATCGAACACGATGCGCTGCAGCGGGTGGTCCTCGAGCACCTCGATGCCGCGAGCGGCCGCCATCGCGTCCAAGCGGCCGGTGAAGGTCCGGTCCGACGGCGCACCATCGGACTCATCGAGGGCGAGCACCTCGAATGATTTCCCGCCCGTCGTCCGCATCGTCGCAGTGGGCCAGCCGGTGACCCTGGTGAAGAGCAGGCCGTAGGGCGACGCGATACAGCCCGCCGCCCAGACGCCGAGCCGGGCTCCGAAGAATGTCTCGACCGGCGCTCGGCGGGAGGTGTCGACCTTGACATCGCACAAGGTCCTGATCGGCAGCTCATTCGGGTCGGTGGGCAGCGTCACGGTCGGCAACTCTTCGGACAATGCGCGGAAGTAGGCCATGGTTTCGGCGTCGGTGACGACGGGCAGCCAGCCACGGGTGTCGTCGGTCTCAGGCATCGGTTCGGGCGGGGCGCCCGAAGCGGGTCTGGCGACGAAAACGTCGAGCCCGGCGTCAACCGCGGCGATCGCACACGCCAGCCCACCGGGACCTGCTCCCACCGACACCACATCGACAATCTCGTCCCACATACTTGGTCAGCAACCTTTGGATAGCTATGACTCTGTTCGCGGTCTATCCGCGAACATCGGTGGCAATTCCTCGCCACGTCACCTTCAGCCCGTTCACGCCCTGCGATAAACGCACGTGGCACAGCTAGGGCACTAAAAGTGCCGCAGTCCACGACGGGGATTCGAGGGGGTTAGCCAGCGCGGACCGCGGCAACAGCTCACAGTATCACTCACATCACCCGCGAATCGGCCCCGACCTGCGGCGACGGGTTGGTGGCGGGCCGAGGCGAGGGCGTTCAGTCGCTGTCGACATCGTGGCGGCCGACCCTCACCCGCACACGCTTGGGCCCCCAGACGTCGGACACCGAGAAGCAGACACGCTTGGGCCTGCCGAACACCGTCGTCTCCACCACTGTTCCCTTGGTCCCTTTCGGAACCCGCGGCCTATCCATGTTCTGGATCGTCCGCCGGGCGGAAACCACATCGTTTTTGTGTACGCGCATAGCGATTCCCCTTCCACTGACGAATCGTCTGTTGATCTTGACTAAAAGGAAGAACGCGGCAGGTCCAGGCCTTATTCCGGCTGACGGGACGGCCCGGCTAGAGCCCTTTCTTGACTTACCTCGACAGCGCAGATTAACGGCGATATTATCGCGTGAATCTACGTTAAGGGGGGGTGTTCATGACCGTGAACTCTGAACTGGACCAGCTGCTGCGCGACCGCTTCGACATCAGCACCAGTGACTTCGTCGCCGCCTTGAAAGTCCTGCCCGCCCTGCGGCCGTGGGCCGCGTCCCTTACCGACGAAGAGGCTCGGCTGCTCGATGACACCGACTTCACCGAGAACCGCAATGCGCTTCTCGCCGCCGGTACCGAGATCGCCGGCCATGTTGCCCAGCTTGCCGTCACGGCGTTCACAGCCGACGAGGTGGCCAGCGGTCTGGGTGTGAGCGCGTCGCGGGTGCGGCAGAAGCGGCTCGCCGGCGAGTTATGGGCTATCCCTGACGGTCAGAGCTGGGTGTTTCCGGTGTTGCAGTTCGAAACGGACGCCAACGGTGGTCCGAGCCGCCAGGTTCGCGGCCTGGATCGGGTGTTCAAAGCGTTGCCCTCGGATCTGCATCCCGTCGCCGTGGCAGGGTTTCTGCGCACGCCGCAGCTGGAGCTGTTCCAGGACCACGCGATGACCCCGGTGGAGTGGCTGCGCGGCGGTGGTGATGTCGAACACGTCGTCGCTGCGGCCGCCAGCTCCGACTGGTACACCGCGTGAGTGCTCGGCTTCCAGGTCCTCCACCGGTCGCTGATCTGCGCGCGAAGGGCATTCGGGATGACGAGTACCGAGTCGTCTCGACTAGTGAGCTGTGGTGGCGCGTTCACCGGACCACGGGTGATCAGGTGTTGGCCTGGAACAGGTTTCGGGAGCATGGACCACATCTGAGGTTTGACCCGCATTCACCTCCTGCTCGCGAGCAACCTGGGATTGGCGTCTGGTACGGCGCATCGGCGCCTACGCCAGCGCTGGCAGAGGCTTTTCAGGTGGCGCGCACCATCGATCGTCTTCGAGGCGATCCGTATCTGACCGGTTTGCGGTTCACGCGTGAGCTCAGACTCTTGGACCTGGCGGCCGACAGCGTCGGCGCGTGGCCTACCAGGGCTGGCGGAACGTTCGCGTTGTCCACTGGCCCGCACTCGATCACACAGCGGTGGGCCAGGCGGATCACCGAGGCATTTCCTGATCTCGATGGGATGCGCTACAACAGTCGGTTCGCCGGTGGGCCCTGCGTCGCCCTATTTGTTCCGGCTATGGCGGCGATGCCGACTCGACCGGCGATATCGCTGCCGCTGACACACCCGGGCCTAGCACTGCGGATCGGCGGGGCGGCTCAGCGACTCGGCTACCTGCTGATCTGAAATGGGCATGCCAACGGCAGCGAGGAAGTCCTGAAGGCCCCGTTAGCGATAGTGACCGACAACACCGTGCACACGCGACCGTCCGGCGGTCGGCGGCCCAGGCGCTCTAGGCCAAGAAATCCCGTAGCACGGTGATGGTTTCCGCCGGCGCCTCCTCGGGCACGAAATGGCCGGAGTCGATCGCGTGGCCCCTTACATCCTCGGCATAAGCGCGCCACACCGTGAGCGCGTCGTAAGCCACACCGACGTAGCCCTTCGCACCCCACACAACGAGGAGCGGGCAAGCGATACGGCGACGCGCGGCCGCGTCTGCGTCGTCGTGCTCGAGATCGATGGACGCCGCCGCACGGTAGTCCTCACAGGTCGCCCGAATTGTCGCGGGATCAGAGAAGCAACGGACATACTCCGCTACCGCCTCCTCGGTGAACGCCGCGGCAGGTCCCGACCACTGGTCGAGTTTTCGGCGCAGGAAGTACTCCGGCGCGCCGCCGATCAGAACCTCGGGCAGGTCCGGTGGCTCTGCGAGGAAGAACCAGTGGTCGTAAAACGTCGCCAAAGCGCGGTCTACGTTGGCGAAGACGTGGCGGGTCGGGACGATGTCGATCACCACGGCCCGCTCGACCCGGTCGGCGTAGTCGAGGCAAAGCCGATGGGCGACCCGAGCGCCGCGGTCATGGCCAACCAAGGCGAAGCGATCGTGTCCGAGAGCCTTCATCAGCGCAGCCATGTCGGCGGCCATGGCCCGCTTGGAGTACGACCCGTGGTCGGCCTGCGCCGCAGGCTTGTCCGAGTCGCCGTACCCGCGCAGGTCGGCGGCAACGACCGCGTGCGACTCAGCCAACGCTGGTGCCACCTCGTGCCACATCACGTGCGTCTGCGGGTAGCCATGCAGCAGCAGCACCGGAGGCCCCTCGCCACCGACGCGCGCGTGGATGCGGACGCCGTCGACGTCCACGTCGACCATTTCAAAGCCATCGAACATGGCACTTGTCTACCAATTGACGAGGCTCAAGGAAGTACATTTGTCGTCTGCCACGGGCGGAGTCGACCGCACCGCCTTCTACGGCAACCGCCCCTACGCCCATCTGCGCACCGAGTTCGAAGACCGGCTACAAAAGCTGCAGAACTGCAATACGCGCGGCAAGCAGCACTGTGAACCCGGCATCAGGATCGGCCGAGCTCAAACGCGACACGAACCCCAAGGCGACCGCGCGAAAAGATGGATGAGCAATTCGGGCCGTCTATTGCCTGGCCAGAGGCTATTCTCGGCGTCATCGCAGCTAACCGCCGGCCGCGGTCGTCGGCGGCTGTTCTCCCGCAGAGGAAAGGCTAGGGCCATGCTCGAGGTGATCGACAAAGGGGCTTGCAGCCAATCCCACCCGGTGCCCCTGCTCTTCGTCCACGGGGCCTGGCACGCCGCATGGTGCTGGGACGAACACTTCCTGGACTTCTTCGCCGATAAGGGTTACCGCGCCCTCGCGGTCAGCCTCCGTGGCCACGGAAACAGTCCCTCACCGAAGCCCCTCCGCAGCCCCTCCGCAGCTGCTCGCTCGCCGACTACGTCGACGACGTTGACTCAGTCGCCGACACCGGTCACCACCCCGCGGGCCGGCGCGTTTAGCACGCCGGCCCGACCGACGGACTGCTCGATATGACGATGATCAACTCGGCGTCGCGGTCACCCCTGATCCGACTGTTCCCCACCGTGTTCCGGGGTACACACGTCGATCTCGATACGGCGCCGACGCGGCGGGCCACCACCGCGGTGGAATATCCGGGAAGCGCTGAGGATGCTGTGCTGGCTGGGAACTGAGGTCGTGTACCCGATCGCAAATATCGACCCGCCGCTCGGCAGGTTCCGCACGTTGGTTGACACCGGCGGAGGTAGGGTCTGGAGCGGGCCAGGATCGAAGCTTGACCTTACGGAGCGTCATGGATGCAACCCGCTACATCAGCCGTGTCGGCGCCCTGGCGGTGGCACTCGGCATAGGCGCCGCGATGAGCACCGGGGCACCGAGCGCACGGGCGGAGGGCCCTGACAGCACCGCCGGCAGCAGCAACAACGGGGCTGACGCCAGCGTGGGCGCATCGGGTGCCACTTCTGGCCCGGCGCGGACGGGACCGCTGTCGGCCGTGGGTGACCGGATTCGCAAGGAGACCGACACCAGCCGCGATCGTCGCGCCGTCCAGCGTGACCGGATTCGCAAGGAGATCGACACCAGACTCGACGGTCTCGGTGACGCCGTCGAGCACGTCCGAAGCGAAGCGGAAAAGGTGCCCACTCGCCTCTACGGCAGGCGGGCCGAACTCCGAGCCACGCACAACGATGTGGCCCGGGCCGCGGCGACCCCGCCGGCCCCGCTCGCCGGCCTGCGCCGGGCCGCCGACAAGACCGAACGCCGACAGATCGTCCCCGACGCCGTCAACGCGGTGCCCGATCTGCGTCGGCCCAAGCGAGCCAGCGTTGTGGCCGAGAAGGCACTCGGGAAGGTGGTTGACGCCTCCGACCATGCGCAGCGCACCGCAGTCGCCCTCCCGCCGCCGCCGTCGACCATGCGCAGCGATGCCACACCGGTCACCACTGCCCCCAGCAAGACCATCGAGGCATCCCGGATGGCCGAGGACGCTGTGGTGACCACGCTGCTCGCCACTGTGGGACTGTCACCGTCGGCGGACAGCAGTCCGCACACGCCGGGCCCGTCCCCCTTCGTGCTCGCCGTGATGGCGTGGACGCGACGTGAGACCTCCCAGGCGTTGGGCAAGAACGAGATCACCGTGCCCGGAGGGCAGGTGGCTGCCCTGGTTGCCGCCGACGACGTCTATGACGCCAATCCCGGCCGGGCGCCGGCACCGGTCGTTCCGGACAGCCTCGCCGACGGCCGGACAGATCTGGGCCTGGTGACCGGCAACCCCACCGCCCACTGGTTCGTCGCGGGCACCGATCTGGGCATCATGTGGGACAGCGGTTACATCGATGACGCGACCCAGAAGCCGATCGTCTACAGCCTGTTCGGCGATTCCTACAGCGATCCGGGGATGGCCGGAGACTGGCGCAACAACGTGCTGTTCCGGACCATCGACACCGACCTGAACGGTGGCCTGGAATGGAACGCCGCCGTCATCAATGCGGGAGCCCAATACCCGGGTGATCCGAACGGCACACCGACCTGGTACGGCACCGGAGGCCCGCGGGCGGGCGCGATGCAGATCATCACCGATCCCGGTGTCGACGGCCTTTTCGGCAACACCTACACCCTCATTCCGACCGCGGCGATCGCCGTTCCGGACGCAACGGCCGAAGGCGACTATGTCCAGTACGCGACCGTGATGTCGGTGCGTACCTGGGACACCCCGGGCCGGTGGACCACCAACTACTCGGCGATCGCCTACTCCGCCGACGGCGGCGAGACGTGGGCGGTCGACTCCGACACCGTGCGATCGTCGGGCTGGCTGCGCTCGAGCAAGGCGTACGTGCCCGGAGACGAGCACTTCCAGCAGAACGCGCTGGTGTACGGCAATCCCGACGACCCCGACAGTTGGACGGCATCGGAGGGTGATCTGACCAGGGAGCGCTACGTCTACGTGTACGGCACCCCGTCGGGCCGGCAAGGCTCCGCGTACCTGGCGCGGGTGCCGGAAAGCCAGCTGCGCCAACTCGACAAGTACCAGTATTGGACCGGCAAGAATTCCGACGGCACCGGCAACTGGGCCACCGGCGACCCGTCGGCAGCCGTACCGGTGATCGGATCCAGCGAGAACGATCTTGTCCACGCGGTGTACAAGGTCTTTGACTGCTTCACCTTTGGGTTGTTCAGCAAGATTCTCAACGGCATCTGGGTCGGCGGCCTGCCCACCTTCGGCAATGTCAGCGAGATGTCGGTGCAGTACAACGAGTACGCAGGACGGTACCTCGTGACCTACACCGACGGCCGCAACGATGTGGTGCTGCGGGTGTCGGATACCCCGCAGGGCAACTGGTCGGACTCGATCACGCTGATGCCGCGGGCGGCAGGCTGGTACGCACCGATGATCCATCCACTGTCCGGCACGGCGGCGTCGGGTGCGGGCAACCAGCAGTACCTGTACTACAACCTGTCGAACTGGGATCAATACAACGTGCACCTGATGCGCACCGACATCTCGGCGCTGCAGGCGGTGTGATGGCCCGCGCGGTGTCGGCGGGCACGGCCATGGCTGCGCTCGCCGTCTGCGCGGCCGCGTGCTCGCACGCCAGTCCCGAGCCATCGCCTCCCGGGCCCCCGCCCAATCCCCCGGCCATCGGCGCCGCCTGCGGCGGGGATCTCGACGGCGCACTGACCGCCATCGGCGATGCCAAATATCTGCTCGAATGCAGCGGAGCCACCTGGCAGCCGTTCCTCGACCCGTATCCCTCTTCGGATCGCTGGCTGACCACCGGCCCCGAACTGGTCCTACACGGGCAGGGCCGCCGCAATCCGGAAGTCCACGGCGGCACCTGGACGGCGGCACCGCTGACCGCCGACACGACGTGCAGCGCCGAAATCATGGATGTGGCGGGCGCAGGCAAGACCGGCCCGCCGCAGACGCTGACGGCCGAACCGGGTCAGCCGCTGACGTTGGAGGTGTCGCCCCACATGTTCAGCGTCCGACTCACCGGCTACTGCCTCTGGCAGAAGGGCTAACCCACCCCCGGGCTGAGCCAGCTC